>NZ_JBIWES010000001.1:347110-618132 GCF_044762665.1 Peribacillus sp. NPDC096622 | reverse complement strand
CGGAAGGTATGAGACTCCTGCGGGAAAAGCGTGGCAAGGGAGACCCCGCAGGCGTGCCGAGGAGGCTCTCGCCCGCCCGCGGAAAGCGAGTGCCTGAAGTGGAAATCAACGTTGTGATGAATGTGCTGCTATGGGTCAATTGATTCAAGAACATTTAGTCCGGCAGTTATTGATTTCCCGAAGGTGATCGCCAAAATTAGACTTGTTAAAACGTTCTTCATTCCAAATGCATTTGGCATTCACCGGCCCCCCTTTTGTCTACAAACTGAAAAACGGGAACTATACTACTGTATAGTTCCCGTTTTTTTCTTGCTTTTAAGAAAGAATCAAATGTGTGCCGGTCTCTTTAAACGAAGAGATGAAATCTTTATGCAGATGATCGTCAGTTATGATGTAATCGATTTTATCCAGTGACGATATCCCGATTGTCACATCTTTCCCGAACTTGGTGCTGTCAGCGGCAACATAGACTTCTTGGGATAAATCAATGATTTTTTTTCGTGTGTTCGCTTCTTCTAAATTATAGTCGGATATGCCTTTTTCAACGGTTATGCCACTCGCACAAATGAATGCTTTTGAAATATTCAATTCACTAAAGTTGAATAAGTAGTCAAATGCAACGATGGATTGTTCATTTCTCCTGACTTTCCCCCCTATGATCAATATCTCGATATCGCTATGAATGAGCTCATTTACAACAGGGATCGAACTGGTTATCACAGTCAGTTTCTTTTTCTGTTTTATATATTTAGCGATTTGATAGGTTGTCGAACCACTATCGATATAAATGCAATCACCATCGTCGATATACTCACTGCATTTTTGGGCGATGGTTTCCTTTTCTTCTAATTGACTGAACATCCGTTCATCTATCGTCGATTCTCCAAACTTCGATTGAACCAGCTTAACGCCGCCATAGATCTTTTCTATTTTTCCTTGTCTTGTAAGAAGGTTTATATCCCTTCTGATGGTTTCGATGGAAACTTGCATTTCTTCAGTAAGCTCGGCAATCTTCATAACTTTTCTAATCGTTAATAACTCGATGATCTTCTTTTGCCTTTCAAGAGGAAGCATAAGTTACACCCGCCTATTCTTCATATCTATCTTCCTGATATTCATTTTAAGTGTACTGTTTACCGTGAACATATTCAACATATAGATGATAAAAATATCATTAGTTGGTCAAAAGTTAGTATGAAATTAGTAATAAAGTGTTCAACATTTACAGATTATTTACAAAAATCTCAAATTCGGTTTACAAAGTGCTTTTATACTAAGGGTGTATTAAAGGAGGTGAACGGTTTGCTAAAACTACAAAATATTAGCAAGCAATTCGATGGAAAATCAGTTTTGGATAATATAAATCTTGAAATTAAAACGGGGGAGATCGTTTCACTATTAGGACCAAGTGGAAGCGGCAAAACTACTTTATTACATATAATTTTGGGCTTGACGGGTATCAATCATGGGAAAATCATTTTCAATGATACCGATTTGAGTAACGTGCCCATGAAAGACAGGGGATTTAATATCGTTTTCCAGGATTACGCTCTTTTCCCGCATTTGAATGCCTATGAAAATATCGTTTATGGATTGAGGAACAGGAAGGGATCTGTTTCCAAGGAAGAGCTTCAGGAATACATCGATTTCCTGGAATTAACACCGCATTTGAAAAAAAGGATCAGCGAATTATCCGGGGGCCAGAAACAAAGGGTTTCGATAGCAAGGACTCTTGTAATGAAACCGAAGATCCTCTTACTTGATGAGCCGCTGAGTGCTCTGGATGGTGTGATCAAGGAATCGATAAAGGAACGCATCAAATCCATTGCCCGCGAATTTAAGCTGACGACGATCATAGTGACACATGACCCGGAAGAGGCTTTGACGATGTCGGATAAGATTTTGATCATTAATCAAGGGAATATTTCTCAATTTGGATCGCCTCAAGAAATCATCAATCAGCCGGCCAATGATTTCGTAAAGGAATTCATTCTTAAACAACTGGAGATCAAGAGAGAAAATATTTATAACTTATTCGGTGAAAAGTATGCCTGAAGTAAAACCGGCAATGAGAGTCATTTATATACCTATCTTACTGCTATTTGCCGTTTTTCTTTTCTTGCCGCTTGGCATATTGTTCGTCCGTTCTTTTGAAACGGCTGATGGAATCAATCTCTCGAATTATTTAACGGTCCTTTCAAATGCAGAGTTGATGAGGTCATTCGGAAACAGCGTGAAAATATCGGGGCTCACAGCCGTCATTACGACCGTTTTAGCCTTTTTCCTGGCTTATTCCATCCATTGCACCCGATTATATAGGCCATTAAAAAGTGTAATTAAAACCGGGATCCTTGTTCCGATGCTGCTTCCGACAATCACATTCGGGTTTGCGATCATCTACTCTTTCGGCAATCAAGGAATCATAACGAAGATTTTTGGAAGGAATCTATTCGATATATACGGATTTAATGGATTATTGATAGGTTATGTGATCTATACATTGCCATCAGCTTTCCTTCTCATTAATAATTCCATCAAGTACATGGATAAAAAATTCATCATCGTTTCAAAATTAATGGGTGACGGAACGATAAGAAGTTTCATGAATACGATCATACGGCCATTGTCGGGAACTTTGGGCGGAGCTTTTGTACTTTCCTTCATCTTGAGTTTCACCGACTTCGGGATACCGGCTTCAGTCGGCGGGACCTACTCCGTCGTTGCGACGCAACTGTATCAAGTCATGCTGGGTTCAATCCCTGATTTCAATAGTGGTGCAGTGATTGCCATTTTCATGCTCATTCCGGTAGTATTCAGTGTTTTCCTATTAAACTATCTCGAAAAACTTAATTTTCATTATGACAAGTTCAGCGATATAGAATTGACACAGCACAAAGGGAGGGATATATGTTTTGGAGGTATCTCGCTGCTGGTCTTAATAGGGATGTTTTCTGTATTTGCGGTCATGTTCATTGCACCATTTTTAACTAGTTTCCCTTACGATCTTTCGTTCACCTTAAAGCATTTTATCGACACATTCCAATCGAGCGATTTAACGGCAGTTTATAAAAACTCCTTATTCGTCGCCTTGATGACGGCTGTAATGGGAACGTTCATCGCCTTTAGCTCTGCGGTTTTGAATGTCCGGACGCCCCTTAAGGGGAAATCGGCAATCGATGTCATTTCAATGTTGACGAATACAGTACCGGGAATGGTTTTGGGCTTATCGTATTTGCTGCTGTTCAACGGCAGCAGCTGGAAGGGGACCTTTGCCATCATCATTCTATGTAACATAGTCCACTTCTTTACAACACCCTATTTAATGGCGAAGAACTCTTTATCCAAAATGAACCCTGGTTGGGAAACCACCGGGAATCTATTGGGGGATAGCTGGATCAGGACAATCTATCGTGTCATTCTGCCAAACTCGGCATCTACGGTAATCGAGATGTTCAGCTACTATTTCATCAATAGTATGGTGACGATCAGCGGAATCATCTTTTTGGTCACGGCCCAAACCACATTAGTGGCCAGCAAAATTAAAGAGCTTCAGCATTTTGCCAAATTCAATGAAATATTCATCCTGTCTTTGCTTATCTTTTTTACAAATCTAGCCGTGAAGCTGCTTTGTGATCATTATCAAAAAAGACAATTCAAACATTAATGAGGGGGATATTATGTCTAAAACGATCAAGATAGCCTTACTTTCTTTAGTTGCTCTAAGTTTGGCATTTGTATTGGTGGGCCGTAACAGCGGCAAAGCGGATGAGGAAAAGGTGGTCATTTATACGAATGGCGATGAAGAAGCCACTGCAGCAATGGAGACTTCCCTGAAAGATGCCGGATACGAAGGGAAATATGTCCTTCAATCATTAGGCACATCTGAATTAGGAGGGAAACTGCTGGCAGAAGGCGATGAAATCGAGGCTGATGTCGTGACGATGAGTTCCTATTTCATTGAAAGCGCACAGGATCAGCACTCCATGTTCAAGGACCTGTCATTCAGCACCAAGGCATTGGAAAAAAATCCAGCCTATTATACGCCGATTTTGGCAAATACCGGTTCCATTTTTGTGAATACGGAAGTGCTTAAACAAAAAGGCCTGCCGATGCCTACCTCGATTAAGGATTTGACAAAGCCGGAATATAAAGGGTTCGTTTCAATTCCTAATATCCTGGACTCTTCAACAGGGTGGCTGTTAGTTCAAGCAATAATCAGTCAATACGGTGACGCAGAGGGGAAAAAGGTTCTCCATGACTTAATAGCAAATAGCGGTCCGCATCTTGAGAGCTCAGGTTCAGGCCCAATCAATAAAGTTCAAGCAGGGGAAGTGGCTGCCGGTTTTGGTTTGCGCTACCAAGCCGTGATGGCTAAAGAGTCAGGCTTACCGATCAAGTTCGTCGATCCGGTTGAGGGGAATTTCTCCTACACGGAATCCGTTGCTGTCGTGAATAAAGATGATGAAGCTAAAACAGGTTTAGCGATGAAAATGGCAGAAACGATCAGTAAAGATGCTAGAGAAGAATTGCTGAAACATTACCCGGTCGCACTTTATGAAGGTGAAAAGGTAACGGAAAAGAACAAACCGGCCCACCCTAAGAAATACAAGCAGCCCCTAACGGTTGAATTATTAAAACAGCATCAGGAATTCTTTAAATCAGCACAATGATGAATACAGTGAGGAGTGAAGGAAAATGAATACTTATAAACTATTAACGCCTGGACCGCTGACGACTACGAGTACGGTGAAACAGGAAATGCTTGTTGACCGCTGTACGTGGGAAAATGATTATAAAGAAATCACACAAAAAATCAGATCCCAGCTTCTTGAATTGGCATATGCTGCAAACGGAGAATATACGGCTGTACTTATGCAGGGAAGCGGCTCGTTTGTTGTAGAATCAGTGCTGACGACTGCACTTTCAAAATCCGATAAAGTGCTGATCATAACGAATGGCGCATATGGAAAACGAATTGTGAAAATGGCGGAGTGCATCGGATTGAATCATGTGGAATATGGCGTTGAGTACAATGAATTTCCAAAGGAAGCTGAAATCCGGAACATTTTACTGGATGATAGTGACATCACACATATAGCAATGGTTCATTGTGAAACGACGACAGGGATTTTAAATCCGATAGAGATGGTTTCGAAGATCTCAAAGGAACAAGGGAAAACCTTGATCATTGATGCGATGAGCAGCTTTGGCGGAGTTGAGCTGAATGTGCCTGAACTCGGAATCGATTATTTGATCAGCAGTGCGAATAAATGCATTCAAGGAATCCCCGGTTTTGGTTTCGTCATTGCAAAGCTTGAGAAATTGTTGGCTTGTGAAGGCAATGCCCGCAGTTTGTCCCTGGATTTATATGATCAGTGGAAAGAGATGGACAAGGATGGGAAATGGCGTTTCACATCCCCGACGCATGCAGTGGCCGCGTTTGCTAAAGCATTGGAAGAATTATCGGAAGAAGGCGGCATTCCAGCCAGATTCGCCCGCTATAAAAATAATAATGACAGGCTGAGAGAGCTGATGGGTAAATTGGGCATTCATGCATATATCTCACCTGATAAACAATCGCCAATCATTACAACTTTCCTTTTTCCAACTGAAACCTTTGATTTTGGGGACTTCTACAATTTCATCAAAGAGAGGGGCTATGTAATTTACCCCGGAAAGCTGACTGACATAGATACATTCCGAATCGGCAATATTGGCGAAATCCATGAAGAAGATATCGAGGCACTTGGCAGGATCGTAGAAAAATATATGAAAGTGGTGACAGTATGAATAAGGTAGAGGGAATCATTTTGGATTGGGCTGGAACAGCTGTGGATTTTGGATGTTTTGCACCAGTGAATGTTTTTGTGGATATTTTTAAGAATGCTGGACTTGACGTGACGATGGAGGAAGCCAGAGCTCCGATGGGCATGCTGAAAATCGACCATATTCGTGCGATGCTGACCATGCCAAGGATATCTTCGTTATGGGAAGAACAATACGGAAGGCCATTCAATGAGGAAGACGTTGAAAAACTATATGCTGAATTCGAACCGGCACTGATGATGTCATTGGCGGATTATACAGATCCCATTCCAGGGGTTATCGAGACGGTGGAAGCATTAAGGAATCGCGGCCTGAAGATTGGGTCGACAACGGGATATACGGATACAATGATGGAGGTCGTCGTGGCAAATGCTTTGAAAAAAGGCTATCGCCCGGATTTTCATGTAACCCCGGATGCAACCCATTCGATTGGAAGGCCTTATCCTTACATGATCTATCGGAATATGGAAAAATTGAAGTTAGCGGCATCATGGAAGGTAGTGAAGGTAGGCGACACCACTTCCGATATGCAAGAGGGAGTGAATGCTGGGGTATGGTCGGTCGGTGTCATTGTCGGAAGCTCCGAGATGGGATTGAGCTTGGATGAGTATACAAGATTGCCAGAAAGAGATAAACAAGATCTCATCACAAAAACGGCAGATAACTTTATGCAAAACGGCGCAGACTTCACCATCAAAACGATGGAGGAACTACCTGAACTCATAGATCGCATCAACCTTCTTATAGCAGACGGGAAAAGACCTCGTTCAAGCTAACATTCAGTGCCAAGAAAGTGCAGCATCTTTCATCCTTAAGTATGGATGAAGGATTGCTGCACTTTTTTTTCCAATCTCATACATACGTGCAGAATGAATCGTTTTTTGAATTTTAACCCGACTGCTTATTGTAAAAAATGAAAAAAGAGTGTACCATTAAATGAGAATGATAATCAATCACACTTGATTACCGGGGAGTGGACGTAGATGGAACAGCAAGATTTATTTGATGTAACGGTTATTGGGGGAGGGCCAGCAGGCCTTTACTCCACTTTTTATAGCGGACTTAGGGAAATGAAAGTTAAACTGATAGAATACCAGCCACGGCTAGGCGGGAAAATTCATGTCTATCCAGAGAAAATGATTTGGGATGTAGGAGGGCTGACACCCACTACTGGGGAAAAATTAATTGAGCAGCTAGTGGAGCAAGGTTTAACCTTCAATCCAACAGTCGTCTTGAATGAAAAAGTGGAATCAATCACACGTAATGAAGAAGGTATCTTCGTTTTACATACGGCTTCAGGTCAAATGCACTTTTCCAAGACGATCATTGTCGCGGTTGGCGGCGGAATTCTGAACCCGCAAAAGTTGGAAATAGACGGGGCAGAAAGGTTTGAAGTCTCCAATCTAAACTATACCGTTAAGTCCTTCAATCGATTCAAGGATAAGACGGTGATCATTTCAGGCGGCGGGAATTCTGCAATAGACTGGGCGAATGAATTAGAGCCCATCGCCAAAAAGGTGTACCTGACATACAGGAAAGATAGTTTGGCAGGACATGAATCACAAGCAAGGCAATTGATGGAAAGCTCTGCTGTTTGTTTCTTGAATACGACGATTACAAAATTGATTGCCTGCGATGATCATGGATCAATTGAACATGTTGAATTGACGAATCACGCAACGGGAAAGGTTTCTTACTTACCGATCGATGAAGTCATCATCAATCATGGTTATGAGCGTGATACATCGCTGCTTCGAAATAGTAAAGTGGACATTGCCATTGCCGACAACTATTATATTGAAGGCACTCCTGCAAGTGAATCCTCGATGGATGGAATATACGCAGCCGGGGATATCCTTAAGCATGAAGGTAAATTGAACCTGATAGCAGGCACTTTTCAAGATGCTGCAAATGCCGTAAACAAGGCAAAACAATATATCCAGCCTGACGCTCACGGAGTGGGAATGGTTTCTTCCCATAATGAAATCTTTAAAAAGCGCAATAGGGAATTGATCAAGGAAATGATGAAACCGGCTGGGGTACTTTAAAGGGAAACGGAAAGCTCGTTCGAAATGTCTCACCCCGAACCATGATGATTTCCTTCATGGTTTACTTTTTTATGTATGGAATCCCATTGGAGTGAAAGGGTGGCGATTTCTGAAAGCAGCTGGAACTTCTTTGGGGTTTATATAATCTGATCGTTGCTAAATTTTGCTTGAAACGGAAGGCACGAGACTCCTGCTAAGAAAAGCGTGTCCAAGGTAGACCCCGCAGGCGCAAAGACCGCCCGCGGAAAGCGAGTGCCTGGAGTGGAAATCACTTTTCTTCGAATTTTTCTACAGTTAAAAGCTCCAGGGCCTCATTGGCCCTGGAGCTTTTAGTATCTTCGAAATTATAGAGATTCTTTAATGACCTTCTTGTAATGAAATACGGATAGGATTCCGAAGAGCGAATACAGTACCGTGTATAATGCCATGACGATGATCATCGGTGTCCAAACTTCGGTCCCGAAAAAGAACCATCCTGATTGGACTGCGAAATAACTGTGAAGCAGCCCGACGACTAAAGGAATGCCGAAATTGAAAACTTGTTTTGCTTGGATTCCTCTTAGTAAGTCGCCACGCGTGAATCCGAGTTTTCTTAAAATCGTATAATTGGATTTTTCTCCTTCACTTTCATCCATTTGCTTGAAATAAAGGATACAACCGGATGTGATGAGGAAGGTTAACCCCAAGAAGCCGACGATGAACATGATAAGGCCCATATTCTTCTTCTGGGTGTTGAACATTTCCAATTGGGATTCATTCACATGTTCTTCTTTAAAATTCATTTTATTGAATAGATCATTCGCTTTTTCAAGTTCAGCTTCATCCTTCACATCAATGCCGATATTAACGGATGGTACATTTTGGATTTTCGGGTCGGCGTCCTTTTTCAAACGGTCGAATATCGTTTGGTCTACAATGGCAACGGGCAATCCGCCATTCGTGAAGTAATGGGACAGGAAAGTATCATCATTCAAACCCATATATGTTTGCGGAATCACTTCATTTTTGCCCTTTAGTTCAATCTTTCCGGAATCCTTCAAGGATATGACCTTTTCCATAATATTACTGTATCCACTGAAAAGGGTCTCATCTTCAGCGAGGTTGATTCCTTTAACGGATTCATCACTGATGACGGAAACGGTCATGATGTCCGGATCAAAGTTCACTTCATCCAGGCTGGTCTCCATAATTTCCTTTACATTGACATCCACTTGAATGACATCAATCACCTTTTCGTCATAATCAATTTTACTGTCTGATAAAGCTTCTTTGAATGTATCCGCATCTCCCTTATCCGTCATCGAAAAATCGGTAGGGATACTGCTTTGTGCCATTTTCTCCGCTGAGTAGTAGGAGATATAGCTTAATGATAATAAACCGATCGCCAAAGCGGAAACGGTCGTGATGATCGTCAATAATATCGCATTCGATTTCATCCGGAACATGATGGATGAAAGGGACAATACTTCATTGATATTCAAATAGCCATTTTTCTTTTTACGGATGATATTAAAGATGAAGCTTACTGATCCTTTATAGAATAGGTAGGTACCGATGATGACGGTTGCCAAAATGAAGACCATGGCCATAAAAAGCTCGGTCATATCTGAAAAAGCTCCATCGAATAATTTGGATGAAATGACATAGCCAGCAATGATCAGGATGATCCCGAATAACCCGATGATCATTTCGAAAATCGAAACCTTTTTCACTTTTCCTTCCGTCATGGAAGTCACTCTAAATAATGATAGAATGGTTTGCCTTTTAATGAAGGCATAATTCATCAACATGATTAAAAGATAGATGGCGCTAAAAACGAGCACGGTCTGCACAAGCGGCTGAAAAGAAAAGTTAAGAGTCGCAATTGCCTCGACACCCATTATTTTAAATAGGATCATGATGATCAATTTTGAAGCGGCAAACCCTACAAAGATTCCCAGGAATACGGAACAGAAATACAGGATCAGGTTTTCCACACTCAGGATACGGAATATCCTGTTCTTCGTCATGCCTATCAATTGGAATAAGCCGATTTCTTTACTGCGTCTTTTAATGAAAATGCTATTGGCATATAAAAGGAATATGGAAACAATCGCAACAAGCAGGATCGATGCAGCCTTGATGGAGGCGGCGCCTTTCACCGTACCCTCCGCTTCATCCAGCGATGGGTCATATTGCAAGGTGACAAAAGCAAAGTAAAGGGAGGCACTGAAGACCAGGGCGAACACATACAGGTAATAGTTCTTCAGATTCTTCTTCAGATTTCGCAAGATGAGTTGATTAATGCTCATTTTGAACCCCTCCCAATACACCTTGTGTTTTCATGATGTCCTTGAAGAAGGTCTGTCTGGATTCTTGACCTTTATTCAATTGAGTATAGATTTGTCCATCTTTAATGAAAATGACTCGGCTGCAATAACTGGCGGCCACTGGATCATGGGTTACCATGATGATGGTCGCTTTGCGCTTTTTATTCATTTCGCCCAGTTTGTTCAGTAAATCGGAAGCAGATTTGGAGTCAAGCGCCCCAGTCGGTTCATCCGCAAAAATGATGCTTGGATCATGGATGAAAGCCCGTGCTGCAGACGTACGCTGTTTTTGACCACCGGAAATTTCATTTGGGTATTTATCCTTCACTTCATATATGCCCAGTTCCTTCGCCACGCTATCAAACTTTAGTGCCGCTTCATTATTGGGCGTTTTGGTGATGGATAAGGGCAAAAGGATATTTTCTTTGACAGTCAGTGTGTCCAATAGGTTATATTCCTGGAAGATGAAGCCTAGATGGTTCTTACGGAATTCGGCCAACTTCTTTTCTTTCATCACTGAAATCTCTTTTCCATCGATCGTAATGGTGCCGTTGCTGACTTTATCGATCGAGGAAAGGACATTCAGCAAAGTCGTTTTTCCTGAACCTGAAGCACCCATGATACTTACGAATTCACCTTCTTGTATGCTTATATCGAGACCCTTTAATACCTCTTGTTTATTGAATTTATTACCATAGCTTTTATGGATTTTTTTCGCTTCTAATATATTCATTTGGATACACTCCTTTTTTTCTATATCCTCATTATAAAAGGCCATGTATTTCTTTTCCTTCGTTTGGACGAACAAAGAATAAAAGCATGTGACACTTTTGTCACATGCTTGTGATATTCACGAAATCATTTCTTTTTGGGAAGGTCAAGGTAACGGTCGTTCCGGTTTCAAGCTCTGATTTAACATCAATGGTGATGAATAGGGACTCGGCTGCATTCTTGGTTAAATATAGACCCATGCCGGTTGCCGCATTGTCACGATGATTTGTCGTGGATGTAAATCCTTTATCAAATATGCGGGATAAATCCTTTGGGTCGATGCCCCGTCCGGAATCCTGCACTTCAAGAACCGTTTGTCCGGCTTGTTCATGGCTATATATCATGATATCTGAGTTTTCACTGTACTTAATCGAGTTGGTCAAGAGCTGCCTCATGATGAAGGCCAGCCATTTGGCATCACTTAGCACTTCGCTTACGCCCAATTGTATGTCGAAGCCAATCCCTTTTTGAATGCACCATGATCGCAGCGTTTTAATCTCATCAAAGATTATTGTTTCCAAATCGGTTTTCTCTATATACAAATCATTTTCGATGAAAGGCATGCGCCTTTGATGGAGCTGCTGATCAAGAAGAAGGTGAATGCGCAGCCACTCATAAGTCAAGTGTGATTTCAGCAATTCATCATCCAAGCGGTCAATCATTAAATGCATCGCCGTCAATGGCGTCTTCACCTCATGAATCCAAGCTAATAATTCATCCTTCTCCTGCTCTAAAGTCATTTGACCGATTGCTGCGGATCGCTTCAATAATTCGGTTTGATTAATGATGCTGTTTTCTATGATTTTTTCGAAAGGGCTCTCTGGTTCGGCTATATTCGTAACATCCAGGTTGTCTTCCCGCGCTTCCAAACTTTTATAAAAGTAGGTTTCTTTTTTATAGCGGAATATCAAAAACATACTGAACATGAGCAATGATAAAAAGGCAATATACAGTATGGGCTTCAACGGAATGGCCGAATCAAGATAGGCGACAAAGATAATGAATAGATGAAGAAGTATGTAAAATGTGATCCAGCTGAACCTTTCCACGAGATATTTTCTGATCATGCATTTGCCTCTTCTACGGCGATATAGCCCTGTCCGACCTTCGTTTCGATAAAATGCCCTAAACCCAGTTCATCCAACCTCTTGCGTAAACGGTTCACATTCACTGTAAGGGTGTTATCGCTTATGAAACGTTTGTCATCCCATAAGCTGTTGATCAATTCTTCGCGGCTTACGATCTTGTTTTTCTGTTCAATGAGCTTTTTCAGGATGAAAATTTCATTTTTAGTCAATTCGATTGTGCCAGACTCGGCCGATACCGTATTCTTCTCGTAATCCACGGTGGCGCCGCACCAGGTTTTCAGTTCGATCTTTTCCGTATTGTAATTATAGACACGGCGAAGGGTGGCCTGTATCTTCGCAATGAGTACATCGAAATGAAAAGGCTTCTGGATAAAATCATCAGCTCCAAGCTGCATGGACATCACCATGTCGGTAGGATGATCACGTGATGATAAAAAGATGATGGGAACATTGGAATGGGCCCGGATCATTCTGCACCAATGAAATCCGTCAAACTTCGGCAACTGTATATCAATGATGACCAAATCAGGTTTTATGTCCGTGAATTCCTGAACCACTTTACTAAAATCGCCGATTCCGTAAATATCATAAGACCATTGCGCCAATCTATCTTTAATTTCATTGAATAACGTCGTATCATCTTCTATCAATAATAGTTTAAACAATGGGTTCACCGCACTTTCCAGCTTTTTCTTAAAAGTATATAGTAAAACCTTTATAGGTTCTAGAGGAAGGGAGGAACAGGGGGAGGTAATAGACTACTGGTTGTGTGTAAACCATTATTATATTAAAATTGACATAATGAATGGAGGAAGTGAATTTATGCCTGATTTTCCTAATTGCCCTGCATGTGATTCAGAATATACATACGAAGACGGCAGTCTTTTTGTTTGCCCGGAATGCGCCCATGAGTGGACGGTGGAAGCGGAAACGGAAAATGGTGATCAAAAGAAGGTTATCAAAGATGCTAATGGAAATGCCTTGAACGATGGTGATACCGTTACGGTAATCAAGGATCTTAAAGTGAAAGGGAGCTCATCCGTCTTAAAAATGGGCACTAAAGTCAAAAGCATCCGTCTAGTTGATGGAGATCATGATATTGATTGTAAGATTGATGGTTTTGGTGCAATGAAATTAAAATCCCAATTTGTTAAAAAAGTATAATTAAAAAAGGCCTAATCCATTGATTAGGCCTTTTTTTATGTTACTTCTTAATAAACTTTGTCACCGTTAAAGATTGAGTTCTTAACGACCACATAATCCACATTCCTGATGGCCTCCAACTTGGTACCACCTGCATATGAAATGGAAGACTGAAGATCTTGTTCCATTTCCTTCAACGTATCTTCCAAAGATCCTTTGTGCTCGACAAACATCTTTTTGCCTTCAACGTTTTTCTTTTCACCTTTTTGGAATTCAGATGCTGAACCAAAGTATTCTTTAAAGGCCTTTCCATCTTTCTCGATCGTTTGGCCTGGAGATTCTTCGTGTCCGGCAAATAGTGAACCGATCATGACCATCGAAGCTCCAAATCGAACTGATTTGGCAATATCACCGTTCGTGCGTATGCCGCCGTCAGCTATGATAGGCTTGCTTGCTGCTTTTGCACACCAGCGAAGTGCTGCTAATTGCCAGCCGCCCGTTCCAAATCCAGTCTTGATTTTAGTGATGCATACTTTCCCTGGTCCAATGCCCACCTTTGTAGCATCGGCACCGGCATGTTCCAATTCACGTACCGCTTCAGGAGTTCCAACATTTCCTGCAATGACAAAACTTTCAGGTAAATGTTTTTTAATATGCTGTATCATCTTTATCACGGCATTGGAATGTCCGTGTGCAATATCTATTGTAATGTATTCAGGTACAATGTTGTCATTCGATAACTGTTCGATGAATCCGTATTCTTCTTCTTTAACGCCGACACTGATGGAAGCGATCAATTCTCTTGAATGCATGTCTTTAATGAAAGTCAGTCGTTTTTCTGGCTCGAAACGATGCATTACATAAAAGTAACCGTTTTCAGCCAAGTAAATGGCAATCTTTTCATCAATGATCGTTTGCATATTGGCAGGTACTACAGGTAACTTGAATGTATGTTTGCCCAAAGTAACGGATGTATCACACTCAGAACGGCTATTTACTACACATTTTGCAGGAATTAATTGAATATCTTCATAATCAAACACGTTTTCCATGTTATGCACCTCTATATACGAATATTTTTGTCTTTTTCAATAGAAATTGTTCGCCCATTAGGTAATGTACATCATTTTTGACAGTAAGTCAAAATTTTTATTGGTTTTATTTGTGGGTTTGTAATATGGGAACGTTTATTTCCACTTCAGGCACTCGCTTTCCGCGGGCGGGCGGGCGCCTCCTCGGCGCGCCTGCGGGGTCTCTCATGCCACGCTTTTCCCGCAGGAGTCTCGCGCCTTCCGTTCCAATCACCTTTGTTTTATTTAGATAGAACCCTTTTGTCTACAAACTAAATAATATTTGTTTGCCAACATTTTTTTGGTGGGTTTGTAATATGAAACGTTGATTTCCACTTCAGGCACTCGCTTTCCGCGGGCGGGCGGGAGCCTCCTTGGCGCGCCTCGGGGTCTCCCATGCCACGCTTTTCCCGCAGGAGTCTCGTACCTTTCGTTCCAATCACCTTTGTTTTATTTAGATAGAACCCTTTTGTCTACAAACTAAATAATATTTGTTTGCCAACATTTTTTTTGTGGGTTTGTAAAATGGGAACGTTGATTTCCACTCCAGGCACTCACTTTCCGCGGGCGGTCCGGGAGCCTCCTCGGCGCTCGCTTGCGGGGTCTCTCTTGGCCACGCTTTTCCCGCAGGAGTCTCGTACCTTACATTCCAATCACCTGGACGTTTTTTAAAAGAAAAACTGCAGGCCGGTCTCATCTCGAACCATGTTTAAGACTAGTTTATCCTTCATGTTTTTGCCTGTACTCCTTAATGGATGGAAGAAATTTGCGACACTCCTGCCGAATAACGGGCTAGCCGAGACCCCGGAGACGTTTACGTCGAGGAGGCTTGGCAGACAGTCGGCGGAAAGGGAGCGGGTTTCTGGAATCAACTCGAACGTTTTTTTAAGGGTTAGTAATTCTGACCTTTGATTTCCACTCCAGGCACTCGCTTTCCGCGGGCGGTCCGGGAGCCTCCTCGGCGCTCGCCTGCGGGGTCTCCCTTGGCCACGCTTTTCCCGCAGGAGTCTCGTACCTTTCGTTCCAATCAACTGGACGTTTTTTAAAAGAAAAACTACAGGTTGGTCTTATTCCGAACCATATTTAAGACTAGTTTATCCTTCATGTTTTTGCCTGTACTCCTTAATGGATGGAAGAAATTTGCGACACTCCTGCCGAATAACGGGCTAGCCGAGACCCCGGAGACGTTTACGTCGAGGAGGCTTGGCAGACAGTCGGCGGAAAGGGAGCGGGTTTCTGAAATCAACTCGAACGTTTTTGTCTACAGCTTGAAATACTTAAGTATTTTCACCATTCAGGACGACTTTTACACCTTTACGTTTTTTTACATCATCTTAACGGGACCGACATGGCACTAAGTTAAAATGTTAATGGGTAACGAATAAGAATGGGGGGATTGGCATGAAGGTTGAATTACATTGTCATACGAACGTTTCAGATGGTTCCAGTTCATTTGAAGAACTATTGGAGGTTGCAAAAAGGGAGAGCATTGGCCATTTAGCGATTACGAATCACGATACAACAATGAGAATGCAGGAGATGGTGGAACGGGGTAAGGAAATGGGAATTGAAATCATCCCAGGTATCGAAGTTTCCGGTTATGACTTTGCAAGAGGAAGGCGTGTACATATTTTGGGCTATTTTGTTGAGCCTGGTCATAAGGCACTTGAGGATCTATGTAATCCACTGATTGAAAAAAGGAATGCAGCTTCTGAAAAAATGGTGGAACGGCTGATTCATGCAGGATATCGAATAACTTGGGATCAGGTATCTAAATTCAGGGGAGGAACCGGCGTTTATAAACAGCATATCATGCTAGCACTAAGGGAATCGGGGTATACGGATTCTATCTATGGAGATTTGTATAAGAAAATCTTCAGTCGCGGCCAAAATGGGGAAGAGCCGGGCATTGCCTTCATTCCTATGGAGTATGTGGATGCCATACTGGCTGTGAAGGCGATTCGTGCTGCCGGAGGCGTCCCGGTCCTTGCTCACCCTGGACAATACGGGAGCTTCGAAATTATTCCCGATCTTGTAGAAGCAGGGCTTGAAGGGATTGAAGTTCTTCACCCGCATCATGGTCATGCAGAAGAGGAAAGAGCGATTTCATATGCAGATCAATATAATCTCATTAAGACAGGAGGTTCGGATTTTCATGGGGATTATGGGGAGAAGCCGATTCGGCTTGGCAGTATGAGCCCTGGAACGGAATGTGTGAATGCTTTGAAATTAAGGAAAAAAAGCATGGCCATTAATGATGTGGTATTGAAAAATATCGATCTATGAACAGGAATTTTGCTGTGAGAGCGGCATGCTTACATGCTGGATTTGGAATTTGAAAGGCTGAACATGCAGGATGTTCTATTGAAAAAGATTCATAAAATAAGTACTTCCTTTCGTTCTGGTAATTGACCAGGACTTTTTTTTTACAAGAAAATCATGATGGCTTCATATTTTCTCATTACACTGGCAGTAACAAGGAAAAAGGGTATTAGGGAGATCGAATATTTAAAGGGGGATTTCTGTTGGCGGAAAAAAACTTTTTAGTGGATCATTTGATATCTGAAATTAAGAGTGGGACCTTTCAATTGGATAAAAAGTTACCTTCAGAGCATATACTCGCCGATCAATTTAATGTACCAAGAATGGTGGTCAGGAAAGCATATGAACAGCTTCAAGATTTAGGCTTTATCTATTCGAAGCAAGGTAAGGGAAGTTATGTCCAGGAAACCAAGAAACAAATTCCGTTAATACTATCCGGAGATGTCAGTTTCACCGAGAAAATGAAAGAATTCCAGTTTTCCTTTCAAACGAGTACTATTTTTTGCGAAGAAATTTCTTATGATCAGAAGATTTTTCAAAGCCTCGAGGTGGAAAGTGATGACAAGGTCTTTAAAATTGGCAGGCTTAGGTTAATGGACGATTTCCCGATTGCTCTTCATACATCTTTTGTAGCAAAATCAACATTTCCTGAAATAGAAAAGGACGGTCCGGATATAACCTCCATGTTTCAATATTACCGGCAGCGTGGCTTTGTAGAATTCGGATCCAGCAGGAGCACGCTGAATGTGATTTTTCCCACTCTTTTCGAACGGGATATTTTGCAGTGTTCAAGTTTAATTCCACTTTTGCAAGTGCAATCATTATGCCGGGATAAACGGAGTAATCAAGTCCTTGAGCACACGGTCATAATCTATCGGAGCGATTGTTTCACATATGTTATATAAAAACTTCCATTCAAGATATCGATCGAATTCACTAGTAAATGCCCTGAATTCACGAGTGAAAATACGAAACTCACGAGTAAATGCCCCGAATTCACGAGTAAAAGTCCGGAACTCACGAGTAAATGCTCTGAATTCACGAGTGAAGCACGAAATTTGAATAGGCAGGCCCGACTTTAACAAATTTCATACAAAGATTTACTCTTTCTTAACGTACGTTCACTTGGCAACAAGATACATTGAAGGTGTTAGCTTGAAACTAAAACATTTGGAGGCCAATGGAATGAGAAAAAGGGAAAGAACCGAAATTTTGATTCAAGGCTCTGAGGACATTGCGAAGGAATTTGCCAAGGAAATAGCAATGAAATATAAAGTTACCGTCATTCAAAAGCCAGAGAGTGCCCTTGTGTTGCTAAAGACAAGGGAAACGGCAAAAAAGAGCTTGTTTTATCTAGGGGAAATGCTGGTGACAGAATGCACGGTCCAAATCCAGGATTCAATCGGGATTGGTATCGTTAAGGGACAGCGGGAAGAACTGGCACATAGTTTAGCGATCATTGATGCCGCTTATCAGGCTGATCTTGGCGAAACAAGATTATGGTCACATGTTTTAGAAAATGAGAAGAAGAATATCCAGAAAAATCTTCAAGAGCTTAATCGATCAATCTTAAGAACCAAGGTTAATTTTGAAACAATGGATGTTCAATAAGAGGGGGGAAAGCAATGAATTTGGATGTAGTTCATGACATACAAACTGTTTATAGAAAGCTTGTAACGGCGACTTCAAGACCTGGAACTTTAGTGGTTATGGAAAGGGAAGCCAGGACGTTGGATGTTCAAATGGAATGCTTATCTTCGACCATCCTGCTTGCACGAACGGTACTCGACCCTGAAGTGTCCTTTAAGGTCATTTCAAAGGCGGAGGGGGCGGTGACAAGAATGATTAATCAGCTTACTTATTCAAAGCCTGTCGATTTGCCGGAAGCGGATTTTATCTTTATTTTACATGATGCCTCCGACGAGCAAATAAAGGAAGCATTGAATAAAGCAAAAGTAGGGAATCTATTGAACCCTCATGAATCGGCGATGATCATTCTAGAAGTACCGGATGTAACAAAAGGGGACGCAATGATCCTTTCAGGACCGGGAATTCAAGAGGAATCATTCATGAGCCTCCCGAATGTCTCCGCCTGGCTGGGTGCAAGGAACGAAAAAAACATAGAATTCCCGTTAGGAATCGATCTGTATTTTGTTGATCAACAAGATCGTTTAATAGCTTTGCCGAGAACGACTCAAATCAGAGAAAATGGGGGTGAGATTATATGGGATATGTTGCAGTAAAGGGCGGAACAAAGGCGATTGAGGAATCCATCAAACGCTTAAAGTATGAACGGGTCAAAAAAGGGACGGCCATAGAGCTGCATAAGATAGAAGCCGGGATGAGAGGATTGATTGATCAGGTTATGTCGGAAAGCAGTTTGTATGATCAATCATTGGCTGCACTTGCCATTAAACAGGCTGAAGGCAATCCGGAAGAAGCTGTTTTCCTATTGAGGGCCTATCGATCAATCATAAAGGGATCGGTTGCCCTGATTAGAGCCGTCCCTACCGTTTTATGGGTCCTCATTTTTGCAGTTGCAGCGGGGTTGGGCAGTGTAGCGGCAGTTATAGGGATGACGTTCCACTCCATAAGTTACCTTGTGAAGGCCTACTCGGAATCCTTCGAGGAAATTGATAAAGGTGCTATAGAAGCCCTGCAAGCAAGCGGTGCGAATTGGTGGCAGATCGTGTTCCAAGTCATCATTCCATCTTCAATCACTTATATCATTTCGTGGACTTTCATGCGCTTTGAAATCAATTTTGCAGTGGCGGTCGCAATGGGCGCAGCGGCAGGCGCAGGAGGAATCGGCTTCGATATGTTCATGGCAAGTGGATTTTACTTTGACTTGAGTGAAATTGGAGCAATCACTTATTTTATCCTGATAATCGCAATCTGTCTTGAAATCTTCGCAACACAAATCAAAAGGAAACTACAAGTATCATCTTGATACTACAATGCTGGCTCGGGAAATATGGGCTCTGCCAATCTATCAACTTGGTGCAGCCCCTGAAAGTCACGTTCGTTTCATAGCATGCATGAAAGAAGACCACAAAATGACGTGGTCTCTTTATTTGTTTGCAAATCGTTGTCTCGGGCTGATTCTCTAATGATGTCATTGTCATGAAAGGTTTATATAAGGGCGGACTTTATTTCTTGTATCTGTTTGATATGCCTTTGTTCATGTAAGGATAATAACTCAATCCATTGATCCAATGAGAGGTCCCCGAATAGGGGATGCTTGGCTTTCTTTCTATTTAACAAGATATCTGAATCCATATCATAAAGAACCTGTAATAATCGATCCCTTGATTCTGCCAGCAAATCCATAAGGCCCGATAATTGAAATGGGGTTGAAGAGGGTGTAATGACCTCAGGGGATGAGTATTTCCTTGTTCTATCAGTAACGAAGTAAATGTTTTTTTGAATGATATTATTAAAATCCCTTTCCCGAATGCCATTTGCTATAACTTCTGTAAAAACCTGCTCCGTGAGATATAAATGATGGCAAATTTGGGCGATGTTCCATACTTCAGGCACAGGCTTATGGTGGAGCATTTTTTCATCCAACTCCGTAATTTCCTCAATTAACTGTTTTCTTGATTCAAATAGCAAATCATACTCGATATAATTCATGAGAACTCCCCTTTTGTGACACCCCCATATGAAAGCATCACTGAATTTTTTGATATAGGAAAAAACAAAGGGATATCGACTGCATGACAAATGCAAAAAACTACGGAAAAAACACCTGATTTAAAGTGGATGCATGGTGATTGAAGGAGTGTGACACAACGTCATTTAGGTAAAATTGTTAATATGATTTCATAGGAAACTGCATTGTATTTGAAGCTTTGATACCCTAATGCCTATGCACAATAGTCAAGTTTATGCCTGTGCTCAGTATGTTAGGCTTCAAAAACAAGAATGCAATGTCTAGGGCTTCATCTTTTGCACCGAAAAATGTAAGTTTAGTGAACCAAGCTTAGTGGATCCAAAAGGGAAGGATTAGCCATTCGGAAAATTCAGAATGGAACATATTGCATTTATCATTACATTAGGACTGCTTTGTTGCAATAAAAAAACAGTAGAAATCTATGCATCTGCTGTAATTGGGTTAACAGTCGCTCGGGGATCGTCGCTATACCGGGATATGGGCATTTATCTTAGCTATACATCCGGTACTCTATGAGATTGCTATCATGTTAAAGGGGAAAAACTCTAAGAAGTTGGCAATGAAATTGGTGATATCTGAATTATAGCACAGTTAATATTTCCCTAGAAATGGTTATATGAAAAAAGATGGAAGGTTTCCGCATCGCCTTTTTGCTAATTATATTGGATAGACTGCCAATAAGAAAAGTTGCTAACGCAATGGGAAGCTTATAAACTGAAGTAGAAAAAATTAACTAGGATGGTGAATGCAATGTCTAAAACAATAGTTGAAAAACTGAATTTACATAAATATGAAAGAGTGGCAGTCCTGAATCAGCCAGCCGGGGCGGATTATTTAACAGAGCTGCCGGATTACGATACAAAGCTAACTGAAAGTGCCTATGATCTTATATTTGCCTTTGTATTGGATATGGATTCCTTAAAGAGAATCGTGGATAAGGTGATCGAGAAAAATCATTTGAGTAAAAACGGCTATATTTATTTGGCGTACCCGAAGAAGGGGAATAAAGAATATGCTACAAATATTCATCGTGATGATCTGATGCAAGGCCTTGGTGCGGATGATGAAGGTTATGTGGGTTCGAGTGACCTGAAGTTTGCCCGTATGGTTGGGTTGGATGACGTCTTTACGGTAGTCGGACTGAAAGAAGATTCGAAAAATAGAAACCGTCCATCTACCAAAGCAAGCCAATCAGTAGATGATTATATCGAAATGATTTCTGAAATTGAGAAAGATTTGCAGGATTCCCCTGATTTGCTTGCGTTCTATCAATCACTTACCCCAGGGTATCGGAAGGATTGGGCCCGTTACGTGTATAGTGCAAAACAAGAGGCGACACAAGTGAAACGGCGCCAGGAAATGAAAACGATTTTAGGAGAAGGTTACAAGAGCAGGGATTTATATCGAAGAAATAAATGAGGGTGGGGAATGTCTTCCATTCTCTTTTTTTCTTGTTCTGTTCATCCTATCAAAAGCATATACTAGACCGAATCCAAACTTAAATCGTAATAATTATGATTTGTGAGGTGGTTAAATATGCTTTTGAAACGCTACACGGGAAACGTGCTGTTATTGATGTTGCTGTTTTTGCTGCTGGCATTCTTTTTTCTAGGCGATGTGTTCATTCCCAAAGCCATTGATTTCTCGGACTACCCGATGCTTCACTCTGTGTTCGTCGTGTTTTTGGGATTGTTTTTAGAATCGATTCCTTTCCTGTTCCTGGGGGCCATTGCTTCATCGTTCATCCAGTTGTTCATCAGTGAAGAAATCATTCAGCGGATGATACCCAAAAGACCCCTGACGGCCATTTTTGCCGCGATAGCGGCGGCGCTGATCATTCCGGTTTGCGAATGTGCAATCATCCCGGTCGTCCGGAGATTGATTCAAAAAGGTGTCCCGGTCCATGCAGGTGTGGTCTTGCTCGTAACAGCCCCAATATTGAATGTCATCGTGTTCGGCTCAACTTACTATGCGTTCCAAAATAATCCGGCCATTCTTTATGGAAGAATCATTCTTTGTGTCCTGACGGCCATAATCGCAGGCTTATTCATTCATATATTCAGCACTAAAGATGTGGTGAAAGAGGACAAGCTGGAACTGGTACAAGGGCATGAACATGATATTCAGTCCAGTAAATGGACAAGTTTCATTGAACATACTTCGCAGGAATTTTTTATGGTCGGCAGATACTTTATCATCGGGGCCTTGTTTGCCAGTGTATTTCAGGTGTTCATGGATCGGTCCGTAATGGCCGATATTGGTCAGGCACCAATAAAAGGCACGGCGTTGATGATGGGAATTGCGTTTTTGCTTTCACTCTGTTCATCAGCTGATGCATTCGTTGCGGCCTCCTTTTCCCATAGTTTTCTGCCAGGCTCCATACTGGGTTTCCTTGTATTTGGTCCCATGCTGGATCTGAAAAATGTTTTGATCATGATGTCCTGTTTTAAACGGAGGTTCGTCGTTACGTATGTCTTGCTTATTTTCGCAGTCGTCTTCAGCCTATGCCTGATTGCAGGCGGATTGATCAGTAAGGGGGGCTTCTGATGAAACGCTTTTTTATCCAAAGACTTGAAGGATTACTGCTGCTTGGATTGGGTCTCATGATCTTTAAATTGTATGTTTCAGGATATTTAACGAAATTGATTGCACCCAAAATGGTTCCATATGCATTGGCGGCACTTTTTGCTTTTTTAGTGATCAGCCTTCTCCGAATGAAAAAACAAAAACAGGGTGAACAACATTGTGATTGCGGATCGAATGGAAGGTCCTCTTCGTCCGCACTGGTCCTGAAATACAGTTTGTTCTTCATTCCGATTCTTCTGGGCTTCATCCTGACCGATTTTACATTAAGCGGGGAAGTGCTGGCGAAAAGGGGGATGGCGAAGCAGCAGACACAGATGGTAAGTTCATATGAATCAGGGAAACATGCGAATGGGGAGAAAATCTCCGTAACCGATGATAATTATTTTGAAGTACTGGATGATTTACTGAACAACCTCGATACAATCGAGGGAAAGGAAATAGAGATTTCGGGGTTCATATACCGTGAGGATACATTTACGAAAAAACAAATGGCCATCTCCCGCCTCTCCATGTCCTGCTGTGTGGTCGATGCGACGTTATACGGATATATGGTAAACGGGAACGTGGAAGGAATGAAGACGAATGATTGGTATACGATTACAGGGACATTAAAAAAAGGAAGCTATAAAGGGGAACCCGTACCGGTGATCGATTTAAAAGAGTCTAAGAAAATAAAGGCACCCGAAGATGCTTATTTATATGAAAATGTACAAATCATTCAGTAGAATTGGAAAACCCGGCAAAAGGAAGTGTTGCCGGGTTTTGGTGCCGAAAGAGGTAAATTGCCAGTGCGAAGGCATCCTTTTCATGTAAAAAGGCCTTAGAGCCATATATCCCCTCATAAGATCACATTCCGCTTGTGTTTTACACCGCCGAATGGCAGAAAACGTTGGCGGCGGGAATTCTCTTCAAATTCATATTGAAGGCATACATTGATTTGATGGGCACCTGGTTCTCTGTTATTCATACTATAGGGGATAAAGAACAGGACGGAGAAGTTGATTCATTCGTAAGGAAAGTTGAAAAAAGCCAGGAAAATAGCCTGGCTTTTTTTACTTTGACAGCTCATGGTTCATCAATGTAGGACTTTTTCGTTGTCCTGGCGAAATCGTCAAAGAGATGATTCCGCATAAGAGTAATCCGACCCCGATCCATGACATGGGGGCCAAGCTCTCCCCGACAAGGAAGACACCGAGAAGAGCGGCTGTCAGCGGCTCTGCGAGTGATAGCGAAACCGCTGTTGATGAGGGAACGGATAATAGCCCTTTATTAAAAAATAAGTAGGCGGCGGCTGTAGCAAGAAGTCCAAGGTGAAGGCTGACGGCCAGCCCATTCATTGTACCGGTCCAGCTGATATCGAGTATGAATAAAGCGGGTGCCAACAGAAGGGCGCTAAAACTGAAGATGACAGCGGCAGTTGCTTCTGGAGGTTGCTTATCCAGGATTCTTTTACTGACCAGTGTGTATACCGTAAAAGAAGCTCCAGCCCCCAGCGCAAGCAGCGCACCTACTGGATCGATGGTAACTGAGCCTTGGTTGGAAAAAAGCAGTAAACATCCGGCAATCGATAAACCTGTGGCAATCCACCAGCTTGTTGATGGCCGTTTTTTACTGAACAGCCATTCAAGGAATCCGGCGATGATGGGGGCGCTACTAAGTGTAATGATGGTGCCGATGGCAATTCCGGTCATGCTGACAGCCATGAAAAATAGCGGCTGGTAACAGGCCATGCCTAACGTGGCAAAGATGGTTTCTTTCATTGGCCAGTTGTACCGCGTTAATTTTTTTTGCCAGATTGCAATGAGCAATAAAGCGGCCCCGCCAACTGCCAGGCGGACTGCACCTATTGCAATGGGATGGGCTCCATCGGGGGCGAATGACTGGGCTGTTCCGGTCGTTCCCCACAGCATTGCACCAAGGATGACGAGTAAATAGGGGGATTTTTCCTTCATGGAAGTTCTCCTGAAATAAAGATTTACTATTCAGACTATATGATTGTACCGATTAAGTCAAAGGGGCCATTTGTTCGGGAGCACGTAACATAGTATAATGGCCTTACCATGGAAGGGTGTAAGGGGGGATAATCTTGTCTTCAGGTAATCGAAACAATCAAATTGGACCGCCGCGGTTTGCTATTGCCATTCACTCTCTGGTTTGGCTCGCACAAAGCGAAAAGCTCCTGACAAGTTCGGCAATCGCCTTAAAGGTGAAGTCACACGCCACTTTTTTAAGAAGGGTGATGGCACAGCTTGCAGCTGCGGGAATTGTCGAAACAAAGGAAGGACGGGAAGGCGGTTATAGTTTGAAGGTGCCTGCATTTCAGCTTACTTTGGCGGATGTGTATCAAGCGGTACGGCCGGAATGTCTTGTTTGTATGGAAACGAGCGAATGCGGTGAGGTCGGGAAACAGCTGGATACGGCTTTGGAGGAGATCATGAACGAAGCCGAAAAGGAAACATTGCGCCTGCTAAAGGGCTATACATTGGAAGAATTCATGAAAAAAGTCGACTTCACCAATTTTGAAAATGAGTGTCTGGGGTAATATCCTTGCAAGAGGATACCCAGGATTATATAATGTGCTTAATGTGATTGCATTTGAAATAAGGAGGTATTTACATGAAGGTGGAAATTTGGTCGGATTATCAATGTCCGTTCTGTTATATAGGAAAGCGTCGATTCGAAGAGGCGTTAAAGCAGTTTGAAAATAAAGATCAGGTAGAGGTTTCATTTCGCAGTTTCGAGTTGAACCCAGAGGCTGAGCGGGATATCAACATGACGCAAAATGAAATGCTGGCCAAGAAATACGGAATGTCTCAAGCGCAGGTGGAAGCGAACAGCCAAAACCTGACTCAACAGGCTAAAGAATTGGGACTCGATTATCATTTGGACAAAGTGGTCTTAACGAATTCGTTCGATGCCCACCGCCTGATGCACTTTGCTGAATCAAAAGGTAAAGAGAAAGAAATGAATGAACGTCTATTTAAAGCTTACTTTACGGAAGGCAAACATATTGGCGATCACGCTACATTGGCTAGTTTGGCTGAAGAGGTTGGCCTTGAAAAGTCCGAGACGGAGTCCATGCTGGCAGGAACGGCATTCACGGCAGAGGTTAGGGGAAATGAGCAAGAAGGAAGCCTGCTTGGTATTACAGGTGTTCCATTCTTCGTCATTAACCGCAAGTATGGAATCTCCGGCGCCCAGCCAACAGAAGCGTTCCTCGATACGCTAAAAAAAGTATGGGCTGAGGAAAATCCGCTTACGATCGTGAATGATCCAGCAACAGGCGGCGCTTGTACGGACGGTTCTTGTAACGTGACGGAAGAATAATGAAGATATGAAGAAGGAGGCCCGAAACCGGGGTCTCCTTTTTTTACTTAAAAAGGAAATGTCATGTATGACAAAGAATATAGTGTACAGGAGGGATTTTCGAAAAAGTCCGAACTGAAAGGGAGCTAAAAGGTGTATATAATGATTGGAATACTATTCTTCGTGATTGCATGCATAGTAATTGCCAAACTAATATCCTATAAATATTGGACATGTATTTATACAGCATTCGGGAATGAAAATTATTTTAAGGTCGTTGCGAAATTGGAAAGGGAAGGGATTCAATTCAAAACGCCTATGAATTTAGGCACTGATAACTTTCATAATCGCCATGAAACCACTCAATATGATGTTTTTGTAAAAAAAGAACAGGAGCATATTGCCCAAAGGGCGATAAACAAGAATTAACAAAGTTAAATCGTGAAAATCGCTGTCCTGATGGCAGCTTTTTTTACTGACTGGAAAAGGTAAGATGAGGGAATTGAAGCAGGCCATGTTTTGCTTTTCTGGAAACTCACGAGTATTTGCTCCAAACTCACGAGTAACAGCCCAAAACTCACGAGTATTTGCTCCAAACTCACGAGTAACAGCCCAAAACTCACGAGTATTTGCTCCAAACTCACGAGTAAAAGCCCGAAACTCACGAGTATTTGCTCCAAACTCACGAGTAAAAGCCCGAAACTCACGAGTATTTGCTCCAAACTCACGAGTAACAGCCCAAAACTCACGAGTATTTGATCCAAACTCACGAGTAACGGCCCAAAACTCACGAGTATTTGCTCCACGAGGGTGGGACTTATAAAAAGCAAAGCGCTGCTAATCCATCCTTCTACTGAATTTATATAAGATAAAAGAAAGAAAAAGCATTGATTTTGATATGGAATCCGTTTTTTATAGTTTCGAAGACTGAAAATTTGTATAATGGGTGAGATGGATTTAATTGAATGTACATATAGGAGGGACATGGATGAGTAAGCTTAATGGCAGGACCGTTGCTTTATTGGGGGCGCGGAAGACGGAAGAACTTAGTAAAATCGTTCAAAATCTTGGGGGAGTCCCGGTCGTTCGCCCGGCTCAGGGGACGGTTTTCCTTGATGATTCCCATTTGGAAGAGGATGTCACCCGGTTGATGGCTGGGGAGTTTGATTGGATCATTCTCACGACGGGAGTGGGGACGGAATTATTATATAAAACGGCAGTGAAGATGGAAGCGGGAGATCGTTTCATAGAGGCCTTGCAGTCTATGAAAATTGCAGCTAGGGGCTATAAAACGGTGAATATGCTGAAAAAGCTTGGTCTGCAGCCATTAATCCGTGATGATGATGGCAGTACGGCAGGGCTTGTTCGCAATCTGGAAGGCCATCTGCCAGGAGGTGTAAAGGTCGCTTTGCAGCTTCACGGCGATCCGGCGCCTCTTTTGATGAACTGGTTGGATGAACAAAAAGTGGAACATAAAGAAATCCTGCCATATGAACATATTCCGCCTGAAAAAGAAACGATGCAGCAGCTGATCCAAGAAATCCTTGAAGGCAAAATCGATTCGGTTGTGTTCACGAGTGCACCACAGCCGCGAAATTTAATGAAATTTGTCCGTGAACAAGGTGTGGAAGATAAGATAATCGGCCTGTTTGCATCAGATGTAATCGCTCTTGCGGTCGGAAAGGTAACGGCGCAGGTGGTGATCGATGAAGGGATCGAGCGGGTCATTTATCCTGAAGATCAACGGATGGGCAGTGCAATGGTGGAGCTGGTGAAATATTATCAGGGAATAGCAAGCAGATAGGGGTGAGTGCGGCATGACCAAGGGCAAGGTCTATTTTGTTGGTGCAGGTCCGGGTGATGTAGGCCTGATTACCGTAAAAGGTCAAAAAGCGATTGAAAAAGCGGACGTCATTTTATATGATAGATTGCTAAATCCCAAGCTGTTGGAGGCTGCCACCTTCGATTGTGAATTGATATATTGTGGCAAGACACCTTATACTACTGGCATCAGCCAAGGGGAAATCAATGAGCTGCTTGTTTCCAAAGCACTGGCAGGGCATCGGGTTGTCCGTTTGAAAGGCGGTGATCCTGCCGTCTTTGGAAGAGTCGGGGAAGAAGCGGAATCGTTGAAAGATGAGGGAATCCCATTCGAAGTCATTCCGGGGGTTACTTCCAGCATTGCTGCATCCATGTACGCAGGAGTCCCCGTCACGCATCGGGATTACGGACGTTCCTTTGCAATGGTGACGGGCCATGACCAAACGAAGAAGGATATAGATTGGAACGGGCTTGTTAAAAGTATAGATACGGTTGCCTTTTATATGGGGGTGGCCAACCTTCCATATATCCGCGAAAATTTGATCAATCATGGAAAGCCGGGCAACACGCCGGCACTGGTCATTCAATGGGGCACTTATGGAAGACAGGAAAGTGTCGAGGGGACCTTGGATGATATTGTCGAACGGGTAAGTGAAAGGTCGCTAGGCAATCCTGCGATCACCTTGGTCGGGGATATCATTTCCCTAAGGGGAAAACTGCAATGGTTCGAAAAGAAGCCGCTATATGGACAACGGTTTTTAGTGGCCCGAACGGGGACGGCAAAGAGTTCCTTGGCGGAAGCCCTGCATGAACTTGGCGGCGAAGTCATCGAGTTTCCTAAATGGAATGCGGCAAAAATGAAGATAGAAGAAAGTCAGCTGCTCGCTTTTCTTTCGTATGATCGAATTCTCTTCACCTCGCCTGAAAGTGTCCATGGATTCTTGGATTCACTCACTGAACATGCAATTGATTTCCGCCGGATTTCTTCTAAACTATATGTGTTATCAAGGAAATCGAAAAAGGCTTTACAGCAACGGGGTCTGACGGCCGAGCTCAAATCCGAGATGTCGGAAGCCGGAACATTGTTGGTTGTTGGAGATCGAAACAGAGATCAAAGAGATCCGGCACATGGGGACGGAGACTATATACAATCTATCGATAAATTTGTCGATGAAAGATTCCTTGAAATCTTTCCGAGAATGCTGGACGGGAAAGCTGTCGGAACGGCACTATTTTCGAATCGGCATTCAGTTGATATGCTGATGCAATATGGGAACAGGGCAGACGTGGATGTTGAAGGGCTGCTAAATCAAGCCTCCATCGGGGTGATCGGGGAAAGTACCGGCAATAGACTTAAAGACTATGGATTTACATCTGATATGATGCCGAAAGAACCGTCTGTCGAACAATTGGTGGATTTGATCGTGAATAGGAATGTTTATTAGGCTCTGATAAAAACAGGGTCTATTTCCTTTGGGGGGGCTTTGTTATTCAACTCTTATAAATGTTGTTGGCGTTCAGTGTTATGGCCTATCGTGTTATCATTTAATTACGGGACATCGCGGAAAGTACGAAAAGCACTCAACTTACTGCTTTTATTGGCCGGAATGGATGTTTAACATTCAAAGATAGGGGGTGACTTCATGTTTAATATTGGCGATATTTTATGGCAATTATTCTACCTTGCCCTACTTGTTCTGTTATTCGTAATGGTTGTGAAGGCGGTCCGTTTCTTTATAAAGCACATGACAAAAATGAATAACCTGGAAAATAAAAGAGATGAATTAAATGAACGATTGAAAAAGAAGGATAAATGAAGGCGGGTATTAAGGCAGGGATGGATGTTAAATGGATTTGGATGACTTCACCAAATGGACAGTAAGGAATAAAAGTCTTTTATTCCTTCACAGATTGGGTATTATATATACGTGACTTTTCCAGGGAGGCGAAGCAAATGAAACGGACATGGGAATTCGTTTTAAGTATCATAGGCGTGGGTATCGCAGCGATTTTTTTAATCGTCACGATCATGACGGCCGTTTATCTCAATAGTATCGATTTGAAAGAAATGATGGACTACTCATTAATGACAGATTCTGAGTTTTCCTCGTCTGAGGTAGATATGTCAATCAAGTTGTTCATGGGCATACTATGGGCGGGGATCATATCGCTGTTCATTGCCTTGGCAGGCGGTTTGATCGCTATCTTTCTATTAAAAGGCGGCAAAGCGAAGGGAGCCGGAATCTTATTGATCATTACGGGCATTCTGACGATCTTTCATGTTTGGCCGCTTATCTTCTTCATCATACCGGGTATCATGTGCCTTGTAAGGAAGCCGAGGGAAACGGTGGAAGTGATCGTATGATCCTGCACCATACATAGCGTGATTTGAAAACAAAGGAGCTGTCCCGAAAATGCGGGTAAGCTCCTTTTGTGCTGCAAGGATATTTTAGGGGGATATACCTTTTTATACCTGCAATCACCAGTCTACCATGTTACTATTATTATAGATTTAAATATAAATAGACTGGAGTTCGATCGATGAAGATACCTTTAATGAAGGTTGGGGCACTGACCTGTTTAACGCTCGGTTTGTTCAATGGACACGCTTTTGCGGAATCTGGAATAACCAATGAGTGTTCATCATTCGGTGAGATTCAACCCAATGAAAATCCTTCCCATAAGCAGATCAACTGCTTACTGACGAATGCGGCAATAGAGGCTGAAATCCCCCCTGAAGTGGTAAAAGCGGTGGCTACGCAGGAAAACGGGGATTGGAGGCAATTCAATGATGATGGAAAACCGATTATATCCGACGATGGCGGTATCGGTCTAATGCAGCTTACAAATAAAAGCGGGTATGACCAGAAAAAGCTGGAACATGATATAGTCTACAATATCGGGGCAGGCGTCGAGGTCCTGAATGGCATGTATCCAAGAAGGGATTTGCCCAAGATCAAAGGTGCAGGACGCAGGGTCATCGAAAATTGGTATTTCCCTGTCATGGCTTACAATGGGACAAAACCGGTGAACAGTCCTCTTTACCAGGAAAACGGGAAAATAAATGCGAATGCCTACCAAGAGGAAGTTTTTGCTGAGATAGAAAACCAAAGTTATTTGAATGATACAAAACTGGCAAAATATCCATTCAAAACAACGGACTTTCAATATGATCGGGACAGCACTGAAAATATCGTCTTTAAAAACCTTGAATACACACTTACAGATCAAACCCATGACTCTGTTTATTGGTTCAAGGCAGGAGACAAAGTGGTGACGACATCCAGCGCGAATATCAGGAAGGAAATAAGCACTACGGCAGGTGCAGTGACCGTTACTCCCAATACAAGATTGATCATCACAGGGAATTTTGACTATCACGAATCTAAGGGAAATAAATTTGTCTTTTACCCGGTACAAACGGAAGACAAGAGTATAAAGGGGTATGTTTCATCAGCTTACATCTCCAATCGGCTATCGATTGTCAAGGATACGAATAAGCCTGTGATTTCAGGGGCTGCCGGTAAATCGATTCCATTCAACTCTACTTTCAATCCTAAAACCGGCGTAAAGGCGAAGGATGATAAAGATGGTGACTTAACGAGTGCCATGCGTGTGGAAGGTAAGGTGGATACCAAGAAAGTGGGCACCTATAATTTGACTTATACGGTAGCTGACAAGGCAGGGAATGTTGCCAAGGCCACAAGGAAAATAACCGTTTATGATCAAGTCAAGCCGGTGATTACAGGTGCCGGGAATAAAACCATCAAACTTAATTCTTCATTCAATCCAAAAACAAACGTGAGTGCCAAGGATAATGCCGATGGCAATTTGACTAGTAAAATCAAAGTGACGGGTATAGTCAATACGAAGAAAAAGGGGACCTATACATTGAAGTATACGGTCACAGATTCATCGAAAAATGCAGCGACAGTCACAAGAAAGATCACGATAGATGGTACCAAGCCGGTCATTTCCGGTGCCAAAAGCAAAACCATTGCCTACAACTCGACATTCAATCCTAAATCAGGTGTATCCGCAAAAGATAATCTTGATGGAACTTTAACAAGTAAGATCAAAATAACAGGGACTGTGAATACGAAGAAAAAAGGCACGTATACTTTAAAGTATACAATCGCGGATTCTTCGAAAAATACTGCGACAGTCACAAGAAAGATTACGGTAGACAGCACCAAGCCGGTCATTTCCGGTGGCAAAAGCAAAACCATTGCCTACAACTCGACATTCAATCCTAAATCAGGTGTATCCGCAAAAGATAATCTTGATGGAACTTTAACAAGTAAGATCAAAATAACAGGGACTGTAAATACGAAGAAAAAAGGCACCTATACATTGACTTACACAGTTACGGATAAATCGAAGAACAAGGCGGAAGTAAAAAGGAAAATCACAGTTAAATAGAAGGCAAGGGATTCCCTAATTAGGGAATCCTTTTTTTAATGTCTCCAATGTGTTTGGCTGAAAGATATGCATATATAATAGTAGAAAGTGCCTTACAGGGTGGAGTGGATATTGATAAAAATGTTATAATTGTAAAAACATGTAACGAAAGTGATCTGAAGGGGGATTGTTTATGAGCAAAGAACACGGGCATGTGAACTGGATGGATCAGATTTTTAAGGATTATGAAAGAGAAGGCGGGCTGAAGAATAATCCTGGCTTTGGAAAACCGCTTCCGGAGTCGGCGCTGTCGGGAAATATATATGATAACTTCTTGACGAAGGCCAAGGATGCCGGCTTCCTTCCGCTTTGGATAAAATGGCAAAAAGAAATTCGGGAAGAGCTACCCGAATTGGTTAGATTGAAAAAAATGAATGGAACTGAATCTGAATTAATGAAACGAATTGATGAAATAAATGAGAAAGTCCGTACATATAATGCGATTTGTCCAACCCAAATGCAACGCAGGGAAATAGAGTTGGAAAGCATCGATATCCAGTATGAAAAATGGAAGTAATTGATAATGTGTAAAATGTGGGTATTTGTATGACGTGATCATTAAAGGATTATGATATAATGGCATGAATAAAAAACAGAGAGAGGGACTTCGATTGGAAAAAAGAAAAGAAGTTTTTTCATGGATAAAAGCGATATTGATTGCAGTCATTCTAGCTTTTTTAATTCGAACGTATATTTTTGCACCGATTGTCGTGGACGGTGAGTCAATGATGCCGACTCTGCAAGACCACGAAAGAATTGTACTTACCAAGTTTGGAACGAATATCGATAATATAGACCGGTTTGATATTGTCGTTTTTCATGCAACGGTAGATAAAGATTATATAAAAAGGGTTATCGGTCTGCCAGGTGACCATATTGAATATAAAGACGATACGCTTTATATTAATGGGAAAGCTTATGAAGAACCATACTTGGACAAATATAAGAATCAGATGGCATCAGGAGTGCCGTTGACTGAGTCCTTCAAGCTCGAAGATATTACGGGCAGCATGACAGTGCCGGATGACCAGTTGTTCCTTATGGGCGACAATCGCCAAAATAGTTTGGATAGCCGTGAAATCGGCACGATTTCCGTCGATGAAATCGTGGGCAAGGCGAATCTAGTGTATTGGCCGATCAATGAAATAAAGATTGTGAAATAAGAAGAAGCGGACTCAGGTATCGAGTCCGCTTTATTGTTGCCATTTTTCATTTCCGTAAAGGGGGAACATTGAAACGCATTGCCAAACAGGTATTTCAACAAAAAACGTGTCCATTCTTCTTTTTTTTCTATTTTTTTTATGAAAATCAACTCATTTGGGTTAAATTAGGTTATCCTATTAAAAAGAAGTAATCACGTTACCCAGGCCCGCATAAGAAAATGGATTACTTTAATAAAGGGTGCTGAGATGGAGTACTTTAGATGGATATAGTAAAAGATTTAATATCAAACTATGGTTATTTTGCGATATATGGACTGCTGGCCATTGGGATAATTGGCTTGCCGGTACCTGATGAGTTCATGATGACTTTTGTCGGCTATTTGTCATCCATTTCCGTTTTGAATGTCCAGGGAGCATTCCTTGTCAGTTTCCTTGGATCGATATCCGGGATGCTTGTCAGTTATTTCATCGGGAAAAAGGTGGGGAAGCCTTTCTTGAGGAAGCATGGTAAGTGGATCAAAATGACCCCCGCGAGGTTGGAAAAATTGGAGAAATGGTTCAATAAATACGGTCCTTGGACCATTATCATAGCCTATTTCATCCCAGGAGTCCGTCACTTCGCCAGTTACATTTCCGGTATGAATGGAATGGGGAAACGAAAGTATTTTATCTTTGCAGGAGCAGGGGCATTCAGCTGGTGTTTGGTATTTACGACTTTTGGCTATTTCATCGGTGTGTTAACTTAACTCATTACAACTTACAAAATTTCTTTATTGAATCAGAAAATCCCGTTTCTGAATTTTAGAAACGGGATTTTCCATTCCTGCTATAATTATTGAGCTGAGTATCCGCCGTCGATGACAAGCTCGGCACCAGTTACGTATGAAGCTTCATCGGATGCTATTTGAAGCACGGCATTTGCAATATCCGCCGGCTGACCCAAACGTTGTAATGGAATTGCCTTGATCATTTGGTTCACTAACTCTTTTGATTCTTCTAATTTTTGAGTCATCGGTGTTTCGATGATACCAGGGCGATATCAATCTTTCAATCTTCAAATTTTGATACGTAAATTATCAATATCTAATTGGCTTTTACCCGTTCTATTTGAAACGTTTCACAAGTAATCTTGTAGAGGCATCTCTTGCATGTTAGGGAGCACCATAAGTACAATTCTAGTGATTGAAATAGGATACTGCAATCTTTTTGTACTTTAAATACAAAGTTTTATAACGCCATTCCAATTCTAACTTTTCAAAACTTTTATGTACATAGGAGGTCATCATTTTATGAATAACAGAGTGTATCTTTCCTTGGCCATCCCGCTTATGATTTCGACGATGAGTACGCCATTGCTCGGTGCGGTGGATACGGCTGTGGTTGGAAAGTTGAGTGATCCCGCTTATATTGGCGGGGTGGCTGTCGGGACGATAATTTTTAATACGATGTATTGGCTTTTTGGTTTTCTCCGGGTCAGTACGTCTGCCTTCGCTGCACAAGCGGAGGGGGCAAGGGATGAAAAGCAAACCCTGATGGCCTTGATTCGGCCTTTTTTCATTGCAGCGATCATCGGTCTGCTTTTTATCGTGATCCAAAAGCCCATTTTGAATGTGTCGTTAGGCGCAATCGGTCCGGAATCGGACGTTTCCGCCTTTGCCGCAGATTATTTCGGCATCCGGATATGGGGGGCACCTTTTGCTCTATTGAACTATGTCATCTTAGGCTGGTTAATAGGGAAATCGAGGATAAAAACGTCTTTGTTCATTCAAGTTTTCATGAACGTGCTCAATATAATCTTATGCCTCGTTTTTGTAAATGGCTTTTCATGGTCTGTATCAGGGGTTGCTGCCGCTTCATTGATATCAGAGATTTCCGCTTTTTTACTGGGCTTGTGGGTGATCCGGAAAGCGGTTAACGTACCGGATTCATTTTCATTCCGGGAGGGGTTCGATCGGGCTTCCCTGAAAAAAATGATGGTGGTCAACAGGGATTTATTCATCAGGACCATTTGCCTGATCACGGTTTTCAATCTTTTTACCGCCAAGGGAGCGACTTTCGGGACAGAGACCCTGGCGGCCAATGCCGTACTCATTCAAATCCATTACCTGATGGCCTATTGCTTTGATGGCTTCGCGAATGCGTCGAGTCTTCTGGTCGGGAAGGCGATTGGTTCGAGAGATATAAACCTATATAAAAAAACACTCTCACTATCGGCGCGGTGGGGCTTGTATGCTTCGTTCATGCTTGCCGCATCTTACTATCTTTTCAGCGATGAGGTCATTCTCCTATTCACGGATATTCCCGGCGTCATCGAACTGGCCCATGAATATGGACTTTGGATAGTCCTATTCCCATTCACTGCCTTTATCGGACTCATTTTTTATGGAGTGTTTACCGGTGCGACTGAAGCCGTTCCAGTAAGGAACTCGATGCTTCTGGCACTAATGGCTTTTCTATTAGTCCAATTCACAGCAGTCAGCAATCATGGCAATCATGGTTTATGGCTTGCATTCCTGGCTTTCAGTTTAGGACGTTCCCTGTTTTTAGCATTATACATCCCAAGACTAAACAGAAAAGTAACAGAGATAATGAATGACGATAGTCTAATGAAATCATCCTCTTTTTAATAAAAAGAGGGTGTTTTTTATTTATTTTAGGAATTCCATCGGTAGTTTGATGATAGCAAAAATGCGGGAATACGAAGAATAGGTAGCCACGCTTGGCGAATGGGGTAGTAAAAGTGATAAAATGAAAAATATATATAAAAGAGGAGTTGTCATATTTTGAGTGAATTGAATTGGCGAGAAGAAGTTGAAAAACGGAAAATGGACTTATTACTGGACACACAAAACTTATTGAAAATAAAAAGTGTACTTGATGAAGAACATCCGACTGAGGAGGCCCCATTCGGTAAAGGGGTGAAGGAAGCGCTTGATTTCATGCTTCAATTAGGCGAAAAAGACGGTTTTACTGTGAAAAATGTCGATAATGTCGCTGGTCACATCGAAATGGGTGAAGGCGAGGAGTTAATCGGGATATTATGCCATGTCGACGTGGTACCTGAGGGAGATGGCTGGAGTTCGGATCCGTTTGGCGCTGAAATCCGCAATGGCCGCATATATGCTCGTGGGGCAATCGATGATAAAGGGCCGACGATGGCTGCCTATCATGCGATGAAGCTGGTCCGGGAGCTGGGAGAACCTTTGAACAAACGTGTGAGGATGATCATTGGAACCGATGAAGAATCGAACTGGCGCTGCGTTGACCGGTACTTTGAAGTGGAGGAAATGCCTTCGATCGGCTTCGCACCAGATGCTGACTTCCCGATCATCAGTGCGGAAAAAGGAATCTGGGATTTCTCGGTTATCCACCCTGCCGATGCAGGAAATGGCACGAACTCAGACGTGAATGTCATCGAATTTTCTTCAGGTCGAAGGACGAATATGGTACCGGATTTTGCTACGGCTATTGTGGAAGCTGCCAATCCTGCTGAAGTGGCGGCAAACTATCAGGATTATCTGCAAAAATACTCGTTGGGGGGCAAAGCCGTTCCGCAAAAAAATCAAGTGCTGCTTGAAATGAATGGTGTCTCGGCACACGCGATGGAACCGAAAAACGGAAGAAATGCAGGCCTGCATTTAGCCGTATTTTTAGCTGATCTCACTCTTGATCCGCATGCGAAAGCCTACTTCACTTTCATTAAGGATCGTTTGTTTGAAGATTCCCGCGGAAATAATTTAGGTGTCGCTTATTCGGATGAGCAAACAGGAGAATTGACGGTCAATGCCGGCGTTTTCAATTATTCTAAACAAGGTGACAGCTCGATCGGTTTCAGTATGCGTTATCCGGTCACGTTTGAGTGGGAACAGCAAAAGGCGGCGTTGGAAGAAAGGCTTGCGGCATATAATTTGAAAGTGAAGACCAATTCGCATTCAACTCCACATTATGTGGACAGTGAAAGCTTCTTGATTAAGACGTTGCAGGAAGTTTATGAAGCGGAGACAGGTGATAAAGCCGAGCTTCTTTCGATTGGCGGCGGCACATACGCCCGGTCATTGAAAGAAGGCGTTGCATTTGGCCCGCTTTTCCCTGGCAGCGAAGACATTGCGCATCAGAAAGATGAATATATTGATATTGAAGATATGCTTAAGGCTACGTCCATTTATGCACGTGCCATTCATGAATTGGCTAAATAAGAGGCAAAGAGGGAGAAAGACATGGGAAAAATCATTTTTAACGGCGACCTTAAAAGCAGGTCCGAAGTAAAGGTAGATATTGAAGACCGGGGATACCAATTCGGTGATGGCGTCTATGAAGTCATCCGGGTTTATAATGGCAAATTATTTGCGGGGGACATGCATCTGAACCGGCTGATCGACAGTGCGAAGTTGATACAGATGAAAGTTCCCTTTACCATAGCGGATATCAAAACCCGCATGAAAGAGCTGATCGCTGAAGATCAACTGAAGGACGGTATCGTCTATATGCAGCTGACAAGGGGAGTGTCTACGCGTACACATTCTTTTCCAACTGCAGAGGTAGTGCCGGTCTTTGTTGCCTATACCAAGGAAATGCCTTATACAGGCAAAATGAAGCCAGGGGTCAATGCTGTTACCACCGAGGATATACGTTGGCTGCGCTGTAATATAAAGAGTTTAAATCTACTGGGTAATATAATGGCTAAACAGCAAGCTGTGGAATCCGGTTGTGATGAAGCGATCCAGCATCGTGATGGTACGGTGACGGAGGGAAGTTCGTCAAATGTCTCAATCGTTGTGGATGGTCAACTTAAAACGCATCCGGCCACAAACTTGATCCTGAATGGAATTACCCGTCAGGTGATGCTGAAGCTTTGCGCTGATCATGGGATTCCCTATGTCGAAGAAGCCTTCACGGTCGAGGACATGATGGCAGCCGATGAAGTCCTTTATACAAGCACTAGCGTCGAAGTGACACCAATCATTAATATCGATGGCCAATCGATTGCAGCCGGGGAACCCGGTCCGATAACTCAAAGACTGCAGAAACTGTTTTCCGAGGAAATCGAGAAGCAATGCGGTTCCATTAAATAGTAAAATGCCCCTTTGCCACTATTGGCAAGGGGTTTTTATTATCTGTATAGTCGAAAGCGAGTTGGCCTTCCCCGAATCCAATTACATCCATATGCAATCCTCCCTTTTGACATTTTCAAAAACCAGGAATATACTTGCTAATAACCTAAAAAGTTTACCTATTGCAACAATTTGAGTTGCGTGTAAAAAGGAGTAGAAATAGCCATGTCCGATGTGTTGCATCAATCTTCTTCGAGAGGAATAAAAAAACTGCTTCCCTATCTAGGGCCTGCCTTCATAGCAGCTGTGGCCTATATTGACCCGGGGAATTATGCGACCAATATTACAGCCGGATCTAAATATGGCTATACGTTATTGTGGGTTATCTTCGCCTCCAATTTAATGGCTGTGCTAATCCAATCGCTATCAGCTAAATTGGGGATAGCCACTGGAAAGAACCTTCCGGAGCTATGCAGGGAAAAGTTTTCGAAAAAAACATCTTTCTTATTATGGATTCAGGCCGAAGCCGTTATAATGGCAACCGACCTAGCTGAATTCATAGGAGCGGCACTAGGGATTTATTTACTATTTGACTTACCGTTAATCACATCGGCAATTATTGCCGCGATTGGTTCCTTTGCCATTCTGGAAATCCAGCGCAGAGGTTATCGGACATTCGAAGCCCTGATCACGGTCATGATATTTGTCGTTGTGATAGCTTTTGGCGCTCAAGTTTTTTTTGCAAAACCTGACACTTCAGCTGTTGTTTTAGGACTCTTCACTCCAAAATTCGAGGGAGTGGACAGTATTTTACTATCGGCCGGTATGCTTGGAGCCACCGTTATGCCACATGCGATATACCTTCATTCCTTTTTGACTCAAAGAAGGATAGTCGGAGTAAATGATTTAGAAAGAAAAAGGATTTATCGTTTTGAGCTAATTGACATTGTCATCGCCATGTTGATTGCAGGTGCGATCAATGCAGCCATGGTCATAGTTTCAGCTGCCCTATTTCATAAGAATGGAGCACTAGTGGAGGACTTGGATGTTGCCTATCAACAATTCGGGGCCATGCTTGGACCATCAGTCGCGATGTTCTTCGGAATAGGATTATTATTTGCCGGTTTATCCAGCTCATCCGTTGGTGTAATGACAGGTGATGTTGTCATGCAAGGATTCATTAAAAGACATATACCGATTTATTTAAGAAGGGTCATTACCACCGTCCCTCCCCTGCTCATAATATTATGGGGAGTGAATCCATCCAAAGCACTTGTGATGAGCCAAGTTGTACTTTCGTTTGGCATCGCGTTTGCCTTAGTGCCATTGATCATGTTTACAAGCAATAAAAAAATCATGGGCAGCCTGGTCAACCATAAAATCACCTCGAGCATCGCTTGGCTTATAGCTGTACTTATCATTGGACTGAACTTGTTCCTGCTTTACGAAACACTGTTCAGCTAAAGAAGAAATGGCAGGGAAGGACCGATTTTTGGTCCTTTTTTGCTGTATTTTCCGTTAATCGGCCGAGACCGAAAAAATACGCCCCGGACCTGCATATTATCCGTCAGGGGCGTCGTTCATAGCATGGTGGATTGGGAATATTCCTGTGGAGGGAATAATTATTAGGGAGCCCAAGAAAAGGTATATGCAATGGAATTTATGGTAAAATTAAAGGGAAAACAGGAAGGAATGTAAGTGACCATGAATACTCATTTTTTCTTTGCTTTAGTATTGCCTGATGATATTAAGGCATATTTAAATGCTGTTACGGAACAACTAAAGACAGACTTTCCATTTAAGAAATGGCTGCATCCAGCCGATTATCATATTACGATGGCATTTTTGGGCAATGCTCCCGATACATTGAAAGAGGATGCTTTGGGGCGTGTGGAAAGCGAGCTTTCCAATGAGGCCTCATTCGGCTTGGAACTCGGCGATATCGGGGGGTTTGGCAAGAGTGAGAGTCCAAGGATTCTATGGGCAGGCGTCAAGCAGCAAGAAAGGCTTTTTGCCATTCAAAGGAAAGTCTATAATTCTTGCATCGAAGCGGGTTTTGAACTTGATAAAAAGCCGTTTAAGCCTCATATTACGCTGGCAAGAAAATTCGAGGGGGATAGTCCCTTTTCGTTGGAGGGCGTTCGCCAGATGGGGGATTTGCAGGATAAGCATTTTGAAGCAGATCAGGTTGCGTTATATCAAACACATCTTGGAGCTTCCCCTTCATACGAGAAGATTTTCACGATAAACCTTCAAAAATAGAGAGATGGGTGGTGGTCGAATGGCACAGCTCATAAAGATGCAGGATTATATTTCCCGGTATGAGCAGGATATTTATCGTTATCCAACACAATTTGCACGGTTGAAAAAACAGCAATGGGATAAATTGAAGGCTGCTTATAATGCGGGCGAGCTAGATCGGTTGTATAGCGAACAAACTGAAAGTGAAAAACAGGTCAAATTTGATCCGCCTCAGGAAGATTCAATGGGCCTGTTTAAAAAGATGAAAGGCATATTCCGCCGGACAGGTAAACAGGAGTCAGAAGCAGAAGAACTGCAGATACCGAACCAGATTGAAGATTCTAATGTTTTTTCATTAAGATTTCCGTTCCGACCGGACAGTCTGGATGAATTAAAGCAAAATTTTTTAAATCAATTGCTTCGTTTTCAAATGAAATGGGGGAGTTCGACGCTTCGTGAAAAGTCATTTGTGGACCAATCATTCTTTTTGGATGAGAGGCTCCGCTTTTTTCTGCAGCGTTTTCCGGATACGTTTCTCGTATTATATAAACCTATCTTTCTTTTGAAAAATGCGCCTGTTGAAGCCGAAGTCATTTTATTGACCCCTGTTGATGCTTGGTGCATCACTTTTCTGGAAGCGGAAGAAGACGCTGCTTTCATCGGTTCAAGTGAACGATTCTGGGTCCGTAGGCATCATAAGCATCCTGATAAAAAAGTGCTCAACCCTTTGCTTGGTGCAAATCGGATGACGAACATCGTCTCCCAGTTATTTGAGCTATATGAAGTGAACATGCCGATTAAAAAGGTGATTTTATCCCGGAATGGATATGTCGATTATCCCGAAGCCCCTTATGATATTACGATATTGGATAAACGGACCTTCCCGGAGTGGTTTGAAAGGATGCGGGCTATATCGTCTCCTCTTAAGGCACAGCAGTTAAAAGGGGCACAGGCTTTGCTTGAATATTGCCAAACTACATCCAGCCTGCGACCTGAATGGGAAGCCGGTTATAACCAAACGGAAGGAAATCAGCATGCCGCACCTTAAAGAAACGGTGTATTTCATTGTCAATCCAATGGCTGGAAATGGAGAGAGTTTGAAGGTTTGGAAAAAAGCCGAGAAAATACTGAAATCAAAAGCTGTTCCCCATGAGGTGTTTTTTACACGGGAAAAGGGGCATGCGATAAGATTGACGAAGGAGATTCTATCAGGCACGAATCATGATACCCGATTGATCGCTGTCGGGGGGGATGGCACGATTAATGAAGTGATAAATGGCGCCATTGGTTTCCCCCACGCTATCATTGGCGCCCTTGCGGCTGGATCCGGCAATGATTATGTAAGGGGCATTCAAAAAACCGAGAGTGTGGAAGAAGCTCTTTCTTTATTTCAGGATAATGCCTTTAGTGCCATTGATATTGGACAGTTCGAGACGAATGGTAAGATGGGTTATTTCGTGAACAGCCTGGGAATGGGCATTGATGCTGAAATTTCCGATGAAGCGGACCGTTCCCCACTGAAAAAATGGTTTAATTTTGTCAGAGCGGGTAAATTAATTTATCTGTTCATTTTTATAAAAAAGATATTTACTTACAATCCCAGCTGCATGGAATTGATCATTGATGGAGACCGGCATCTTTTGAAAAAGGTTTGGTTCATCGTCATTGCGAACCAGCCCTTTTTTGGCGGTGGGATGAAAATTTCACCGATGTCGAAGCTGGATGATGGCAAGTTGAACGTGATTGCGGTCCATGATATTCCTTTGGTGAAATTATTGACCGTCTTCATCACCGTTTTATGGGGCGGTCACCTAAACATAAAAAATGTTGATTCTTTTTCTGGTAAAATGATAAAAATGAACAATGAAGGGTCAGTAAAAATCCAGTCTGATGGGGAAATTGTTGGCAGGAACGAAGTAGCTGCAGCGGTTCTGAAAGAGAATTTGCGCGTCTTGTTACAGGGAGATAACCCTTACAAAAATATGAAATGATTTATTTGTTTTTGTTTTATGCGTATAATCGTTTTATAGTACTTGACGAAGAAACCGTTTTTCAACTAAAATTTAATTTATGGCTATTGTTTAATTGCTCAATAGCTATTTTTTTATTTCTCTAAATGAGGATGTTTTTAATTGCGGGTATCATCCCGATGCAAGTATATATGCAGCTTCGCCAGCAGGCGGATTTTTTATAAAACATGGACTCAAAGTAGTGGTAATACATACACTAGGTGAACGTACCCACATTTGTATGATTAAGCGAGGAAATCGAAGGTGAACCAGTTGGAACATTTATTAGGTCAGGAGTGGGATATATCCCCTGCTGGAGGAGCTACGGGAGAAGCCTTTATTGCCGAGAAAGAGGGGCAGAAGCTCTTCCTTAAACGAAATTCATCGCCATTTTTAGCTGTTCTTTCAGCTGAGGGCATTGTTCCAAAGTTAATGTGGACAAAACGCCTGGAAAATGGGGATGTAATTACGGCCCAGCATTGGATGGAAGGCAGGGAGCTATCTCAGCAGGAAATGAACAATATAAGAGTCGCAAAGCTGCTTCAAAAAATTCATCAATCCGATCCTTTGTTAAGCATGCTCAAAAGGCTTGGGAAATCCCCTTTACGACCTGAAAGTATACTTACAGACATAGAAACCGGGTTATCTTCGGATGTTACGGACATTCCGATTATCAAACAGGCCATCCATTTTTTACAGAACAATCTCCTGTTGATTGAATGCGACGAAAAAGTCGTCTGTCATTGTGATGTGAACCACAATAATTGGCTCATGACCGAAACGGACGGTTTGTTCCTGATTGATTGGGACGGAGCGGTCATAGGCGATCCGGCCATTGACCTCGGCATACTCCTGTATTCATATGTCCCAAGGGAAGAATGGAATCAATGGCTTGCCCGTTACGGCAAGAAGCTTGACGCAGGCCTGGAGATGAGGATGAAATGGCACACGGTTTCACAACTTGTGCTTTCCATCCAATGGCATCATCGTAGAAAGCGGTACGAGGAAAGAAATGAATTACTGCAAAAACTGGAAGCGTTATTGATGGTCAGCTGATCAGAATTGATCTATATCATCCACCCACTGGGACAGGTCGTTCTGGTGGGTTGAAATATGGGCATCTAAATCGGCGGTACCGATGCCCGTCTGACTGTACTCGTAAATCTCCGTCAGTATCGTTTTCGCATTGCTGTCAATTTCCATATTGATCATTAAGGATTTGACGAGCCTTTCAACCTGTTCACATTCAGAAACGGATCCGCAGCAGTCTGTTTGGTGGTTGGTCAATATATCTTTCAATAGTGACATTTGATGTTCATGGGAAAGCGGCATATAATACCTCTCCTTTCTTAAACATGGATTCAAGGGATTCCCAGGTGGTTCTCGCCTGCCCTTCACTTATTTATGGTGTGTTTTGCTGAAAGTTTTATACATGAAAACTACGGAGACTGTCGCCTGGATGGCCGGCAGTTTTTTTATTTGAAGAGTGGTGTTTCCTGTAAAAATCAACTTGCAGGAATCCATGCACTCGTGTTATGGTTTGAACGATTATATTATAAATAGGGGTGTCATCATGCGTTTAAGAAATAAACCTTGGGCTGAAGACCGTTTGAATGATTTTCCACAATATGTAATTCAGCAGCCAGTGAGCCATAAAGGTAAATGGCATGAAGTTTTCGGAAACGATAATCCGTTATATATTGAAGTGGGTACGGGAAAAGGCCGTTTCATCACAGAAATGGCAAAAGCCCATCCTGATGTGAATTTCATTGGAATTGAAGTATATGGAAGCGTCATTGTAGCCGCATTGGACTTGCTGATTGAAGCGGATGTTCCCAATTTAAAGCTGTTGAATGTTGACGCAGCGAATTTAGGGGACTATTTTGCAAAAGGCGACGTCGATCGCGTCTACTTGAATTTCTCTGATCCATGGCCGAAATCACGTCATGCAAAACGTCGTTTAACGTATAAGACCTTCCTCGAAGTATATGAAGGCATCCTGCCAGACAAAGGCGAGATTCACTTCAAGACGGATAACCAAGGGTTATTCGAATCTTCCTTGAAAAGTATTTCCGAATACGGCATGCTCTTGAAATATGTAAGCCTTGATTTGCATAACAGCAGTTTTGAAGGCAACATCATGACTGAATATGAAGAAAAGTTCTCGAGTAAAGGCAACCGGATATACCGATTGGAAGCAATGTTCCAATAATCATCGATCGAAACCAGGTGCACAGCATCTGGTTTTTTTCTTTGGTTTATGATTCACGGGGATGCCTTGATTGTTATCAATTTCAATATATGGAAGTGAGTGTTAAACTAAAGGGAGAGGAGGGGTAAAATGGAAACGATGCAAATAGGGGAAATTAAATTAACGTGGTTGAATGGCGGTGTGACACACTTGGATGGCGGTGCGATGTTCGGTGTTGTACCGAAACCGCTTTGGTCCAAGAAGCATCCTGTTAACGAAAATAACCAAATCGAGTTACGTACGGATCCGATTTTGGTGCAGGCTAATGGATTGAACATGCTTATAGATTCCGGTATTGGCAATGGAAAGATGAATGACAAGCAGAAACGGAATTTTGGGGTGACGGAGGAATCCAATCTTGTCGAAGATCTTGGCAGACTTGGGATTCAGCCAAATGATATCGATTACATTTTAATGACCCATCTACATTTCGATCATGCCTGCGGATTGACGAAACGTGAAGGAGAAACTTGGGTACCTGTTTTCGAGCGTGCAGAAATCATCACGACCAAAACTGAATGGGCGGAAATGAAAAACCCGAATATTCGTTCAAAAAGTACATATTGGGCAGAAAACTGGGAGGCTGTCGCTTCTCTGGTACGTCCTTTTGAAGGTGAGCAGGAAATTACGGATGGCATTAAAATGATCCATACCGGGGGGCATAGTGATGGACATGCGATCATCATCATTGAAGATGGAGGGGATAGATTGATTCACATGGCAGATATCATGCCGACGCACGCGCATGCGAATGTCCTCTGGGTCCTCGCTTATGATGATTATCCCATGACTTCCATCGAGGCGAAGGAAAAGTGGATGAAATCCGGACTGGAAAATGGGTCCTGGTATAGCTTTTACCATGATGCCCAATACTGTGCCATCAAATGGGATGTAACGGGTAAGGAGATAATAGCCGAATTGAAACGGAAGCGTTAAGGAAAGCAAAAAGGAGGACGTCATCTTGACGGTCCTCCTTATTTTTGTTTCAATCATGTTGTGCATTAAGCTCCAATATCGTTCCTGTTGAGGCATCTGCAACAAATTCGAATTGCTCGCGTATACCCTCTGTATTCCTGGTGATCCCGCCTTTGTACACTTCATAGTCCAAATCGTTTTTTGTATAGTTCTCCGGCTTCATCAAGATCCATGAGCCATATATATTTCCATCCTTTTTGACTGTTTCCTTCACTTGGGCCAAGACTTTATCGGGAGAAGGTTTACTTGATTGATCCAATAGTTGTTTTGTTGCATAGCCTGCAGCGAACCCGGCTGCAGTACCTAGTAAAAACGTTTTCCAATTCATTGATTTCTCCTCCATTGCATTTTATAAAATCACTTCTTCTAGTATACAGAAGAACGCTTTATTTGACTAATAATTTGAAATTTTACCCATAAACTGATAAATTAGAACTTTCTAGTGTAACACGATGCTAAGTTTTGTAAAATAGAAAGAAACAATACATAGTTAGGGGTAGAAAAATGAATCATGAGACTTTGGAGCTTTTTAAAACATTGACGGAATTACCGGGAGCCTCGGGAAATGAACATGCAGTTCGGAGTTTCATGAAGAGTGAGTTGGAAAAGTATTCCGATGAAATCGTCCAAGATCGCCTTGGCGGAATATTTGGCCTGAAAAGAGGCAATGAGGATGGGCCGACAGTACTGGTTGCCGGGCACATGGATGAAGTGGGATTCATGGTCACCTCCGTAACGGAAAATGGAATGATTCGCTTTCAGACCCTGGGAGGCTGGTGGAGTCAAGTGCTTTTGGCCCAAAGAGTCGAGATCATAACCGATAACGGTCCGGTCATTGGTGTCATTGGTTCGATTCCGCCCCACTTGCTTGATGAATCGCAACGCTCAAAACCAATGGATATCAAAAATATGCTGATTGATATCGGGGCGGATGATAAGGAAGATGTGAAGAGAATCGGTATTAAGCCTGGTCAGCAGATTGTACCGATTTGTCCATTCACGCCGATGGCCAATGAGAAGAAAATCCTCGCAAAAGCGTGGGATAATCGTTATGGCTGCGGACTTGCGATTGAATTGTTAAAAGATTTAAAAGGTGAAACGTTACCGAATGTCTTATATTCCGGGGCAACCGTCCAGGAGGAAGTGGGATTACGGGGTGCGCAAACTGCAGCCCATATGATCAAACCGGATCTTTTCTTTGCTTTGGATGCAAGTCCGGCGAACGATATGTCCGGCAGTAAAAGTGAATTTGGCCAGCTGGGAAAAGGGGCACTGCTCCGCATTTTTGATCGTTCGATGGTTACGCATCGCGGCATGAGGGAATTCATCCTTGATACGGCAGAGTCGAATGAGATTCCGTATCAATATTTCGTTTCCCAGGGCGGTACGGATGCAGGGCAAGTCCATATTGCAAACGAAGGCATTCCAAGCGGGGTGATTGGCATTTGTTCCCGCTATATCCATACACATGCATCCATGATTCATATTGATGATTATGCCGCTGCACGTGAACTGATTGGGAAATTGGTTCGTTCCTGTGATAAAACGACATTCGAGACTTTGATAAAAAACGGTTGATGGAGGAAGCTGAAATGGAAAGGGATGCTGTCATGATCCTTTTCCATCAGCTTTTTTTACATAGAAGGAAGGTAATTATATTGAAAATAGCAGTAGGCAGTAAGAATCCGGCGAAAGTAAGTGCCGTGCTTGGTGTATATGAAGATGCTGAAATCCTTTCGCTTCAAGTGGAGAGCGGGGTCCCGGAACAGCCTTTTTCAGACGAGGAAACGATGGAGGGGGCAATTACTCGTGCCCGGAATTGCTTGATTCACAGTGATGCCGAAATGGGTATCGGACTTGAAGGCGGTGTCGTGAAAATGGGACAAGCGCTGTTTCTGTGTAATTGGGGTGCAATGGCCACGAGGGACGGTGAGGTCTTTGTAGCTGCAGGAGCGAGAATCCCTGTTCCGGGAATTGTTGCCGGGAAGCTGCTGGACGGTGAAGAGTTGGGCCCCGTGATGGACGCCTTCACAAAGCAAGAGAATATTAGCAAAAAGGAAGGGGCAATAGGCGTATTTACAAATGAGCGGATCACCAGGGGCGAAATGTTCCTTCATATCATGAGGATGCTAGCCGGTCAACACGAATATAAGCGGAAAATGAAAAAGCGGGATTTTTGAATCACTGTCATGGAAAGGCGGGCTTCGATTTGGAAACGAACACTGCCAAAACTGAGCAGAATAAGACAGGGTTTTAATGAGCGGCCTTGCTAATATAGTGATAAGGGGTGAGCGGATATGGGGTGGGTTGAATCAATCCAAAAGGCCATCGACTATATCGAAGAGCACTTATTGGAGGACCTGACAATCGAGAGCATTTCCAGGCAGGCGAATGCCTCAGCTTTTCATTTTCAACGGACTTTCACCATTTTAACGGATATATCAATTGGTGAATATATCCGGCGTCGAAGACTGACCTTAGCTGCCCAGGAGATTTCATCCACAAATGGTAAGGTCATTGATTTAGCCTACAAGTACGGCTATGACACCCCCGAGGCATTCTCAAAAGCTTTTCGAAGGCAGCATGGGGTATCTCCAAGCGAAGCTCGAAAGTATATGGGGAAGCTGAAATTTTATGAACGCCTGATGATACAGGTCATTCTGAAAGGGGCTAAACCGATGAAATACAATATCCTTGAAAGGGATTCCTTTCAATTGATTGGAATCAAGCAAGAGTTTTCCTTGGTTAATGAAGAGAATTTGATAGGGATTCCAAAGTTGTGGGAGAAAGTCAATTCGAATGGAACAGGAGATAGGTTAGCGAAGTTGAACAATGGCCAAATAGATGGCTTGCTTGGTGTATGTGTCGATAAGCGGGCTGTGGGAGAAAATGAAACGATGGATTATTGGATAGGTGCAGAGTATGCCGGGAAAGTGCCTGAAGAGTTTTCAACCCTTATGATACCGGCTTCCAAGTGGGTTGTATTTGAAGTTCACGGACCTATGCCTGATGCCATGCAACAAGCTTGGAAGCGGATTTTTTCCGAATGGTTCCCAACCAGCGGTCATGAACATGCCGGAACCCCTGAATTGGAAGTATACGCGAATGACGATGCTTCAAACCCTGACTATTACTCCGAAATTTGGATTCCGATTAAAAAGGGATAGTTTTCAACCATAAAAATTCATTCGTTTTTCGCTTGCAGGGAGTTAGGCATCTAATTTCCCCCTGCAAGCTTTTTATCATTTCCTGCCAGAAGACTCCCTCTTCAAGTGTGTGAAGGGAGAGAGCCCAACGGTAAAGAGGAAATGAATGGCAGTTGGCATAAGCCAAAATGAATCGTACGTTCGATGGTCAGTCCTTTATACTTGTGCTGGATTTACAGCCCTTCTTCAAATATATAAGAAAGCACCTTCATGGCTTGGTTCACGGATTCGACAGTGACACTCGCCTTTTCCGATAATTCCTTTAAGGCATGGTGATGGGATTCCGGGCGAATCAAAATAAGCGGTTTTCCCAAGGAAACGGCGGTGCTTGCGTCCATGGCAGTATTCCATTGCTTATATTTCTCGCCAAACAAAGCGACGACAAGATCGGCTTTTTTCATCAAAAGACCTGTCCGCAAATTATTGATTTGGGAAGCGGCTGCATCCTTCAGGATAGGATTTGGCTGTTCCCCGAGGATATCTTCACCGATATTATCGGAGCGTTCATGATTTTCCATCGGGCCGACGAATTCTAATGGAAGCTTCAGTGCAGCGGCCTTATCTCTCAACTCACTTCTCCAATTTGTATGGATTTCCCCAGCAAGATACACGGTTAACTTCATTGTTTTCCTCCTCGATATTAAAATTGCTTTCATTGTACCATGTTTTTTAGAAAATGGATGAATTCCATAAATAAGGATAATATTATCCATAAGGTAATAAAAGAGACGGCTGGAGGAATGACGATGGCTTTATCGAATAAGAATTTCCTTGTTATCTTGTTGATAAGCAGTTTGATCGTGGGCTGCTCAGGGATCGAGAGACAAACCGAAAAGGCAATGAAGGCTGCTGAAGTGGCTTTTCGTGACGATGAAAAACAGCCCAATCAAGAGGCAGGGCTAATTCAAGTCTATCTGCCAAATGATTTTAAAGTAGTGGAAGAACATGATAATAATTTGATTTTACAAAAAGGGGATAAGATTTATATATTATTTGTCAATCCAAATGAAAAAGAAGACAGCTCCGTGTTATATTTGGCGATAAAGGAACAAGAGGATCAGTTTGAAGTGCTGCATTCTTTTCAAACTGATGATAAATTCGGCTTTATTTCGATCAAAGAGATACCGAAAGAAAAGTATGAGCTTGCAGTGGGGATCGGCGGGGTGAAGCTGACAACCGAAACGGATAAAGACCAATTAAAAACCGATGCAAAACAAATGATGGAAATCGTTTCATCCGTGCCACAGAAATAAGATGACCCTGCCTTTCCACCGATCCGTATTAATGGTTGATTCGCGGAGAGTCTGGTATGATGGGATTATAAAAACTAAGGTGTCATTTAGAGCAGGAGGAATATTCAAATGGAAAATTTACAAACCGTTGAACAATATGATGCATTGAAAAATGAAGGCAAACATATCTTTCTTTTTTCAGCAACATGGTGTGGAGATTGCCGTGTAATCGAACCGATAATGCCGGAGATTGAAACGAAATTTCCTGACTTTACATTCATTTATGTGGACCGTGATGAATTCATCGATGTGTGTGCGGCAAATGATGTATTCGGTATACCAAGTTTCATCGCCTATGATAATGGTAAAGAGTTAGGCAGATTCGTGAGCAAGGATCGTAAAACGCAAGAACAAATTGAGGAATTCATTCAATCACTATAATCAAAATCCCCTTCTCGCTGGGGATTTTTCAATGAAGAGGAGGGTCAGTCATGAAAATGGACAGCACGAAGCTAAAAAATATCTTGAAGGAACGTTTAAAAGATGAGGGTCGGACATTCAAATTCGATAGCAAGCAAGATACGTTACGGGTGGAAAATGTGAAGACAGGGAAGGGAATCACCATCGAGTTGCCTCCTGTACTTGCTAACTATGAAAACGTACAGGAAAAGGCGATCGATGAAATTATTTATTACGTGGAAGAGGCCCTGAATGTGATGGGGGAAGAACACAGCATGGAAGGCAAGGAGAAATTCATTTTCCCAGTCATCCGCTCGACCTCCTTTCCAATGGAATCGGAAGAAGGAAATCCATTTTTATTCGATGAGCATACAGCTGAAACCCGGATTTTTTATGCCCTTGATTTAGGTAAAACCTACCGTCTTATAGATGAAAAGATGATTCAACGTGAAAATTGGCAGGGTGACAGGATCCGTGAAATTGCCCTTTTTAATGCCCGTTCCCTTTCCACTGAAATGAAGTCGGATATCGTTGCAGGTAATGCATTTTATTTTTTGAACACGAATGATGGATATGATGCCAGCAGGATCCTGAATGAATCATGGCTTCGGGAAATGAAGGACAAGATCGAGGGGACCATGGCTGTGGCCATTCCCCATCAGGATGTCATCATCATTGCCGATGTGAAGAATGATACGGGCTATGATATTCTGGCGCAAATGGCGATGAGCTTCTTTGCCAGCGGTCATGTTCCGATAACGGCTCTATCATTCCTTTACGAAGAAAATGAGCTGGAGCCCATCTTCATTATGGGTAAAAACAAAAAGCGTGAACAATAATATATTGAATCACAAAAGGACCGTGTCAGCATCTGGCAGCGGTCCTTTTAAAGTTTGATAGAGTATATGACTCTTGGAGTTGATATTTATTTTTTAATCGGCGATAATATAATTGAAATATTTTGAAAATATGGAATAAAACAATAGAACAAGCGGATGAACGCTGCGGAAGAGTGCAAAGCATTGAGCCACCGAAGGAGTAAGTTCCAAAAGTATTCCTTGGAAAAACACTCTGTCCGTTTTAGCGTCCAATATAATAATGGGTTGATTGCAATTTTTTTAAATTGAATAGAAGCGCCTTTTGCTTAGTAAACGTAAATGCAGTTCCGGCATTATAAAAAGATTTTCATTGGTTTTCCGGAGGTAGTTATGCCGATTATAAGAAATATTGAATTATTCTTTCCAGAGGATAGACAGGCAAATTTAATCTTTTATAGGGAAACAAGATGTATCGCTTCTTTATACAGTCGTTTGCTTTCAGAATTCAAAACGGATGAATATAAGGGAATACTGATTAATTGTGTATCAGGCTTGGACATAATAAACAAATTAGACGCTGGTTCGTTTATTATGTTTAATCATAAATCTGTTTTCGCTGAGATTAATATGAAAGAGTTTTTATCTTTGCCTACGGACCAAAGGAAAAAAGAATATACACTTGAAGTTATGCAAAAACCTTTAGAACAAGTAGCTAAGGAACTTAATCTTGATATTGGCCATTTTAAGGCCATCCATCAAAAAATAATAAACCTGGGCTTTGCGAACAAGTGGATTTATGCGAAGAAAAGCAGCCCTAACAGAAAATATTCTTGCAGTATTGTCTGTGAACAAGAAGTTTCTTATATAGATGTGTTTCTCGAAATCAAAAAGAGAAACGATGAAGTTATAGGAAGAGAACGGATCATGAGAGAAACCGATACCGATGAACAGCATCTTTTCAGTAAATTAGGAAAAATAGGCTGGACACACAATCATAAAGTTTCATTTTCAGATCCAGATTATAAAACTAAATTTGTAGTCACCTTCTTAGAAAAGAAAGAATCCGAGAACTTATATTGGAAATATGAACAGCAAATATTCCAATAGAATCCTTTTTAGTAGTGCGGTAGTTTAAGCAACTAAGTAACGACCCGTAAGCAGGGTCCTATACTATTACACTGTTTATCCACAATGATATTCAACGGGGCATGATGTATAAATGCTATACAGGGGCCACGAAAGGCATACCCGACAAAGGGGGAGAATTACCGTGAACGTGAAAAGCAAATTAATGGACATGCTGGAAGCCCGAAAAGGGGAAATGGTTCAAATCCGCCGTCACTTACACGAGAATCCGGAACTATCCTTCAAAGAAGAGAAAACGGCACAATATATCATTGATTTTTATAAAGGGAAAGATGTGTCGATACAAACGAATATAGGAAATGGATTAGGGATCATCGTAACGATCGAAGGCGGAAAACCTGGGAAAACGATAGGTCTCCGTGCGGATTTCGATGCATTGCCGATTACGGAAGAAGCGGAGGTCCCGTTCCGTTCAAAAAATGAAGGTGTCATGCATGCCTGCGGACACGATGGGCATACCGCTTATTTATTAGTACTGGCAGACTGCATCAATGAGCTGAAAGATTCCCTATCAGGTACAATCAAAATAATCCATCAACATGCAGAAGAGACACCCCCAGGAGGAGCAAAAAGCATTATGGAATCAGGGGCTTTGGATGAACTGGATGCTGTTTTTGGAATCCACTTATTTCCGTCGCATCCAGCAGGGGTCGTCGGGTATCGCGGCGGCTATTCGATGGCTGGACGGACCTATTTCAAACTGGCGATAAAGGGTGTAGGCGGCCATGGTTCCTCCCCGCATATGGCTAATGATTCCATTGTGGCAGGGGCCCATTTCGTGACAGCCGTACAAACCGTAATCAGCCGTCGCTTGAACCCATTTGATATGGGTGTAGTCACAATCGGGTCCTTCGATGGAAAAGGAAGCTTTAATGTCATTAAAGATCGTATAGAAATTGAAGGGGATGTCCGTTATATGACAGCGGAAACCCAACAGCTGATCGATAAGGAAATCCACCGGATCGTCAAAGGGGTAGAAACGGAATTCGATGTTCAGTGCGAACTTACATATGTGCCCGATTACCCTCCGTTATATAATGACCCTGAACTGACTGGATTCGTGAAAAAAAGCCTGGAAAGCATGAATGATAAAGATATTAAAAAGGTTGTGGAATTTCCGGTTTTCTCAGGTTCAGAAGATTTTTCGTATTATGCAGAAAAGATACCAGGCTGCTTCTTTTACATTGGCTGTAAACCGAAAGGGGTGGAGAAGGCATATTTCAATCACCATCCTAAATTCGACATTGATGAAGATGCCCTTTTGATCGCTTCCAAATCAGTGGCGCAGGTTGTTTGCAGTTTTTATGAATGGAAATAGTCCCTTTGGTCCTTGTTTGCAAAAAAAACGGAGAAACCCACAAAACACCGTTCGGTATTAACGAACGGTGTTTTATGGGTTGTGAAAGGTATTTGGATGCTGTCGGGGGTTTCATTGAAGGATGATGTAATGAATAGGGCAGTCTGCTTTCAAGTCAGCATGAAAACTTAATCTCTTTGTAAACGCGATTTAACAGCTGTGTTTTATTTAAATAGTAGACTAGGGGCTAATGTTATTTCGCGATGATAGGTTTAAACTCATTTCAGAAGGGGTTTAATAGGGTAGGAGTTCTGCGAAATACGTTTAGTTGGTAAGAATGCGATAAAAAAAAGATACTAATCCCAATTTAGCTTAAATTTTCTCGATATTTTTAAAATAACTGGTAGAATTAGTTCCATAACTACAGATGTAGAAAGAGTGATAGTTTTGAAATGGCTAAATAAGATGAAAAAATGGTTCCAAGCAGAGGAAATTATTGAAATCGAAGAAATTATTATAGATGAACCGCTTGATGAAGAGACATTAAGGAAAATGGATTTTTCGAAGCTTTCGAAGTCAAAGAAAGAAGAAATAAAGGTTTATAATCAAAATGTGGAAAAAATGTCACAGACGCCAGACCCGGATACGAAAATCCTGTTTCAATATCCAAAAGGCCAGTTCAAGTTTCCGCTCATTCCAGACCGGGAGCAGAATAAAAGAAAGCCTAGGGAAAGAAACAGGGAGGACAACGAACCTAAACAGGGGAAGAATGTGCCCAAAGAAACACCGAGAAGGCCTGTAAGGGATCCTGAACCAAAACGGAGAAGCTTCGACAGGGAGGAAACTTCAAAAATAGTCCCGTCAAATACTCCATTCCGCCCAACGGAAATCCCTTCACCCATTTACGGGTTCCGTCGTCCGGAAAAAAAAATAGTCCCTTCTGAAGAAATTGTCGAATATGAATTGGAAAGCAAAATGCCCATCCTAAAAAAAGAAGAACCCGATATCGAGATTCCGGTATCGATCCCTGAAATCTCAAAAGGTGCGTCACATGAGGCAATGACGGTAGAACCCGCCATTCTTATACCGGAACAAGCGGAAGAAAAAAAGGAAGATTCGGAGATACCCGCTTTCTTTCGAAGAAATCCCATTGAGTCACTGCCAGAAGAAGCAGTAAGCGAGCCTAACATTATTGAGCCTGAGGTAGAAAAAGAGGCTATTGAACAGGACCAAGTCGATTTTGGACGCGAAGTCGCTGTATCCATCATGGAACAGGCGGACTACACTCCGCCTGAAGCGATATCGGTTCCCGGGGAGGTTGCTGTACAATCAAATCAACCATCCGTAAGTCAAGAAACAATGCCTGAAAGTGACCCATCTGAAGCAATACCTGAAGTGCAGCCTAAACGTCCGAAAAAACATATCCCATTTAATGTGATGATGCTTAAGCAAGATCGGGAAAAAAATGGCTTCATGAATAGAATGATGCCGGAAAAAAAAAGCCTTGATTCGGAAAGGGCAGTAGTTTCACCTGACAAACGGCCTATGGATGACGCTGCCCAAACGGAGGCAGGACAAGCGGAACCATCCGCCATTCCCGAACGGAAACCGGAGGAAAGCAGAGTTATGCCGAAAGAGGGGACTCCGGACATTACACCTGCCTTTTTGGACACCGAAACCGCCGCAGTGCCTGAAAATACAGTTGAATCCAATATTGGTTCCGACCCTAAGCGGCTTCTTGAACAGGAATCCCCCATTTCTGGAGATGGGTATCAAGAAGCAGTTTATACAGAGACAGCGGAAAGTGGCCAAGGCGATGCCCCGGAAGTTTTTGGCTCCGTGGAAGCGGATGATAATCCATACTATGTGTTTCCGAATATCGAATTGCTGACACCTCCCACTTATGCTGTGCATGATGATGAGTGGCTCGAGGAACAGACATTATTACTTGATCAGACATTGAAAAATTTCAATGTCCGTGCAAAGGTCGTCAATGTCACTCAAGGACCGGCAGTAACTCGTTTCGAGGTGCATCCGGAGCCGGGAGTGAAGGTGAATAAAGTGACGAACCTGATGGATGACATCAAATTAAGCCTTGCTGCTCAGGATATGAGGATGGAAGCGCCCATTCCGGGTAAACATACAATCGGCATCGAGATTCCGAACAGGAAAAGCAAACCGGTATTTTTGCGTGAGGTTTTGGAAAGTACTGAGTTTCAAGAGCATGAATCACCGCTTGCCGTGGCTTTAGGACTCGATATATCCGGTCAGCCGATTATCACGGATTTGAGAAAGATGCCGCATGGATTGATAGCCGGGCAAACTGGATCGGGGAAAAGTGTCTGTATCAACACCATGCTGGTCAGCTTGCTGTATAAAGCGACGCCGCAGGAGTTGAAGTTACTATTGATCGATCCGAAAATGGTCGAGCTCGCCCCATATAACCGGATCCCGCATTTGGTCAGTCCAGTCATAACCGATGTAAAAGCCGCTACGGCTGCGTTGAAATGGGCTGTAGAGGAGATGGAACGACGTTATGAATTGTTTGTACATGCGGGTGTACGTGATATCACCCGCTTTAATGAACAAGCGGAAAAAGCCGGTCAATATTCAAGCAAGCTGCCTTATATCCTGGTGATCATCGATGAGCTTGCGGATCTAATGATGATGTCCCCGGCTGATGTAGAGGAAGCGATTTGCCGGATTGCTCAAAAGGCCCGTGCCTGCGGCATCCATTTGATTGTAGCCACTCAAAGACCTTCAGTCGATGTCATAACTGGATTGATCAAGGCAAATATCCCGACAAGGATCGCTTTTTCGGTTTCTTCACAAGTCGACTCCCGTACAATCATCGATAGCGGCGGTGCAGAAAAACTATTGGGAAGAGGGGATATGTTATTCGCTGAAAACGGCTCTTCAAAAACGGTGCGCCTGCAAGGGACTTTCGTGAGTGATGAAGAAATCGATCAAGTGGTCAACCATGTTAAACTGGAGCAGCAACCGAAATACCTGTTTGAACAGGAAGACTTGCTGAACAGGGCCCAGGTCACGGAAGAAGCGGATGAACTGTTTTTCGAGGCTTGTGAATTTGTCGTGAGCCAGCAGGCCGCATCTGCATCGAGCGTCCAAAGGCGCTTCCGTGTCGGATATAACCGTGCAGCGCGTCTAATAGAAATGATGGAGCAACATGGAGTCGTTTCCGAATCCAGGGGCTCAAGGCCAAGGGATGTATTGATTACGGAAGAAGAACTGGAATTTTTACATGTTAATTAAGAGAACCTAATAAAAGGAAATTGTATATAATGTGAAAGGGTGAAAACCCTTTTTTATCACCTTAATTGAGGGAAAAACCAATGATTTGATAAATTGGCATCTGCCTGACATGGATGAATGAATAAAAAAGTGATATAATAGATTTTTGTTGATGAATGATTGAAAATAAAAGCTTGAAAACCTATGAAGAAATTGCGTTACTAACAAGTCTCGTAATGGAAAAACAAATAAAAGATGACGTCATATACTGTCATACAGGTAGACGATTGGTGGAGGTTCGCTTTATGACTGCTTACCATTTTGTGGGAATTAAAGGGTCGGGTATGAGTGCTCTTGCACAAATACTGCATGATATGAATATTGAAGTGCAGGGTTCCGATTACGAAAAAGAATTTTTTACACAATTGGCATTAGAAAAAGCCGGGATTAAAATCCTTCCTTTCAACGAGGAAAATATTCAACCTGGAATGACCATCATTGCAGGAAATGCGTTTCCGGATAGTCATCCGGAAATCGTAAAGGCAAAAGAACTTGATTTGCCGATTATCCGTTATCACCGTTTCCTAGGTGATTTCATGAAAAACTTCATTAGCGTGGCGGTTACGGGAGCGCATGGTAAAACATCGACGACCGGCTTACTTGCCCATGTAATGGGGGGCGCTAAACCGACATCCTTCTTGATTGGGGATGGAACGGGTAAAGGGATCGTGAATTCTGATTACTTCGTATTCGAAGCATGTGAATATCGCCGTCATTTCCTTTCCTATTATCCGGATTATGCAATCATGACGAATATCGATTTTGATCATCCTGATTATTACGCCAATGTCGAAGACGTGTTCGAGGCTTTCCAAACGATGGCCCTCCAGGTCAACAAAGGCATCATAGCGTGCGGGGATGATGAGCATTTACCACATATTCAGGCGAAAGTACCGGTTATTTTTTACGGATTTGCAGAAGGAAATGATTTTCAAGCGAAAAATGTTTCCGTCACTCCGGATGGCACGACTTTTGATGTGCATGTAAGGAACAATTACTATGATACATTCACAATTCCTACTTTTGGAAAGCATAATGTGTTGAATGCACTTGGTGTCATTGCACTTTGTAAATATGAAAACTTGGATACGGAAGCTGTGAAAGCCCAATTGCGGACTTTTGGCGGAGTTAAACGCCGGTTCTCCGAAAAGGAAATCGGAAGTCAGATCATCATTGATGATTATGCACACCATCCGACCGAGATCTCTGCAACTGTTGACTCGGCTCGTCAGAAATATCCAGAGCGTGAAGTTGTTGCGGTATTCCAGCCGCATACATTCTCGAGAACGCAGGCATTCCTGGACGAATTCGCCGACAGCTTGAATTTGGCCGACAAAGTATACTTATGTGAAATTTTTGGATCTGCTCGTGAACATCAAGGAAAGTTATCGATTGAAGACCTTCAAGAAAGGATTCCAGGTGCCGAGCTGATTACGGAGAACACAACATCAATATTGCAAAACCATGATAACAGTGTCGTGTTATTCATGGGTGCGGGGGACATTCAAAAGTTCCAAGCAGCCTACGAGCATACACTGCAGGTAAAATAAAAAAACGACCGATCCGTTAGTAGCGGGTTGGTCGTTTTTTTATTGGTTTTTATGTTATTTTAAATTTTCTGGATTTAAATTTTCCAGTTCCGGTAAAACGAAGCGTCCGTCCTTGCGTATCAAGACGTCATCAAAATGGATTTCCCCGCCGCCGTATTCAGGCCGCTGGATATTGACCAGGTCCCAGTGAATGTCTGAATGGTTTCCGTTATAGGCATCATCATAGCATTGTCCGGGAGTGAAATGAAAACTTCCATCAATTTTTTCATCAAAGAGGATATCTTGCATCGGGTGTAGAATATAAGGATTTACACCAATTGCAAATTCACCGACATATCGTGCGCCTTCATCAGTATCAAAAATTTTGTTGATGCGTTCCGTATCATTCGCAACCGCTTCAACGATTTTTCCATCCTTGAATGTTAACTTCACGTTTTCAAAAGTAAAACCCTGATAAGGGGAAGGAGTATTATACGAAATCACTCCATTGATGGAATCTTTAACTGGAGCCGTATATACTTCACCGTCAGGAATGTTCAGCTCACCCGCACATTTGATGGCTTTAATGTCTTTGATGGAGAAGGTTAGGTCCGTACCGGGCCCAGTTAAGCGGACCTTATCCGTTTTATCCATCAATTCAACAAGGTTGTCCATTGCTGCGCTCATTTTGCCATAGTCGAGGTTGCAGACTTCGAAATAAAAGTCTTCGAATGCTTCTGTGCTCATTTTGGCTAATTGGGCCATGGAATTTGTCGGGTAGCGAAGTACAACCCATTTTGTTTTTGGCACGCGGATATTTCTATGTACTTTACCGATTGTCTGTCCATGAATCGCCATCTTCTCCGAAGGGACATCGGATTGTTCATTGATATTATCCCCGGCACGAAGCCCGATATAAGCATCCATCTGGTTCATTACGTTTGCTTCAAACTCACCCATCATCTTGTACTGTTCTTCTTTGGCACTCATCAGCAAGGCACGATCCACTTGGTGATCCTTTAACAGGACGAATGGGTAACCACCTGCTGCATAGGCTTCATTCACAAGTGCGTTAACAAGTTCACGCTGCAATCCAAAGTTTTCGATCAAGATTCTTTCACCTTTTTGAAGCTTCACGGAATAATTGATTAAGTTTTTGGCCAATGTACCAATTCTGGGATCTTTCATAAAAAATACCTCCATTGTTTAAATTCGACTTATCTTTTCTATCATACCCGATTTCCTGCCATAAGTGTCACCTATGAATTTCGCGGAGGAAATGGATGCAGACAACAATATTTCCAGATTAGGGTTTGATAGGGTATATTGAAAAAATAAATACGTTTATAATAATAGGGAAGGGGTAATTAATATCTAACAGCTATTAAATAAGTCGATTTTTTTCGGAGGTGTTCCAATGGAGATTATTTTATACGTAAGTGCTGCTGTTGCAGCTATAGCTTTTTTGGTACTAGTTATTTTTCTAACAAAGGTACTGACATCACTTCAAACTACCCTGGACAGTGTGGCCCGGACGCTGACAGGACTAGAGAGCCAAATGCAGGGCATAACGCTCGAAACTACTCAGTTATTACATAAAACGAATACGTTGGCTGAAGATTTGCAGCAAAAGTCAGAAAACCTGAACACGGTGGTGGATGCGGTGAAGGATGTAGGTACATCCATCTCTAGCTTTAATTCTTCCATCCAAAAGGTTTCCCATAAAGTGCAGGCTGAGATTGATAATAATCAAGAAAGAATCTCACAAATTGTACAATGGAGCAATGTAGCCATGGAGATCAGGGACAAATGGAAGGCCAGAAGCAAACAGGCAGCCCCGACCCCAAAAGAAAGGGCAGAGTTAGAAAGGGAAGCGCTGGAAACAGATAACTTACCTAAAAAAAGGTTTTTACGTTCCAGATCATAAAATCTAGTTAAAGAAAAATGAACTGAAAATTGAAAGGGGAATGTATTATGACTCAAAAAGAATTTCCGACAAAGGACTATCAGAAATCATATGAGGACGAACGCGACTCGATCAATTCTAAGGACTTTATGATTGGCGCCTTGATCGGCGGGATGATCGGAGCGGCTACAGCTTTGTTCATGGCTCCGAAAACAGGCAAGGAATTAAGGAATGACTTCAATGAACAAGCTAGAAACATTTCAGAGAAAACAGAAAGATTAAGACAAACGGCGATGGAAAAAGGTACAGTCCTTGCTGATACTGCAAAAGAAAAAACAAGCTCAGTCACGGAAATCGTTTCCAATAAATCTTCAAATATCGTCAACAAAGTGAAGAGCCTGAAAACGGGAAAAGAGAACGGCGACGCTGCTGATGATACAACGAATTCAAGCAATAAGGATATTGATGTAACCGGAACTACCGATGCTACTATCGTATCAGTCGAAACGAACTTCGCTAATGGAAATGACCCGGAAAATAATCCTGCAGATCCTACAAGCGGAAACAAGAATGCGGCAAAATTAAAACTTGATGAAGCGAAAAAGGCATTTGATGAAACGGAGAGTAAACTAAAAAATTAAACTCCTTAGATTCCTTTAATGGGAATGAAGAGGCATTAAGGAACGAAGAATAAGGCGGTGAAGTGCTTCGATGGCTTCATCGCCTTTTTGATGGTAAAATTTATATGACAAGGAAAGGAGACTGCTTTATGGTCATGAGCAAAATCGAAACAGAAGAACAATTCAATGAGCTTTTAAAAGAGGATACATTCCTGCTTTTCAAGCATAGCGTAACATGCCCTGTAAGTGCTGAAGCATTTGAACAATATGAGAGGTACATCTTAGGGAACGAACAACTTAAAACGGCCTATTTAGCCGTCCAGGAAGCTCGTCCACTATCCAATTATGTGGCAGAAACATTTGATGTCAAACATCAATCACCTCAGGCCATCCTTTTTAAAAGTGGAAAACCTGTCTGGAATGAATCTCATTGGCGGATTACATATGATTCATTGAGCAAGGCCATTACAGAATGAATTTGAAGGCCGGACCCCTTTTGTAGGGGGTCCGGCCTCTTATTATTCCAATGATTGGTGGGCCTAAGGATTTTAATCCTGGGGAAACCTTTTCTAGGGATGCCCTTCCTGTTCATTTAGCTATACAAAGACTCTTTAAACATTTCTCGATGGCTCAGACAAGTGACAGAAGATTTAAACATTTTCCCATGATCTTGAGGGAAATTATCAATTAAATGATAGCTTTCCTGTTCTATTTCCAATATAATTCCTACAACGGATCGTGTTTCAATATTCAGTTTCTTGCATGAGTGGCACCTAGTTTTATGTATTTATAACTTTAATGCTTAAAAGCGTTTAATTATTAAAGAAAAATATAGTGACATTTTTGGACACTTCATTTATAATTGATTTTATCATACATGAAATATTCTAAATTTTTCATTGATAAAACAATCGGGGTGGATGTTCGAGGATCCAGATGGGATTTTTTTAGTATGAGTCCGCTGAACCGATTTCTATTTTAAAAAACGAAGGGATGGATTTGTAATGAGCAACAAAGAGCTTGATGGACTTCGTAATCAACTGGATGATGTGAACCTTCAGTTATTACATCTTATTAATCAACGTGCTGAACTTGTACAGGAAATTGGTCGCGTTAAAGAAAAACAAGGTGTAAACCGTTACGATCCTGTCCGTGAAAGAACAATGCTGGATCTTATCGAAGCCAATAATCAAGGACCGCTTGATCTTGGTTCGATTAAACATATTTTCAAAGAAATCTTTAAATTGGGCTTGGAGCTGCAAAAAGATGATCAGAAGAAAACGCTTCTTGTATCAAGAAAACAAAAGGCTGAAGACACTATCATCGACATTAAGGGTGAATTGGTAGGTAACGGGATCCCTAGCTTCGTTTTCGGACCATGTGCCGTTGAATCTTATAAACAGACAGCTGCGGTGGCGGAAGTCATTAAAGCTAAAGGTTTGAAATTGATGCGCGGCGGTGCCTTTAAGCCACGTACATCTCCATATGACTTCCAAGGACTTGGTTTGGAAGGTTTACAAATACTTAAACGTGTTGCTGATGAATACGGCTTGGCTGTCATCAGTGAAATCGTGAGTGCCAACGATATTGAAGCGGCAATCGATCATATCGATGTCATCCAAATCGGGGCGCGCAACATGCAAAACTTCGACTTGCTAAAAGCGGCAGGTGCTGTAAATAAACCAGTACTTTTAAAACGCGGACTGGCTGCAACGATTGAAGAGTTCATTCATGCAGCGGAATACATCATGTCGCAGGGCAATGGCAACATCATCCTTTGTGAACGCGGTATCCGCACATACGAAAAAGCAACAAGAAATACACTTGATATCTCTGCTGTACCGATTTTAAAACAAGAAACCCATTTACCGGTCATGGTTGATGTAACCCATTCAACTGGACGTCGCGATCTCTTGCTTCCTACGGCTAAAGCGGCTCTTGCAATCGGTGCTGACGGTGTTATGGCTGAAGTGCATCCAGATCCTTCCGTTGCTCTATCGGATTCTGCACAGCAAATGGACTTCAAACAATTTGATGAATTCTACGATGAAATTAAACGTTTGAACTGGGTAACTGTATAAGCCAAGAAAGTCTTTAAATGATCTACTTACGGCCCTTACCAACTTGGCAAGGGCTTTTTTTAATGGTAAAATACTAGTTTTTGCAGAAAAAGCTTCGAAATAAGCACTATTGGATTGCAGGAAAGATTCGACTATCGTATGATAAATAACAAGAATGAGAACTGTTCGGAAGATTGGGTCATACATAAAGTGATATCTATGTGAATTTTATACTTGAATAGGGTATTGAATATTTGACTGAGAAGAGAGTAGGACTGCTTTTTTGTTAGGCAGATCGTTCCTAAAATAATCTTCCTTATAGAGAAAAACGCATAAAAGATTTTTTTTCGAAATAATTCGGGTCTTTTATGGGGAAAATGAAAGAAATGGAGGAATGGATGAATGAATAATATAACCATTTATGATGTGGCGCGTGAGGCGAATGTTTCCATGGCCACCGTTTCCCGCGTAGTTAACGGGAATCCAAATGTAAAGCCTGCAACAAGGAAGAAAGTTTCCGATGTTATTGAAAAGTTAGGGTACCGTCCCAATGCAGTGGCAAGGGGACTTGCTTCAAAGAAAACGACTACAGTCGGGGTCATCATCCCGGATATCTCGAGCATCTTTTTTGCCGAATTGGCACGGGGCATAGAAGATATAGCCACCATGTATAAATACAATATCATTCTAAGCAGTTCTGATGAGAATATAGATAAGGAATTCCATTTGCTGAATACGATGCTTGGAAAACAAGTGGATGGTATCGTATTCATGGGCGGCAACATTTCCGATGAGCATGTCAAAGAGTTTAAGAATTCACCGGTTCCAATCGTTCTCGCAGGTTCGGTGGATGAAAGCGGGCAAGTTCCATCGGTTAATATTGATTATGAGGCGGCGGCATTCGACGCAGTGACCTTCTTTGCTGATAAAGGCCACAAGCATATCGCTTTTGTAAGCGGAAACCCTTCCGCGCTGATTAATGAAATGAAATTGACTGGATATAAACGGGGATTGAAGGAAGCTGGTCTTTCATTTGATGAAAGGTATATTGTTGAAGGTGATTATACATATGATTCAGGAATTGAATCTTTTGAAAAGTACCTGGAAGTTGAAGACAGACCGACGGCATTCATCGCCGGTGCTGATGAAATGGCGCTTGGAATTGTCCATGCCGCACAGGACAAAGGGTATAATGTGCCGGAAGACTTTGAAGTGATCAGCTTCGATAACACAAGATTGACATTGATGGTGCGTCCGCAAATCACGACGATCGTTCAACCTTTATATGACATTGGTGCGGTTGCGATGAGGCTTCTTACAAAGTTGATGAACAAAGAACAAGTGGAGGAAGGTCTTGAAAAAGTGATCCTGCCGCATCGGATTGAAAACCGTCAATCAACGAAATGAACTGGTTTGGAGAGTGTCCCGAGGGCACTCTCTTTTTGTTCCCCCAATGTATTACCAAACCAAAAAAGATCGTTTTTCAACGATCTTTTGGTCAACTATGTTCATTGCTTTTCGCTGTTTGCTTGGAAGACCGGATGGGATAAAGGACCTTTTCAAGCGTCAGGGCATTCTTCTCGGTAATTTCAGGCTTCCTCGGAATGGGTTCGTATATATCCTCCATGTCATCCCATTCATTCGGTAGGGGAACAGGGGACTCAGGCTGCCAGCAATCGAGCCATTCCTTTGATAGGGGACCTGAAATATCATTATTCGTCATTTCAAGCCAGACCCTCGCCCAAGCCCTCGGAACGACGCGCCATATATCATATCCGCCGCCGCCTACTGCAATCCACCGTCCTTCGCAATACTTATGGGCCATTTCGTGGGCCAACTTTGGTATTTCCTTATAAATCTTCATGGTGGCAGATAAATGTGTGAGCGGATCATAATAATGGGAATCGGCTCCGTTTTGCGTTAATATGACATCCGGTTTGAAGAATTCAATGACCTCTTTAAAGGAAGTCCTATAGCATTCGAGCCAGGATTCATCTTCAGTGAACGCATCGACCGGGATGTTGAATGAATAGCCGTAGCCTTTTCCCTGGCCCCGCTCGTTAATATTTCCGGTGCCGGGAAATAAGTAGCGCCCCGTTTCATGAATGGATAAGGTGCATACATCGGGATCATCATAAAATGACCATTGGACTCCGTCACCGTGATGTGCATCGGTATCGACATACAGGACACGCGCCCCATATTTCTTTTGCAGGTATTTAATCGCGACCGAACTATCATTGTAAATGCAAAAGCCTGAGGCTTTCCCACGGAAACCGTGATGCAGGCCACCGCCAAGATTAAGTGCGTGCAGGGATTGACCGGTCATGACGGCATCCACAGCCGTCAAAGTTCCGCCTACAAGCAAGGCGCTTGCTTCGTGCATGTTGGGGAAGATAGGGGTATCCTCTGTTCCTAGTCCATAATTTACTGCCTTTTCAGGGGGGAGCTTTCCCTGGCCCGCCAATCTGACAGCGTTTAAATAATGGTGATCATGGATCAGTTCCAATTCTGCATCGGTAGCCATTCTGGGCTTGATAATTTGGTCATCATTGATGGCATGGTGTTTTTTTAATAAATCAAGCGTGAGTTTAAGCCGTTTTTGATTGAATGGATGCTCATCGTTGAATTTGTAGGTAAGAAGTTCATCCGAATAGACGAAAAGGGATGTATCATTCATGTGAAATCCCCGGTAGACTAGGCCATAAAACGGTATAGCCTTCTTTCTTCAAATCCTCCACCACCATAAATGGATTCATCGTCTGTACACGAATTACAAGAATTTTATAATCGGTTCCATTTTTTTCAGGATAAACAAGGGTGCTCAGGATATTCGTATTGCGCCTTTTGAAAATATGGGCAATATCATGAAGGGAACCTGCCTTATCCGGGATTCTGATTTCGATTTGGGAACCGGGCTGATTGACTCCAGTCAACTCAACGTATGAATGAAGTAAATCAGAGCCCGTTATGATGCCCACTAACTTCCTTCCCTTTACGATTGGAAGGCAGCTGATATTGTTATCGCAAAAAACAGCCCCGATTTCTTCCACGAAATCCAGCGGGTGCCCCGTGATTATTTCCGTTTTCATGATGCTTGATAGTGGTTTTTGTAAATCATTTTTGTATTCTTCGGTATGGAAAATAGAAGGGGCAGCATCCCGAATATCACGGTCGCTGACTAATCCCACAAGTTGAAAGCTGTCATCGACAATGGGTATATGGCGAATTCGTTTCTCCTTAATGATCAAGACAGCGCTATGGATGGTATCCGTTGGAGTGAGGGTGATGATATCCTCATTCATTATTGTTTCAACAATCATTTTCCTTCCTCCTCTTCCTCGCCTCTTTAATACATAAACCGATTCATAAAACGCAATTGGTCGAACTTCTGGATGGACTCCGGCGGGACTCTTTTGCCAATTCGGGCCATCAGGCAGTTGGCTGGATGGGAACTGATTTCTGGATCATCTGTTGCAAAGTAAACCAAGCCACCCGCACTCATCATTTTTTCCATGACCTTGCGATAGTCCCAAATATTCAGCCCTGTCCCTTTCAAATCCCAATGCCAATAGTATTCAGTGGTGATGATGATGAAGTCTTCGACCGAATCGTCTTCCATTGAAAGGCGGATTAGGTTCTTTCCGACGGAGGCACCCCGGTATTTAGGGATGACTTCGATTGCACCAAGCTCAATCAGGTCATCCATCTTGATTTCCGACCAGCGCTCCAAGGGATCGGGATATAAGTAAGTCACATAACCCACGATTGTTTCATTTTCACGGGCGATGAAGATCCTGCCCTCAGGCAAGTCTGCAATCTCTATTAACGCTTTATGCTGCAAAGCAGGAGGGCGAAAGGCGACCAAGTCTTCGTGAAACTCATAAGCGGACATTCTTTCGCCGCTTAACGGCCCCTCGATGATGAGCGTTCCGCTTAATGTCTGCAGTTCCTTAGTGTAAAAGGTCTTACTATATTCCATTCTTTCACCACCCTTGTTATGTAGTAATCTTACAATCTCGCATTCATTGCTTTTAAAAACTTACCGAATGGAAAGCTTACATAAATTATACATGAAAACAAGGGGCATAATTCAGAAAGTTCAAGACGCTTTTGTTACAGTGCTTCTTCTTTCCCGGCCATCATATGGATTCACCTTGACCATAACAATATTCCAGTAACTTTCAAAATTCACCAAGAAGGGATTTCCCTAATATGGAAGTGTTTAATATTTTAAAAATTGAGATAATTCGTTTCTTATACTATAATAAAAATATAGAGCCGAATGAAGGGGGAGTTTGTCGTATGAATGTGAAAGCGTTGCCAGTAGTGGAAGGTAATTTCAATTTAAAGAATTATGATGAAAAATACAATAAGTTTGACTGGTCTGAGACGGAAAAGGAATTTTCCTGGTCTGAAACCGGTAAAGTGAATCTTGCATATGAAGCCATTGACCGCCATGTCGAAACATACAAAAGGAATAAAGTGGCCCTTTATTACAAAGACGATCAAAGAAATGAAAAGTATACATTCAAGGAAATGAAAGATTATACGAACCAAGCGGCCAATGTGTTCAGGAACATTGCCAATGTGGAAAAAGGTGATCGTGTTTTCATCTTCATGCCTCGCTCCCCGGAGCTTTATTTTGCATTGTTGGGTGCGATTAAAACGGGAGCGGTCGTAGGGCCGTTGTTCGAAGCCTTCATGGAAGGCGCCATAAGGGATCGTCTTGAGGATAGTGAGGCAAGTGTGATTGTGACGACACCTGAACTTTTGCCGCGCGTCCCAGTGGATGAATTACCCCATTTAAAGCATATTTTCTTGGTGGGGGAAAATATAAAAGAAGAAGGAAAGTACCATCACTTCAATAAGAAGTTAAAAGAAGCCGACAAAAAATTCGACATTGAATGGGTGGATCGGAATGACGGTCTGATCCTTCACTATACCTCCGGTTCCACAGGCAAACCAAAAGGGGTGCTTCATGTTCATAATGCGATGATCCAGCATTATCAAACGGCAAGATGGGTCCTTGATTTGCAGGATGAGGATGTGTATTGGTGCACAGCGGACCCTGGATGGGTGACAGGGACGTCTTACGGGATTTTTGGACCTTGGCTTACAGGGACCTCGAATGTCATTGTAGGCGGGCGGTTCAAGCCTGAATCCTGGTACAAGACCTTGGAGGACTTTGGTGTCACGGTATGGTATAGTGCCCCGACTGCCTTCAGGATGCTGATGGGCGCAGGGGATGAAATCGTTAAGCGGTTCGATTTAAGCAATCTCCGCCATATTTTAAGTGTCGGTGAACCGTTGAACCCGGAGGTGGTGCGCTGGGGAATGAAGGTATTCAATCACCGGATCCATGATACATGGTGGATGACGGAGACCGGGGCTCAGGTCATCTGCAATTATCCTTGCCTGGAAATCAAACCGGGTTCGATGGGTAAACCGATTCCTGGCGTGAAAGCGGCAATAGTGGATGATCAAGGGAACGAGCTTCCGCCGCATAGGATGGGGAACCTTGCCATCAAGAAAGGCTGGCCTTCGATGATGAAGACAGTCTGGAAGAATGAAGCGAAATATGAATCTTACTTTATGCCAGGTGATTGGTATGTTTCCGGAGATTCAGCATATATGGATGAAGATGGTTATTTCTGGTTCCAAGGCCGTGTTGATGATGTCATCATGACGGCAGGGGAGAGAGTCGGGCCTTTCGAAGTGGAAAGCAAGTTGGTCGAGCATCCAGCCGTAGCTGAAGCGGGGGTCATCGGTAAGCCGGATCCGGTTCGGGGGGAAATTATCAAAGCGTTCATCGCTCTTCGTGACGGATACGATGCGAACGATGAGTTGATTGAGGAAATTCGTACATTTGTAAAGCATGGTCTAGCAGCACATGCGGCACCTCGTGAAATTGAATTCAGGGATAAACTTCCTAAAACAAGAAGCGGTAAAATCATGCGCCGTGTCTTGAAAGCTTGGGAACTTGATTTGCCAACCGGTGATTTATCATCGATGGAAGATTGAGAAACTGAGTCATCCTGATTATTGAGAATGAAAAAGGCATCCATTCACTTATGGATGCCTTTTTGGGAGATTATAAGGAAACAGGCTGTCGGGGTTACGCGACAGCCTGTTTTAGTTCAAGAAAGAGTGTCATTCTTCCTCTTCTTCAGCTTTATCCGTGTCTTGCTCTCGATCATTGACTGTGCCTTGATCTTTGTCGGCCTCTTGATTTTCTTTATCTGTATTCTCTTTGTTTTGATCTTTGTCTTGAGCTGGCTCTTTATCTTCATCCGTTCCTGTTTCTTTATCTTTTTCTGTTTCTGTTTCTTTATCTTTCTCTGGTTGTTTTACTTTATCTGTATCTGTATCTGTATCTGTATCTGTATTTTTATCTGAACCGTTCTCTTCTTTTGAGTCTGTTTCTTTAACTTCGTTAACTATTTTATCTTTTCCGCGATCAACTTTATTTTTTGTGGAATCTTCTTTTGAACCTGTCTTTTTAGCGCCGCTTTCAACATGTCGGGAAGGAGCTGATTCTTTACCGACAATGTCGACGGCAGTTACGTAATAAGATCCGCCAGAGCCGACTTTGTAAACAAGATTCTCCCCAGCGTTGATGCTCGCCACTTTTTTGCCGTCTTTATAGACACGATAACCGACGACATCTCCTTCATGATGCAAGCCCCATGTAATCTTATCGTTACTGACCGTTATGGATAGGGGATCTGGTGCTTTGCCATTATCATTCAATTTCGCTGTCGCCCCGACGACATTTCCTGATTTTTCGGCTCCGGGAATCACGGATCCCGGGTCATCGACATATTTCAAACCGATATCTGCAAAGGAATCGGGATTCAACATGAACCCGCCGCTTGTGAATTCACCAGGCGTTTGCGGAAGGGCTGCGTAGCGTTTGCTGCCGACTGATACATATTGTCCATCTATGAAACTATCATCCGCTCTGGATGGAGCATATTTGGCGATGAATAAATCCGATTTGACAAGCCCGGCCTTTTGGCATGAACTTGAAGGCAGCAGTCCTGAAACGCCACAGAAGGAACGGCTGACAATTCCGCCCGGCATTTCAAATCGCTTATCGGGGTCGATGAGTTTAGGGTCTACTTTATATGCGGCATTGATCAGGTCTGCCCAATAATACATATTACGTTTATTATATTCAAGACCATTATAGGTCCCTTGCAAGGATTTCGGTGTGTCATATCCGAGCCATGTACCGAATGAAACATTGGGATTGGTTGCGACGAACCATGCGTCCCAATAGTTTTGTGAAGTTCCGGTCTTGCCTGCCCAATCACTTGAGAAAGCGAGTCGGTTCCTGACCGAAGCGGCCGTCCCGCTGTTTACGACATCACGCATCATATCAAGTGTCAGGTAAGCGGCTTGTGGTGAGAAAACATCCACTGGTTTCACTTTATGTTCATAGATGACATCGCCATCTTTCGATACGATTTTATCGATCATATAAGCATCGACGAATTCTCCTGAATTGGCAAAAGTGCCATATGCATTGACGTTTTCTTCAACGGTTACACCTTTTTCCATCGCACCTAATGACATGGCAAGATTGGAGTAATCCCCTTTCGTCACGGTGGAGAAGCCCATTTTTTCCAAATAGGAAGCTGGACCTTGGTTGATTATTTTCATGTAAAAGAGCGCTGCCGGGATATTATAGGAATTCTTCAGTGCCTCACGGGCTGTCGTTACCCCAGTATAGCTACCGCCGCCATAGTTTCCTGGACGCCACGGTTTGCCGCCTGTTGGAATGGAGATCGGCACGTTGGCCGATACGCTGCCAGGTGAGATCTTTCCTAGCTCGATGCCTGGACCATATATGAGCAAAGGCTTCATCGTTGATCCGTTTGATCGAAGTGATGATGCGGTTGCATGGTTCGTCTGTTTCCGCTTGAAATCACGGCCACCTACGAAACTGATGATTTTTCCTGTTTTATTTTCGATGAGAATGGCCCCGGCTTCAACGGGCTCGCCCGCTTTATCGTACCCGAAATTTGGATAGTTTTTCGTTACTTCCTGCATCTTGTCATAAATCTTTTTGTTGACGGTCGTATATACCTTATAGCCATTTTGCCGCAGCTTACGGTCGGCAAGTGCTAGATATTGAGCTTTTAAATCAGCATTCTTTAAATCTTTCTCTTCATATCCATCTTCTTTTGCTAGACTGACAGAGAGGATTTTGATGGAGCGTTTTTCGATTTCATTGGTGAGCCATGGATATTTCTCGGATGGCATCTCCGTTTTACCGATAAAGTCTTTAGTAATGTCGTATGCGTTTGCTTTAGCATATTCTTCTTTTGTTATGTACCCGTTACTATACATCCGCTTTAAAACGGTTTTCATCCGGTTGATGCCGGGCTCTTGATTTTCCTTCAATTTTCCTTTCTGGGTATATGGTGTATATCCGAAAGGGCTTTGCGGCAATCCAGCGATAAAGGCTGATTGGGGCAATGTCAGATCTTTGGCCTCCACGCCAAAAATACCTTCAGCGGCGGACTCGACCCCAGCGATGTTACGGCCTGAAGAGTTTCGTCCCAAAGTGGAGACGTTTAAGTACGTTTCCAAAATCTCTTCTTTTTCAAAGAACTTTTCGACCCGGAGCGCAAGAAGGATTTCTTTTGCTTTCCGTTCAAACGATACTTCGTTGGTCAGGACCTGGTTTTTAATGAGCTGCTGTGTTAATGTACTACCCCCCGATTGGACGGTTGCATTCGAAAATTCCTGGTAAATCGCACGCAGGATGGCTTTTGGGACAACCCCGTCATGCTCATAAAAATACTCATCTTCTGTAGCGATGACTGCATTTTTAAGATGCTCGGAAACTTTATCGATGGACACTTCTTCACGCTCAAGGTCACTCTTAAGCTTGCCCAAGTATACTTCATCTGCAAAGTATACTTCAGAGGTCTCTTCATAATTGTAAATGTCTTTTTTCAAATCTTCTTTTGAGCGCACTGGCTCATCATTGACGAGGGCAGCGAAATAGCCGGCTCCGACGCCGCCGGCGAATGAGAATCCTAGGATCCCGACAATAATGAGGATCAGTGTTAAATTCCAAATGACTTGGTATGTAACCCGTGCGTTCTTATGTGTTTTTTCACTTTGGAAAAAACGGGTCAGCTGCTTCCAGACTGTTTGAAATCTATCTTTTTGATTATTATTCATCGTATCATACCCCCTGAAATCACATATATTATAGCATATAACAGGTAGGGGAAAGGGCATCTTTCTTATTTTTCTATAATCTGTAAGGGTGATGTTGACAAGGATTCTTATGTATGATAAAAGTTTATTAACAACTATAAAATGATTAAATGATCGCGATGATAGGACCCAGTAGTCAGACTATCCCTGTTTCAGAGAGCCGGTGGTTAGTGGAAATCGGTACAAATGGTATGATGAATTACTTCCTGGAGCATTTGCTGTGAAATGATTAGTAGCAGGAAACGGCTGACGACCGTTATTCGTCTTGAGCGGAGGGCATGTCATGTCCTCAAGTTGGGTGGTACCGCGAATTCATTCGTCCCTTCATATTTATGAAGGGGCGTTTTTGTGTGCTTTTTGCGGGTTTTTTCTAAGATGGAGGAGGAATATTTAATGGAATTGCTTAAAGACCTCGAGTGGAGAGGGATTATTTATCAACAAACGGATGAAGAGGGTTTTAAGAGCCTTTTGGAAAAAGAGAAAATTTCTTTATACTGTGGTGTCGATCCAACTGCGGATAGTATGCATATCGGACATCTATTGCCATTCTTGACATTGCGCCGTTTCCAGCAGCACGGTCATCGTCCCCTTGTGCTTGTAGGCGGTGCGACAGGACTTATCGGTGATCCAAGCGGTAAAAAAGAGGAACGTCAGCTGCAAACGCTGGAAAAAGTGCTTTATAATGCAGACTGCATAAAAGGGCAGCTATCCCACATCTTTGAATTCGACGGTGAAAATGGTGCAGTCATGGTCAATAACTATGACTGGATAGGTAAAATCGATATGGTTACGTTCTTGCGTGATTACGGGAAATACATCGGCATTAACTACATGCTGGCAAAAGATACGGTTGCTTCCCGCTTGGATACAGGGATTTCCTTTACTGAATTTGCGTACACGATTTTACAAGGAATTGATTTCGGTCATTTATACAGCAATTACGACTGTAAATTGCAAATTGGCGGCAGTGATCAATGGGGCAACATTACGACAGGCCTTGAAATGATCAGGAAATCCAATGATGAGAATGCCAAAGCATTCGGTATGACGATCCCGCTCGTAACGAAAGCGGATGGAACGAAATTCGGTAAAACGGAAGGCGGAGCGATTTGGCTTGACCCGGAAAAAACGACTCCGTATGAATTTTACCAATTCTGGATCAATACAGCTGATGCAGATGTCGTGAAATACCTGAAATTCTTCACTTTCCTATCTCGTGAGGTGATTGAAGAGTTAGAGCAATCCGTACAAAACGAACCGCATTTGCGTAAAGCGCAAAAAGCTTTAGGGGAAGAAATGACCCGTTTGATTCATGGTCAGGAAGCTCTTGACCAAGCAATCAAAATCTCTGCCGCCCTATTCAGCGGTGAGGTGAAGAATTTGAGTGCAGCGGAAATCAAATTGGGCTTTAAAGATGTCCCTAGCTTCGAACGTGAAAGCAAGGAAGATATCAGTTTGGTCGATTTAATCGTTGAAGCGAAAATTTCGCCATCAAAGCGTCAAGCCCGTGAAGATATTCAGAACGGGGCAATCTCCATAAATGGGGAGAAAGTGACCGATCTGCAATATGTAGTGACGGAAGCTGCCAAGATTGAAGGGGAGTTCATCCTCGTTCGTCGCGGCAAGAAGAAATACACATTAGTGAAATGATTGTTCAAGGCCCGGCTGAAACTCAGCCGGGCTTTGTCATGCAAAGGTGTTTAGGTGCAAAAAAACCCCCATCCAAGGATGGGGGTTTTGAAGTTATTAACGAGAGTAGAACTCAACGATAAGAGCTTCGTTAATTTCAGCAGGCAATTCAGAACGTTCTGGTAAACGAGTGAAAGTACCTTCTAATTTCTCAGCATCGAAAGTAAGGAAATCAGGAACGAAGTTAGTTGCTTCAACTGATTCTTTGATGATTGAGAAGTTGCGTGATTTTTCACGAACTGCGATTGTTTGTCCAAGAGACACTTTGTAAGATGGAATGTCTACGCGGCTTCCGTCTACAGTGATGTGACCGTGGTTAACAAGTTGACGTGCTTGACGGCGCGTACGAGCTAAACCAAGACGGTAAACTAGGTTGTCAAGACGTGATTCAAGAAGAATCATGAAGTTTTCACCATGTACACCTTTAAGTTTGCCAGCGCGGTCGAACATTGTGCGGAATTGACGTTCAGTGATTCCGTACATGTGACGAAGTTTTTGTTTCTCTTGTAGTTGCATTCCGTATTCAGAAATTTTTCTACGTTGGTTAGGACCATGTTGTCCTGGAGCATAAGGGCGTTTTTCTAATTCTTTACCAGTACCTGTTAGGGAAATTCCTAAACGACGGGATAGTTTCCAGCTTGGGCCAGTATAACGAGCCATAGGATGACTCCTCCTTTAAATGTTTTTATTTTGGTAAAATAAAAACCGTGTGAATGTACGATCATGACCATTTTGTTTTCATGTACCTTCGCCCTAGCAGCAGAGGGTTACGAGATACACCTCCGTATTGAGGAACAAAATGAGAACATAAAGGCTGTCACATAGGCTGCAATATTTTACACAAAGAGTATTGTATAATATTCTGCTCAATGAGTCAAGGACAGTTGTGATTAATTAAGGAATAGAGAATGGCGGCAGGAAAAATGCAATTTTATAATGAGATAATGAATCCAAAAATTACGGATGGTTTCTGGCATTATTTGGGAGCCTTTGCATTTCACGGTTAAATGATGCTAAGGAAACAGGGCTGATGAAGCGTTATATATTGAGAAGAATTCAGGAAAGGGCAGGGGACATGGACATGGAGTCCTGTAATAAAGGGAGCAGGCAAGGAATGCCGCTCCCTTTAACTTTTATAGGTGATTGGAAAGGATTTCAGCGAATTTCTCCAGTCCTTGCTGATCCATTTCGTCAAAACGGTCCGTTATCGGGCTGTCGATATCGAGGACACCGAGCAAATTTCCATCCTTCATGAGCGGTATGACAATTTCAGATCTTGATGCCGCATCGCAGGCGATATGTCCAGGGAATTGGTGGACATCCGCAATGCGCAGGGTTTTTTCAGTTGCTGCTGAAGTCCCGCATACGCCCTTGCCCATTGGAATGCGGACACAGGCTGGTAGCCCCTGGAAGGGTCCTAGTATTAATTGGTCTTCTTCATATAAATAAAAACCAACCCAGTTAATCTCATCGAGAAACTGATTAAGTAAAGCTGCCGCATTGCTTAAATTGGCTATCCGGTTCGTTTCATCTTCGATTAAGGCAAGTAGTTGTTTTTGGACCAGTTCATAGTTCTTTTCTTTTTTTCCTTGATACATTTCGACATTAAACAAAAGCGTTCACCCGTCTTCCTCAAATTTTTACAGCACTTTCTAATCATGATGCTCCTTTGTTGGGAAATTGTCGAGAACTTACTAAAGGATTCAGGCTCTTCCGTGAAGAAGTAGTCCACAAGACTTGTCTCAAAGAAAGCGAGGGATTGCCTGAATGAATCGCCAGACGCCAACGAAACAAGCCATTGTGGAAGCTGCATTGCATTTATTTCATTTAAAAGGCTATCATGCTACATCCATACGGGATATTGCGAATAAAGCGAAAGTGAACGCTGCCAATATTGCCTACTATTTCAAGAATAAGCAGGGGTTGCTGGAATTCTGTTTCACTTCCTATTTAGAAGAATATATCCTGGTCCTTGAGACGAACATGACACTGCTTGAACATAAAGGCCCGCAGCATTGCTTGATGAACCTTGTAAAGGATATCCTCTCTTTCCAGAGGGAAAACTTCCTTGCTGCACGGTTCATATATGGGGAATCTTCACTCGATTCCAATTTAAACCGCGAAATTCATTCGACTTATTTTACAAAGGAAAAATCTTATTTTCAATATATTTTGGAACAAGGAATCAAGAGCAGGAGTTTCCAACAGGTTTCCGTTCCCATGTATATGCTGCAGTTGAAGGGATTATTGACGGCCCCTGTCCTGCATACCCATTATGCGATGGATGTGCTTCATGTATTCCCGCAGGAAGCCTATTACACGAATATGTATGCCAATGAAGTCGGACGTTTTCTGCAAGATACCCTTTTCATTGCCGAAGACCTGCAGCCATTGTTAGCTGGCCGGGGCTGAAGTGTATACAAGTTACCCATTAAACCCTGCAATCAGTGCCTGATGGCCCTGACCCAAATCTTTAGCCTGATGGGCATCGGAACCGTAAATGAGCGGAATGCCGAGATCTATCGCACGCTTTGCAAATCGTTCAGGAGGGTAGGGTTCACCGCATAGCGGCTTTACAAGCCCAGCTCCATTATAATCCAGTTCATATCTTTGATCCTTGATCATTTCGAGAACCTTGTAAACACGCTCGTCAAAACTCGATGCCGGCGGATATCGATGCTGGAATTTGTGGACAAGCGTAATGTGCCCGATCCGTTTTGGTTTATAAATGCCTAAATCAGATTCTATTGATTTTTCCAGTGTATCGTAATATTTGGCATAAACCGAGTCCACTGAACCTAGTTCATTGGCAATCTCACTAAACCCACTTTCGCTGAAATCGATGCAATGCCAACTGTTTTGATGCTTGATGAAGTGGACGGAAAGTATACTATCGTCAAGGAATTCTCCGATTTCGTCGAGGAATTCTTTTGTTTCTTTTTCATACCCCTCTATAAAGTCAACCTCCAGACCTGTTTTGATCAGGATTTTGTCTTTATGGCGTTCTTTCAGTACGCGGAGCTCTTGAAAGTAATCCAGGAGCAGGGCAGCGTCCATGCCGCTGTCTTTTTCAGGCGTAGGATCTTGAAAATTTCGTGGCAATGGAGCATGTTCCGTAAATGTGATTTCCTTTAATCCTAGCTCGATTCCCCGCGTAATATATTCATCGAATTTATCCGTTGAGCCGTGAGGGCAAAACGGAGTGTGCACATGACCGTCAGCTTTCATGGTCCTTCCCTCCCAAAAAACAGGTATTTGTAGCAATTTTCTACAAAAAAATCATTTTTCTCGTCAAAAATTATTGCTAACATGGTATCATAAAAACATTAAATTTAACATTTTTACAATTTATATATAAACGTGCAAGACTGTAAGGACTAGAACAGGGGGCTTACCATGGATTACATAATTGGGGTAATTGTATTAATTTTGATTTTCATCATTTGGGGTTATTTTTTCAAAAAGAGATATTTTAAAGAAATCGATCGGCTGGAATCCTGGAAAATAAGCATCATGCACCGCCCCGTGCTGGAAGAGCTTTCTAAAGTCAAACAATTGAACATGACAGGTGAAACAGAGGAAATGTTCGAAAACTGGCGCATTGAATGGGACGCCATCATTACGGATCATATGCCCGAAGTCGAAGAGCTATTATTCGATGCCGAGGAATTCGTCGATAAATACCGTTTCAGCAAATCAAAAGAGGTACAGCGCAAAATTACAGTCAAGCTGAATGAAATCGAGGAAATGATCAAAAAGATCTTATACGAACTGAATGAACTCGTAGGCAGTGAGGAAAAGAATCGATTGGAAATTGAGGATATTAAAGAATCCTACCGTCAACTGAAGAAATCCCTGCTTGCACACAGGCATAATTACGGGAAAGCGGCTGATAAGCTGGAAAGCTCCTTGGATGAAGTATTGCAGATTCTTCAGAAATATGAAGAAGAGACCGTGAACGGCAATTATTTGAATGCGAGGGAGCTTGTTCTCTCCATTAAGGATAAATTGGCGGCTCTGTCAGTTAAAATGGAAATGCTCCCAAAATTATTGGTTGATAGCCAATCCGAGCTGCATTCCCAGCTTAATGAATTGAAGGATGGTTATGAGGAGATGTCAGGACAGGGGTACCTGTTGAGCCATATCCAATTCGAGCAGGAGATATCACGGCTTGAGGAAGAACTGGATCTTTATAAAACACAATTGGAAAATGCCGAAACGGAAGCAGTGGAAAAAGGCATTAAAGAAATGCGGGAAAGCATTGAGGTGCTTTATGACCTTTTGGAAAAAGAAGTACTTTCAAAACAGTATATCTTGAAAAATGATGAAGTTCTCAGGAAAACGATTAGTGACCTTGAATATGAAAACGATAAACTTAAAGTTGAAACCATACATGTTCAACACACGTATCATCTGACGGAAAATGAACTTGATGCGCAACGGAAAATGGAAAAGCAGATTGCCCAGATTGCTAAACGCCATCAATTGCTCGTCTTGAAAATGGAGGATAATGTGATGGCAAGCTCGCTTATCAGCGAAGAGATGCAGGGGCTTGCAGTACAGTTGAAGGAATTACAGGAAAATCAGAAAGACTTTACCGTTAAATTACAGGCTTTACGAAAAGATGAAATGGATGCCAGGGATTCACTGGCTGAATTGAAGCGCAAAATGGTCGATACTGGACGTTTGATTTCAAAAAGCAATATTCCAGGCCTTCCAGAAGAGTATAAAGTGGTGCTTCAGGATGCCAAAGAAAGCATGGATGACGTTCAGGGTAAACTTGAAGAAAAGCCGCTGGACATGGCCGCTGTTTATATTTATTTGGAAAAAGCGGTTCAACAGGTGAATAAGGTCCACGAAAAAGCCCAGGAATTGATCGAGCATATGTATTTGGCCGAAAAGGTGATCCAATTCGGAAATCGTTATCGAAGCAGTCACGATATGGTAGCCGAGAGCCTAAGGGAAGCCGAAGCGAAATTCCGAAGCTATGAATATCAAGCCGCATTGGAAACGGCAGCCACTGCCATAGAAAAGGTCGACCCAGGCAGTTTACGAAAAATCGGGGCGAACATAGAAGAAGTCCTTTCCTGAAAACCCGCCATGGCGGGTTTTTTTCTTTTTATAGATAGGTGGAAAGTTAAATCATTCCCGGGATTAAAAAGAAGCAGGAATCTATCATCCCTGGACCAGTGTTTTACATTCTCTTTCAAATTCAATTATGTTAATATTAGAAGTTGCAACAGCAACATTGAAACTTATATTCAGTAGAGTGACCATCATAGATAAAAAAACATGGAAGGTGAACCCATGATTTATTTTGACAATAGTGCAACAACAAAACCATATCCCGAAGTAATCGAATCATTCATGAAGGTTACTTCGGACTATTTCGGGAACCCCTCTTCGCTTCATGGACTTGGGGTGCAATCCGAAAAACTGCTTTCCGCTGGAAGAAAGCAGATTGCTGATTTATTAAGGGTGAAGAGTTCGGAAATATATTTCACTTCCGGGGGAACGGAAGGAAATAATCTTGCCATTAAAGGGGCAGCCCACTCTCAGGGAAATCGCGGCAAACACATAATCACGACAGCGATTGAACACCCTTCTGTAGAAGATGCATGCCAATCATTGACGAGAATGGGTTATGAGATCACATATCTTCCCGTTAACGAATTTGGACAAATTGATGTAACGGATCTTAAGGATGCAATGAGGGAAGATACCATTTTGGTTTCCGTCATGCATGTTAATAATGAAGTTGGCTCGATTCAGCCGATTGCTGAAGTGGGCAAATTGTTAAAACAATACCCAAACGTTCTCTTTCATGTCGATAATGTACAGGGAGCAGGCAAAGTTTCGTTATCATTGCGTGAAGCCAATGTGGATTTATGTACAATTTCCGGCCACAAGGTTCACGGTTTGAAGGGGACGGGCATCCTTTATGTTCGTGAAGGCGTTCGGGTCGATCCGCTTTTCCATGGTGGCAATCAGGAAACGAAAATCAGGAGCGGCACCGAAAATGTTGCGGGAATCGTCGCCCTTTCGAAGGCTTTGCGTATTAGTATGAACAATCAATTGCTGTATCATGATAAGCTTCAGCAAATCAAAACTTATTTATATAAAGGTTTGAAGGAAATGGACGGGGTGTTGGTTAACAGTCCCGAAGAGGGTGCACCCCATATTGTGAATTTTTCCGTTCCGGGACTTAAATCCGAGGTATTGCTGCATGCACTTGAATCGGAAGGAATATATGTTTCGACAACTAGTGCCTGTTCTTCGAAAAAAAGGACGATAAGCAAAACGGTGGATGCGATGTTCCATAATTCAGCTCGTTCCGAAAGCGTCATCCGAATCAGTACTACCTATGGCAATGAAATGGAAGAAGCAAAGCGAGTTCTGGCGGCGATTCAGAAAATAGTCGCTAATTTAGAAAAAATAATGAGGGTTGCTAAATGAAATTCGATCATATAATTATCCGTTATGGAGAAATCTCCACTAAAAAAAGAAACCGTAAAGGCTTTGTAGACAAAATGAAAGCACATATCCGCTGGAGTTTAAAAGATATAGAAGGCGTAGTGCTTACAGCCAATCGGGAACGGATGTACGTTCTCCTGAACGGTGCGGACCATAGGCCGGTCATTGACCGATTGAAAGGCATTTTTGGAATCCAGTCATTAAGCCCTGCAATAAAAATAGAGCGTGATCTGGAAGTGATGAAAACGGCAGCATTGTATTACCTTAATCATACTCTTGAAGAGGTAAACACGTTCAAAATCACGACAAAACGCGCCGATAAGGATTTTCCATATAATACCGATGAAATTAACAGGGCAATCGGCGGGCATTTGCTCCGAAATACAGAAGATTTAAAAGTGGATGTAAAGAACCCTGATTTGAACCTGTTAGTAGAAGTGAGACGCGAAGCCGTGTATTTGACAGGTGAAATCATCCAGGGGGCAGGCGGTCTTCCATTCGGTTCAAGCGGGAAGGCGATGCTGATGCTTTCAGGCGGGATTGATAGCCCTGTTGCAGGATTCCTTTCGATGAAACGGGGATTGGACGTGGAAGCGATCCATTTTTACAGCCCACCGTTCACAAGCGAACGTTCACGTCAAAAGGTCATTGATTTGGCGGCCAAGCTGGCAGAAATAAATGGAAGCATGAAAGTGCATATCGTTCCTTTTACGGAAATCCAATTATTGATTCAAAAACAAATTCCGGAAAACTACTCAATGACTACAACCCGTCGTTTAATGATGCGGGTCGCCGATCGAATCCGTGAAAAGGAAGAAGCCATGGCACTGATCACCGGTGAAAGCCTTGGACAGGTTGCGAGCCAGACGATGAGCAGCATGTTTGCCATCAATGAGGTGACGAATACACCGATCCTGCGTCCGCTGATTACCATGGATAAGACAGAAATCATCAAAATAGCAAGAGAGCTCGATACTTTTGAAATATCCAATCTGCCGTACGAGGATTGCTGTACGGTCTTTACGCCGGCAAGCCCAAAAACGAAACCGAAACGTGAAAAAGTCAATTATTATGAAAGCTTTGTCGACTTTGAATCCTTGATTGAAAAAGCGGTCTCCGAAACAGAAATAATAACGGTTAAACCTGGCCAGACTTTCGATAAGGAAGAAGCGCTGGAAGACTTATTCTAATATCCTGTAATTACCAATAGAAATGTGCGAATGAAGCCATGTGTTTTAACACACTCTATAATCACAAGGAGGTGAAACACACATGGCAAACAACAACAGCTCAAACGAATTATTGGTACCAGGAGTAGAACAAGCTCTACAACAAATGAAATATGAAATCGCTACAGAATTCGGCGTACAACTTGGTGCCGACACAACATCTCGCGCTAACGGTTCAGTTGGTGGAGAAATCACAAAACGCCTTGTTCAAATGGCTGAACAACAATTAGGCGGAGGTTTCAACAGATAATTTAATAAATATGGCTACAGAGAGCGGGTTCCAACACCCGCTCTCTTTTAGTTTGCGGACTTAATTCGTGGACGGCCAATAAAATGCGGTGTATCTCAAAAAACGGCCTGACGATCTAATGAATTTTGGACCAATATTACTACATAATCTTTTCCTGTTTTATAAAATATGAATCCTCATAGGCTGGAACTTTTTTTGAGGGTTTGTAAAATTGAACGTTGATTTCCTCTCCAGGCACTCGCTTTCCGCGGGCGAATGACCCTCGGCGCTCTTTGCGCCTGTAGGGTCTCCCTTGGACACGTTTCCCCGCAGGAGTCTCATGCTTTCCGTTCCAATCTACTGGAATGTTTTTTTTAGGAAAAACGCAGGCAAATTCGCTTTCTTAAAATTTATCTACTATCGGAGGTTCGGAATGCTCTAATGCCGAGCCATACTTTTAAAACAAGACTAGATTATCCTTCCTGTTTTTTACTGTAATCTTTATTGGATTGAAGAGATTTGCGACACTCCTGCCGAAAAACTGGTTAGCCGAGACCCCACAGACGCTTGCTTTGATGAGGTTTGGCACGCAGTCGGCGGAAAGGGAGCGGATTTCAGAAATCAGCTGGAATTTTTTAAAAAGAAAAACTGCAGGCAAACTCACTTTTGAGTTGTCTACAGGCTAAAGAGGGCGGATTCCTACATCTGCTCTCTTTATTTATTTGTAAAAATAAATAGAAATTTTAGAGAATTCTCTTGTATAATGAGTAGGTACTAAGAGTTCATAATTGGAGGGGAAGAATATGAAGCGTGAAGACTTATTGGCTCCGGAACATTACAACTTAGTGAGTGAAATGGAACGTTATGCAAAAGATCCAGGTAAAGTTGCCGTACTTTGGGAGAACGAAACCGGAGATAAAAAACAACTTACATATGAGAATTTATTAAAAAGTGCAAATAAAATTGGAAATGCTTTCAAGAAAAAAGGACTGGGTAAAGGTGATACGGTCCTTATCATAATCCCTCGTTTGGTGGAAGCTTATCAAGTGTATTTAGCCGCATTGAAAATTGGCATGATTGTCATACCTTGTTCTGAAATGCTTCGTGCGAAGGACTTGCAGTATCGGGTCAACCATGGTGATGTCAAAGGAATCATCAGTTATCATGAATATACTGATGAATTGAATGAAATAGAAGGAGCGGAAAGCCTCCTGAAATTTTCAATCGGAAAACGAATCGAAAATTGGCTGGATTTAAATGAGCTCGCAGATGAGGAATCCGATCAGCTGACCATGGCCGACACGAAGAGTGAGGATATGGCATTCTTATCGTATACTTCCGGAACGACAGGGAATCCAAAAGGGGTCGTCCATACACATGGATGGGCTTATGCCCATTTGAAAACGTCTGCTGCAAACTGGCTCGGCATCAGTGAAACGGATGTCGTTTGGGCAACTGCAGGCCCAGGGTGGCAAAAGTGGATCTGGAGTCCTTTCCTGGCGGTTCTGGGAACAGGAGCGACAGGCCTTGCCTATCATGGGAAGTTCGAGGCGAAAAAATATCTTCAGCTGCTTCAGGACTACAAAGTGAATGCATTATGCTGCACACCAACCGAGTATCGATTGATTGCAAAGGTGGATAACCTTGATGACTATGATTTATCCCATCTTCATAGTGCTGTATCAGCGGGAGAGCCTTTAAATCAAAAAGTGTACGAGGTCTTTAAAAACCATTTCCAGATTGAAGTGCGTGATGGATATGGGCAGACCGAAAATACCCTGTTGGTGGGTGTAACGAAAGGCATGGATATTAAATTGGGCTCCATGGGCAAACCGACTCCGGGCAACCATGTCGAAATCATCGATGATTCCGGTAAACCCTGTTCTCCAGGCGTAGTGGGGGATATTGCCGTACATGTCGATACACCTGCTCTCTTTAAAGAATATTTTAAAGATCCCGAGCGGACATCGCAGCAATTCCGTGGGGACTATTATATCACCGGCGATCAAGCGAAAAAGGATGAGGATGGTTATTTCTGGTTTGAGGGCCGTTCTGATGATATCATCATCAGCTCGGGATATACGATCGGACCGTTTGAAGTGGAAGATGCACTCGTTAAGCATCCATATGTTAAAGAGTGTGCGGTTATAGCAAGTCCTGATGAAATAAGGGGAAATGTGGTCAAGGCGTATGTCGTCTTGATGGATGATATCGATCCGAACAGCCAGGACTTGATCAAGACGCTTCAATCGCACGTGAAGGAATTGACTGCCCCATATAAATATCCAAGGAAAATCGAATTTTTAGAAGAGCTGCCCAAAACGACATCAGGTAAAATCAAACGGGTGGATTTACGGAAAAGGGAAGAAGCACTCCTCAACAATTGATCGAAATGCATGACCGTCAGCCTCCAAGGCTGGCTTTTTTTATTGGCAAGGGCTTGGGTAAAAGCATAAATATGGGAATTCGTGATATGAGATGGTACACTTACTGCATATCTGCACAGTAACAATCATTTAATAAGGAGTGTAAAGCCGGAATGGGAACGTTATGGTTCAATGGGTCGATTTATACGATGATTAAAGAAAATGATCAAGTGGAGGCAGTATACACCGAAAAGGGGGTAATTGTTGATACCGGCAGCCTGGACCATTTGAAAAATGAATATGCCGGCAATATTTCCAGGGAAATCGACTTAAAAGGACAAACGATGCTTCCGGGGTTAGTGGATAGTCACCTTCATTTGGTCGGGCATGGTGAAAGGCTACTTCGTTTAGACCTCTCTTTGATGGATAGCAGGGAGTCGATCATGAAATCCTTGAAGGAAAAGTGCTCAAAGACCCCGGCCGGAAAGTGGATCGTTGCCGAAGGGTGGAATGAAAATGAATGGCCGAGCCCTGAATTGATATTACGGGATGAGCTTGACGCGATTTCGGCAGATCATCCCATCGTATTGAAAAGGATCTGCCGGCATGCCTTGGTGGTCAATTCGCGCGCCCTTTTGGAAGCGGATATTAAAGAAGATATAAAAGAACCTCCAGGCGGGGTGATCTGCCGTTATCCTGACGGACGTTTAAATGGTCTATTTAAAGAAAGTCAGGCGCAGAACCTTATTTTAGAAAGCCTTCCCGGCATTGATCAAGAGTATATCGAAAACGCGCTCACAGAGGCCATAGAAGACGCATATAAGCTAGGTTTGACTGGCGGACATACTGAGGACCTCCATTACTACAATGGCTTCATGCCGACATATCAGGCGTTTAAATCGGTAATCGAGGACCGGGAAATGGCCTTTCGCGCCAACTTACTCGTCCATCACGAAGCGTTTGAAGAAATGCTGGCAGCAGGCGGCGGCTATCAGAAAGGTACGCGATACATCAAATTCGATAGTATGAAGATATTTACCGACGGCTCCTTAGGCGGACGCACAGCCTTGTTGAGCGAACCTTATGTAGATCAAAAGAATACGAATGGAGTTGCGATATTCACTGAAAACGAGCTTCAGGAATGGGTGAAAAAAGCAAGGGCTGCCGGAATGCCGATTGCTGTCCATGCGATTGGCGATCTCGCTTTTGAATATGTCTTGAATGCAATTGAAGCCCTCCCCCCGAAAAAGGGACAGAGGGACCGGCTCATCCATGCGCAGATTGTCCGGCCGGAGCTGTTGGAGCGGGCGGCAAAGCTGCCGGTGATCTTTGATATCCAACCGGGTTTCGTCCCATCCGATTTTCCGTGGGTGGAAGAAAAGGTTCCTGCCGATCTGTTGGAATTCTCCTATGCCTGGAAAACCTATTTGAATTTGGGCATCATTTGTGCGGGGGGATCGGATGCACCCATTGAACCCTTAAATCCGATTTTGGGCATTCATGCTGCTGTCACAAGGATGAAAATCAACAGTGAGGACCGTACTGTATATGGCTTGGGTGAAAGGCTTTCCGTTTACGAGGCTTTCGCACTGTATACCAAGGGGAGTGCTGCAGCAATCAGGCAGGAAAAACGCCGCGGTGTGATCAATAAAGGGTACGATGCCGATTTTACCGTGTTTAATCTGGATGTCTTTGCTGTTGCGCCGGATGATCTCCTGAAAGCTGAGGCGGTCATGACGGTCATTGATGACAAAATCATGTATGATAAAAATTAACAGTTGCAAAAAAAGAAATGGAAATACAAAATTGTTAGATGGAATTAATGGAAAGAAGGCTTGTTATGAAAGTGGATGAACAAAAAGAAGGGGCGATTTATGCAGCCCTTTCTTACATGATGTGGGGAGTTGTGCCGATTTACTGGAAGTTCCTTCAGGGAGTCGGTGCAATAGAAATTTTAGCTCAGAGGGTATTATGGTCTTTCGTGTTCATGCTGGTTTTATTGATGTTCATGAAAAAATGGCAAGCGTTTCTTGATTATGTCAAAAACATAATGGGAAATCCGAAACTCTTTACGGCATTACTAACGGCGTCACTGCTTGTTACAGCTAATTGGGGAGTGTTCATATGGGCCGTTAACTCTGGCCGCATCCTCGACACGAGCCTTGGATATTATATCAATCCGCTAGTCAGTGTACTATTGGGAGTGATAGTCTTAAAAGAAAAATTGAGCGGGGCCCAAATCATTTCATTCCTGCTTGCAGGAATCGGAGTCTTGATCCTTGGCATTCATTTCGGTACGATCCCGTGGATCTCTCTTGTTTTGGCCATGACCTTTGGATTATACGGTCTGGCAAAAAAAATGATCAAGGCCGAATCGGCGATCGGGCTGACGCTCGAAACGATGATGGTAACGCCCCTGGCCCTGGGTTACCTGATATACTTGATGAACCGGTCAGAAATGCAATTCTTTACAGATGGGAGCACAAGCTTGCTGTTGGTGGGCGGCGGTATTGCCACGGCATTGCCTCTTTTATATTTTGCAAAAGGGGCGGAGAAGATCCCGTTATCGATGCTTGGCATTTTTCAGTATATCGCTCCGACCTTATCTTTATTGATCGGGGTATTCGTCTATCATGAAAGTTTCACCAAAGCACATCTTTTAGCCTTTTTGTTCATATGGTCAGCCTTGGCTGTTTATACACTATCCATAACGAAATGGGGTCAGGCAAGTGCACGCAGGTTCAAAGGCAAAGGGAATATTGGGGCGTGAAAAGAAAAAATGCTTGGGAGATCTCTCCCCAAGCATTTTTTTTATGCCGGTGGTTTTACGGCGTGGGAACTAAAGGGTCATGAGAGGTATATCTTCGAACCTATTTCAGAGACAATACAATCGGAAAGGCTGGCAGGACTGTTACCGGGCTTTGCACGGGGGAAATTTTGTTGGAATTGTCTATAGAAGGAACTATCCAGGAAAATGATATGCGTTGTCAGGAATGCTGATATGGTGGCGTACGGCTTTCTATTGCTATTCAATTCATTGATGATTCCCTGTGCAGTGGTAATCCCGATCCCGTGGCCATAAAAGAGGCCATTTCCTAATAATATCGCATTTTCACCTTGCCATTCAGGAGTTGCCTCGTCGTGATCAGGGTTTTTGAAGTAAACGCAATCACCTGGTAAATAATCCCGTCCTTGGTGAACGATAAGAGCCATATTCCTTGGAGGGCGCCAATCATATAAAAATAGATCTGAAAAAAGATAGTCGAAATTCCTAGGGCCGATTAAATCCAAAATCGCCTTTAAAAAAGTGACGACTATCGCTGTCCCGCATTCGAAGGCATAAAGCCTTCCATTCATGAAAATGTCAACGAGTGCAGCATGGGGGAGGATCCCTGGCTGAAGGGTAAAGGTGCCATCCTTTGAAAGGTGCCAATATTGTTGATTGGATTGAGATTCCTCAAGTGTGGAAAATTCCGGACCGCTTTTATCCAACGCAATAGCTGCCTGTATGACTCGGTTCCTCAGCTGTATCTCGAAATTGAAATCCCCAAAGTTCCGATATTCAAAAACGTTAGAATCTTCCGCCAAGCATTGAAGAGTTTCAAGCGATTTAGCAGATGCTGTACCTGGTTGGATTTGACTGACATCTAACCATTTTTGATTAATCTTTATCATGATCATATCCACCTTTTGCTTATGAAATTAAGGGTTTAATAAAACCAGTAAACAAAAATGTCTACAGGTAATGCACATTATATGAATGCTTGCAAAGAAATGACTATTTGGAACGTGTCCGCCACCGTTGCAGCCAAGAATGATTGGAATGAAAAGAGGCAGACTTAGTTTGCTTCCAATGATTTTCGTTCGAAAAGCTGTTTTGCTAGATATCCTAAAGTGCCAGGAATACCTTTCCAATTAGTGAGAAGAAGCAAATTAGTATTCCTTTTTCCCTATGAATTGATATAATGAGAGAGAAAAGTTCATATGTGCGAGAAATGTAGGGGGGCCAGTACTGCTGGCTGAGATTGCATCCTTTAGATGCTGACTCTTTGAACCTGATCTGGATGATGCCAGCGGAGGGAACATATTATTACTGATTTTCTGTTTTGTATGTTAACGTCCGAATTCATCTTCGGGCGTTTTTTGCTTTTTTATCCAGTATTTGAATAGACCCTGAAGCCCCATTATGTTCCGGCATATGGAACTTATAAGATGTGTAGGAGGATAATGACTTGAATAAATTCTTACCACTGTTAACTTCGTTGTTCCTTTTGGCTGGATGCGGAGCAGGCGGAACTAATGAAAAAGAAGAAGCATCTAAAAATGAAGAATTAAAAAAGGTATCGGTCGTGCTCGATTGGACACCGAATACAAACCATACTGGATTGTATGTAGCCAAGGAAAAAGGTTATTTTAAAGATCAAGGTCTTGATGTGGAAATTATCATGCCAGGTGAAGCTGGAGCCGATAAGCTTGTCGCTTCAGGGAAATCTGAATTTGGCGTGAGCTACCAGGAGGGCATAACGCAGGCCCGCGTGCAGGGCGTGCCGATTGTTTCGGTAGCTGCCGTCATCCAGCATAATACCTCGGGATTCGCTTCCCCTGAGGCAAAGGACATTAAAACTCCCAAGGATTTTGAAGGGAAAACGTATGGTGGCTGGGGATCTCCGGTTGAAAAGGCCATAATTGATTCACTCATGAAAAAAGAAAATGCGGATGTAAATGAAGTGGACATAGTCAATACAGGAGATATGGATTTTTTCACTTCGGTTAAAAGGGATATAGATTTTGCCTGGATTTATTATGGTTGGACAGGCATTGAGGCTGAGTTGCGAAATGAAAAGCTTAATATGGTTTACTTAACCGAATACTCTGATAAGCTTGATTACTATACACCTGTTTTGACTACAAATGAAAAGATGATAAAAGAAAATCCCGAGACTGTTAAAGCATTCGTTCATGCAGCTTCGAAAGGGTACCAGTATGCGATTAAGAATCCTGATGATGCAGCAGGCATGTTAATTAAGTCTGCACCGGATCTTGATGCAAAACTAGTAAAGAAAAGCCAGGAGTGGCTTGCAGCCAAGTATCAGGATGATGCTCCGCGATGGGGTGAACAAAAGCTTGAAATTTGGAAGAATTACAGTGAGTGGATGACTGAAAATAAGCTTCTTGAAGGTGATTTCGATCCTGAAAAGGCATTTACCAATGAATTTTTACCAAAATAGGAGGAAATACAATGGCCAATTCATTAATTAGTATACAAATTATTCCTAAAGGGGAAAATGTCATCCCTATGGTCGATGAAGCAATCAAGATCATTGAAGAATCAGGTGTCAAGTATGAGGTTCACCCGCTTGAAACGACAATGGAGGGGGAGCTTTCCGAACTTTTTGCCGTGATAGAAAAAATGAATGTAAGAATGATTGAAATAGGATCGCCGAACGTCATTTCCCAAGTGAAAATATTATATCAGCCAAGCGGGATTACGATGGATACGTTAACGGAGAAATATCGGGCATGATCGGAAGGGGAATTTGGAAGAAGGGGGCTCCCTTCTTTCTTTTATTATTGTTGCTGATAGTATGGGAGTCAGTGACAGTCTTATTGAAAGTTGAAGAATGGCTGCTTCCCGCTCCATCGGCCATTTTCATTGAAGGAATTGAGTCGTCCCGCAATCTTTACGGACACCTTATATCCACAACGGAGCTTGCGTTGTCGGGTTTTTTTATTGGAAGCTGCATCGGCTTATTGATCGCGGCAATTCTGCACCTTTTTCCAGGTGTAAAGGACGCGGTTTATCCTCTGCTCATACTATCACAAAATATACCTATCATTGTTTTGGCGCCGCTATTGGTGATCTGGTTTGGCTTTGGCATGCTGCCTAAGTTAATCGTGATTTCGCTGGTATGTTTTTTTCCGGTTGCGGTTGCATCATTGGACGGTTTTCGCCAGACACCATACGAGCTTAAGCATTATTTCAAGATGATGGGAGCGGGGAAAAGCCAGTTATTTTGGAAGCTGGAACTTCCTCACTCGATCCCGTTCATTTTCTCCGGCCTGAAAATTTCGGCTACTTATAGTGTAATGGGTGCGGTTATTTCGGAATGGCTTGGGGCAAAATCGGGGATTGGTGTTTATATGACTCTCGCTTCTTCAGCGTTCAGGACAGATCGGGTGTTTGTAGCCATTTTCATCATTATGGGAATGAGCCTGATCTTTTTTGGAATCATCACCTTCCTGGAGAAATACTTAGTTTCTTGGAAGAGAAAGGAGGGCGAAAAGGATGAAGCTCGAAATTAAAGACGTCTCCTATTCTTTCGATGGTAAACAGAATATATTAGAGAATATGAATTTCCATGTGAATGATGGGGAATTTGTTACGATCCTCGGGCCATCGGGCAGCGGTAAAAGTACATTGTTCCACTTGATCGGCGGCATTTTGAAGCCTGATCATGGCATCATTTCACTGGATGGTAAAAAGATAAATGGCTTAAAGGGCCATATCAGCTATATGCCTCAGCAGCCTTCCCTTTTACCTTGGAGAACGGTATTGGAAAATGTTTTGCTTGGAAGTGAAATTGCTGGGATCAGAGATAAAGAAAAGGCAAAATCCCTTTTGATGAAAGCTGGTTTAGAAGAGTACGAGAAAGCATATCCGCGTGAATTATCTGGAGGCATGAAGCAAAGGGCCGCATTCATTCGGAGTATCTTAAGTCCACAGGACTTGATGTGCCTGGACGAACCCTTTTCTGCCTTGGATGAACTGACAAGATTGCAAATGCAAAAATGGCTGTTGTCGGTTTGGGAAGAAAATCGGAGGTCGGTGCTTTTTGTTACTCACAGCATAGATGAAGCGGTTTTCCTATCAGATAGAATTTATGTGTTATCAGCAAAACCGGCTGCTGTCATCAAAGAAGTGAAAGTTCCATTTTCAAGGCCAAGAAGAGAAGAACAGCTTCTTAGTGATGAGTTCTTTCATTTGAAGAGAGAATTATATGCAGCACTCAAGCCAACTTTCACTACTTAAGTAGGAGGCGATTACATTTGAGAATCATCGACAGCCATATCCATTTGGATAAGTATGATGTTGTTAAGCGGAAGCAGATCCTGAATGACATGGAAAAGGTTCAGTTGGAATCCTTGCTGACTGTTTCCATGAATTTGGCTTCTTCGATTAACAATTATCAGCTTTCACTCAAAGATTCACGAATTAAGCCTGCCTTTGGTTTTCATCCAGAGCAGCCCCTCCCGAGTGATGAAGAAGTGTACGAATTATTGAGCTGGATGCGGGAACATAGTCAAGCTATGGTTGCCATAGGTGAGGTTGGGCTGCCCTATTACTTAAGGCAGGAAAATCCCGATATTGATAACTCAGCATATATAGTGATACTGGAGAGGTTCCTGGCCTTAGCTAAAGAGGTTGAAAAGCCGGTTATCCTTCATGCCGTCCATGACGATGCACCCATCGTTTGCGACCTTTTGGATAAGCATCAAATCACGAAGGCACACTTTCATTGGTTTAAAGGCGATATCCGGACAGTTGAAAGAATGGCCGAAAAGGGCTACCGCATTTCGATTACACCAGATGTTTGCTATGAGAGGGAAGTACAGGAATTAGTTTCGGCATACCCACTTAAGCTGATGATGATAGAAACGGATGGACCATGGCCGTTTGAAGGGGTTTTCAATGGGAAATGGACCCATCCCGGCATGATGCATGACAGTGTACGTCAAATTGCTTCAATTAAAGGATTGCCGATTGAGGATGTCTATGAAATCCTTTATCAAAATACGAAAGATTTTTATCATATATAAAGGTACCGGTTATCATATCCGGTACCTTTATTTCGTTTAGAGAAAGGTCCTTTTAACCTTTTCCCAAAAGGAATTGTCTTTTAGCTTAACGGTCTTGATGACTTTACCGCTTAACCGGACCTTTACCTTTTCGACATGATTGATGCTTAACGCTTCATTGTCCATTCCGATGATCGGATAGCTTGGTCCGTTTTGTTCAAGGTGGACGGTCAACGTCTTGGCGCCGCTAAGGATGAATGAGGAACCTAGGGTCCGATAGGTATTGTTATTGATGGAAGCAAGCTCGCTCACTTGGAAGCAAGGGAGGAGGGGATCGACAACAGCCCCATTGACCGATTTATTATAGGCGGTGCTTCCGGTCGGAGTCGCAATGATGATCCCGTCCCCGCGAAAAGTTTCAAAATGGAGTTGATCAATGAAGATATCCATGATGAACGTTTTGGTGATCGAAGACCGGATACTGAGCTCATTAAGGGCATAAAAGGAGGGCTGATCGTCCAATTGGATAGCGATGGTTGGATATTTACGCACCTCGATTTGCTCCCTTGTCATGGCATCAATCATTTTATCCGTATCTTCCAAGTGGAAATCGCAATACATATTCAAGTTACCTGTGGTGGAAATGCCCGCATATAAACAATCATCCCTGAACCCGGTTTTACGGGCTGCCTGCAGGAATGTGCCGTCATCACCGATGCTTACGATGATGTTTGCTTTTGTGAAATCCTGGATGACTTCATACGAATGTTGCTTCGCCAAGTCTGACAAGTATTCAACCTTGCTTAGCATCTCTGCATTAGGAGCATGGAAAAAATAAATATTCCTTCGAGTGTTCATCATGTTCCCCCCTAGTATGTATGGTGATGAAAGGGCTTTCTTTATCCTGTTTACGATACATGCAAATTGTGCAAAATGGACCAATGCATTTCCAATTAGAGGATTCTTTGCTACAATTTTATATGTCTTAGTTTATCATGGAATGAAACATTTTTGTTATTAGTTCGTATGGTAAGAAGGATACATATATTTAAGGGGGAAAACAGATGAATGGAAAGCGTTGGGCGGCACTTGGAATCGCAGCCGTTTTATTTTTTGTTTCTATTGCTGTAGGGGCGGCCACTACTCTATTTACAGCGGATACGGAAAATATCATTGATGAATTATTTGCTTCCGAAAGTGCATTTTACGAGGAAGTCATAGAAGGCGATGATTTCACTAATGTTATTGCCGTATTTGATGTAGAGGGCACGATTCAAGATACAGGGGAAGCCTCATTACTTAGTTCAACAACATACAATCACCGTGCCTTCATGGATAAGCTGAAGATGGCAGAGGAAAATGATGATATCAAAGGAATCATCCTTCGGGTGAATTCTCCAGGCGGCGGTGTCGTCGAAAGTGCAGAGATTCATGAAAAGATCCTTGATATCAAGAAAGTGAAAAAACCTGTCTATGTTTCAATGGGGTCTATGGCGGCTTCAGGCGGATATTATATTTCTGCACCAGCCGATAAGATTTATGCAAGCCCAGAGACGATGACGGGTTCACTTGGAGTCATCATGCAGGGGTATAATTACGAGAAATTGGCCAAGAAGTATGGTGTTGAGTTCCAAACCATCAAAAGCGGACCACACAAAGATATTATGAGTCCAACCCGGGAAATGACAGGCGAAGAACGTGAAATACTCCAAGACATGATCGATAATTCCTATGATCAATTTGTAAAAATCATTGCAGACGGACGCGGTATGACAGAGAAGGAAGTAAGGGAAATTGCCGATGGACGCATTTATGATGGACGCCAGGCTAAAGAAAACCATCTTATCGATGATTTCGGCCATTTGGATGATGTAATTGCCGCTATGAAAACTGATATCGGTAAAAAGGATGCTCAAGTTATCCGTTATACAGATGAGGTAGGCTTCAGTTCATTATTCAGTATGGGTGCGCAAAAAATGTTGGGAAATGATGTGGAAACGGCAGTCTTGACAAAAATCCTTTCCTCTTCAAATTCTCCACGCCTAATGTATTTGTATGCGGAATAGGGGGGCTGAATTGATGACGGAACGAAATGAAAATAATGAACAAATCGCTTCATCCAATCTAATGGCAGATCAAGAGGTTCCCGTTCAGCAGGAATTTACAACAGCCAAAAAGGCAGTGGATGATGACGAAGTCAAGAAAGTGCATTTTGCTGGTTTTTGGATGAGGTTTTGGGCCTATTTAGCCGATTTACTGGTTATCGGAAGCTTGAACCGGATTTTGATTCATCCCATCTTTAAATTTTATGAAGGGACAGATGACCTCTGGTTCTCCGCAGAGGGCTTCTTAACGGGGGTCGTATTCTTCTTATACTTTGTTTTGATGACCAAATTCTTGAACCAAACCCTTGGCAAGATGATTTTTGGACTGAAAGTCGTTGCATTGAAGGAAGAGAAAAAAACCATTTCATGGGGTACGATATTGTTCAGGGAGCTGATTGGCCGCTATATTTCAAAGGTCACTTGGATTGGCTATCTCTTGGCAGGCCTATTACCGAAGAAACAGGCTTTGCATGATGTCTTTGCAGACACGGGCGTTGTGTTGATCAGAAGATGATTTCTTCCATTCATAAATCTGTAAGAGCGTGATTTTCGCTTTTGCAGGTTTATTTTTTTTGCAGATGCCGATAATGATAGGCTGAAGGGGTGTGGGTGCATGAAGTGGCTTTTGTTGATTATAGGTATCCTCATTTTGGTGCTGCTTATTGTTGTTTTCACTAAAGTAAGAGTGTCCATCGATTACAAACGTATCCAAACGAATGACCTAATACATATTAAATTATCGGCTTGGTATGGGCTTTTTCACTATACATTCAAGGTTCCGGTCATCAAAATGGAAGATGACTCGACCACTGTAGTAGTAAAGGAAGAGCAAGAAATGAACGGAAAAACAAAAAAGGAAGAAAAGAAAAAGATTACAGCCGAAGATTTGCGTGACGGATTCGCAGACATTCTGGAGATGCTTCAGCATATAATCGGATTTCATAAGATCGTCCGTCAATTCGCCGGGAAAGTCCAAGTCAAAAAATTCACCTGGCATAGTAAGGTCGGTACTAAAAACGCTGCACACACCGGTGTTTTAACTGGTGCATGCTGGGCGCTTAAAGGTTCCATCATCGGTTTGCTGACAACCTATTTCAACTTTCGGATCATGCCCTCCTATTCCATTACACCAGACTTTCAGAGATGGCAGGCAAACACGTCGATTTCCTGCATATTACAATTCAGAATCGGGCAGGCTATGGTGACTGGAATAAAACTGCTTCGTTATTGGAAAGGCGGAAAGCCGCATTTCAAGTCGAGGAAATTAGCGAAGCTATCAGGTGATTCCAATAAACAATCGTTCTGAGTGGAGGGAATTTAAATGTCAGATCATCCAATCCAAGGTTTAATGAAAGAAGCGATGGAAAATCTTAAAGAAATGGTCGATGTGAACACGATCATCGGGGATCCGGTGGAAACTCCGGATGGAAGTGTCATTTTAACCGTATCCAAAGTGGGATTTGGTTTTGCAGCCGGTGGCAGCGAATTTGTGATGGATGGAAACCATCAAGGACAGCAAGGTGGTTCCAAGCAGCCTTTTGGCGGCGGTAGCGGCGGTGGGGTTTCCATAACACCAATTGCCTTTTTGATTGTCGGTTCCCATGGAGTGAAAATGATTCATCTCGATGAAGGGACGCACCTTCTCGAAAAAATGATGGATTTAGCTCCTCAAGTCGTCGATAAGATACAGTCCATGCTATCCAAGAAAGACAGTAATCAAAAGCAAGGCAGTAATCAAAACCAAGGCGGCAGTCAGCCAGCTGTAAAGAGGTACCAACAACCTAAACAGGATATAGATTTCTAATTGCGACTCGGCATCCGCCGAGTTTTTCTTTTTCCTGAAGTCTTCCATTACACCAAAAAAAGCTTGGATGTCGGACATGTGCAAGCAACATTCACATTTCCTAATTCAATTATTTGCAAAATTCCGGCAAAACAAATATTATTATGCTTGTACATATAGCAGAAAAGGGAGGAATTATTAATGGCTTCAGTTACATTTAAAAACAACCCGATCACTTTAGTGGGACAAGAACTAAAAGTTGGGGACAAAGCACCTGATTTTACAGTATTGGCTAATGACTTATCACCGGTTACTTTAAGCGACTCCAAAGGTTCTGTCCGGATTATCAGCGTAGTTCCATCCGTGGATACAGGCGTATGTGATGCACAGACACGTAAATTCAATGAAGAAGCGGCAAAATTGGATAATGTGAAAGTACTGACGATCAGTAACGACCTTCCTTTCGCGCAAAAACGCTGGTGTGCTGCCAGCGGCTTGGACAATGTTCAAGTCCTTTCCGATCACCGTGACCTTTCATTCGGTGAAGCATATGGTGTCGTCATGCAGGAACTTCGTCTATTGGCCCGTTCTGTATTCGTTGTGAACAGCTCTGATGAAATCACATATGTGGAATATGTGAGCGAAGGTACCAACCATCCAAATTACGAAGGTGCCATCGAAGCGGCGAAAGCGGCAAAATAAGATGTGAATTCAAAGAAACCGGGCGCAATGTGCCCGGTTTTTTGTTTTAATGTTGATTTTGATGTTTGTTGTTTTAGGCTCTAATTTTCAATTGAGTTGTGGTTATATTAATTTCTGAGTGTCGGCCGATTCAGTTCTTTCCTGTTGACGAGTTATATGCTGGCCTCAGTCAAGGCTCGAAAGTCGGACCATTTTGTGGTAAAACAACCTTGCCAGACCACTCTTGACCATTAGGTGTTCCAACTTTTATGTCAATTTCATTAGGCCACGACGGCATTTGTCTTGGTCCTGGGAAAAACCCAGCTTGTTGCCCTGCTCGAAATCCTTCTCGATACCCTTGTCGATACCCTTGTCGAAATCCTTGTCGAAAACCTTGTTGAAACCCCTGTTGTTGCCTGTTAAATTCATCTGCTGACTGAATATCATGTTGCTGATTTATCGGATTAACCTGCCCATGATAGTTTTGATATTGATTATCCATATATAATCACCACCTCATGCATGGTATTCCGTTTGGGCATTCATTGAGCCTATCCAAGTAATAAAAAACTGCAGACAAAATCATTTTCATCGAGTTTGTCATAGTTTTTTTCTTGGCTTGTACAATTTGGACGTTGATTTCCGCTCCCAGGCACTCGCTTTCCGAGGGAGGTCCGCCGAAGCCTCCTCGGCGCCTATGCACCTGCGGGGTCTTCCCTGGACACGCTTTTCTCACAGGAGTCTCGCGCCTTACGTTCCAATCAACTTTGTAATAAAATTTAGATAGAAACCATACCTAATACAGGGCAACAGCCCTACATACCTTTTATTTACGCCTGAATTTTGAAAAAGAGTTGCTCGCGCGAGTTCGTTATAGGCGGACTTTCAAAAGCATGTTAAACATACGAAGAATGATGAGCAGGACGTACAGCTTGTATCTCTTTCGTCTTACCTTTAAAATAGGGACAGAAGCAAACAGGAGGAATTAATAAGTGAAGTCTACCCCAGTTGAACAATTATTTTATGAATTTGATGAAACAGCCCAAATATTGCAAAGTGAACTATCATGTACGTATCTGGATGCCCTGGGTGAAACGGGCGAGAATTTCTTCCAAGGCAAAGTCCTGCAGGAGGAAATCAGTGAAGTATCGAAGAAAAGGTTAACGAAGCATTATGCAGATTTTTCACCAGAGAAATATGAGAAGGAAGCAATCCGTAAAGCGTATCAGCTTGCAATTTTAAAAGGCATGCAGCAGAGCGTCCAGCCGAATCATCATATGACCCCTGATGCAGTCGGCATGTTCGTCAGCTATTTAGTCGGTAAATTCACCAAGGACCAAAAAGAGATAGTCATGCTCGATCCAGCCATTGGGACGGGGAACTTACTATTTGCGATCATGAATCAACTTACTGATAAAAACATCGCTTCATATGGTGTCGAGATTGATGAAACATTGATCAGGCTAGCTTATGCAGGTGCCAACCTGCAAGAACATCCGCTGGAATTTTTCAATCAGGACAGCTTGGAGCCGCTTTTCATCGATCCTTCAGATGTCGTGGTCAGTGATTTGCCGATTGGTTATTACCCGAATGATGTGCGTGCAGCTGAATATGAATTGAAGGCCGATAAGGGCCATTCATATGCACATCATTTGTTCATTGAACAAGGTGTTAAACACGCGAAGGATGGCGGACACCTATTCTTCATTGTCCCGAATAACCTGTTCGTCTCGGAGGAAGCTCCGAAACTCAATGATTTCCTGAAGAAGCATACACATATCCAAGGGATGGTGCAACTGCCGCTTTCCATGTTCAAGAGTGAAGCGGCTGCCAAAAGCATCCTGATCCTTCAAAAGAAAAAAGAGGGTATCGAAGCTCCGAAGAAGGCATTGCTCGTACAGCTTCCGAAGTTGTCGGATTTCGAAGCGACAAGGTCTGTCATGCAACAGATGGATGATTGGTTTAAAGAGGAAAAATAGTCAATGAAAGCTGATGCTGCAGGCATTGGCTTTCTTTTTTTTGTTGAAAAAGTGATAATTTGCAATTTTTCATTATTATTTGGTTGAAACTGCTTGCCATGATAAGATTGTACAATACACTGCACGTTTCATTGAGATGAACATTGAAGAACTAACTTAGAGTAAAGGAGCGGGATCGATGTCAAAAGTCATGGCTATTAATGCGGGCAGCTCTTCATTGAAGTTTCAGCTTTTTGAGATGCCTTGTGAAAAAGTAATTACAAAAGGTATTGTAGAAAGAATCGGCTTGAAAAATTCCGCATTCACTTTAAGCGTCGAAGGCGAACAGGTTTCTGAAACGATGGATATACCCAATCATGAAGTGGCTGTAGGGCTTTTATTGAAAAAGCTGATTGACCATCGCATCATTGACTCCTTTGAAGAGATAGATGGTGTAGGGCATCGGGTGGTGCATGGCGGTGAGGTATTCAGTGACTCGTTCTTGATCACGGAGGACGTAATAGAGCAAATCGAAAAGCTTTCCGAGTTGGCGCCCCTTCATAATCCTGCCAATATCACCGGGATCCGAGCCTTCAGGCGAATACTTGATGATGTCCCAGCGGTTGCGGTGTTCGATACTGCCTTCCATCAAACGATGGCAGCAGGTTCCTATTTGTACAGTTTACCTCTTGAATATTATGAAAATTACGGAATAAGGAAGTATGGGTTTCATGGTACTTCACATAAATATGTATCGCAGCGTGCCGCCGAAATGATTGGCCGCCCAATTGAACAGCTTCGACTGATATCCTGCCATTTAGGGAATGGTGCAAGCATTACGGCCATAAAGGGCGGCAAATCAATTGATACATCAATGGGATTTACACCATTGGCCGGTGTTACCATGGGAACGCGTTCGGGGAACATCGACCCTGCACTGATTCCTTTTATCATGGAGAAGACGGGAAAAACAGCAGATGAAGTGCTTGATGTCCTGAATAAGAAAAGCGGCATGCTAGCCCTTTCCGGATTTTCCAGCGACCTGCGCGATATTCAAGTTGAAGCGGATAAAGGAAATGAGCGGGCAGAACTCGCACTTAAAGTATTTGCAGACCGGATTCACAAGTACATAGGCTCCTATTCAGCTAAAATGGGAGGTGTGGACGGCATCATTTTTACAGCGGGCATCGGTGAAAACAGTCAAACGATTAGGGGGCGAATCTTGGAAGGACTTGAATTCATGGGGGTATATTGGGATAAGGATCTCAATCGAACCAAGGGCAAGGAAGCGTTCATCAATGCACCTTATTCCCCTGTGAAAGTCATGGTCATCCCAACTAATGAAGAAATCATGATTGTCAGGGATACCGTGAAAATAGCTTTGAACGAAACTTGGAAAACATGACTTCCTGTTTTTTGATCTCCTTATCTCTCTGGTAAGGGGTATTTCCAGTGAATGCAGTATATCAAATTTCATCATCGGAATCCGCCTGCTCATGGATTTTATGTCCGCGCAATCCATAGCTGGATCGCCATCATCTATTCTCTGAAAAGCTTCCTTCTATGGTATACTTAAGGGAGAATCCACCAATTCTGTACATAGGAGGCTTGATGCATGGAATTCACGAACCGGGAAATGAAAGTTTGGAATGAAATAAGTGAATGGCAGGAAAAACTTTATCAATATGAGCCAACGGATCTTGCTGCATTGTATGATAAATGGTTGGAGCAGGGGTTTGCCCTGCTTCCGGAAAACGTCCAACAACAGTTTTTTGAAAAGCTTGATACTTGGCTTTTTCATTTGCATGCAATGGTTCAGAGCTCACAAGTTCAAATAGATGCAAGAGAGCGGATTTTAGCATCTGCGCGCGTGTTTAATGAAGAAATCGAAACGTTGAGTGATTTGAATCACTTATCGATCGATCAGTTGAATTACATAGCCAATCAGCATATCGCTAAGCATCGCTTATATTCATTTGCACAAGGCGGGATGAGCGGATCAGGAGGCCTGCTTCTGCTGGGGAGCGATATTCCGGCCATGACGGTCATCAATGTCAGGATCGTACAGCTGATTGCAATGTCTTATGGTGTCGAGGTGAATACACCGTTTGAAATGATGCTGGCCCTTAAGGTATTCAATGCAGGAGCGATGCCAAAGAGGCTCCAAGGAATAGCCTGGGAAGAATTGATCCGCGAGGTCCAGACCGCAGAAGATGATTATTTTTATTTAGGAATCGAAGAACTGACAAACCCTACCTGGATGGAACAGCCGCTCAAGCAGCTGTTGAAAGCATTATCCATTACTGTTTTCCGGAAAAAACAGGTTCGGGGCATACCGTTCATCAGCATGGCCATCGGGGCTGGATCCAATTATCAAATGACCCGGAATGTAAGTGAATTTGCCCAGAAATTCTATCAATATCGTTATTTACTGAATAAGAAGGCTGATGGAGAATGAGTGTCAAAAATCATAAAAAAGCCGTCACGGAGGCAGTTCGCTGCATGGTGATAACCGTCAGCGATACGCGTGATGAAGAAACGGATAAAAGCGGAGCACTGATGAAGGAATTATTGAAATCGAGTGGTCATGAAGTGACGGAATATGTAATCGTTAAAGATGAGCGGAAAGCGATTCAGGATGCGATCACTTCTGGCAGCCAAAGCGGCACGGTCGATGTCATATTAACAAATGGAGGCACTGGCATCGCCAAAAGGGATGTAACGATCGAGGCGGTCAAAGAATTGATGACCAAGGAAATTCCCGGTTTTGGCGAGATTTTCCGTATGCTCAGCTATCAAGAGGATATCGGTTCGGCTGCCATCCTATCCAGGGCGATTGCCGGAGTCGTGAACAACAAAGCAGTTTTTTCCACCCCAGGTTCATCAGGGGCGGTTCGGCTTGCGATGAATAAATTGATTCTTCCGGAATTGGGACATGTCGTCGGTGAACTTCGCAAGGATTTATAAGAAGGATGCAAAAAAGCCACAGTTTTAAACTGTGGCTTTTTTTGCATGGAATAGGCCTTAATTATGCATCTTTTCCGTCACGGCTTGATTGGCACGATACCAAAGCCATAAATCATTGATGATGGAAGCAAGTTCCGCAATTTCGGAATTGAGCTGGCATGATTTGGCGAAATTACTCTCATCGGAGAGCCGAAACTGCTTACGGTTAATCGTGGATTCCAGTTCCTTGATGCGGTCCGGGATACTTCCGCGGATATTCTCCCAATGTACGAGTATTTGCTGTTGCTCGCCTTTTGTATATTCATCCCACTCCAGATTCAAATCGGGAATTGAGATGCCGAGCCTTTCATCATAGATAAATAGTTCTTTCATATGCCCTCCGTTTTTCGATTTATCATACTCCTAGTTTACTATATTCCCGCGGAACCAGCCAATGTGTAAATTCCTTGAAAATATTAGCGGATTATTTAGCAAAATCTTTAAAATACCCCTTGTATTCCATTAATAAAGATGATAAAGTACTAATCATAGATTGAATAAAAATAACAAACGATGAATTTTTATTCACACGAAAGGACGATGGAAATGGAAAATCAAAAAGTTGTTTTAGCATATTCCGGAGGTTTGGATACTTCCGTTGCAATTAAATGGTTACAAGATCAAGGGTACGAGGTTGTTGCATGCTGCCTGGATGTCGGAGAAGGAAAAGATTTGGACTTCATTAAAGAAAAAGCGATCACTGTTGGTGCGGTAAGTTCATATGTCATTGATGCGAAGGACGAATTCGCTGATGAATTCGCATTGACGGCTCTTCAGGCGCATACTTTGTATGAAGGGAAATATCCATTGGTATCGGCTTTATCACGTCCGCTGATCGCGAAGAAATTAGTGGAAGTGGCTGAAGCGGAAAACGCGGTAGCCGTTGCGCACGGTTGTACGGGAAAAGGAAATGACCAAGTGCGTTTCGAAGTATCCATCTCTGCCTTGAACCCTAATTTGCAAGTTCTAGCACCTGTTCGTGACTGGAAATGGTCTCGTGAAGAGGAGATTGAATATGCAGCGAAAAATGGCATTCCAGTTCCGATTGGCATGGCGAGCCCGTTCTCGATTGACCAAAACCTTTGGGGAAGAAGTAATGAATGCGGGATCCTGGAAGATCCTTGGGCAGCTCCGCCGGAAGAGGCATATGATTTGACTGCAAGCCTTGAATGTACGCCAGATACTGCCGATATCATCGAGATTGGTTTTGAACAAGGTGTGCCGGTTACATTGAATGATAAAAACTATAAATTGGCTGACCTGATCGTCGAGTTGAATCAAATTGCCGGCAAACACGGAGTTGGACGTATCGATCACGTTGAAAATAGATTAGTAGGAATCAAATCACGTGAAGTCTATGAAGCTCCTGGTGCGATGACATTGATAGCTGCACACAAAGAACTTGAAGATATCACGCTTGTAAAAGAACTGGCTCACTTCAAACCGGTGATCGAGAAGAAAATGACTGAATTGATTTATGAGGGACTTTGGTTCTCTCCGCTTCAAAAAGCTTTGGCTGCATTCCTGAAAGAAACACAAGTGAATGTAACGGGTACAGTCCGTGTGAAACTATTCAAAGGTCATGCGATTGTTGAAGGAAGAAAATCCGAGTACTCCCTATATGACGAAAAATTGGCTACCTATACAAAAGCAGACGAATTCGATCATGATGCAGCAGTTGGATTCATTAAGTTATGGGGACTTCCAACGAAAGTGAACAGCATGGTCAATAACAAGAAGGTGACAGTGTGAGCAGCAAGCTTTGGGGAGGAAGATTCACGAAATCTGCCGAAGAATGGGTAGATGAATTTGGAGCTTCCATTTCCTTTGACCAGGAACTTGTCCTTGAAGATATTCAAGGCAGTTTAGCTCATGTAACCATGTTAAAGCAATGCAGCATTTTACCTGAAGAAGATGCGGATCAGATCATTGCGGGGCTGAAAAGTTTACAGGAAAAAGCTGAGAAGGGTAAATTAACTTTTAAGGTTGAGATGGAAGATATCCACCTCAACCTGGAAAGTATGCTAATAAGCGAAATCGGTCCGGTTGGCGGAAAGCTTCATACAGGAAGAAGCCGTAATGACCAAGTTGCAACCGACCTTCATCTGTATATGCGGAACCAAACGAAAGTGATTCTGGAACTCATCAATGATTTGCAAAAAGCGATTTTGGGACAATCCAAGAAAAATGTGGAAACACTAATTCCGGGTTATACACATTTGCAGCGTGCACAGCCCATTTCATTTGCCCACCACTTAATGGCTTATTTTTGGATGCTTGAGCGTGATAAGCAGCGCTTCACCGAGAGTTTCAAAAGGATCAACATTTCCCCATTGGGTGCTGGGGCATTAGCTGGGACGACTTTCCCGATTGATCGTGCCCTCAGTGCGGAGCTATTGGGGTTTGAGGGAATTTACGAAAACAGCCTTGATGCGGTGAGTGATCGTGATTTTGCCATTGAATTCATGAGCAACAGTGCGACAATGATGATGCATTTATCCCGTTTCAGCGAAGAAATCATTCTCTGGTCAAGCCAGGAATTCCAATTCATTGAATTGGATGATGCGTTTTCCACGGGAAGCAGCATCATGCCGCAAAAGAAAAACCCTGACATGGCGGAATTGATCCGTGGTAAAACAGGACGGGTTTATGGGAACCTAACAGGGTTATTGACTGTTTTGAAAGGACTGCCGCTTGCTTATAACAAAGATATGCAAGAAGATAAAGAAGGCGTTTTTGATACGGTTAAGACCATTGTTGGTTCACTTAAAATATTTGCCGGCATGATTTCAACGATGAAAGTGAAAACGGAAGTAATGGAAAAAGCAACAAAAAATGACTTCTCGAATGCGACGGAATTAGCTGATTACCTGGCTTCAAAGGGTATGCCTTTCCGTGAGGCGCATGAAGTGGTCGGGAAGCTTGTATTGTTCTGTGTCCAGAATGGCTGCTATTTAGTGGACCTGAGCATTGAACAATTCCAGGAAGCTTCCGAGTTGTTTGATCAAGATATTTATGATGCATTAAATCCTTATGAGGCAGTTAAACGCCGTAACAGTGCGGGCGGTACAGGCTTTGCCCAAGTCTTGCTGGCGATTGAAAAAGCGGAAAAACTGGTAAGTGAATTATAGGAAAAAGCTCGTTCACCAATTTGGCGAACGAGCTTTTTATATATCATTTTCTTTTATCAGTTCGTACGCACGACCATTACATCACAGTTAGAATGGCGAACGATGCCTTCCGACACGCTCCCGATAAGGAAACGTTCGACTGCGTTAAGGCCCGTTGCACCGCATACAATTAAATCGATCGAATGCTTTTTCGCTAAATCCCTTGGAATTTGAACTTTGGGAGAACCATAGGCAACTTCTGTTTGGACCTTTACAATCCCGGATGCAATGGCTTCCGTTTTATACTTGTCCAATAGCTCATTGGCAAAGGTTTCAGAGTGATCACGGATAGTCATATCATAAGCTTCGACAGTAGGGAAATTCCTTGTATCCACGATATGCGTGAGCACAAGGGTAGCGTCACTGAGTTTTGCTAAATAGATTGCCTTTTTTAGAGCCCACTCTGCTTCTTCCGAACCATCCACTGCTACAAGAATATTTTTATAATCTATACTATTCAAGTGAATCTCCTCCTTCTATTTCATTCCTATTATACAATGATTTACCTAATCTAACTGATTTCAATTGTAACAAATTAGCGAATGTTTTTGCCAATGATCTGGAAATCGACAAATGAAACAATATGATTCCAACTTCATTATGATGTAATGAATCATGGCAGGAAGTAACACTTGAGTTTTTTTCTATGAGTGTTTCAAGAATCGTAAACTGCATTATCTTTATACGTGCTTTTGTATGCATTGATCTATTTCATTTATATTTTTTACATCAATTTTGTACATGCTTCAATCAGTTTAATGAGTAAATCAGCACTACTGCTTCCATTTGTTCTTTTACTATTTTTTCAATGGATTTCATGGAAATATACCGATAAGGAAAATAAAAGAAAAATCAAAAATAGATTTATGCTCATATCAAGGCTTTTCTCTTCTATATTTATTTTGCTTTTAGGTTAGGGGTAAATGAATATGAATCAAGGTTCACCACTGAAAGATGGTTAAATGATGATGAAGGAAGAGTGTACCTGGTAGATGACTTAATCAATGAACATGAATTGATAGGCAAGACAAAAGAAGAAGTGATCACGCATTTAGGGTCACCAACAGAAACGGAATATTTATGGTTTATTATCTCGGTGCCGAGAGGGAATCATAAGAATAGATAGTGAATGGCTGGTCATTTGGGTTGACGGCAGTGATCTAGCAATGAAGTATGAACTTCGAACCAATTAGTTAATATGTTGAATAAATACCCCCACCTTAAATGAAGGCTGGGGTATCCGGGTTTCGTTATATTAAATGGTTAATTCATTATCACTTTATGATTTGCAGGCTCTTCGGGAATTTGGTCAAAACCTCACAGCCGGTATCGGTGATCAGTAGATCATCTTCAATCCTGACGCCTGCAACATTCGGAACATATATGCCAGGTTCGATGGTATAAACCATTCCGGATTGAAGTTCGAGGGAATTCGTTTCAGTCAAGGATGGATACTCATGGACGCTGATTCCAAGTCCGTGGCCGAGCCTGTGCGGGAAGAATTCACCGTATCCTTTATTCCTGATGATGTTTCTGGCAGTCAAGTCTATCTCGGAACAGGATACACCAGGTTTACTGGCTGCAACGGCAGCTTCTTGTGCTTTAAGTACAGTTTCATATATTTCTGCCTGTTTATCATTGATGTCTCCGTAAGCAACCGTTCTAGTGATATCAGAGCAATACCCTTCATGAACGACGCCCAGGTCAAAGAGGACAAGGTCGCCGCGCTGAACTTTCGTATTCCCTGGTGTGCCATGCGGAGAAGCGCCATTTTTACCAGTCAGGACCATGGTGGAAAAAGACATTTGGCTGACTCCGGCCTTTTTCAATTCGTATTCTATCGCTGCAAGGATTTCCATTTCCGTTTTACCTTCATGAATTTCGCTGACACCCACTTCAATCGCAAAGTCGGCTAGGCGGCATGCTTCACGGATTTTGACCATTTCATCTTCCGACTTGATCATTCGCATCCTTTGAAGTTTTTCTTCTGCTGAAACGAGCTTCGGTGCTCCGAAGTGTTGTTGGACCTTTTCATAACGTTCCACATTCATATGCTCTTTTTCAATGGCCATTGTATGAATGGTTAAACCGCGATCCTCGACTGCTTTCTTAACTTTTTCCCAAGGATCTTGAATGTCGGTGTAACCGATGATATCTCCATCCCATCCAGCCTGTTTAGCATCCGGAACTTCCATCTGCGGGCAGACAAGGAATGGTTCGGCATTTGCAAAAATGGCAAGTGCCAGCAGTCTTTCATGAGGATCACTAAAAAACCCGCTCAAATAGAAAATGCTCTCTGTAGATGTAAGTAAAGCGGCTTCAGCCTCATTCGCCTGTAGCCAATTTTGTAGTTCTGTCAAACGTTCATTCATGACGATACCTCCATTAATAAGATATAATTACCTTAGCAATATTTAAAAGTATAGTAAATGGGAAAGGCCTAAGAAAGCTACTTAAATAAAATTAGTGGGTATGGGAAGGGAGCATCAAAAATGAAAGTATCTTTTCATGGACATGCAGTTGTAAAAGTTGAAACGAATGGTAAAACGATTTTAATCGATCCATTCATTACTGGAAACGAATTGACCGATTTGAAGGTCGAAGATGTGAAACCGGATGTGATCATCTTAACACATGGCCATAATGACCACGTCGGTGATACGGTTGAATTGGCCAAAAGGCATGATGCGCTTGTCATCGGCATTGCAGAGATTGCCGACTACCTGGGTGCCCAAGGAGTCAGGACCCATGGGATGAGCATCGGCGGAGCTTTCGAGTTCGACTTTGGAAAAGTGAAACTGACGCCAGCGTTCCATGGAACGGGATTCAATAACGGAGAGGGGCAAATCATTTATTTAGGAATGCCTGCTGGCGTATTGCTTACGATAGAAGGGAAAACGATCTATCATGCAGGGGATACAGCGGTATTTTCCGATATGAAACTGATAGGCGAACGACATCCGATTGACTTGGCATTCTTGCCAATCGGCGACAATTACACCATGGGCCCGGAAGATGCAGCACTTGCAGCGAAATTCCTTCAAGCCAAACAAGTCGTGCCGATTCATTACAATACTTTCCCTGTCATTAAACAGGATCCTGAAAAATTCATCGACTTGCTTGAAGATGGAAATGGACTGATCATGGAAGCCGGGGATGAAATAGACTTTTAAAAGGAACGGAAGCCTGCATGGCTTCCGTTTTTTATGTGGATTGAGGGGGGGGAGCCGACCGAAATGAAAGATTTCCCTGCAGTATTGCCTTTAACAAATGATTCCGGCAATAGGAAAGTAAAGTCACGTTCAGCAGCCAAGTCTTTTTTCCTTTTACAGGCATAAAATGAATAGATGAAAAAAGGGGGGATTGGATGAAACAGAGGTTATTACTGTGTTTGCTTTTATGCGGTGTGATGCTGTATTATGCCGTGCCGCGTTTGTCGTTGGAAAGTGGCGGTCTGGAGAGTCTGTTTGCCGGATCCTGGCTGTTGTTTGCATTGTTGGCGGTAGCTGGAAACTTGACGGGCATATTATATTCTCCTAAGAAACAAAAGGTAAAACGCCAGCTGGAATACAAAAGGTTGCGCCAATACTAGTAGTTGTTTGATAAACTGGGCTCTTTGACCTTATAATGGAGAATAGGAATACCGTGAAAAGGGTGAAGCGCTTGGCTACAAAGCATGAACAAATATTAAAACATATCGATGGGCTCCCTGTCGGCGAGAAGATTTCCGTCCGTCAAATTGCGAAGGCATTGAATGTTAGTGAAGGTACAGCATACCGGGCAATTAAAGAGGCGGAGAATCAGGGATACGTGAGCTCGATTGAGCGGGTAGGCACGATCCGTATAGAGAAAAAGAAAAAAGAGAATATTGAAAAGCTCACTTTCGCAGAGGTAGTCAATATTGTTGACGGACAAGTTCTTGGCGGGAAAACGGGACTTCATAAGACATTAAATAAATTCGTCATCGGGGCGATGAAGCTGGATGCCATGATGAGATATACAGGGGCAGGAAACCTGCTGATCGTCGGGAACCGTACACAGGCCCATGAGCACGCGTTAAAAGCGGGTGCAGCGGTACTGATCACCGGGGGATTCGATACCGAAGAGCCCGTTAAAAGGTTAGCCGATGAATTGGAGATGCCAGTGATCTCAACGAGTTACGATACGTTTACCGTCGCAACGATGATCAATCGGGCTATTTATGACCAATTGATCAAAAAGGAAATCTTGCTGGTGGAGGATATTTTGACACCCGTACAGGAAACGACCTTTTTGACCGTGGGTGACCGGGTTCAGACCTGGCATGAACTGAATCAGGAATCAGGGCATAGCCGTTTCCCTGTTGTCGATGACAATATGAAGGTTCAAGGAATGGTCACATCAAAAGATATCATCGGACAGGAAGAGATGACCCTCATTGATAAGGTGATGACGAAAAACCCGATGACCGTAGGCGACAAAATGAGTGTGGCATCTTCTGCACATATGATGGTTTGGGAAGGGATTGAGTTAATCCCGGTCGTGAATGACAGTCATATCCTAAAGGGAATCGTGAGCAGGCAGGATGTGCTGAAGGCATTGCAAATGAGTCAAAGGCAGCCCCAGGTCGGCGAAACGATCGACGATACGATCACCAGCCAGCTTGTGATGACTTCGAATCGTGGCAAGGGCGAGGAAGTGTATAACTATGGCGTCACCCCACAGATGACCAATTACCTTGGTACCATTTCAAGCGGTGTGTTCACGACATTGGTCACCGACTCGGCAAATCGTGCACTTCGAAGCTATAAGCGCGGTGACTTGGTCGTGGAAAACATGACGATCTACTTCATCAAGCCAGTCCAAATCGACAGTACGCTTGAAATCCATCCGCGTGTCCTTGATGTAGGACGTAAATTCGGAAAAGTCGATGTCGAGGTGTTTAACCAAGGCAAACTTGTCGGCAAGGCGATGTTGACTTGCCAATTGCTGGACCGATCATGAAAAATAAAAAGGATAATCGAAATTCGATTATCCTTTTTGATTTGCAGCTTCTTCGATTGCATGCGGCAAATAAAATTTATACATTTTATAGCCGCCCCAAATACTGAATATGCCAACGAAAATGAAAACGGCGGCAATGATATAAGTGATGGTCGTGTGGAATAGAAAAAGCTGATTGATTCCGAATAGTGCGACAAACGCACCAAGGGCAATGGAAGACTTCCCTGAAATCCACTTTTTCTCCATCGGCATTTTGGTTCGGACCGATTTGAGTTTATAAAACAGATAGACCCCTAGTGAAAGAACGATCAAGGTGACAAGAATAGGCATCGTTTGAAATTCCCCCAATTTAACATATGTACCTTTTTATTGTAGCGGGAAATGAAAGAGAATGCCACAGTAAACAAGATGAGTCTTCCTATTTCCGCAATTTTTTGATTAAATGAAATATATCATCTTTATAAGGCTCGATAATACATATGTTAAGGGGAGATCTATATGAAAGCTGAAATATTAGCAGATATAAAGCGTTATGATACTATCATTCTGCATCGTCATGTCCGTCCAGATCCGGACGCTTATGGTTCACAGGGGGGATTGGCGGAAATCCTGAAAGCATCTTTCCCCGAAAAGCGAATTTATACGGTCGGGAAAGAGGAACCGTCATTGAATTACTTAAGAAGGCTCGATGTGATTTTGGATGAAACATATCAAGGTGCTTTGGTCATCGTTTGTGATACCGCAAATACGGACCGGATTTGTGATGCACGGTACACGACGGGGGATAAGCTGATTAAGATCGATCATCACCCTAATGAAGATCCATATGGGGATATGCGTTGGGTCGATACATCGGCAAGTTCCACAAGTGAAATGATTTACGAGTTTTACCAGTTCGGTAAAGAACAGGGCTTGAAGATGAGTGATGAAGCGGCACGCCTCCTATATGCAGGCATTGTTGGCGATACAGGTCGTTTCCTATTCCAAAGCACGACTGAAAAGACATTTGCCTATGCCAGTGAATTGATTCACTATTCGTTCTCCCGCCCGCAGTTATATCAGGAGATGTATGACGTCGAGGAAAGCATAGTCCGGTTGAATGGATATGTGCTGCAGCATTTTGAAATCCTTCCATATGGAACGGGGAAAATGATCATCACGAAAGATATACTTGAAAAATTCCATGCTTCTGCATCCGAGGCATCTCAGCTCGTTTCCTCGCTCGGTTCGATTAAAAATGTTAAGTCATGGGTCTTTTTCATTGAAGAAGAACAAGAAATCAGAGTCCGTTTCCGTTCTAAAGGACCAATCATCAATACGATTGCCCGTAAATATAACGGAGGAGGCCACCCGTTTGCAGCAGGGGCTTCGATCTATTCTTGGGATGAAGTGGATAATATCCTTGCCGACATGGAAGAGTTGAATAAAGCGGAAGCTGAATGAAAAAAACTTAAAGACCAAATCGCAAATGATTTGGTCTTTAAATTTGGTGGGTATTCACACATTAAGTTCAACATTCACGAAGTAGTCCTTTTTAGTTTGATTTCTATATTCATTTTCGTATAAAACATGATTTCAACGACTTCAAGTCGATAGCGCTTTTTATTGATGGTCACGATCTTATTTTCTATGGATTTTTTCAAAAGCACCTTTCCGTCATAGACACTGGCGACATCTTTGGCGAGAAGAGAGGATAGGTCGTCCTCAATCACATCCTCCGCTTCTGCAATGCTCAGCTGGTCCAGACTGTATTTTTCATTCGTGATCGTTACTTCCACTTCCTGAATCGTCAGGATTTCCTCGTTTTTCTCGTTCAATTTTTTATAATCCTGCTCCCAAATTGCGATTTTTCCGTTTAAATCCTTGATCTCTTCTCTTTGTTCGTGAAGGGTTCGGATCTGCTTCTCCTGCTGGACACCATGCATATAAAAGAAAATCACCCAGCTGATCAATCCGCCAAGTGCGGCTCCTGCAAAAAAGCGCTGCCAGGTTGGAGACCGGTGATAGGGAGGGATCCTCATGGTGAAATATGCTCCTGCGTGAACCAGTTTATGATCAGTGCCCCTGTCTGTGCCCCTCCAAGTGCAGATAGTATCAATAGGACCTGCTTGACTATATCCTTCGTTTCCCCGTGGAAAATACCGCGTTCGAAATTATAGACCATATCAAAAGTACCCCCGATCGCAGCGACAATCGCCCAAATACGAAGGCTGTCCGACAGTCGGAATACAGTTGTCATCGGGGCTTGTCCAGTAAAAAAAGCGGCGAGGCCCCCGATTATAGAGCCGCCAAGCAATACGCCAAGCGATATGAAAAAGCTGTTGAGGAAGGCTGGAACAAAGGCTTCATTCATATATCATCATCCTTTTTTGCTTGATATTCTTCTATTCCATTTATATGGGATGTTCAGAGGTAATATGATAGTCGCAGGAAATCAGGACGTTAAATTGTATTGGTAATGAGAACATATTTTCTTTTTTTGAAATAAACACTATAATGAAAAGAAACATGCCTTACAAAGGTGGGAGAAAAAACGTGTATACTCATCTCCATATTCAGAGCGGATACAGCCTGCTGACAAGTACGGTGAAGATCACTGAACTTGTGGCCAAAGCGAAAGCGGACGGCTGTACAAGTCTTGCCTTAACCGATCGAAATGTTATGTACGGTTCGGTCTATTTTTATAAAGAATGCAAGAGACAGGGTATAAAGCCGATCATCGGCATACTTGCGGATGTCCTTGATGAACGGGAAACGCCACATGGACTTCTTTTATTGGCAAAGAGTCTGCAAGGATATCAAAACCTGCTTAAAATAAGCAGTGCCATAAAAACGAAATCCCCGTCAGGCATTCCAATGAATTGGCTTAAAGCCTATTCCCGGGGCTTGATTGCAATCACACCGGGTGCAGAGGGGCAAATAGAAACGCTATTGAGAGAAGAAAATCCTGAAGAAGCCGAACAGGCAGCCGGGCGATTTCTGCAAATTTTTGGTCATGATAACTTTTATGTGTCCATACAGAGACTTTCGATTGCGGATGAGGAAAAAGGTAACGAAGCCATAAGTCAGTTGGCGAGAGATTTAGAGATAAAGATTGTCGCGACGAATCCAGTCTATTATTTGAACGAGAGCGATGCACTCGCTCATGAAGTTTTATTGGCAATTGGAAATGGCGACAAGCTTGCGGATGAGACGCATACGGTTCTTGAATCCGATCAATTTTATTTGAAAAGCCGGGCTCAGATGGCAGAACTATTCCATGACAGACCGGATGCACTCGAAAATACACTGCATATTGCCGCGCAATGCAATCTGGAAATTCCATTTCATCGTTCACTGCTGCCTAAGTACCCTACTGAAGATGGAGCCACAGCCGAGGAAATGCTCGAGGCCATCTGTTTCCAAGGGCTGAAGAAAAGAGTGCCGGAGCCATCCATTCAATATGAAGAACGCCTGCGATATGAATTGGATATCATCACCAAGATGAAATTCAGCGATTACTTTTTAATCGTTTGGGACTTCATGAAATTCGCTAAGGACCATCAAATCCTGACTGGTCCTGGAAGGGGATCGGCCGCTGGATCGATGGTCGCTTATGTGCTGTCGATCACGGATGTCGATCCAATCGAACATTTCTTGCTGTTCGAGCGTTTCCTGAATCCGGAACGTGTCTCGATGCCGGATATCGACATTGACTTTCCGGATAACCGCCGTGAAGAAGTGATTGCCTATGTCGCGAAGAAGTACGGGGAACTTCATGTAGCACAGATCATTACTTTCGGAACATTGGCTGCCAAGGCTGCGATAAGGGACACAGGACGTGTTTTCGGCCTGAATTCAAAGGAACAGGAAGCGGTATCGAAAATGATTCCAGGCCGTCTGGGCATCACGCTTCCCGAGGCTTTCAAGGAATCGAAAAGGCTCAGGGAATTCGTTAATGAGAGTGACCTGAATCAAAAACTTTTTCAAACCGCGTTATTGCTTGAAGGGCTGCCTCGCCATGCTTCGACACATGCCGCCGGCGTCGTCATCAGTGACCAGGCACTGACCGAGCATATCCCGATTCAGGGAGGGCATGACGGCATCCATCTGACTCAATATCCAATGGACCTTCTCGAAGAACTGGGACTTCTTAAAATGGATTTTCTTGGACTCCGCAATTTAACGCTCATTGATAATATTTTAAATAACATCAAAAAGGGAACGGGGAAAAAGCTCGACTTGTCCCATATTCCGATGGATGACCCCGAGACGCTGGCCCTTTTAGGGAGAGGCGAAACAACCGGAGTGTTCCAATTTGAATCGGATGGCATACGAAAGGTATTGATCAAGCTGAAACCGAACCGATTCGAGGATATCGTCGCGGTCAATGCCCTGTATCGTCCAGGTCCGATGGAAAATATACCGCTGTTCATCGAGCGAAAACATGGACTTGCCCCGATTGATTACCTGCACGAGGATTTGAAGGATATCCTCGAGCCTACATACGGGGTCATCGTTTATCAAGAACAAATCATGCAAATCGCCTCCCGCTTAGCCGGGTTTTCATTAGGGGAGGCTGACCTGCTCCGTCGTGCCGTTTCGAAGAAGAAGAAGGATGTTCTGGATCAAGAGCGGCAGCATTTCGTGAGCGGTGCATTGAAACAAGGATACTCCGAAAAAACGGCAGATGAGATTTATTCCTTGATTGTCCGCTTCGCTAACTATGGATTCAACCGAAGCCATGCGGTGGCATATAGTTTCATCGCTTATCAGCTGGGTTACTTGAAAACCCACCATCCGGAATATTTCATGGCAGCACTTCTGACCTCGGTCGTCGGGAATGATGATAAGATTTCGCAATATATCCGTGAAGCAAAAAAGAAAGGGATAGCGGTTCTGCCTCCCTCGATTAACCGGAGCGGTTACCCGTTCTTACCGGAAAAGGAAGGGATCCGTTATAGCCTTGGAGCCATAAAAGGGATAGGCGGGACTGTATTAAAAGATATCTTCGCTGCAAGGCGTCAGAAGAAGTTCGCTGATTTATTCGATTTCTGTTTGCGTGTTTCGGGGAAAATCGTAAATAGGAAAGTGTTGGAGGCACTTGTCCATTCAGGTGCATTTGATGAATTCGGTGAAGACCGGGCAACGTTGTTGGCGAGCTTGGACGTAGCGATCGATCATACGGAATTGGTTAATCCGGATGATGACCTATTCGATATGTTTTCGGATGGCGAGTTTTCACTCAAACCGAAATACAACCGGGTCGAGCCTATCCCAATCGAGCACAAACTCTCATTGGAAAAAAGCGCATTGGGGCTTTATCTATCGAATCATCCGGTGACAAGCTACAGAGAACTTTTTCAGCACTTCGGCTGTTTGACCATAGATGAAGCTACCAATAAAAAGGAATCAAAAGTCTTACTTGGCGCATACATTACGTCGGTTAAAACCATAAGGACAAAAAAGGGCGATGTGATGGCTTTCTTGAGCGTTAGTGATGAAGAGGGGGATATTGAAGCGGTCGTTTTTCCAAATGTTTATAAAAACCACTCTGCTGACTTGAATCATGGACAACTGGTTATGCTGCAAGGGACATTGGAAGAACGGGATGGAAAAACACAGCTCCTGATCAGGAACGTATACCCTCTTGAAAAAGTGAAGCAGATGAAAGAGGAAAAAAACGGGACGATATTCCTGAAAATTGAGGCTGACAAGCAAACGAAGGATACACTGCAAAAAATAAAAAAAATTTTAATGCAGCATAGCGGTGAAACCAAGGTCATGCTTTTTTACGAGAGGGAAAACCGCTATGTACAGCTATCTTATTGGGATTGGGTCAATCCTACAGATAGATTGATGCAGGCATTATTTGACTTGGTCGGAAAAGGGAATGTGGTTTACAAGAAAGAATAACTGTTTTACAACTTTAATAGTTATGTTATATTGAAAACAGGCCGCTGTGGTCTGACCACTAGATTTCAGCATAATTTCTGCATATAAGATATGGGTTACCCAATTTGTTTTAGGAGTGAAACTATGACATTAAGAGAAGAAGCATTACATATGCACCGCTTGAATCAAGGAAAATTAGAAACAGTTTCGAAAGTACCGGTTAGGAATGCAGTAGATTTGAGCCTGGCTTATTCTCCTGGTGTCGCAGAACCGTGTAAAGATATTTATGATAAGCCGGAAACAGTTTATGACTATACAATGAAGGGGAATACTGTTGCCGTCATTTCTGATGGAACGGCTGTTTTGGGACTTGGAAACATCGGTCCGGAAGCTGCTATGCCGGTCATGGAAGGAAAAGCCGTTTTATTTAAAAGTTTCGCCGGAGTGGACGCTTTCCCAATCTGTTTAAAAACCACGGATGTGGACAAAATTGTAGAGACCGTTAAATTACTCGAACCGACTTTCGGTGGAGTGAACTTAGAGGACATAGCCGCACCAAATTGTTTTGAAATTGAAGAACGACTCAAGAAAGAAATGAATATTCCTGTTTTCCATGATGATCAGCACGGTACAGCCATTGTTACTGTTGCGGGCCTTGTGAACGCTTTACGACTTGTGAATAAATCAATGTCAGAAATTAAAGTGGTAGCGAATGGAGCAGGCGCTGCGGGCATTGCCATCATTAAATTGCTTTATAACTATGGAGTTCGCGACATCATCATGTGTGATACGAAGGGTGCCATTTATGAGGGCCGTTCGACAGGTATGAATGATACAAAAGAACAAGTGGCGAAAGTGACCAATCGAAATAAGGTTTCAGGACCTTTGGAATCTGTCATTGAAAACGCTGATGTATTTATAGGTGTTTCTGCCGCAGGTGCATTGACAAAAGAAATGGTTTCTTCGATGAACCGGGATGCGATCATTTTCGCGATGGCTAATCCAGATCCGGAAATCATGCCGGAAGATGCAAAAGCAGCGGGTGCCAAGGTTGTTGGAACTGGCCGTTCGGATTTCCCGAATCAGGTCAATAACGTCCTTGCTTTCCCAGGGATTTTCCGTGGTGCCTTGGATGTACGTGCGACTCATATCAATGAAAAAATGAAGGTTGCTGCAGTACAAGCCATTGCGGGTTTAATACAGGAAGATGAGTTGAACGAAGACTACGTTATCCCAGCTCCATTTGATGCGAGGGTAGCTCCAGCCGTAGCAGCTGCTGTTGCCAAGGCAGCGATGGAAACGGGAGTGGCTAGAATTAATGTGGATCCCGAGGGAATTAAAGAAAAAACAAGGAAATTAGCGATCATTGGAAAAAGTGAGGAATAATTAATTTGGCAGGTCGTACTTCTTCATCCAAAATTTATCTCGATGTCGTTGAGAGCCTACGTAGCATGATTGAAGCGGACAGCCTCCTGCCGGGAGATAAAATCCCATCAGAACGGGAGTTATCGGATCGTTTTAATGTTGGCCGTTCCTCTGTCCGTGAAGCATTGCGAGCCTTAGAGCTATTAGGATTAATAGAAACAAGGCGTGGTGAAGGGACGTTTATCAGGGATTTCCAGGAGCATAGGCTAGTCGAGCTTCTGGGAACCTTTTTTTTGCAAGATAAAAAAGTACAAGAAGATTTGGCTGAGACGAAAAGGCTGATTGAAATTGACTGTTTGCGGATCGTCGCCTTTTTCGCTACGGCTGAGGACATCAAAAGATTGATGGCCTGGGTCAAAGCGGATAAGTTTCATGATGATGATTTCTTCTTAAGAATTGCCATTTTGAATCGCAATCGATTGCTGGAAAGAATTTGGCGCATTGTCAACAGCTATGCTAGAACATCAGAGATGGTACAGGGTAATGTGAAAAAAGAAGATTATCTGGCACTTCTTACATATTTGCTCGAACGTGATGAAGAAAAAGCCATCGAAACGTATCTTATTAGAATTAGAAATATGTCGAAGGACGAGTGACACCTTTTTACACGACACTAATTTTATTTCTGATATAGTTTGTACCAAGTATCATAAAATAGATAATTGGTGGTAAAGGGAGGATTAAGCTTGCTTAAAGAGCTATTTGCGAAGTCTAAGAAGAAATATGCAACGGTTCCTTTAGATCGGGAGAAACAAGATGTACCAGAAGGAATCATGACAAAGTGCACCGGCTGTAAAAAAATCATGTATACAAAAGAATTGGTGAAAAACAAGAAAGTCTGTCTGCATTGCGGGTACCATCATCCGATGTCTTCCCATGAGCGCATCGAATTTTTATTCGACGCAGGCACTTTTAATGAATTTGATAAAGAAATGATTTCCGTTAACCCGCTTGATTTTCCGGATTATCTAGATAAATTGGAAAAAGATAGAAAGAAAGCCAAGATTAATGAGGCGGTTGTCACAGGAGTCGGAAGCATCAATGGGTACCAAGTTTCAACAGCCATCATGGATTCGAATTTCCGGATGGGAAGCATGGGATCCGTTGTTGGCGAAAAAATTACCCGTGCCATTGAACGTGCTGGTGAATTGAAGATTCCGTTCATCATATTTACGGCATCAGGCGGCGCCCGGATGCAGGAGGGTGTTTTAAGCTTGATGCAGATGGCAAAGACAAGTGCAGCACTCAAGATATTCAGCAATGAAGGCGGACTGATCATATCAATGATGACCCATCCTACCACAGGCGGGGTTTCGGCCAGTTTCGCGTCACTTGGCGATATTAATCTAGCCGAACCTGGAGCTCTTATTGGTTTTGCGGGACGAAGAATCATTGAGCAGACGATTCGTGAAGAGCTTCCTGAAGATTTCCAAACGGCTGAATTCTTGTTGAAGCACGGTCAATTGGATGCGGTCGTCAAGCGTACGGAAATGAAGGAAACCTTGACGACGATCCTTAAAATCCATGCCCCGGGCGGTGAGTGGTTATGATTTACGAATTAGAGTTCGAGCGTCCCATTACGGACCTGAGAAATAAAATTAAAGAGCTAAAGGCAATTTCGAAGGATGCTGATGTCGACCTTACAGCAGAAATCGAAACATTGGAAAAGCGTTTAGAGAAGCTGGAAGTGGATATCTACAACCATCTTAAACCGTGGGATCGTGTTCAGATTGCCCGGCATCCAGCCCGTCCGACGACGCTTGATTACATTCCGCTGTTATTCAATGACTTCATCGAGTTTCATGGAGATCGTTATTATGGGGATGATGAAGCGATTGTCTCTGGAATCGCAGAATTTGATGGACTTGCCGTGACAGTCATCGGTCATCAACGCGGGAAGGATACGAAGGAAAACATACGTCGTAACTTTGGCATGCCCCATCCTGAAGGCTATCGAAAAGCTTTGCGTCTGATGAAACAGGCTGAAAAGTTCAACAGGCCGATTATTTGTTTCATTGATACGAAGGGAGCTTTCCCTGGTAAAGCTGCTGAAGAGCGCGGGCAAAGTGAAGCCATTGCGAAAAACCTTTTCGAAATGGCAGGGCTGAAGGTGCCGGTCATCAGTATTGTCATTGGTGAAGGCGGAAGCGGCGGTGCATTGGCGCTTGGCGTCGGAGACCGAATTTTCATGCTTGAAAACTCAACATATTCCGTGATTTCCCCAGAAGGGGCTGCAGCCTTGCTGTGGAAGGATGCCTCTCAGGCTAAGAGGGCTGCGGAAACGATGAAAATCACGGCTCCCGACTTAAACCGCTTAGGAGTCATCGATGAGATCATTCCTGAAGTGAGGGGCGGCGCCCATCGGGATACGAATTCACAGGCAGAAGCCATCAAGGAAATCCTGAAACGTTCATTCAATGAACTGTTGCCATTGAATAGTGATGATCTTATCAACCAGCGTTATATGAAATTCAAGAAAATCGGTGAATATGAATTTGCAAAACAACAACCTGAGGGCGAACCTAAGGAAGTTGAACAGCATTCATAAACACATTTTGCAAAAGGAAAAACGTGCTGCCTGGGGCAACACGTTTTTTCATCCTTTCATGGGCGCATATGTATTCATTACCGAAACGAGAAAGAATATGGTTTGTGTGTAGAATGTAAAGTTTTACACCATTTTACTTCAATTTCTGATGAGAATCGGTTAGGCTTATAACATCAAGTATGCATAAGTGAAACAGTTACTGCTTATTGAAGCTTGAAAAAGGGTACAATGATATAAGAAGCTTAAAATTGATTAGTGCTGTAGAGAGGTGACATTTATGAAAAGAATAGGTGTATTGACAAGTGGAGGAGATTCTCCAGGCATGAATGCGGCAGTCCGAGCAGTTGTCCGGAAAGCAATTTTTCATGAAATGGAGGTCTTCGGTATTTATCATGGGTATCAGGGTCTGATAAATGGAAATATAAAGAAGCTTGAACTTGGGTCGGTCGGGGATATCATTCATAGAGGCGGCACGATGTTACATACGGCTCGCTGTCCGGAATTTAAGACGGAGGAAGGCCAGCTGAAAGCGATTGAACAATTGAATAAACATGGTATCGAGGGCATTGTCATAATTGGTGGCGATGGTTCTTACCGCGGGGCGAGAGCTTTAACGGAAAGGGGCTTCCCTTGTATCGGGGTTCCTGGCACGATTGATAATGACATACCGGGTACGGACTTTACGATAGGTTTCGATACGGCCCTGAATACAGTCATCGATGCCATCGATAAAATTCGGGATACGGCCACGTCCCATGAAAGGACTTATGTGGTTGAAGTGATGGGAAGAGATGCCGGCGATATTGCGCTTTGGGCTGGATTGGCTGGCGGAGCTGAAACGATTCTTTGTCCTGAATATGAATATGATATAGAAGATCTGATTGGGAAGCTGAACCGCGGACATGACCGTGGGAAAAAGCACAGTATCATCATTGTAGCTGAAGGTGTTGGAAGTGCCGTTGATATTTCCAGGAAAATTGAGGCCAAAGCAGGGTTTGAAACTCGTGTAACGGTCCTGGGCCATGTTCAGCGCGGCGGATCTCCCTCGGCAAATGACCGCGTATTGGCTAGCCGGCTTGGGGCAAGAGCCGTTGAATTGCTTCTTGAAGGAAAAGGAGGCAGGGCAGTCGGAATAGAACAAAATCAACTTGTTGATTATGATATCATCGAAGCCCTTGCTAAACCGCATACCATTGACAAGAAAATGTATGAATTATCCGCTGAGCTATCCATTTAATCATTATTGACCGATTGGAATCCCTTTTTATTAATGGGTATTAAAAAGAAGACTAAAACACTGCGCCCCCTGCCTTCAAAAGATGGACAGGCGGCGAGTTTCCCTTAAGGAGGATGACACTATGCGTAAAACCAAGATTGTTTGTACGATTGGCCCCGCAAGTGAAAGTATCGAAAAGCTGGTTCAATTAATAGAGGCTGGGATGAATGTAGCACGGCTTAACTTTTCTCATGGAAATCATGAAGAACATGCAGCCAGAATCCGCAATATCAGAGAAGCGAGCGAAAAAACGGGTAAACAGGTTGCCATCCTTTTGGATACAAAAGGACCTGAAATACGGACAAATAATATGGAAAATGATTCCATGGAGCTTGTAGCCGGCAATGAAGTCATCATTTCCATGAATGAAGTCCTGGGAACACCTGAAAAATTCTCCATTACCTATGAAGGGCTTCTGCACGATGTCCACCCAGGATCTAAAATCCTTTTGGATGATGGATTGATCGGGCTTGAAGTGTTGAAGATAGATGAGGTAAGAAAGGAAATCCATACGAAGATCTTGAATAGCGGTACTCTTAAGAACAAAAAAGGCGTGAATGTTCCAGGAGTTTCGGTAAACCTGCCTGGTATAACGGAGAAAGACGAACAGGATATCCTTTTTGGGATCGAACAGGGTATCGACTTCATTGCTGCTTCATTTGTACGCAGGGCTTCCGACGTGCTTGAAGTAAGTGAATTATTGCAGCAAAATGGAGCGGAACATATTCAAATCATCCCTAAAATCGAAAATCAAGAGGGCGTGGACCGTCTTGATGAGATCTTGGAAGTTTCAGATGGCTTGATGGTAGCACGTGGAGACTTGGGAGTGGAAATTCCTGCAGAAGAAGTGCCATTGGTCCAAAAACAAATGATCAAAAAATGTAATAATGCCGGGAAACCAGTCATAACGGCTACACAAATGCTCGATTCGATGCAGCGTAATCCAAGGCCGACCCGTGCAGAAGCAAGTGACGTGGCCAATGCCATATTTGATGGAACGGATGCAATCATGCTTTCTGGCGAAACGGCTGCTGGAACCTATCCTGTCGAAGCGGTGCAAACGATGCATAACATTGCTTCACGTGCTGAAACTGCCCTAGATTATCGGGATATATTATCAGTCAGAAGCAAAGTGAACCGCCATAATGTCACTGATGCTATTGGTCAATCCGTTGCCCACACCGCGCTTAATCTGAATGCCGGGGCAATCATCACCCCTACAGAAAGCGGTCATACGGCAAGGATGATTTCTAAATACCGGCCTAAAGCACCGATCATTGCTGTTACATCCAATGATCATGTTTCAAGAAGGCTTGCATTGGCATGGGGAGTCTATCCGCAGATTGGCCCAAAAGCGACGACTACCGATGAAATGCTTCAAACCGCAATAGATGAAAGCTTGCATTCTGGCTTAGTTTCCCATGGGGATTTAGTCGTCATTACAGCCGGTGTGCCTGTAGGTGAAACAGGTACGACTAACTTGATGAAAATTCATGTTTTAGGAGAGGTTCTTTTGAAGGCTCAAGGAATCGGCAGGAAATCGGCGAAAGGTGAAGTGGTAATAGCTAAGAATGCCAAGGAAGCTTTGGAAAAAGTGAAGGAAGGCTCTGTATTGGTTACGATCGGTTCGGACCGCGAAATGATGCCGGCGATTGAAAAGTGTGCGGCGTTGATTACGGAAGAAGGCGGTTTGACAAGCCATGCAGCTGTTGTAGGAGTTACATTGGGCATACCGGTCATCGTTGGGGCGGAGGACGCGACCAAGGTTTTCACGGAGGGTCAAAGAATAACGGTCGATGCAGGTCGTGGAGTCATTTATGATGGACATGCAAACGTTTTGTAAAACGAAATTTTGGCTGATTCCGTGCCAATGAGGTAAGATGGATGTACCGCACCAGAAATGGGCTGTGCAGGAGGAATGTAGATGAAATATTTTTTAATGTTTATCATTGCGATGCCGGTCGTTGAAATTATTGTCCTTTTGCTGTCAGGCAATCTGATTGGTTTTTGGCCAACGCTGTTCCTGATTGTAGCCACAGGTTTGATCGGAGCCTATTTGGCTAAACGGCAAGGGATGGAAACTTGGAAAAAGGCACAGGAACAGATTCATTACGGAATGATGCCAGGAAATGAAATCATTGATGGAATCTGTATCTTTATCGGAGCTGCACTGTTGCTGTCCCCTGGGCTCATCTCGGATATCATGGGATTGATCCTTGTGTTTCCGCCAACCCGGAATCTCCTCAAACCGATTGTTATCCGGTTTATCATGAACAGGATGAATAAAGGGAAAGTTACCATCATTCGGCATAAATAATATAAGGCTGTCTAAAGGCTCAAGCTTTTAGGCGGCCTTTTTGGTCTGGAAAAAAGGTCCGCAAGAGCATCCAATTTTTTTGGGGGGTGCTTTTTTGCTTTACATTGAAATGGGAGTTTCAATGTAAAGCGGATTTTGCCTGTTACACCATTGAATGATGATTTCCACGAGAATGAAATGTGTATGATTAACCATTGGAAACATTGGTAAATCAGGCTTTTCCATGCTAAAAAATCTTTTTTTAGATTTTTTAGAAAAAACTGGTGACAAATTTATGCAACGTGTTATATAATACAAACAGGAAATAAAACATCTGTATTATAACATAGAAGAGTTGGAAAGGATGTGGAGAGGCAACATGATTACGGAAGCAAAAGGCTTACAAATTACAGGCAACATTAAGCCAGGATATGAACAAATACTTACAACGGAAGCTCTTCAATTCATCGAAAGAATTGAACGGCATTTCAGTGGGAGAAGGGCAGAACTTCTAGAACGGCGGAAAAGCGTTCAGGAAGAACTGAATCAAGGCAAGCTTCCTGATTTCCTTGAAGAAACGAAGCATATTCGTGAAAGTGATTGGACGATTGCGCCCCTCCCGAATGATTTGCAGGACCGCAGGGTTGAAATCACTGGACCTGTTGATCGTAAAATGATCATAAATGCCCTGAACTCAGGTGCCAATGTATTCATGGCGGACTTTGAAGATGCTAATTCACCCACTTGGGAGAATTGCATTGATGGCCAATTGAATCTGCGCGATGCAATCCGCGGAACCATTTCTTTTAAAAATCCAAATGGCAAAGTGTATGAATTAAATGAAAGAACAGCTGTCCTAAAGGTAAGGCCACGAGGCTGGCATTTGGAGGAAAAACATGTCCTATTGGATGGACAGCCTATATCGGCCAGCATTTTTGACTTTGGACTGTACTTTTACCACAACGCAAAAGCATTGGTCGAAAAACAAAGCGGTCCATACTTTTACTTACCAAAAATGGAAAGCCATCTCGAAGCAAGATTATGGAATGAAATATTCGTATATGCACAGAACGATTTGAGAATTCCGCAAGGAACCATCAAGGCAACGGTCTTGATAGAAACGATTCTAGCTGCATTCGAAATGGACGAAATTCTGTACGAGCTGAAAGAGCATTCGGCAGGCCTGAACTGCGGCCGCTGGGATTATATCTTTAGTTTCCTGAAAAAATTCCGTCACTCGGATGATGTTATCTTCCCAGATCGGCAGCAGGTCACGATGACTGTCCCGAACATGAGGGCGTATTCCTTACTGGCAATCAAAACATGTCACACTCGTAATGCTCCTGCAATTGGCGGGATGGCCGCGCAAATTCCTGTTAAAAATGACCCGGTTAAGAACGATGAGGCTTTTGCGAAAGTAAAGGCAGATAAAGAACGCGAAGCAAGAGATGGTCATGATGGAACATGGGTCGCCCACCCAGGTATGGTTAGCACGGCAAAAGAGGTTTTTGACCTCCTCGTCCCAAAACCGAATCAAATTTTCCGGAAACGGGAAGATGTCCATGTAACAGCTCAAGAGTTGCTGACTGTACCGGAAGGAACGATCACAGAGGCAGGGTTAAGGACGAATATTAATGTCGGCATCCAATATATCGCCTCATGGTTAAGCGGCAGAGGTGCGGCACCTATCAATAACTTAATGGAAGATGCTGCAACCGCTGAAATTTCAAGAGCTCAAGTCTGGCAATGGATTCGTCATCCAAAAGGCATTCTCGAAGATGGCAGGAAAATAACCGAGGAATTATTCCATCAAATCAAAGAAGAAGAATTGGCGGTCATTAAATCGGAAGTAGGGGAAGAAACTTTCAAATCAGGAAAGTTTGAAGAGTCTACTAAACTATTTGAACAATTGATTGAAGCGGATGACTTTGCAGATTTCTTAACTAACGCGGCATACGGAAAATTATCTTAATATTCAAAATATATAATATGAATTAGGAGGAAAAAATGATGATGAATGAGAGAGCGCAAAAATTACAACAAAGCTGGGAAAATGACTCACGGTGGACTGGTATTAAACGTCCTTATACGGCCGAAGAAGTAATTAAACTAAGAGGTTCCATCGATATTGAACAAACATTGGCACGCCGTGGTTCCGAAAAGCTATGGAATCTATTAAATACAGAGGATTTCATCAATGCATTAGGAGCATTGACTGGTAACCAAGCAATGCAGCAGGTGAAAGCTGGTTTAAAAGCAATCTACTTAAGCGGCTGGCAAGTGGCGGCAGATGCTAACATCGCAGGGCAAATGTACCCTGACCAAAGTTTATATCCAGCCAACTCCGTGCCGCAAGTTGTTAAACGCATTAATCAGACACTTCAGCGTGCAGACCAAATCAGCTTTGCTGAAGGTAAAGATGATATCGATTGGTTCGCTCCAATCGTGGCGGATGCTGAAGCAGGTTTTGGCGGTTCCCTTAACGTCTTCGAATTAATGAAAGGCATGATCGAGGCTGGAGCGGCTGGCGTTCATTTTGAAGACCAGCTTTCTTCCGAGAAAAAGTGCGGTCACCTAGGCGGTAAAGTCCTTCTTCCAACCCAAACGGCAGTACGTAATTTAGTTTCCGCCCGATTGGCAGCCGATGTAATGGGTACACCGACCATCTTGATTGCCCGTACGGATGCTGATGCTGCAGATTTGATCACCGATAATATTGATCCGGTCGATGCACCATTCATCACTGGTGAAAGGACTCCAGAAGGATTCTACCGCACGAATGCAGGTCTTGACCAAGCCATTGCAAGAGGCCTTGCTTATGCGCCATATGCCGACCTTATCTGGTGTGAGACTTCTGAACCTAATCTAGCGGATGCTCGCCGCTTTGCCGAGGCTATCCATGCAGAGTTCCCGGGCAAATTGCTTGCTTACAATTGTTCCCCATCATTTAACTGGAAAGCGAAATTAAGTGATGAGGAGATTGCCAATTATCAAGTGGAATTGGGTAAATTGGGTTATAAATTCCAATTCGTTACACTTGCAGGCTTCCACTCATTGAATCATAGCATGTTCAACCTTGCTCTTGGTTATAAAGATCGCGGCATGGCTGCATACTCAGAACTTCAACAAGCGGAGTTCGCTAGTGAGCCGGACGGCTATACAGCAACACGTCATCAGCGTGAAGTGGGAACTGGTTACTTTGATGAAGTGGCACAAGTCGTTTCCGGTGGAACATCATCCACAACAGCACTTGCAGGTTCTACTGAAACAGAACAATTCGAGACGTCAAAATAATTTTAGCGTAAAACCAAAGATCCGCCTTGTAGCCGAGGCGGATTTTTAAATGGAAATGAGTGAATGCTAATAGATGTCTGGATTATCTTAATTGGTTTTTTTTGTATCCCCGATGATGAAAGTCCATATGGCCTTGAAGACATTGGCACGCAAAAGTGTATTGAATATGACAAGTACGACAGGTCCTGCAATCAGACCTAGGAAACCGATCAATTTGAAGCCGATGAACAAGGCGATGAGAGTGGCAAGCGGATCCAAACCAATACTGGAAGAAAGTACTTTTGGCTCAATTAGCTGACGCTGGACAACGACGATTATGTATAGGACGGACAAACCGATTGCGAGACTTGTATTCCCGGCGATGAATTCAAAGATGATCCAAGGAATGAAAATCGTACCTGTCCCTAAATAGGGAATGATATCGACAAGTCCGCATATCAGGGCAATGGTAATTGAATAATTCACCCCCAAAATGAGGAATCCGATTAAAATCGTGACAGTCGTCAATGAAACAAGAGTGAATTGTGCCCGGATAAACCCGAATAAAGCCCGTTTTAGGTCCCAGAATAAACGCTTTGCACCCGCAAATATCTTATCAGGCAACACTTTTCCGGTCATGCGGCCAAAGGTATCCCAATCCTTGCTGATGAAGAACGTGCCAAGCAGGGTAAAAAGGAGTGCCGTTGCTGTAGTTGGAAACCACCCGATGATTGTGGGGATGTTCTTCAAGAAAGCTTGAATGAAGCCGCTTACTCCCGTGGTGATGGATTCACCGATATTTTGGATATTCTTGAGGATCGTGTCTTGCTGTTCGGTATCCAAATTATTGAACATGGCAGCTATTTGATTATATAAAGGGATGACGGTGGTAGCGATGTATGTTTCTATATAATCCACGATGGTTTCAATGTGTTTCGGGATGACTCCGGCAAGGTAATTGGTCCCTGAAATGATTTCGGTAACCAGTAAGGTGATAAGACCCGCAAATAAAAGGAAAATGAGCAAAAGGGAAACGAATACAGCCAACCCCCGCGGCAGCCGCCCTTTCCTTTCGAAAAAAATGACCAGGGGATTCATCAAGAAAGCGATTATCATGGCAATGATGAATGGATATGTATATTTAGATAAATAAAACAAGGCAATTCCACCTAAAATTATCCCTCCGACGACCAGTAAAGAGCGAATGAAACGATACATATATACCGGATTCAAGTCATATCCTCCTTCAACCATTAAGTTTGTATTATAATTGTAACGATGATGGAAAAGAAAGGAAAGATTCTTTCATCTTTCGGCTTGGATTTTTTCCGCAGATGCATCGTTCCCTTAAATCATTTTTCTCCCAGGAACAAGGGAGTTTGTTATGTTAAAATAACAAAAAACAGAAGGAAGAAGGTGAAGGGATAATGATCAACGGTCCTGTCGTATTTTTAATTCTGCTTGCTGCAATCGGTTGGTTCGGGAAAAATACCTCACTGATCATGGCTGCGGGTTTTCTTTTAAGCATGAAACTGATTGGCCTTGACGCTAAAGTGTTTCCATACCTGGAAGCGAAAGGAATCAACTTGGGCGTCACGATCATCACGATCTCCGTACTCATTCCCATAGCAAACGGGGCGATAGGTTTCAAGGAACTCGGAGACGCGATAAAATCTCCTTATGCCTGGATTGCACTAGCATCTGGAATAGCTGTTGCGCTCATAGCAAAAAATGGGATTACACTCCTGTCGCACGATCCGCACATTACCACTGCCCTTGTATTTGGGACGATTCTTGCGGTCGCCTTATTCAAAGGAGTGGCTGTCGGCCCGTTAATCGGGGCGGGAATTGCTTATTTATGCATGCAGATCTTCAATTTTTTTAAATGAAGCGAGTGGCTAAGGGGAGAAAAGTCCGTCAATGCCGGGGTTGTAAATTTTCTATTTAATGTTTCGTTTATTCTGCTTTGGGTCATTTTTTTTAAAAAAAACGTTTTGAATCGCATTAAAAAAGCAAGAGAATATGTAGCTAATTTTTCTAATAAAATAATAATTTTTTCACATTTTAAGTGCTTTTCATTCCCAAAAAAGTGTTTATTGTTTATAATAATCATGTAACTGCTCTGATTTATTAAAAATGGGATTCAGAATATCATTGATATTTTTGAGGAATCTTAAAAAAAAGATGTAGTTATTGAGCAAGCGCTCACTAGGAATAGCTACAAGCATTATTTTTAGAATTTCGTATTAAAGATTATCGTACATTTTACTATTGTTGGGGTCATATTCTGTGAACGCTTCCAATACAAGATGTATGTCTTCTGCTAAAAAATAGATGGTTGTTAACAAAGCTAATTTCTTGGAAGCGCTATATTTATACGCTAATAGCAAGGGCATAGGGGAATATCTAGGAAAAGGAGAGATTTAGTATGACAGCAACAAAAGGTCTTGAAGGTGTGGTAGCAACAACTTCATCAGTAAGCTCCATTATCGATGACACATTAACGTATGTAGGTTATGACATCGATGATTTGGCTTCGAACGCAACATTCGAGGAAGTAATCTATCTTTTATGGCACGGAGCTCTTCCGAACAAAAGCCAACTAGAAGAATTAACTAAACAACTTGCTGAAAATGCTGAAATTCCAGCTGAAGTGGTTAATCACTTCAAAACATACCCAATTGATAAAGTACATCCAATGGGAGCTCTTCGCACTGCAGTATCTCTTCTTGGTCTCTATGATGAAGAAGCAGATGTAATGAGTGAAGACGCTAACTATCGTAAAGCAATCCGCATCCAAGCAAAAATCCCTACATTGGTAACAACTTTCGCTCGCATCCGTCAAGGGAAAGAAGCTGTTGCTCCACGTACAGATTTAAGCTTTGCTGCTAACTTCTTATATATGTTAAGCGGTAACGAACCAACGGCAATCGAAGAAGAAGCATTCAACAAAGCATTGGTTCTTCATGCTGACCATGAATTAAACGCTTCTACATTCACTGCACGCGTTTGTGTGGCTACATTATCTGATATCTATTCTGGCGTAACTTCTGCCATCGGTGCTTTAAAAGGGCCACTTCATGGCGGAGCCAACGAACAAGTCATGAAAATGCTTACAGATATTGGTTCAGTTGAAAACGTTGAGCCATATATCAACGAAAAATTAGCCAATAAAGAAAAAATCATGGGCTTTGGTCACCGTGTATACCGTAAAGGTGATCCTCGTGCTAAACACCTTAAAGAAATGTCACAAAAACTGACTGAACTTACTGGACAACCTCAATATTATGATATGTCCATCAAAATTCATGAAATCGTAACCGGTCAAAAAAATCTTCCGCCGAACGTGGATTTCTATTCTGCTTCCGTATACCACAGTTTAGGTATCGAGCATGACCTATTTACACCAATCTTTGCTGTAAGCCGTGCTTCAGGCTGGATCGCTCATATCCTTGAGCAATATTCAAACAACCGCCTTATCCGTCCGCGTGCAGAGTACGTTGGACCAGGTATGCAAAAATATGTACCGATTGAAAAACGCTAATTAAAAGTTTTTTCGAAAAATCATTTTTTATTTCATCGAATTTGTAGTAAATTAATAGATGTGAGTAAAAAAGGTTAGTGGTTCTGCCTCATTAAAATGGCAGGCCATCTAACCTTTGAATTTGAATCGGAGGTAAGAGACATGACACAAAGCCAAAAAATCACAGTTACTAACGGTGTTCTTAACGTACCAAACAACCCAATCGTTCCTTATATTGAGGGAGACGGAATCGGTCCTGATATCTGGGCTGCAGCATCCCGCGTTTTAGACGCAGCAGTTGAAAAAGCTTACAATGGCGAAAAGAAAATCGAATGGAAAGAAGTTTTAGCTGGACAAAAAGCATTTGACCAAACGGGCGAATGGCTTCCACAAGAAACTCTTGATGTCATTAACGAATATCTAATCGCTATTAAAGGACCTCTTACAACTCCAATCGGTGGCGGTATCCGCTCATTGAACGTTGCATTGCGTCAAGTATTGGACTTATTCGTATGTCTTCGTCCAGTACGTTACTTTGAAGGTGTACCTTCACCAGTTAAACGTCCAGAAGACACTGACATGGTCATCTTCCGTGAAAACACTGAAGACATCTATGCTGGTATCGAATATGCAAAAGGTTCTGACGAAGCCAAGAAATTAATCGAATTCCTACAAAATGAATTCGGTGTTCAAAAAATTCGTTTCCCTGAAACTTCAGGTATCGGAATTAAACCGATTTCCGAAGAAGGAACAAAACGTCTTGTTCGCTCTGCACTTAACTATGCGATCAAAGAAGGCCGTAAGTCATTAACGCTTGTTCATAAAGGTAACATCATGAAATTCACTGAAGGTGCATTCAAAACTTGGGGTTATGAAGTTGCAGAACAAGAATTCGCCGATAAAGTGTTCACATGGAACCAATATGACAAAATTAAAGATGCTGAAGGCACTGAAGCTGCTAACAAAGCACAATCTGCTGCTGAAGCTGAAGGCAAAATCATCGTTAAAGATTCCATTGCTGATATCTTCTTACAACAAATCCTGACTCGTCCTAAAGAGTTTGATGTTGTTGCAACAATGAACTTGAACGGAGATTACATTTCTGATGCATTAGCTGCACAAGTTGGCGGAATCGGTATCGCTCCAGGAGCAAACATCAACTACGAAACTGGACATGCCATCTTCGAAGCAACTCACGGAACGGCTCCTAAATATGCTGGTCTTGATAAAGTTAACCCATCTTCAGTTCTTCTTTCAGGCGTTCTTTTACTTGAGCACCTTGGTTGGAACGAAGCTGCAAACAGCATCACTAAATCAGTGGAACAAACAATCGCTTCTAAAGTTGTTACATACGACTTTGCCCGCCTAATGGAAGGTGCAACGGAAGTTAAATGTTCTGAGTTCGCAGACGAGCTTATCAAAAACCTTAAATAATTCATTATATGCTTTCTGGAAAAGTGCCTGAACGGGCTGCTTTTCCAGGAGGCTTATATATATTTTCAAGCGGATGTTAGAAGTATTCCAAAAGTATTTATATATTTTAAGGAGGAAATAACATGTCTAAACGTAAAAAAATCACAGTGGTAGGTGCTGGATTCACTGGTGCTACAGCAGCATTCCTTGCAGCTCAAAAAGAGCTTGGTGATATCGTTTTAGTTGATATTCCGCAAGCGGAAAACCCTACAAAAGGTAAAGCTCTTGATATGGCGGAAGCAGGACCTGTTCTAGGTTTCGATGCTAACATCATCGGTACATCCGACTATGCAGAAACAGCTGACTCCGACGTAGTGATCATCACTGCCGGAATTGCCCGTAAGCCCGGCATGAGCCGTGACGACTTAGTTCAAACTAACCAAAAAGTTATGAAATCAGTAACTAAAGAAGTGGTTAAACATTCCCCTAATACAACCATCATCGTTTTAACTAACCCTGTAGATGCAATGACTTACACTGTATACAAAGAATCTGGTTTCCCTAAAGAACGCGTTATCGGACAATCAGGCGTTCTTGATACAGCTCGTTTCCGCACTTTCGTAGCTCAAGAATTAAACTTATCCGTTAAAGATGTAACTGGTTTCGTACTTGGCGGACACGGAGACGATATGGTTCCTCTAGTGCGTTACTCTTATGCAGGCGGAATTCCTTTGGAAAAATTGATCCCTCAAGATCGTTTAGAAGCAATAGTGGCTCGTACCCGCACTGGCGGCGGGGAAATCGTAAACCTTCTTGGAAACGGAAGCGCCTATTATGCACCGGCTGCTTCCCTAGTGGAAATGGCTGAAGCAATCCTTAAAGATCAACGTCGCGTTCTTCCATCAATCGCTTATCTTGAAGGTGAATACGGATTTGAAGGCATCTACCTTGGAGTACCGACTGTACTTGGTGCAAACGGTATTGAACAAATCATCGAACTTGATTTGACTGAAGGCGAAAAAGCGGCACTTTCAAAATCAGTTGAATCAGTTAAAGCAGTAATGCAAGTCCTTCAATAAGAGATCATGATCAGACTGCCCGGATAATGGAAGAAAAGGCCAAGGCCTTTTTCCAACTCCGGGCAGTTTTTTAATCCGCTTCAAAAGAAGCCTTGAACTTATAATCTCCTTGCTGAAGATAGGGATAACTTTATTTCCGTTTTTTTTATGTGTAAATTTCATATAATATTCTTTATAATGGAATTGGATGAGTAGACCAAGAAATTGGTCTTTTGGGTAATACATAATTCAGGAGGATCTAATGTCAAAGAAAATTCTCGTAGTGGATGATGAGCAATCAATAGTTACCTTACTTCAGTACAATTTAGAACAATCAGGCTATACGGTGATCACAGCTTTGGATGGAGAACAAGGGCTGGAGGCTGCCGTGGATATGCGCCCCGATTTAGTGGTATTGGATTTGATGCTGCCTAAAATGGACGGGCTTGAAGTATGTAAGCAGCTTCGCCAGCAAAAAATCAATATACCGATCTTGATGCTGACAGCTAAGGACGATGAATTTGACAAGGTGCTGGGACTGGAACTAGGGGCGGATGATTACTTGACCAAGCCATTTAGTCCCAGGGAGGTAGTGGCCCGGATTAAAGCCATTTTAAGAAGATCCCAGTTGCAATCGAACGGAAGTGAGTCAAGTCAGGATCAGGAAGATGGTCTCTTGAAATTAGGGGAATTGAAAGTGTTCCCGGAACGATACGAAGCATTCTTTGATGAACAGCAATTAGAATTGACTCCAAAGGAATTTGAATTACTTTTATATTTGGCGAAGAATAAAGGAAGAGTGCTGACAAGGGATCAACTGCTCAGTGCGGTATGGAATTATGATTTCGCGGGAGACTCAAGGATCGTCGATGTCCATATTAGCCATCTTCGTGAAAAAATAGAGAAGGATACAAAAAAACCTCTTTATATTAAAACGATAAGGGGCTTGGGGTATAAGCTTGAGGAGCCTAAAAAAGAATGACGACCTATCGTAAAAAGCTCTTATATACCCTCATCACATTGGTGATGGTCGTCCTGATGGCCGTGGGCTTTTTATTAGGACACTTGTTCAAAAGTTATTATATTAAAACGTTCAATGAGCGTATACAGAACGAAACATTTTTCATTTCTACATATATTCAGGAGCATGGCGGGATCGAGTCCTTTTTGGAAAAAGGGAAGACGGCAAAACTGACACCGCTTTTAGATTCGAATTTAACCATTCTCTCCACGAGAGGGGAAATATTATACGATTCGACATCATCCAATGAAATACTTAAAAGCCATGCCAATGTCCTTCGCAAGATAACTTTGGAAAAAGGGCTTAAGCATGGGGAAGGGTATGAAGTGGTCGAAGGGGAATCGGACCTCCATTATTATTGGAAGACGGTTGAAAAGGACGGCGAGATTGAAGGATTTGTCGTCCATAGCAATGAAATAGAGGCCATCCATCAAGTGAATAAACAAATGTGGCAAATATTGATCATTTGTTTAGGGGTTGCCTTGATCATCATTCTCATGCTTGCGAGTAAAATCACCTCATATTATACCCGTCCGATCGAAGAGGCGACGACAGCAGCCATTGAACTGGCAAAAGGGAATTACGGAACCAGGACATTCGGGCGGCATTCCGATGAAACGGGAATGCTGACAACTTCTTTGAACATATTGGCGAGGAATCTTCAGGAAACAGAGGTAGCGAGGGAAATGAATCAGGATCGTTTGGAAGCACTTGTTGAAAATATCGGCAGCGGGGTCTTGCTGATAGACAGTAAAGGGTATACGACCTTAATCAACCGGGAATTCAAGAAAAGCTTTCATGTGAACGCCGCTACGTTTTTGTTTCAGGAATATTACTCGGTCATTAAAGATCAGGAAGTGATAGCCATCATCGAAGAGATCTTTCGAACGGAAAAAACGATAAAACGACAGGTGAAGATACCGCTTGCCATAGAACGTAAGCATTTTGAGATTTACGGGGCTCCCATTATCGGGAATCATGATGAATGGAAGGGGATCCTCCTCATTTTCCATGATATCACCGAATTGAAAAGGCTCGAGCAGATGCGGAAGGATTTCGTGGCTAATGTGTCCCATGAATTGAGGACTCCGATCACTTCCATTAAAGGCTTTTCTGAAACATTGTTAGATGGCGCTCTAAAAGACGAAAAGACCTTAAAGCACTTTTTATCGATTATCTTGAAAGAAAGTGACCGGCTGCAAGAACTCATTCAGGAGCTTCTGAATTTATCCAAGATGGAGCAACAGGAATTCGTTCTACACGCAGGGGTCGTGGATATTACGAAAGTACTTGGCGAAATACAAGAGATGCTTATAGGCAAGCTGAAGGAAAAAGAAGTATCCCTTGAAATTAAAACATCACCGGAACCAGTATTCATTGAGGGGGAATCTGACAGGATCAAACAGGTTTTCATCAATTTGATTACGAACGCATTGACCTATACACCAAATGGCGGCAGGGTCACCGTTGATATCATAGAAAATGAACAGACCGTCGATATTGCAGTTCAAGACAACGGGATCGGCATCGAAGAAAAAGAACTGCCAAGGATCTTTGAACGGTTTTACCGGATTGATAAGGCGAGGAGCCGTGATTCAGGAGGAACTGGCATTGGATTGGCAATCGTCAAGCACATAATTGAAGTCCATAAAGGTAAAATCAACGTGGAAAGCACACCTGGAACAGGGACGACCTTTACAGTCACTTTAAATAAAAGCTTAAAAGGGAAAATGTAGCGGGTTTCGTATTTACATGTCCTTTACAATTCCTTAAAACGGACTTCATAATGCAGGGGTACAATGGTTGTACAACCCCTCATCCAAGGAGTTAAACATTGACAGAGACATAGTCTCTGTTTGATTTTGTAGAAGTTCAATCTAAACTTTAAAGCATAGATGATTGGAACAGGTGAGCGAAACTCCCCGTAGGAATAGCCATTCCAAGGAGACCCCACAAGCACAAAGGGCGGACCGCCCGCGGAAAGCGACTACCCTGCGTTCCGTTCCGATCAACATTCAATATTGTATAAAACCCTTAAAAAACTGTAGGCAGAGACATAGTCTCTGTCTTTTAATTTTTGGCCATATTCCCCGGGAACCATTCCTCTATCCTATTTTCCTAGGAAAATATTTGATTTTCATGAAACTTTAGGCCCTTTCTTGCGTAAATAAGATATAACTGCAAAAGAAGGGGTGATACATATCGTTAGCTTAAAAAGGATATATACGATAACAGGACTTGTCTTTCTTATTTTAATTTTAGGTGTAGTTGCGATATCGACCTGGTACACGGTTGATGAATCCGATCAAGCTGTCATAATGACGTTTGGTAAAGTGGAACAAACGATAACGGAACCAGGACTTCACTTTAAACTGCCTTGGCCGATTCAATCGGTCGAGAAACTATCCAAAGAAACATTCAGTCTTAAATTTGGATATAAGGAAGAGGATGGAGAGGTGACGGATTACCCGAGTGAGACCAAAATGATCACGGGTGATGAAAATATTGTGCTGGCCGACCTAGTGGTTCAGTGGAAGATTACCGACCCTCCAAAATATCTATACAATGCAGATGATCCAGAAAAAATATTATACGATACGACTTCAGCTGCATTACGTAGCATTATCGGCAGTACGAAAATCGATGATGCCCTTACATCCGGTAAAGCGCAAATCGAAGCGGATGTACGCGATTTATTGTCGCAGCTAATGGAGAAATATGATGTCGGGATTTCCATATCTGCGGTTAAACTCCAGGATGTGGAGCTGCCGAATGAAGAAGTGCGGAAAGCATTTACAAATGTAACGGATGCCCGGGAAACGGCGAATACGAAAATCAACGAAGCGGATAAATATGAAAATAAGCGGATGAATGAAGCGGAAGGGGAAAAAGATGCCCTCATTTCACAGGCTAATGGGGATAAAGCTGCCCGTACGGAAGCTGCCCGCGGAGATGTAGCGGTCTTTGAAAAATTACTAAGTGAGTATAAAGGCAATAAGGGGATTACGAAGGACCGTCTTATTATTGAGACCCTTGAGGAAGTATTGCCGAATGCAGAGATTTATATCATGAATGATGATGGAAACACAATGAAGTACTTGCCGCTTCGCTCGCTTGAAAAGGAGGAAACGAAAAAAACTCCTGCCCCTGATGAAGCCGCTATACCTGAAGAAGAAACGAAAAAAGGGAATGCATCGGAAGAAAAAGCTACAGGGGAAGGGGGCACTAAACAATGAGCGGAAAAATAATAGATTTCTCTGAGCTGAAAAAAGGGGATTTTCATTGGCGGGGGTATGTGAGAATCGGCATTTTCCTGATTATTTTCATCGCGCTGCTGCTAATCATCTTCACCAATGTCTATATCGTCAAAGAGGGCGAATACAAAGTCGTCCGTCAATTCGGTGAGGTGGTAAGGATCGATAAGACCCCGGGATTGAAGGCGAAGGTGCCTTTCATTCAGAGTATCGAGACCTTGCCGAAGTACCAGATGACTTCTGATGTTTCCGAAGCGGAAATCAATACGAAAGATAAAAAGCGGATGCTAATCGATAACTATGCAGTTTGGAGAATAGAAGATCCGAAGAAATTGATTACAAATGCAAGGACACTTGAGAATGCCGAAACGAAAATGGAAGAGTTCATCTATTCGGCAGTTCGTTCAGAGCTGGGCCAGCTGAATTATGATGAGATCATCAATGATGAAAAGTCATCCAGGGGAAGTTTAAACGACCGCATAACCGAAAAAGTCAACGATCTGCTGCAAAAGGACAGTTATGGAATCAGCTTGACGGATGTCCGGATAAAGCGTACTGACCTGCCCGCCGAAAACGAAGCATCCGTCTTCAAGAGGATGATTTCCGAGCGGGAATCGAAAGCGCAGGAATACCTATCCAAAGGTGATGCGAAGAAAAACCGTATCATTGCGGATACTGATCGGAAAGTGAAAGAATTGCTCTCTACTGCAGAGGCTGATGCAGAAGTGATCAGGGCAGAAGGAGAAGGGGAAGCAGCGAAAATCTATAATAAATCTTTTTCCAAAGATCCCGAATTCTATAAACTATACCGGACTCTTGAATCCTACAAGAAAACGATTGGAGATCAAACGGTCATCGTTCTTCCTTCTGATTCCCCTTATGCCAGCTTGTTAATGGGAAATAATAAATAACCTTGAAGCCGTCATTTTTCTTTCCGCTTCTACTCATGGTAGAATAGAGAAAGAAAATGAACGGCTTTTTGCGTTTTTTAATAGAAGCTATAACTACATAAACATGTATGACTGGAGGAAGACGGATTTGGATAAAAAGTTAGTACTCATAGATGGAAACAGCATTGCATACCGTGCGTTTTTTGCGCTTCCGCTCTTGAATAATGATAAGGGGGTCCATACGAATTCCGTGTACGGATTCACAATGATGCTCAACCGCATTCTTGAAGAAGAAAAGCCAACACACATACTTGTGGCATTCGATGCGGGTAAAACGACGTTCAGACATGCATCATTTAAAGAATATAAGGGTGGGCGCCAAAAAACGCCGCCAGAATTATCCGAGCAATTCCCTTTCATTCGGGAGCTGCTTGATTGTTTTCAAATAAAAAGGTATGAACTGGAGAACTACGAAGCCGATGATATTATCGGTACGCTGTCTTTACAAGCGGAAAAAGATGGTTTTGAAGTGAAGGTCATTTCCGGTGATAAGGATTTAACGCAATTATCCTCCCCTAGTACGACGGTTTCCATCACGAAAAAGGGGATAACAGAAATTGAGGAATACACTCCAAAGCATATACATGAAAAATACGGTCTATCCCCTTTGCAAATCATTGATTTAAAAGGGCTGATGGGAGATGCCTCCGACAATATCCCCGGTATTCCGGGTGTTGGTGAAAAGACTGCACTTAAATTATTGCATCAATTTGAAACGGTTGAAAACCTGCTGCAGTCGATTGATGAGGTAAGCGGACAAAAATTGAAAGAGAAAATTGAAGAACATAAAGACCTGGCATTATTAAGCAAAGAGCTGGCTACGATAACGAGGGAAGCGCCGCTTGAAGTTTCAGTTAACGAGACCGAGTACACTGGAATGGATCAGGATCGAGTCATCTCATTCTATAAGGAGCTTGGCTTTTCGACTTTGCTCGATAAATTGGATGTAACGGAAAGCGCACCGCTTGAACAGGAGAAGATAGAGGTGCACACTGCTGAAATGACAGAGGAAATGTTTGCAGATGAAAGTGCCTTGTATGTTGAAATTTTAGAAGATAATTATCATCGTGCCGATATAATAGGGATCGCCATCAGTAATGAAAAAGGTCATTTTTACTTCCATGGAAATGATGCTCTGGGTTCCGATGCATTTAAATCCTGGGCTGAGGATGAAACAAAAAAGAAAACGGTTTTCGATGCGAAGCGTACGGTCGTGGCACTGCGTCATCGAGGAGTCGAAATAAAAGGCATCGATTTTGATGTGTTTTTGGCATCCTATATCCTGGATCCGGCAGAGTCAGTGGACGAAGTCGCAGAAATCACGAAAACTCAAGGTACTATCCGGCTTGAAACAGATGATGTTTTTTATGGAAAAGGTGCAAAACGCAAAATACCCGAGGAAGCGGAATTGAGGGAGCATATCGCCAGAAAATCGAAGGCGATCTTTTCTCTGAAAGAACCGATGATTGATAAGCTGCAAGAGTTCGAGCAGTTCCACCTATTTACGGAACTGGAGCTGCCACTGTCGATCATCCTGGCAAATATGGAATGGCAGGGAATCAAGGTGGATATAGGCCGACTGAAAAACATGGGACAGGAATTAGCCATTCGCTTAAGAAATATCGAAGCACGAATTTTTGAATTGGCTGGAGAGGCGTTCAATATCAATTCACCTAAACAGCTTGGGGCCATCCTGTTTGAAAAGTTGGAGCTTCCGGTCATGAAGAAAACCAAAACAGGTTATTCGACTTCAGCCGATGTGCTGGAGAAACTGGAGAGCAAGCATGATATCGTTAAGGAGATCCTGCTGTATCGCCAGCTTGGTAAATTGCAATCCACTTATATTGAAGGGTTGCTTAAAGTGGTCAATGGCAAAACGGACAAGGTGCATACCCGTTTCAACCAAGCGTTGACCCAGACCGGCCGGTTAAGTTCTACAGATCCCAATCTCCAGAATATCCCGATCAGACTGGAAGAAGGAAGGAAAATCAGGCAGGCCTTCATTCCTTCCGAAAAGGATTGGATCATTTTTGCTGCCGACTACTCCCAGATCGAGTTACGCGTCCTGGCGCATATTGCCAATGACAGCGGATTGGTGGAAGCATTCCAGGCCGGGATGGACATCCATACAAAGACAGCCATGGATGTATTCCATGTATCGGCAGATCAAGTCACTTCAAACATGAGGCGCCATGCCAAAGCGGTCAATTTCGGAATCGTTTATGGTATAAGTGATTACGGACTATCGCAAAGTCTTGGAATCACGAGAAAAGAAGCTGGAGAGTTCATCGAGAAGTATTTAAGAAGCTTTCCAGGTGTTCAGGAATATATGGAAGAAAGCATACATGAGGCACGTCAAAAAGGATATAGCACGACTTTGATGCAAAGAAGGCGATATATACCTGAGATAACAAGCAGGAATTTCAACATCAGGAGTTTTGCCGAACGGACAGCGATGAACACGCCGATTCAAGGCAGTGCCGCTGATATCATCAAGCTTGCCATGATAAACATGAATAAACGCCTGAAAAGGGAAGGGCTCAAAACGAGAATGCTTCTACAGGTGCATGATGAATTGATTTTTGAAACTCCTCCTGAGGAACTCGAAATCCTTAAAGTGATCGTTCCGGAGGAAATGGAAAATGCCATTGAATTGAACGTGCCACTTAAAGTGGATTATGCTTTCGGGCCAACATGGTTTGATGCCAAATAATAAAAGATAGGTGATTGCAATGCCAGAACTTCCAGAAGTGGAAACAGTCAGAAGAACATTAGAGCAGCTCGTACTCGGAAAAGAGATCAAGGAAGTGTCCGTCTTCTGGCCAAAGATCATTAAAGCACCTGAGCCTGTCGAACAGTTTCAGGATGCTTTAAGGGGGCAGACGATTTCTGCAATAGGCCGTCGGGGCAAGTTCCTCATTTTCACCTTGGATGATTATTCGATGGTTTCGCATTTAAGAATGGAGGGGAAATACGGCGTCCATCCAAAAGAAGAGCCGTATGATAAGCATACCCATGTGATCTTCACTTTCACGGATGGCAGTGAACTTCGGTACAGGGATGTCCGGAAATTCGGAACGATGCACCTATTTGCCAAAGGGGAAGAATTTGAACGGTTGCCTCTGTTGCATTTAGGGCCTGAACCGTTGTCTGAAGATTTTACTGTCGAGGGGCTAAGTAAGAAGTTGGCAAGAACCAACAGGAAAATCAAGCCCGTTCTCCTTGATCAAACGGTTGTCGTCGGGATTGGGAATATATATGTGGATGAGTCTTTATTCCGTTCCGGTATCCATCCGGAGAGAATGGCATCTTCACTCTCGTTGCAGGAAATCAAAACATTGCATGCTGAAATCATTGCGACATTAGGTGAAGCTGTGGAAAAAGGCGGAAGTACGATTCGTTCATACATTAATTCCCAAGGGCAAATCGGCATGTTTCAGTTGGAACTGAATGTTTATGGACGAAAAGGCGAGAACTGCAAACAATGCGGCACGCCACTTGAAAAACTGGTTGTTGCAGGACGCGGCACACATATTTGCCCGTCATGCCAGCCGCTAAAATAGGTAATGTTTTTTCAAACACATCGGATGGGCTCCTTCCATATACTAGGGTAGCAACGAGTAGGGAAGGAGTAATATTCCGATGTGGCTACAAATTATTTTTCTCGCTTTTGCAGTTAGTATTGACGGATTTGGCGTAGGTTTGACATTCGGTATGCGGAAGATGAAAATCCCCTTAAGGTCAATAGCGGTCATCTCATTTTGTTCTGCGTTGAGTTTAGGCATGGCGATGATCATCGGGCAATTCATCAGTCAGCTCATATCCATCGGGGCGGCTGAAAAAACAGGCGGCATCATCCTCATTTTTCTTGGTGCCTGGATGGTATACCAGTATTTTAAGCCTGAAAAAGATTTGAAAGATGATAGATATCATGAAAAAATCATCTTTAATTTTGAAATTAAATCACTTGGGGTAGTCATTAATATTTTACAAAAACCATTGAATGCTGATTTTGATAAATCAGGTACGATTACAGGTGTTGAAGCGCTTGTTCTGGGGTTTGCACTTTCGCTGGATGCGTTCGGGGCCGGAGTTGGAGCGGCTATGATCGGGATTTCACCGATTATCCTCGCAGGGTGCATCGCTGTTATGAGTTCGATTTTCATTTGGAGCGGAATTCAAAGCGGGAAATTGCTTTCAAATAATAAAGTTGTCCAGCATTTGACCTTTCTTCCAGGTGCACTATTGATTATTATCGGTTTATTCAAGTTATGATAAGTATAAAAGGGGGAGCTTATGGGACAAATCATCGGAATCACCGGAGGCATTGCCAGTGGGAAAAGCACCGTCAGCCTCTATTTACAGGAACTCGGATTCACGATTGTCGATGCAGATCTGGCTTCCCGTGCTGTCGTTGAGCCTGGTGAAGAAGCCTATCATCAAGTTGTGAAGGCATTTGGTGAAGATATCTTATTGACGGATGGGAATATAGATCGCGTAAAGCTCGGGTCGATTATATTTAATGATCAAGAAAAGAGATTGCTATTGAATGGCATCGTGCATCCTGCCGTCAGGAATTGGATGCGGCTGAAAACGGAAGCGGCACTATCATCAGGGGAAGAAACGGTGTTCATGGATATTCCGCTCCTATTCGAAAGCAAGCTGACATTCATGGTGGATAAGACGATTTTGATCTATGTGGATGAGCAAGTTCAATTGCAGCGATTAATGAACAGGAATGGTCTTTCGGAGACGGAGGCACTTGCCAGGATCAATTCGCAAATGCCCTTGGCCGATAAAAAGGCTTTAGCGGATGCCGTCATCGATAATAATGGTGACATTAATGAAACGAAGCGGCAAGTGAAGTCCATACTTAGCGAATGGTATGTCATATAATCATGATAAAAAGAAGAAACCACCCGGTTTCTTCTTTTTATGTTGAAAAAATAAGAACAATCCGCATTTTTATTAGCACAATTCCTCTGAATTATGTTATACTAATTACATGTGAAAGGTAATAAGTATAACACTAATATTTCTGGAGGGTCCGAACAATGAATTCAAGAATAGCGATTAACGGATTTGGGAGAATTGGAAGAATGGTTTTCCGAAAAGCCATATTAGATGAGAGTTTGGACATTGTTGCCATTAATGCAAGCTATCCAGCTGAAACTTTAGCTCACTTACTAAAATATGATACGATACATGGTAAATTCGACGGTATCATTATAGCTGAAGATGATTCACTAGTAGTGAATGGCCGCCGAGTTAAACTAATAAATAACCGCGATCCAAAGCTATTGCCTTGGAAAGAGATGAACATAGATATTGTAATTGAAGCCACTGGCAAATTCAATGAACGTTCTAAAGCGGCTCTTCATTTAGACGCAGGAGCTAAAAGAGTTATATTATCAGCCCCGGGTAAAAATGAAGACGTTACCATTGTAATGGGAGTAAATCAGGAAGTGCTGGAAATTGACAAGCATTTCGTCATATCCAATGCATCTTGTACAACGAACTGCCTTGGACCGGTTGCAAAAGTGCTTGATGAAAAATTCGGCATAAACAACGGTTTAATGACAACGATACATTCTTATACTAATGATCAAAATAACATCGATAACCCGCACAAAGACTTGAGACGTGCCCGTGCCGCTGCGGAAAGCATGATTCCTACGACTACAGGAGCTGCAAAAGCCATCTCACTAGTGTTGCCGCAATTAAAAGGCAAGCTTCATGGAATGGCGATACGCGTACCGACACCTAACGTATCTTTAGTCGATCTTGTAGTGGATTTAAACCGTGATGTCACGATTGATGAAGTGAACCAAGCCTTCATCGATGCTTCAGAAAATGAACTCAAAGGAATCATGGAATTCACGATGGAACCTTTAGTTTCCAGTGATTTCAAAACGAATCCACACTCTGCAATCATCGATGGGTTGACGACGATGATGATCGGGGACAGGAAAGTGAAAGTCCTTGCATGGTATGATAATGAGTGGGGTTACTCCAACCGTGTAGTGGACCTTGTAAAATTAGTTGGTTCCGAGTTGAAAAAAACTTCCGAAGTCGAATTATCAGTAAAATAAAATGAAAAAACCGGGCCTGCTAAAATTTTTTAGCAGGCCATTTTGGATTTGGAAGTAGTTATAGAGAATAGTGACCTAACTCATACCATACTTTTCTTTTGCATCTGCAGCAACTGCAACTTTCCCAATCGCTTGTTCAACCAGAGGCTCTAAGATATGGCCATCATGTGTATTTCAAGGTGTTACTATCGTCCCCAACACAAATCCATTGCGGTCTGATACCGCATGAAACGAACGGGCGTACTTGCTTTGTCCGTTCACATAGTAGCCACTCTCAGGGTCAGTTGAACTGTCTTTAATCGCCTTGGGTTTTTTACTTAAATAGACTGAAGGCAAAAGGAGTTTCTATCTTAATGTTAAAACAAAGTTGATTGGAGCGAGTGCCCTTCGTTCCAATCAACCTCCAAATTTTAAAATCCTAAAAAATTGTAGACAAACTCAATTACGAGATGGTCCGCATTTTAAGCCCACTAAAATTTTTTTATCGGGCTATTTTTAATGCAGTGATCAATCAGTTCCTGGCTGCTTTATGGCGCTGAATAAACCGAAGACAGAATTTGCACCACATTGGAACCTTCGCTATATCCCAATTACATATAAAGTTTATCTTTCCAAAAATTCAATTTGGAGTTGCAAAAAAAATTCAAACCATATATACTATGAATCGTGAACTTCTTCAAAAGCAGTTTGCATGATGGCTACTTAAAGGGTTAGGACCTCTTTGGACTAACTTTCCCCCGTGGTAGTTATCAGAACTTATTTTTAAATCATGGTAAGGGGGAAGCTTAATATGGAAACAGCTTACACTATGGAAACAATGGGTAGACATGTCATTTCTGAACTTTGGGGTTGTGACTTTGAAAAACTGAACAATATCGATTTAATTGAAAAGATTTTTGTTGATGCTGCTTTGAAATCAGGTGCAGAGGTACGAGAAGTTGCCTTTCACAAATTTGCTCCACAAGGAGTCAGCGGGGTTGTCATCATTTCTGAATCACACTTAACGATTCACAGTTTTCCAGAACACGGCTATGCGAGCATTGATGTCTATACATGCGGTAACTTGGATCCGAATATTGCGGCAGATTATATTGCAGAAGCTTTGAATGCGCAAACACGTGAAAACATAGAATTACCACGTGGATTAGGTCCTGTACAAATGAAAAAAGCCAATATAAGTGCCCTATAAAAAAATGTATACACAGAGATGCCATGGGTGCATCTCTTTTTTAATGCAATGAATCGGCAGTCTGCTTCACTTTATTGGAGAGGATTGCCTTGTAGCGCAATGCTCTTGACAACGGTGCCTAAACGGCAGGACAAAAAGTGCCTGCTGCCGGAAGTTACACTTTTTACTTGTACTGGCCGTTCCTTTTAATATAAGATTAAGATAGAGAAGTAATTCCTTGGGGAACATTAGATAGGGGAGTCCTACATAAAATACGGAGCTGATAATGATGAAATGCCCATCATGTCAATATAACGGAACAAGAGTGCTCGATTCCAGGCCAGTCGATGAAAGTAAATCGATTCGACGACGCCGTGAATGTGAGGCATGTGGTTTTCGATTCACGACATTTGAAAAGGTGGAGGAAACACCGCTTATTGTAGTGAAAAAGGGCGGGACACGTGAAGAGTTCAGTCGTGATAAAATCTTGCGTGGCTTAATCAGGGCTTGCGAAAAACGTCCGGTTCCCTTGAAAGAACTAGAGCAAATTACCAGTTATGTAGAAAAAGAACTACGCAACCAGGGCATATCGGAAGTGAAAAGCGACAGTGTCGGCGAAATGGTAATGGACAAGCTGGCGGAAGTCGATGAGGTTGCCTACGTAAGGTTCGCATCCGTCTATCGACAATTTAAAGATATCAATGTCTTTATCGATGAATTGAAAGATTTAATAAATAAAGAAAGAAAGTAGAGCTGAAGATTCACTTTGGCTCTTTTTTCACTACATCTTTTGAAAGGTTTGAATGGAGATGTCAATGCATTGGCAAGAATTGCTCCCAGCGGATTCATATTTGGTCTCATCTGCGGGGCTGCTTCATGATTATGATCGGAAAATACTTACCCGACTATATCAACCTCTTATTGGACCTATCTGCATTAGCCTATATATGACATTATGGAGTGAGTTGGAGGAAAACAGGCTATGGTCGGAAACCTCCTCGCATTATCAATTAATGAATACGATCGGCCTTAAGTTAGGTGATATTTACGAAGCACGGCTTTTACTTGAAGGAATCGGTCTGTTGAATGTATATAGGAAATCGAAAAATGATACGAAGGAATTCATCTATGAGTTAAACCCGCCGCTTTCACCCCAGCAGTTTTTCACGGATGGAATGCTGAATATTTACTTATACAAAAAAATCGGTAAAGCGCAATTCAACCGGTTAAAGAGATTCTTTTGTGATGACCATATCTTAAAAGATCAATATGAAGGAGTGACTAAATCTTTTGCGGAAGTATTCTCATCAGATCATTTGGACTCTTTATATGTAACGGATGAAGCGAAAAACGAATGGAAACCGCTGCCTGAACAGCAATTCATCGATCGGTCGGAAGGCGTCGAGCCATCGGGGTTTGATGACTTATTTGATTTTGACCTTTTATTTGCCGGGATGAAATCCTCTATCGTGCCGAAAAAGGCGTTTACTCCGAAAATAAAAAGTACGATTGCCAAACTTGCTTTCTTATATGGCATTGATCCGCTGGAAATGCAAAAACTAGTCATGGATGCCGTTTCATTGGATGATGAGATTGATGAGGAAATGCTTAGAAAGGCGGCAAGGGACTGGTACCAGATCGAACGGCAGGCCGATATGCCTTCCCTTGTCAATCGGGTGCAGCCAATTCGTGAACGGACACAAAAAGAAGAACCGAAAACAAAGGAACAAGAGTTAATCCGTCATTTGGAGACGATTTCTCCAAGGGAGCGGCTGATGCAATTGTCTGGCGGTGCAGAGCCGTCAAGCGGTGATTTGAAAGTGGTTGAGGGCGTGATGATCAATCAAAAGCTGAATCCGGGTGTCGTCAATGTCTTGATTGAATATGTCATGCTAAAAACGGATATGAAGTTCACGAAGGGTTATGTGGAAAAGCTGGCGGGACATTGGGCACGGCTGAAGGTGTCCACGGTCGTCGAGGCGATGGAACTGGCTAAAAATGAACATAGGAAATATCAGGACTGGGCTCAAGGAAGCAGGAATGCTGCGAAGGGCAGCCGGAAAAAGGCGATACGGGAAGAAGTGGTTCCGGAGTGGCTTGAGAAAAAAGAAGAAGCACAGCAGGAGCAGAATGCAGATCAGCCTGAATTGAATGCCCAGAAACGCGAGCTTCAGGAAATATGGAAGCAGTGGAAAGCAGGAGGTGAAATGAACGATGGAAAAGATAAATAGATCCCTTAATAAATTGGCCAATACAAACCAATTCCAACAGCGTTATGAAAAGCTGAAACAGGAGATTTTTGAAGACGAACAAGTGCGGTTATTTTTGAATGCCAACAGTTCGACGGTCACGAAGGAAATGATCGATAAAAATTTGGGGAAGCTTTATGAGTTCACTTCACAGAGCAATAAATGTGATAAATGTCCAAGCCTGAATGGCTGCATCAATATGATGCAAGGGTATTATCCTAAATTGGTGGTTCAAGGGAAGGCTTTGAACCTGCATTATGAAATATGCCCCCGGAAATTGGCAGAGGATGAAAAGCGAAAACGGGAAAAATTGATCCGCAGCCTATATGTACCGAAGGATATTTTAAAGGCGACCATTGAGGACTTTACCCAAACGGATAATGAAAACAAACGCTTGGGTGTTTTAAGTAAAGCGATGTCGTTCATTATGGAATATGAGCCAGGTAAAAGGCAAAAAGGTTTATATATTTATGGCAAATTCGGTGTTGGGAAAACGTACTTATTAGGTGCGATTGCCAATGAACTTGCAGAAAGGCAAATTTCCTCCCTTATTGTTTATGTACCTGACTACTTGAGGGAACTTAAGGGATCGATAGGTGATAATACGGTCAATGAAAAAATAGAGATGGTGAAAACGGCACCTGTCCTCATGCTGGATGATATTGGAGCGGAGTCCATGACGAGCTGGGGACGCGATGAGGTTTTTGGTCCGATTTTGCAATTTAGGATGCTGGAAAACCTGCCGACGTTTTTCACTTCGAATTTTGACTTGAATGGCTTGGAGAACCACCTGACCTTTTCACAGCGTGGTGAGAAGGAAGAAGTGAAGGCGGCCAGGGTACTGGAAAGAATTCAATATTTAGCTGAGCCGGTCAAGCTTGATGGCGTGAATCGGAGAAGATGAAGAAAAGTGGTCTCTTAATGGAGGTCACTTTTTTCTTCTTACAAGGCCCATCCTACTTCTAAACACGTCCCCATCCCCATATACATGAAAAAAGAAGCAAGGGGGAAGGGGGGATGTCGTAGTGCAAATTTCGTTTCAAAACGATTCAGAGGCATTGAAATTACTGAATTTCGTTTCTGTCCATCCATTGGGGGCAGAATTTCAAGCATATATTCGATTTCTTCCGCAACAAGGCATGCATGTGGATATGACTGAGTCTTCAGGTGATGAATGGCTAATTCTGCTTCGAGATGCATTTCATTCTTTTTTATTGGAAGAAAAGACGCTACCTGTTCTGGAGCAAATAATAGTCAGTAAATTTTTTTATAGGGAACGGGAAGAAATTGAAGCCATCATTGAAATTGCATCATCGATCATCGAGGCGGAAAGAGCCAGGAATCAAGATGAAGCATTCAGTACGGAGAAACGATTGATAGAGGAAGGACTTCAAAGCATATTGGCTGGAAAGGTATCTTTTTCATTCGATTCTTTTACGACCTTCCGGTTGAAATCGTTTCAGCACACTTTGGAGAAGTATGTCGTCAAGGCGATTGATGAATATAAGCTGGAACAGGATTATCAAAATTTCATTGCTACGCTCCGTGATTGCCTTCATGGGCAGGAGTCGAAATTAAGGAAGCTCCACCTGGTCAACCAGGATGGTTTTCACTTCTATGATCAGAAATTCAGCAAACTCGACCGTCCAAAAATCAATAGTATGATCGACAGGAGGCTTCTTGCCAAAAGTTCACTTTTTCTCGATACGGTGATACTTGCCCCACTTTTATCGATTGCTCCTGAAAACTTGTGCATCTATACCGATGACAAGGAAGAGGGGCTGATCCAGACCATTTCAAGGATTTTCGAAGAACGGGCGACTATCTTGCCACTTTCGTCATTTACTATGCATTTGAATGATCTTTCGTGGAAAAAAGAAAATTAACCTTGATTTTCACCGTATAACAAATTATAATTTCCTACATACTATTAAAAAACTAAAAGTTATGATGAGGACAAGGGTATTCTAGTCGCCGATTATCAGAGAGGGGAGCCAACAGGCTGTAAGCTTCCTATTCGCATGGAACACTTACCACCTTTAAACTTCGGCTCGGAAAGCAGGCATTCTGCGAATATGAGCTGACGGGAAGCTGCCGTTACCAAGTTACAAGTGCCATTTTGCCGTGAGAAGCAAGATGGAACGAGGGTGGAACCGCGGGTTAATGATATTTATTACTAAGCTCGTCCCTGTTTTATACAGGGGCGGGCTTTTTTGTGTTGTAATGGAATCAAAAACCTGTAATTTGTTCGAACAAATAAGAAGGAGTGAAACTGAATGTCAGAATTACTGAAAATATCTTTTCCTGACGGAGCGGTTAAGGAGTTTGCTAAAGGCACAACAACTGAAGACATCGCTGCATCCATCAGTCCTGGTTTAAGGAAAAAATCCATTGCCGGAAAATTCAATGGTGAATTATATGATTTGAAACGTCCGATTGAACAGGATGGTACAATCGAAATCGTCACACAGGACGCAGCGGATGCTCTTGAAGTATTGCGTCACAGTACAGCGCACTTGATGGCACAAGCGATCAAACGTTTGTACAAAAACGCTAAATTCGGCGTAGGGCCAGTCATCGAGGGCGGCTTTTACTATGATATGGATCTGGAGGAATCATTGACTCCCGAAGACCTTCCATTGATTGAAAAAGAAATGAAGAAAATTGTCAACGAAAACCTGGAAATTTCCCGCATCGAAGTGAGTCGTGATGAAGCGATTTCCCGTTTTAAAGAAATCGGCGACGAGTATAAATTGGAGTTGATCGATGCGATTCCTGCCGATCAGCAGGTAACGCTTTATGAGCAAGGGGAATTCTTTGACCTTTGTCGCGGAATTCATGTTCCATCAACGGGGAAAATCAAAGAATTCAAGCTATTGAGCATCGCTGGAGCATACTGGAGAGGCGATAGCAAAAATAAAATGCTTCAACGCATTTACGGTACGGCTTTCTATAAAAAAGAAGATTTAGCCGAACACCTGCGTCTCCTTGAAGAAGCCAAGGAACGTGACCATCGTAAAATCGGCAAAGAATTGGACTTGTTCATGAGCTCACAGAAAGTAGGGCAAGGGCTGCCGATGTGGTTGCCAAAAGGCGCGACAATTCGCCGTACAATCGAAAGATACATTGTGGACAAGGAAGAACGTTTGGGTTATGACCATGTCTACACACCTGTAATGGGAAGCGTGGACCTTTATAAAACATCTGGACATTGGGATCATTACCAGGACGGCATGTTCCCGGTCATGGAGATGGAAAACGAACAGCTTGTCCTGCGTCCGATGAACTGTCCGCATCACATGATGGTCTATAAAAACAGCATCCACAGCTACCGCGAACTGCCAATCCGGATTGCCGAGCTAGGCTTGATGCACCGCTATGAAATGTCAGGTGCCCTTTCAGGCCTTCAGCGTGTGCGCGGGATGACATTGAATGATGCGCATATTTTCGTCCGTCCCGACCAAATCAAAGAAGAGTTCAAGCGTGTTGTGAACCTTGTTCTGGAAGTATATAAAGATTTCGATATCAAGGATTATTCATTCCGTCTGTCTTATCGCGATCCTCAGGATACAGAAAAATACTTCGATGATGATGACATGTGGGAAAAAGCGCAAAGCATGTTAAAAGGCGCCATGGATGAACTTGGTCTGGATTACTTTGAAGCGGAAGGTGAAGCGGCATTCTACGGTCCTAAGCTTGATGTTCAGGTGCGTACTGCCTTAGGGAAAGATGAAACGCTTTCCACTGTTCAGCTTGATTTCTTGCTTCCTGAACGTTTCGATCTTAATTACGTAGGTGAGGACGGCAAGCAGCACCGTCCGGTTGTTATCCACCGCGGCGTCGTTTCCACAATGGAACGTTTTGTCGCTTACTTGATAGAAGAATACAAGGGGGCATTCCCGACTTGGCTTGCACCTATTCAAGCACAAGTGATCCCGGTCTCACCTGAAGTGCACTTGGATTATGCGAAAGAAGTACAGGAAAAACTTAAAGCGCAAGGCATTCGTGTCGACCTGGATACACGTGACGAGAAAATCGGTTACAAAATCCGTGAAGCACAAATGCAAAAAATCCCGTACATGCTGGTCGTTGGAGATAATGAAGCCAAAGAAGGCAGCGTGAATGTACGTAAATACGGTGAACAAAAATCCGAAACGATCGCTTTTGAAGATTTCGTTTCAGCGATTAAGGCGGAAGTGAGCCGTTAACAGCAAAAAGAGGGGCACATATAGTTGTGTCCCTCTTTTTAATTATGGCATGATAAAATGAAACCATCATGTGAAAATATGTACAGCGATGAAAGGGAGGGGCAGCATGAAAAAGAAATTTACTTATCTATTCGGACCGACATTCCTTGTCATCATCATCTTATTGTTATTGGATGGTTATCGACAATATGCCATCGTCCCGGTCCTGTTTTTTTGGATAGCGCTATTTTCTTGGGACGCCATTGAGAAAAAGAAAAAGGCGAAAGAAGACTCTTAAAATTTGATCGCTTCTGTCAGTATGGACTGTAACCAAAGGGGGAGTGGGATAAATGGAGATTAGAAAAGCTTCAAGGAAAGACGCGGGTAACTTGGCTTATCTGTTCAATCATGTTGAAGATTCCGGGTATATGCTGTTTAACCCTGGGGAAAGAAAAGCTACGGGGAAACAAATGGAAAAGCAATTGGAGCAAATCGAAAAAAATCCCCCTTCCATTCTCCTTGTTGCTGCTAGTGGCGATGAGTTGAATGGTTACCTAATTTTATTGGGCAATCGAATGGGCCGAACGAGGCATTCCGCTAAAATCGTCATCGGCATCAATGAACAGGATAGAGGACAAGGCATCGGTACGAAGTTATTTCTTAAAATGGAGGAGCATGCACGGACAAACGAAATTAGGCGCCTGGAATTGTCCGTGATTGCAAACAACGCCCCTGCGCTTTCCTTATATCGAAAGATGGGTTTTGAAAAGGAAGGAATAAAGCGGGAATCATTGTTTTTTGATGGAAAGTATCATGATGAATATTTTTTGTCCAAATTACTTTAAAAAACGTATTGTCAAATAACTGAATGTCTGATAATATTAATTTTGTTGTGAAAAACGAATAAATTAGCATTTGACAAGTCATCAGTGTTTATGATATATTTCTAAAGTGAATTGAATACGTGTTTGAGGAAAAGAAGAAGCACCCGCTTCTCACCTGGTTGACGCAAACAATGCAGTTAACAGGTCATGATTTGATTATTTGGATCTTTCTGAATGAGTCTATCAGTGTGGGTGCAACATGCATCCACACTTTTTTATTATGATTATATCCTGTAAGCGAGTTGTGAGCGTGACCGAATTTATTCAAATATTCGTATTCGCCAATATCTTTGGAGGTGGCTAACTATTAGTAAAGACGCGATGGTAAACGAGGGCATCCGAGCCCGTGAAGTTCGTCTTATTGACCAAAACGGAGAACAACTTGGAATTAAAACGAAATTCGAAGCATTGGAAATTGCCGCTCGTGTAAATCTTGATCTAGTTTTAGTTGCTGCAAATGCAAAGCCTCCGGTAGCCCGGATCATGGACTACGGAAAACACCGCTTCGAGCAGCAAAAGAAAGACAAGGAAGCACGTAAAAATCAAAAAGTCATCAGTCTGAAAGAGGTTCGTTTGAGCCCGACGATTGAAGAACATGATTTCAATACGAAGCTTCGCAACGGTATTAAATTCCTTGAAAAAGGCGATAAAGTAAAAGCTTCTATCCGATTCAAAGGACGTGCCATTACGCATAAGGAAATTGGTCAACGTGTACTCGTTCGTTTTTCTGAAGCATGTAAAGAAGTGGCTACAATCGAGCAACACCCAAAAATGGACGGGCGCAGCATGTTCATTATATTAGCACCGAAAAACGAAAAGTAATTGTAAAGTAATTTGTAATGAGGAGGAATACCTTATGCCTAAAATGAAAACTCACCGCGGATCTGCTAAACGTTTCAAAAAGACTGGATCCGGCAAACTTAAGCGTTCTAACGCTTACACAAGCCATTTATTTGCTAACAAATCTACTAAGCAAAAGCGTAAGCTTCGCAAAGCTAGCCTTGTAAGCAAAGGTGACTTCAAACGTATTCGTCATATGCTAGACAACATTAAATAAGTTCGATTTATCGAGTTAAATAGGAGGGAAATAACATGCCACGTGTAAAAGGCGGTACTGTTACTCGCAAACGTCGTAAAAAGGTAATAAAATTAGCTAAAGGTTACTATGGCGCGAAACATATTCTTTTCAAAGTAGCTAACCAACAAGTAATGAAGTCAGGAAACTATGCTTTCCGTGACCGTCGTCAAAAGAAACGTGATTTCCGCAAACTTTGGATCACTCGTATCAACGCTGCAGCACGCATCAACGGTCTTTCATACAGCCGTTTAATGCATGGTCTAAAGCTTGCTGGTATCGAAGTGAACCGCAAAATGCTTGCTGATCTTGCTGTTGCTGACGAACAAGCTTTTGCTCAATTAGCAACTGCTGCTAAACAACAATTAGACAAATAAGTCTTACTGATACAGCCACTCTCTTTTCAAGAGGGTGGCTTTTTACATATTTTAAGGAGGGAATGAGAATGCAAGGAGTATGGTTCATAGCTGCTTATGTGATCATCACAAACATCATCGGGTTTGCCTTGATGGGAATCGACAAAAGGAAAGCGCGTAATGGGGAGTACCGGATCAGCGAAAAGACACTTTGGTTTTGGGCAGTCATAGGCGGGGGGACCGGGTCCTTTTTGGGGATGAAGCAATTCCGCCATAAGACGAAGCATGCCGCTTTTAAGTGGGGCCTGCCTATATTGATGATTCTTCAGATAGGCTTATTGATTAAGTTATTCATTCAATTGTAATATGTAGCCCGTATAATGTATATGCTTGTAGAAGCAGCAAAGAGTAGCTGGAGGGAGAGCATGAATGATAAACTGACACTTGTGATGAGCTACGTTCAATCTGGAAGCGTGTTTGCACCGTTGATTTTTATCACTTTTCATTTATTAAGGCAATTTTTATTCATTCCTGTCATTGTGGTTTGCATGTCCGGCGGAGTATTATTCGGGGCAGCTTTTGGAACCATCTATTCGGTAATCGGTTTGACGCTGTCCAGTATGGCCTTTTATTTCGTGATAGGCAAATTTCCGAAAACAAAGGATAGGCTGCTGCGTCTTAAGAATAAGCTGTTTGGAAACCGAAAGCTAAACAGCCGGCAAATTGCAGTACTGAGGCTAATACCATTCATACACTTTTACTTACTGTCGCTTTGCTTATTGGAATCCAATAAAGGGCTGAAAAATTATTTTTACCTATCCTTCATGACCAATCTCCCTGTAGCATTCGTATACACGGTTTTTGGCCACTATATTGCAGATTTCAGTCCAACGCTTATCGTCATCATTTTATTATCCTTAACCTTATTGATCTATTTATTGAGAGAGAAGCAGACGGTCGTCCCCTGGAAGGAATTTTTTCGTTCAGATGATTAATATAGAGCCTTGAGTCCATTTTTCTCAAGGCTCTTCATTACGCATGATTTTTTTCATTTTTGTAAAAACTCCTTAACCGGGCTCTTCCAATCAATAACGGCATCCGGATATTGTTTTTTTATGGCTGCCTCGATTTTTAAGAAGTCATTTCGCTTCAAGCCTTTCAGGCCGGCCACTTTTTTAGGCCATATGAAGATGGAGATGACCTCGAAGGAGCGTTCCGTCGTCCCTAAATACTTTTCCCCTTCAAACATCACCCCGTTGTACGTCAATAAAAAATTCTTTCGTATATTGGCTGTATCGTCGAGCAGAAAGAATTTTTTCTGTTCATGTGCCAGCTCTAATTTTCTTTTCGGATTAAATAGGTATTTGATGACTGAATATATTAAGAAAATGATGAGAGCCAAAAGAATGGACCGCATGATCAATACCATGGAGCTACCTCCTTAAACAGAGTGATTCCCTTAATTTACGTATGGGTTTTTAATAAGTTTCATTTATTTGATATAATTTAGGGGAAGACGATGGAAAGAAGTGATGAAAATGAACATAGGTAAATTAATGGAAATGCAGGCAGCTTTGGACGAGCATATACAATCAAAGCATGATTTGGGTGCTGAAGACTTGGTGGAACGGAAGATACTTGCTCTTTTAGTGGAGCTTGGAGAGCTTGCCAATGAAACAAGATGTTTTAAATTCTGGAGTCTTAAAGGACCCTCTGATAAAGAAACGATTTTGGCAGAATACGTGGATGGCATTCATTTCATTTTGTCACTCGGGATCGAACGGGGATTTGTGCCGGAAGTTCCATCTGCCCTCAAGATGCATCGGGAGGATTTGACGGTTCAATTTACTGCTATTTACGGCTACATCAGTGAATTTCGCACACAGTTGACAGAGTCATCTTTCCAAAAGGTTTTTACTGCGTATTTACATTTAGGGGAGTCGCTTGGATTTTCGGCAGTGGATGTGGAAAAAGCATATGTAAGCAAAAATGAAGTGAATTACGAAAGGCAAAAGCAAGGCTACTGATTGTTTATGTAATCGATTGTCTGTATAATTATTCTTGTAATGTAAGTTATAGGGAGGTAAGGGAATGGCTCAATTGGATGAAACGTTAAGGATGCTTCGGGACTTAACTGATGCTAAAGGCATTGCAGGAAATGAAAGTGAAGTAAGAAAAGTGATGACCGAATACATAACACCATTTGCTGATGAAATATCGACAGATGGCCTGGGCAGTTTGATTGCAAAGAAAACGGGAGATGAAAACGGACCGAAAATCGTCGTTACCGGGCATATGGACGAAGTCGGTTTCATGATCACCCAAATTGATGATAAAGGATTTTTGCGTTTTCAGCCGGTTGGGGGCTGGTGGTCACAGGTAATGCTGGCCCAACGCGTGACAATCGTTACAGGTAAAGGTGATATAACTGGCGTTATTGGTTCCAAGCCGCCACATATCCTGTCAGCGGAGGCGCGGAAGAAGCCGATTGATATTAAGGATATGTTTATTGATATTGGTGCATCCAGCAAAGAAGAGGTTAAGGAATGGGGCGTAAAGCCAGGGGATATGGTTGTGCCATATTTTGAATTCACGGTCATGAATAATGAAAAGATGCTGCTCGCCAAAGCTTGGGACAATCGAATTGGCTGTGCAATCGCCATTGATGTGCTTAAACAGCTGAAAGACGGCGACCATCCTAATGTCGTTTATGGAATTGGCGCAGTGCAAGAAGAGGTCGGCCTGCGTGGCTCCAAAACATCCACATTCAAAATTCAGCCGGATATCGGTTTTGCCGTCGATGTAGGCATTGCTGGTGATACACCGGGGGTTACCGATAAAGAAGCGATGAGTAAGATGGGGGAAGGCCCGCAAATCGTCATCTATGATTCATCGATGGTGGCACATAAGGGATTACGCGATTTCGTCACCGATACGGCTGATGAAATGAATATTCCTTATCAATATGAATCGATCCCAGGCGGCGGGACGGATGCCGGCTCCATCCATTTAACGGCAAATGGTGTTCCCGCTCTGGCGATCACGATTGCCACACGCTACATTCATTCACACGCAGCAATGCTTCACAGGGATGATTATGAGAATGCAGTTAAGCTCATTGTCGAAGTGATTAAACGCCTCGATCGCGAAGCGGTTGATCGGATCATTTACGAATAATATAGTGAAAGTTAAAAATGGAGAGGCCTAATTTAGGTCCTCTCCATTTTCTTTTTCCTATTTCTACTTGTCTTCGACGATTATATAGACCGCTTTGATGGGTCCATGGACGCCGACGACAAGGTCCATTTCGATATCAGCCGAATTGCTCGGCCCTGTTATGAAATTGATGCAGGAAGGAACGACTTCGCCCCGGGTAACTTTTGAACGGATGGCCGCAGCAGCCTGCGTCATTCGCGGAACGATGGTGCTTTTTGGAATGATGGAAACATGGCAGGCAGGAAGGAAGCTGATGGAACGGCCATGGTCCTTGTCGCTGAACAAGACGACGGTCGCTGATTCTGCTAGTGTCATCTCACTGAATGTGATTCCGATGTTAGCACTTTCTGCTTTTTCGATATTTTCATTCCCGGCTTGGTGATCCCATATATGGACATCTTTTTCCTTTAAGATACCCTCTAACCCATAGGCGGAAAATCGATCGTCCTTAGGGATGATCAAGGGTCCGTTTCCAAGTTCCTCGATCACCTGTGTTAAACAATGCATCACTTGCTTGGAGTCGGTAACGTGAAATTGAGTATGCACCCGTTTACATTGCTCTTTCAATTCCGCAACAAGATCATTTGGTGTCGCATGTTTCAAAACTTCTTTTTGGGGGGCGTGCTTCCATTCCGGAACGGAGATGCCCTCCGTAATAGGAGCACGCCCCATGTTTTTGGCTATATTGTTTAAAAATGCCCCTTCATTATGGATGGTTCCATTCATGATGGTTTCCCTCCTTTTTCCCGATTTTTGAACCAGTCCCGAAAGCTCTCTTTACCTGGAGCAGGGAACTCACGGCTTTCTGTCCAAGTTTTGAGTGGTCCCGGTCCTTTCGAGATGATATCCCCCGTTTTAAAAGGTGACATCGCTGATGGGGCCATTTTGGAGCCGAACTTATAAAGCATAGGTGATGCCGCACCAATTCCGAAGGCCTTCATGGCCATCTTTTCTGAAAACGGCGCCATTTTTTCCTTTTCTACGATGACTTCACGATGCTTCCTCAATAAATCATGAAGAGGAATCTTTACCGGACAGGCATCTGTACATGCTGCACAAAGAGTGGAGGCATATGGCAGTTCCTTGAAATCATCATATCCCCCGAGTAAGGGTGAAAGCACAGCACCGATTGGTCCTGGATATATTGAACCATATGAATGACCGCCAACCTGGCGATAGACCGGGCAGACATTTATACAGGCAGCACAGCGAATGCATTGAAGAACTGATTGAAACTCAGTTCCTAAAATTGAGGAACGTCCATTATCTACAATCACAAGGTGAAACTCCTCGGGTCCGTCTACATCATCTTCATCACGCGGACCGGTAAGTGCGGTGATGTAACTGGTCAATCTTTGGCCGACAGCGCTTCTTGTCAATAAGCTGACAAGGACTTCGAATTCATCGAATGTAGGTACAAGCCGTTCCATACCCATCACGGTGATTTGCGTTTTTGGGAGGGCAGTGACCAAATCGGCATTTCCTTCATTCGTCACCAAACCGATCGAGCCCGTTTCCGCAATCGCAAAATTACAGCCGGTAATGCCCACATCGGCGCTTAAGAAATCTTTCCGCAGAATGCCCCTCACATGGGCGGTAAGTTCTTCCGGTTTTTCGGTTTGCGTATAGGCAAGCTTTTCTTTAAAAACGTCCCTAATCTGTTCTTTATTTTTATGGAGAGCAGGTGCGACGATATGGGAAGGGGGATCATGATCATCCACTTGTAAAATGTATTCACCAAGGTCCGTTTCAACGACATCGAGGCCAACTGCCTCAAGAGTTGCATTCAAATTGATCTCTTCCGTGACCATCGATTTGGATTTCACGATCTTTTTGGCATTCTTTTTTACAATGACATCCTTAATGTATCCGCTTGCTTCTTCAGCGGTTTCAGCGAAGAAGACATGACCGCCCCTTTTCGAAACGTTTTCTGCAAGCTGGTGCAAATAGAAATCAAGGTTACTGAGCACATGCTGCCGGATTTCTTCCCCAAGGGAACGCCAATCCTCCCAGCTTCCCAATTCATCAACGGCAGTCAGTCGCCGTCCGTGTAATCGTTCTTGGGCACTGGATACGGCCAATCGCATAAAGTCATTATGTATTCCTTCATCCACCCGGTCTTTAAATTTGGCAGAGCTGGTTTTCATAGCCATAAGTTTATCCCTCCTCGCTTTCTTTTAAATACTATTCAGGACTTCCGCAATGTGAAGCACTTTCACCGGTTGCCGCTTCCTTTGGATCCGTCCGCCAATATTCATCAAACATCCTGCATCCCCGCCGATTAAAAAATCTGCCCCGGTATCTTCAATATTGCATACCTTTTCCTCGACCATTTGCCCGGAAATGTCACCCATCTTAACCGAAAATGTCCCCCCGAACCCGCAGCAGTTTTGGGCATCCGGAAGTGGTGTCATTTCCAGTCCCCTGACATGGCTTAATAAAATGGCAGGTGCTTCCTTCACCTTAAGCAGCCGTGTCATATGGCATGAAGTATGATAAGTGGCCTTTCCCTTAAGGGTCGCTCCGACGTCGGTCACTTTTAAGACATCCACGATGAATTGGGACAATTCATATGTTTTAGCCGCTAATGATGCCGCTTTCTTTTCCCATTCGGCATCGCCTTTGAAAAGAACCGGATATTCCTTGAACATCGCTGCACAGGAACCGGAAGGGGTTACGATGTATTCAGCATCCGCGAATGTTTTAATCATCTTTTTCATGGCTTCCTTCGATTCCTTCGTATACCCGCTATTATATGCCGGCTGTCCGCAACATATCTGGGACTCCGGGAAATCGATCTCACAGCCTAATCTCTCGAGTAGCTCCACTGTGGCTTTGCCGACATTGGATTGAAACAAATCCACTAAACATGTTGCAAAGAGAGTAACTTTCAAACTGAACTCCTCCTTTTTAAAAATATGTTAACAGGTCATCTGATGACTAAAAAATGGAAAAAGGAAATGGCTAAGTGAATATACCAATTTCCAAGATTTTTAAATGAAGTAATCGTTTTCAAAATAATATATCAATTTAATCCTTTTTTGTATAGGGTATTTTTAAAATTTAAAGGAATGTCAATTATTCTTTTGCTGATTCTTTTGGATGACCCGGTCCAGTGATTCCTCGACGCTCTGAAGGTGAAATAGCATGGCACTGCGGGCTCCGTCTTCATCCTGTGCCACAATTGCATCATATATCCTGACATGCTGCTGGTAAAGCTGCTTAAGTGTCATCTCTTCGGAATAAAGCGCAATCCGGCGGATATCACGCATCTTTTCCGTCATTAATTCCGAAACGTGATTCATCAATGTAATCAGCAGCTCATTTTGTGATGCGTTTGCCACGGCAACATGGAAGGCGATATCCGCTTTATCACTGAGCTCTTCATCATCTGATACCTTTTCCATATCAAAGAGCCTGTCCTTGAGTTCGATAAGGTTATCTTCCGTTCTCTTCTTCGCTGCCACTTCTGCCGTACCGGACTCAAGGATTTTCCGAACTTCCAGTAAATGTTTGATATTGTCTTGATCCATCAAAAGGGCGGCAGACAAGGGGTGGTTCATGATGGTGGGGTCGAAGGTTTTGACGAATGTTCCTTCACCTTGTTTTATTTCAATAAGACCCATTGAACTCAATGCACTTAATGCTTCGCGGATGGCCGGGCGCCCGACTTGGAAATTTTCCGCAAGCTGCTGAATGGAATCCAATTGTTCACCTGGTTTCAGGCTGCCTGACCGAATCATTTCATAAAGTTCATCGCTGACTTCTTCATAAATTTTTTTCGGCTTTATTTTTTTATATACCAAGTAGTAGCACCTCTATTTTCTATGAGTTTCTCTGGTTAATATTATATAACACAAATGATCTTTGACACTTCCAGAAGGGTGAAAAATCAACAAAAAATAAAAAAAATCTTGATTTTATATTTTCAATCATTTAATTTTAATGAGTACTCATCAAGTCATCTGATGACTTTGAATATTTGAATATGTAAGGGGTTTCAATTAGCGGTTGATTTCTGATTTTTTAAAAAATTTATAGAAAATGGAGTCGAAATGAATGACATGGACACAAAACTTTACGCCGATCACCGATAATTTAGTTTTATCATCTCTTGCTGCACTCATTCCAATTCTTTACTTTTTCTGGGCGCTTACCATCAAACGTATGAAAGGTTACATTGCAGGTGTAACCACGCTGCTTGTAGCTCTTGCAGTGGCTGTATTGATATATGGAATGCCTGCAGGAAAAGCTGTGATGTCCGCTTCACAAGGAGCCGTATATGGGCTGCTCCCAATCGGATGGATAATCATCACTTCCGTATTTTTGTACAAAATGACTGTTAAAAGCGGACAATTCAATATCATTCGTTCTTCGGTGCTTTCGCTTACGGAAGACCGCCGCCTCCAGGCATTATTGGTGGCATTTTCTTTCGGGGCCTTTTTAGAAGGTGCCGCGGGATTTGGAGCACCGGTCGCCATTTCAGCCGCGCTATTGGTCGGTCTCGGATTTAACCCGCTGTATGCAGCCGGGATTTGCTTGATCGCGAATACCGCTCCGGTAGCATTCGGGGCGGTTGGAATACCGATCATCGCCATGGAAGGCCCTACTGGCATAGCCGCCATGGAGATTTCCAAAATGGTCGGCCGCCAATTGCCATTCCTTTCGGCTCTCATTCCGCTTTATCTCATTTTAATCATGACAGGGTGGAAAAGGTCGATTGAAGTCTTGCCGGCAATTTTGGTTTCCGGATTTTCCTTTGCCATCACACAGTACTTAAGTTCGAATTTTCTTGGGCCCGAATTACCGGACATCCTTTCCGCGTTAGTGTCACTGTTTGCATTGGCGATTTTTCTTAAATTCTGGAAACCTAAAACGATCTTTCGCTTTGCATCAGAGGAAACGGCAGCTGCTGTCGAACCATTATATACGGCCGAAGCGGAAACGAAATACACGAAATGGCAGATATTCCATGCTTGGTCACCATTCCTTCTGTTAACGCTTTTCATAACAATATGGGGGATGAACCCAATAAAGCCGGCACTATCCGGACATTATGAAGGCAACAATGTGCTGCTTGGCGGAATCAATGAAATCGGGAAACTATTAACCTTCCAAATCCAAGTGCCAGGTCTGCATAATGAGATAATCGGAAGTAACGGATTGCCGATTGCAGCTTTCTATAAAGTAGAACTGCTCGGAGCAGCCGGGACGGCCATTTTACTGGCCGCCATCGTAACGAAGTTCATCGCACACATGTCTGCAAAAGACTTTTATGGCACCTTTGTTGAAGCGATGAAAGAGTTGGCCAAACCAATCTTGATGATTTCTACCGTGGTCGCTTTTGCTTATGTGACGAATGCTTCAGGCATGTCGACAACATTAGGGATGACCCTGGCAAAATCGGGTGATTTATTTCCGTTCTTTGCACCGGTTCTCGGCTGGCTGGGTGTGTTCATTACCGGATCGGATACATCAGCCAACCTCTTATTTGGCAGTCTGCAGAAAGTGACTGCGCTTAAAGTGGGGATGGAACCGGTCCTGGCACTGGCGGCGAACTCTTCCGGAGGAGTCACCGGAAAGATGATTTCCCCCCAATCGATAGCGATTGCCTGTGCTGCCGTTGGATTGGCGGGCAGGGAATCGGAATTATTGAGATTCACGCTCAAACATAGCTTATTTTTATTGCTGCTTGTTTGTGTGATTACCTTCTTGCAAAATGGCGTCCTTTCCTGGATGATTCCATAATTAGAATGAGGCTCCCTTTTCATAGGGGAGCCTTGAAATATTTTTAAGTCGATTCAAAAAAGGAGGACATTTAATGCAATTGGCAGCTGTGGCAGGAAAATTGGTGCATGAGGTTCGAAAACTGATTGATGAGGAGATCATCATTATTGACCATGCTGGCACGATTATCGCCAGCACCGATGGCAGCCGTATTGGATCTTTTCATGAAGGGGCCATTCACGCTTTCAACAATCGTGAGAAATTGATCATCAATAAACAGGATGAACGAAGTTGGAAAGGAGTGAAGGCAGGGATAAACCTGCCCATTTTCTTCAATCAGGAAGCCGTTTGTGTCATTGGAATTACGGGCGACCCCAAACATGTTTCTCCCTATGCGGAACTTTTTAAAAAAATGACGGAGATGTTCATTCAGGAAAGCTATCATATCGAACAAGCAGAATCCCAATCACGTCTAATGGAATTCTTTGTGTTTGAATGGCATCAGCTGAAGACGTTCAATGATCTCTTCCTTCAGAAGGCCAAGTTGCTTGGGGTCGATGTTCATGCAGACCGGATCATCACCCTTGGTGAATTTAAGACTGAGGAGATCATTGAACCTAATGTGTGGAAAACGCTTCAGATATTCATAAGACAGCAGCATCCCAATGACATCGCAGTACGTTGGGGGAGGAACCAATTCGTCATTCTTTCAATGGCCGATTTCTTCGGTTCAAAAATCCAGCAATTAAAGAAATTAAGTAAACTGCAAAAAAGACTGGAAGAGAGCTCGGGTTATAAAGTGTGTGCAGGAGTTAGTTCGCGTGCATCAGGAGCCGCTTTCAGGTTCGCGTTTTTTAAAGCGGAACGTTCCTTGAAAATCGCGTTTCCTTCATCGGGGATCATATTTGACGAGGACTTGAAACTTGAGGTCCTGCTTGATGAAGTTACCGCTGAAACAAGACAGGAATATTTATCCCGGACGATTCAGGAGTTGCTTCCTAATGAGGATCTGCTTAAAACCCTTTCCATGTATTTTGCATGTGATCTATCTTTAAAGGAGACCGCTAGAGCCCTGCATATCTATATCAATACCCTCCATTACAGGCTCAAGCGCATAGAAGATTTGACCCGGCTGAATCCTCGGAAGCTAGCCGATTTAGTCACTATGTATCTAGCAGTATGTGTATTGGATAAACATACAAATTAATTCTATGAAAAGCTCTAAATTCTATATGTTCATACATAGAAGGCTGAGTGTTTTTTTTCTTATACTTACATCATATAAAAAAATCTCGAATTTCCTATGTTTATTTGAGGAGGATGTACATGTTAACAAAGCAGGTTAAGCAGCTACTTCTTACCATAGTCGGTCAGGAGAATTACGATGACTCGAAAGTGGAATGTCTAGTCCATTCATATGATGCAACGCCAGGGTTTCAAGCCATGCCGGATGCTGTCATTAAGCCGGGCTGCACAGCCGAAGTCGCAGCCATCGTCAAAGTTTGCAACGAATACAATGTTCCGATCGTTCCCCGCGGGTCTGGTACGAATTTAAGCGGAGGCACCTGCCCGACAGAGGGGGGGCTTGTCCTTTTATTCAATCGAATGAATTCATTACTTGAAATAGATGAAGAGAACTTAACGGCGACCGTACAGCCTGGGTTCGTCACATTGGACTTGATTTCCGCAGTTGAAGAGAAGGGATTGTTTTATCCGCCGGATCCAAGTTCGATGAAAATCTCCACGATTGGCGGCAACATTAATGAGAACTCCGGCGGACTGAGAGGGTTAAAGTATGGAGTCACCCGTGATTATGTCATCGGGCTTGAAGTGGTCCTTCCGAATGGGGACATCATTCGAACTGGGGGCAAGCTTGCCAAAGATGTAGCTGGATATGATTTAACGAAACTTTTTGTAGGATCGGAAGGGACTTTGGGCATCGTTACGGAAGCGACCTTAAAGCTGATCCCAATGCCGGAAACGACTAAGACGATGCTTGCCTTATATCAAGATCTGGATGCTGCAGCCCAGTCAGTGGCCAAGATCATTTCAAATAAGATCATTCCTGTTACATTGGAATTTCTGGATCGGCCCACATTGATCGTTGTTGAAGACTTCGCGAAAATCGGTTTGCCTACCAATGTGGAAGCCGTCCTGCTGATTGAACAGGATGGCCCGCCTGAAGTGGTGGAACGTGATATGAAAAGAATGGCCGATATCTGTCTAGAGGAAAAGGCGGTTTCCGTGGAAATTGCCGAAACGGAATCTGACGCTGTCGCCTTGAAAACGGCAAGACGGACAGCACTTTCCGCATTGGCACGGCTCAAGCCGACGACCATCTTGGAAGATGCCACCGTTCCAAGATCGGAAATTGCCAAAATGGTTAAAACGATTAATGAGATCGCTGACAAACATAACGTGGACATTTGCACTTTCGGTCATGCTGGGGATGGGAACTTGCATCCAACTTGCATTACCGACGCTCGTGATCATGAGGAAATGGAGAGGGTGGAGCTCGCTTTTGCTGACATTTTTGCCGCGGCTATCGACCTTGGCGGGACGATTACCGGTGAACATGGTGTAGGAGCGATGAAGGCTCCGTATCTTGAATGGAAGCTGAAGAAAGAAGGGATTGATGCCATGAGGGCGATTAAACAAGCTTTCGATCCCAATAACATCATGAATCCCGGCAAGGTATTTGCCAAGGAAACGAGAAAAAGGGTGGTGGTTTCTACATGACCACAGTTCAGGAAAGGGAAACCATTGCCATTCAATTCGCGGAAAGAATGAATGAAGATGAATTGTTGAATTGTATGCGCTGCGGCTTTTGCTTACCCCACTGCCCGACATACATAGAATCGGGGCTGAAGGAATCCCATTCACCAAGGGGCCGGATTGCACTTATGAAAGCGGTGGCGGAAGGTGTGATTGAGCCCGATGAGGATGTAGAACGTTCGTTGAGTCTTTGCCTCGGCTGCAGGGCTTGTGAGCCTGTGTGTCCTTCAGGTGTGAAATATGGACATCTTCTTGAAGAAGCAAGGGATATCATCCAGCAGAATAAAAAACATAGCTTCCCTGTAAAAACGATTCGCAAGGCCGTTTTTAGTGGATTATTCCCGCACCAGGAGCGAATGCAGGCCATGACAAGTTTGCTTGGCTTCTATCAGAGATCTGGCCTGCAATATGTGGCCCGGAAAACGGGAGTCCTCAATATGCTTCCGGATAATTTGGCAACCATGGAAAGAGTGCTGCCGAAAGTCCCGAAAAAATCAGAAATGAAAAATAGGCCAACCGAGCTGCCTGCAATCGGAACACCGCTCAAAAAGGTGGCTTTCTTTTCCGGATGCTTGATGGATACGATGTTTTTGGAAACGAACAAGGCCACACTAAAGCTGCTACAGCTGGCCGGATGTGAAATCGTGATTCCAAAATCCCAGGCATGTTGCGGGGCGCTGCATGGGCACAGTGGGGAAAAAGCAGGTGCAAAACAACTGGCCAAGCGTAATATTGAAGCCTTTGAAGCTGGGGAAGTTGATTATATTATTACGAATGCAGGCGGCTGTGGTGCTTTTCTCATAGATTATGACCATCTGCTCCAAGATGAACCGGAATGGCACGACCGTGCAACCGCATTTAAAAATAAATTGAAAGATATCAGCCAGATTCTTGTCGATTTGCGTTTTCAGGAAAAAGTTCGCCTTAAACTGCCAGCTCAATCCGTAACTTTCCAGGATTCCTGTCACTTACGGAATGTGATGAACACCTCCTCGGCTCCGCGAATTCTCCTACAATCGATAGAAGGAATCGATTTCAGGGAAATGAGGGATGCCGATCGATGCTGCGGCTCAGCTGGGATTTATAATATTGTTGAATCAAAGATGTCCATGAATATTCTTGACTCTAAAATGCAGCACACGAAATCGACACAGGCCGATATTGTTGTCACGGCAAACCCTGGCTGTCTGTTGCAAATGCAATTGGGGATCGAGAGGGAAAACGTGGGGGAATGTACAAAAGCGGTGCATATTGCGGACCTGCTAATAAAGGCTGTGGCTTTATAATAGAAGAAAATAGATTACAAGAAGTAAATGAAATGGCATTTATGGGTTAAACATTACATCTTTATAAATGGGGAAACCCTTGTAAAGCCTGGGTTTCAACTAAAAAAGCGTTCTGTGCTGAGAACGAATTGTAAATGATATAACAAAAATGAAATATGGATTCCTCGTTTACTTAGGAACATGGCGGGTATTGTTTATATATAGCATCCACTAAACGAAACAATAAAACCTAAGGAGGAATGTAAAATGAATAAAACAGTATATGGAGTATATGAATCAAATGCAGAAGTGATCCAAGCAATTAATGCACTTAAGGCAAAGGGTTTTGAAGGGGACGATATTACGGTTGTCGCAGACAAGGAAGAAACTTTGGATTTCACGAACCATCAACGTGAAACGGATGTTCATACAATGACGAATGTTCCTAATGACGAATCATTTATGGACAAGGTGGCACGTTTCTTCATGCCGGAAGATACGGCAGACCTTTCAACAAGATTGGCGAATGCAGGCCTTTCGAATAGCGATGCAGCTGAACATGTCTTTGATGTAGAAAATGGAAAAGTCCTGGTTCTGGTTGAAGAAGGTGAAGGCCATCTTGGAACGGCAAAGGATAAATTCACGACTGGTACAATGGACACTGCCGGTACAAGGCTTGATACAAACTCCACCAATCAACTATATAATGGTACGGAAAAGACCGATGCATTAAATAAAGAAGATGTTTATGGAGTCAACGGACGAGGCCGTGAGTTGCCAGAAGATGAAAGGACGCTTACACTTCGGGAAGAACAGCTGAACATTGACAAAGAAAGGGTTCAGACGGGAGAAGTCGTCATTAACAAAGAAGTCAATGAACAGCATAAAACGATTAATGTCCCTGTTGAACACGAAGAAGTGACAGTCGAGCATAGATCGGTTTCGGGACGTGAAGCAAATCTGGAAACCGGAAGCATTGAAGATGGGGAAACATTGCGAATCCCAGTTGTTGAAGAAAAACTGGAAGTTTCGAAAAAACCGGTTGTCACAGATGAAATTGTCATCAAGAAACATGCGGTACAAGAAACGGAACAAGTTCAGGAAACTCTTAAAAAGGAAGATATCCAGCTTGATAGTACAGATGAATCGATCGTGAATGAGAAAAAGGCAACTGAACGTAGAACCGACCGCTTCTAAGAGTGAAGGAAAAAACCTGCAGTTTTAAAAACTGCAGGTTTCTTTTTGATTTTAAAGACTGATTGTTCGATAGGAAGGCAAACCTTTTTGTTTAATTAGCACCCATCAGGGTATAAATACACTTAAGGAGAATTATCGGAAAAATAGGAGGAGGAAGAAGCATGGGAAAAACATTATATGGTGTTTTTAATACGGAAAGTGAAATGATCCAGGCTATACAATCCCTCAAGGAAAAGGGGGTCCATGAAGGGGAAATAACGGTAATGGCTGATAGGAAAGAAGATTTGGATTTCGTCAATGAAAAGCCTGTTCCCGATGTCGACGTCGTTACTAAATCTAACGAGGATTCCTTCATTGATAAGATGAGGCACTTTTTCATGAACGAGGGTTCTGAAGATATAAGGAACCGACTAGGTGAATTAGGACTATCCGATAGTGAAGCCACCGCTTATATAAATGAAGTGGAGGCCGGAAAATATCTGATTCTTTTAGATGAATCGGAAACCGTTTCAGCACGAGAGAGCATAACTTCCAATCGCATGGAGGATACGGACGAACCTGCAGAGAATCCGCTTAAAACAGGGGTGGTGAACAATCCGGACCCGAACCTTTTTCCTGAAACAACAGAGAATGCCTATCAAACAGGGGAAGTGAAAGCACAGCCAGGAAGAACCGAAGAACTTCATGGGAATTCCGCCAACATCTTTGAAAATGAAGAGCTGGATACGAAGCGGGCTCAAGAAAGGGAAATCTGGGGGAATTCTACAGAAAAATTCAAGAAGCAAAAACCAGGGAATCATGAAGGGACACTTGCAAGCGACCCACATGCAGAACCGTTTTCTGCCGATACTGACAAAGCCCTTGATGCTCAAGGTTCAATGAATAAGGCTAGCGGGCAGCAAGAGGAAGGCTTGCAGGATGAATATATCAAAAATCGAATCAATACCGACAATCTGTAATACGTAAAAAGAACAGCCTGCACAAGGCTGTTCTTCAGTTTGTAGATAAATAGGGAATGGAAAATATAGCTATCATCAAATGATGTTCCAGAACCAACTGACCCAAAGCATCATCTTCAATTCCTCAGATCTGATTTCTATCTAGTTGTTTGGGAGGAAGGGGCAAAGCCCCCTGACCGCCCGCGGAAAACGAGTGCCTGGAATGGAAATCAACGTTCAAATTGTACAAGCCCATTAAGAAACTGTAGGCAAACTCGATTTTTCATCTAGTTTGTTTCCAGGCCGTTATTTTAAAAAACCCTTTAGGCAGAGGGTTCCCTCGTTCATTTCAATAGACTATTTGCTTGTTTATTGATAAAGCCGCAAGGTATAATGACAAAGGAATTTTATTTTTAGTAGAGTAACAAGGAGAGGGAGAAACATGGAAAAAAACGTATATGGTGTTTTTGACTCTAATCCGGAACTACTTGCTGCAATTCAAGACTTAAAAGCTAAAGGCATATCTGGCACCCAAATGACAGTGGCAGCTGATATAAAAAATTATGTGCAGCTTGGAAATGAACATACGGATATACTGATCATTGCCAATCAGGATAAGGAAGACACGCTTTTTTTGAAAATTTTCCACTACTTCACAGATGAAGGATCTGGAGATTTACGCAGCTTTTTCACGAAATACGGCTACTCTTTTGCTGAGACAAAAGCGATGCTTGAAGAAGTGAGCGCAAAAAAATTCATCTTGCTGCTTGATGAAGAAGTCTCCATCGAAGGACTGAAGGCTGGCGAAGCGAGATCAAAAAAATAACAGCCGTTGAAGGCTGTTATTTTTTTAATCCTGCTTCGAGGGCAGTGATCATTTCCTGTTTTTCCTGCTCAGATGAATTTTGCCAGATTACCTCGAATAATACTCCCAATCCAGGAAGCATTTTTTCCTCGCCATTTTGTATGGCATCTACAATCGTGTCTTCCAGCTGCTCTTGCGAATTTCCAGATACATTTTGGATGATCGCATTACGTAAGTTTAAATTCATAATTATTCCTCCTCTAACACATAATGACTGACATTAATAGCATTTCACAAACTCGCATGCAATATGTATGTGAATTGCGTTATAATAGGAAAATCAGTGTGAAGTTAAAGGAGCGTTTACCCTTGAAATATATCGAATCCGTAAAAAACCCGCAAGTTAAGCAATGGAAAAAACTTTTGACGAAAAAAGAACGGGATAAAACAGGTAAATATTTAGTCGAGGGCTTTCACCTAGTTGAAGAAGCCTTAAAAGAAGAAATCGTCTTGGAAGTGATCATCAATGAAGAAACTGAAATGCCTGCCCATTTTAAGGTGGAAGGCACAGAACTCATTTATGTGAAAAATGATATTATGAAGGCGATTAGCGATACCGAAGCCCCGCAGGGAATTGCTGCGGTTTGTGAACAGAAATCAACGAGCATGGCATCCATCAATCCCGATAAGCTATTGTTGATCGATGCCGTCCAAGATCCGGGGAATATTGGAACGATGATCAGGACAGCGGATGCAGCTGGAATCGATGCGGTCATACTAGGTGAAGGGTGTGCTGACTTGTATAATCCCAAAGTGGTCCGTTCGACTCAAGGTAGCCTCTTCCATATGCCTGTCATTAAAGGGAGCCTATCCGAAATCATCGATGAGCTGAAGCAAAGCGGCACACCGGTTTATGGCACGGCATTAGAAGGGGCATCGCCATTTGAAGAAGTGGAAAAGTCTTCCCGATTTGCCCTGCTGGTCGGTAATGAAGGCCAAGGAGTATCAAAGGAATTATTGGAGAAAACGACTAAAAACCTCTATATTCCCATCTACGGAAAAAGCGAATCATTGAATGTGGGGATCGCTGCCGGGATTTTAATGTACCATTTACGAAAATCGATTTGAAACGGCCGAAGAATTATAATATAATAAAACAGAATTTTATAATGAAACGACGATGACAAAGAGTAGTAGCTTAAAGTTAACCATAACCAGGGAGAAAATGCCTTGACTGAAAGCATTTTTATGGCACTGCTTAAGTGAATTCACCTTTCGAGTTGGCATTGGGAAGACAGATTGTCTGAAAAATGTTCCGGTGAAGAGCCGTTATTTTTAATGAAGTGAGTGCAGAAGTTTATTTGTGCACTAATAAGGGTGGTACCGCGATACATAAACCTCGTCCCTTTAGGGATCGGGGTTTTTTTGTGTTCATTTTTACAAAAGGAAAATAAAGGAGGAAGACATGATGCAGGAACGTTTACTAGAACTGCAGGAAGAAGCGTTGCAAAAAGTTGCCGCCGCTTCCGAATTAAAAGAACTGAATGAAGTCCGTGTTGCTTATTTAGGGAAAAAAGGGCCAATAACTGAGGTATTGCGCGGCATGGGTAAATTATCTGCCGAAGAACGTCCGAAAATCGGGGCACTAGCCAATGATGTACGGGAAGCGATCGCAACAAAGATCGAGGAGAAACAAAAAGCGCTTGAAACTGCGGCAGTCAATGCCAAGCTAGCAACTGAAACGATTGACGTCACACTTCCAGGACGTCCGGTAAACAAGGGGAATCTACACCCATTAACACGTGTCGTGGAAGAAATCGAAGACCTATTCATCGGGATGGGTTATACCGTTGCAGAAGGTCCTGAAGTCGAAAGCGACTACTACAACTTTGAGGCACTTAACTTGCCAAAAAGCCATCCGGCACGTGATATGCAGGATTCCTTCTACATCACGGATGAAATCCTTATGCGTACTCACACTTCACCTGTTCAAGCCAGAACGATGGAAAAACATAAAGGTCAAGTTCCTGTTAAAATCATTTGCCCAGGAAAAGTATATCGCCGTGATAATGATGATGCGACACACTCCCATCAATTCCAGCAAATTGAAGGCTTGGTCATCGATGAGAACATCAGCATGAGCGACCTGAAAGGAACGCTAGACGTATTTGCGAAAAAAGTATTCGGGCAAGACCGTGAAATCCGTCTTCGTCCAAGTTTCTTCCCATTTACGGAGCCTTCCGTCGAAGTGGACATTTCTTGTAAAATCTGCGGCGGTAAAGGCTGCAGCGTTTGTAAACAAACAGGCTGGATCGAAGTGCTTGGCGGCGGGATCGTTCATCCGAACGTCCTTGAAATGGCTGGCTTCGATTCCAAGAAATATTCTGGATTCGCATTTGGAATCGGCGTGGAACGGATTGCCATGTTGAAGTACGGTGTGGACGATATCCGTCATTTCTATACAAATGATGTTCGATTCTTAAAACAATTCAACCATCACGAAGCATAAATTTTTATTTTAAAAAGGAGGACCTACCATGTTTGTTTCATATAAATGGTTACAAGATTATGTTGACCTTTCAGGCATCAATGCGACGGAGCTAGCTGACAAAATCACGAAAAGCGGCATTGAGGTTGAAGGGGTGGAAAAGAAAAGTGAAGGGCTAAAAGGGGTCGTCATCGGGCATGTCTTAGAACGTGAACAGCATCCAAATGCGGATAAATTGAATAAATGCCAAGTTGATATCGGGGCCGAAAATCCCGTTCAGATCATCTGTGGAGCACCGAATGTCGATAAAGGCCAAAAAGTCGCAGTCGCTACTGTTGGCGCAGTCCTTCCAGGTAATTTCAAAATCAAGAAAGCGAAACTTCGTGGAGAGGAATCGCACGGGATGATTTGCTCGCTTCAAGAATTGGGCTTCGAATCCAAGCTTGTTTCCAAGGATTACGCTACAGGTATCTTCGTTTTCCCTAATGATGTGGAAGTAGGGAGAGATGCATTGGAGGAACTTGGTTTAAGTGATGAAGTGCTGGAACTTGGGCTGACTCCAAACCGCTCCGACGCATTGAGCATGCTTGGTGTTGCATATGAAGTGGGAGCCATTCTAGGCCGGGAAGTGAAATGGCCGGTTGTCGAGAAAGAAGAGGCAGCTGAAAAAGCAACTGATTATATCAGTGTCAAAGTGGAAGCGAAAGAAGATAACCCGATATACATGGCTAAAATCATCAAGGATGTTAAGATCGGACCCTCACCGCTTTGGATGCAAACTAGGTTGATGTCTGCAGGCATCCGACCTCATAATAATGTGGTGGATATCACGAACTACATTTTGCTTGAATACGGACAACCGCTCCATGCCTTTGATTATGACCGCTTTGGTTCAAAGGAAATCGTCATCCGCAGAGCGAAGGATGCTGAAAAAATCGTAACATTGGATGAAGCGGAACGAACTTTGACACCTGACCATTTAGTGATCACAAATGGCAGCGAGCCTGTTGCGATTGCTGGTGTGATGGGCGGAGCGGATTCCGAAGTGAAAAATGATACGACGAACATCATTCTTGAAAGTGCATATTTTGCAGGTACAGTAGTTCGCAAAGCTTCAAAGGACCATGGATTACGCAGTGAAGCCAGTGCCCGCTTTGAAAAAGGCGTCGACCCGGCCCGTGTTCGTGAAGCTGGAGAACGTGCTGCACAATTGATTGCACAATATGCAGGCGGAACAGTCTTACAAGGAGCAGCAGAGGTTGATGGATTGACAATGGAACCTGCTGTCATTAGCATCACTCTTGAAAAAATCAACACACTTCTTGGAACAAGCATGACCGTATCAGTTGTGGAGTCAATCTTCAAACGTCTGCAATTCGGAGTGGAACTTGACAATGAAACGTTCACGATCACTGTCCCGACGCGCCGTGGCGATATTACGATTGAAGCTGATTTAGTCGAAGAGGCTGCACGTTTATATGGATATGATAATATTCCCGCTACACTGCCAATCGGTTCTGCTACCCCAGGCCAATTGACAGACTATCAAATTAAACGGCGGAAAGCACGCCGTACACTAGAAGGCGCAGGCCTTTATCAAGCGGTGACCTATTCACTAACAAGCCAGGAAAAAGCGTCCCAATTCGCATTGGAAGCTAGAGAATCCATTCGGTTAGCAATGCCAATGAGTGAAGAAAGAAGCCAGCTGCGTTTAAGCATCGTGCCTCAATTGCTCGAAGTCGTGAAATATAACAATGCCCGCCAAATTGATTCACTGGCACTGTACGAAATCGGATCGGTATTCTTTAAGCGTGACGAACAAGAACTGCCTGAAGAAAAAGAACATATTGCTGGAGCAATCACAGGCCTTTGGGAGTCGCATCTATGGCAAGGTGAAAAGAAACCAGTAGATTTCTTTGTAGCCAAAGGCGTGATCGAAGCATTATTCGATACACTTGGATTAGCTGATCAAATCAGTTACCGCCAAGCGGAAATCAACGACATGCATCCAGGACGGACAGCGGAAGTTCTATTGAATGGTGAAGTAATTGGCTTTATCGGCCAAGTGCACCCAACTGTCCAAAAAGACTTGGATATTAAAGAAACATACATTTTCGAACTTTCCTTAAAAGCATTGGCCGAAGCAGAAGTCGCGCCGATTGCTTACCAAACCATTCCGCGCTATCCATCAACCACACGCGATATCGCGCTCGTTGTGGATCAAGCTACGAAAGCCGGGGACATTCAAGATATTATTGAAGAAGCCGGTGGCAAACTGCTGAAAGAAGTGAGCATCTTCGACTTATATGAAGGTGATAGAATGGAGGAAGGCAAGAAATCCATTGCCTACTCACTGAAATACTTCGACCCGGAACGTACTCTAACGGACGAGGACATAACAAAAGCACATGATAAAGTGCTTGAAGCCGTTAAAGAAAAAGCTGGCGCAGAGCTAAGAGGATAAAACCAAAAAGACAGCTCCCTGAATCATGGGGAGCTGTCTTTTTGGATTTCACGAGTAAATGGTGGAAACTCACGAGTAAACGGCGTAAATTCACGATAAAAAACCGCGTAAACTCACAAGTACGGCGTGAATTCACGGGTAAACCGCACAAACTCACGAGAAAAAGGCGGCTGTTCAGGAAGATCAGCCGCTTTCTTCTATTTTTGATATTTCTGTTGATATAGCCGCTTCGCTTTTTCCGTGTTGGCAAAATGGGTTTTCGTGAATTCGTGTAATGAATCGATTCCTTTTTCGTGAATCAATCTTGCGGCCGCTTCATCGACTGCAAATCCGGCACCTTTAGGGATTTTGAATCCGGCTTTTTCACTCAGCAAGTCAAAGCGTTTGACGAATGCATATCGGGCCAGGATGGATGCGGCTGCTACTCCAAGGTGGATCCCTTCCGCTTTTGTGCATAGATAGGTGGCATTAGCTTGGAATAGTTCTTGGCCTTTCAGGTAATTGAAAAACACCTCTGGTTGAGCGAATTGATCAATAAGGACGGCTTCCGCTTGTTCTGGCTGGATTTTTTGCATGAGGTGCATGATTGCTTGGTTATGGAGGAGTGCCTTCATTTTTCCCTGTGACATTCCCTTAGCCTGGAGCGCATTATATTTCGGGTTGTCGCATGTGAGCAGGCTGAATGGCACTACATCCTTAATCTGTTTGGCAATGTCGATGATCTGTGGATCTTTCAGATTTTTGGAATCCTGGACACCAAGCTCCTTCAATAGAGCGAGTTGCTCCTTTTTGGCATATACGGCTACGACGGTCATCGGGCCGAAATAGTCTCCTGTTCCGACCTCGTCTGAACCAATTACTGACATGGTTCCGATATTTGCAGGCGGCGAGTATCGATGGACGTTGACCGATGCAGAGGATGCCGTTTTTTTCTTTGGAGCCGCAGCAGTGGAACCTTTTTGCCATTTTACCGCTTCTAGTTCGGCATTCTTACCTTGAAAAAGGACCTTCCCGGATTTATAGGCCGTCACTGTACAAAGCGGCGGTTTGGCGGAAAAGATGCTCCCCGGCGGCTGCTTGGCGGCCAAGGATGAAGAATAATGGGACTTCATCGCCTTTATTTGTTCAGGGCTGATAAGTAAAACTACATGGGACATAATGGGTTAGCTCCTAACTTCATTTTGTTTAATAGGTAATCTTCTTCCTGAATTCGATATCGTTTGACAAATTATTGAAATTTTAATGCAAGAAATGACGATGTACTCTCTTTCATGACGAAAAACTTCATGATATGATAGAATTAGGATTGTTTAGATTGGGGGCATCATTTTGTCAGACGATAAACGAAATAAAACAACAGTTGATATATACGGACAGCCATATACAATCGTCGGCACAGAAAGCGCAAGTCATATGCGCCTGGTCGCTTCGATGGTTGACGAAAAAATGAGAGAAATCAGGATGAAAAATCCATACTTGGATACAAGCAAGCTAGCGGTGCTAACGGCCGTGAATACCATCCATGAATATATTAAATTAAAAGATGAACTAGACCAGCTTCAACTGGAATTAAAGAGAGAGAAGGACTGAGTACATGCTTGATTTAGCAATTCTGGCCATTCTTTTAATCGGTTTATTAATCGGTTTAAAGCGTGGCTTCATTTTACAAACGGTTCATATGACAGGGTTCATTGTAGCCTTCATCGTCGCCTATGTATTTTACGGAGATCTTGCTCCCAATTTGAAATTGTGGATTCCGTTCCCAACGATGGGTGATTCCTCGACCCTTAATATGTTTTTCGATACAGTCGGGCTTGATACGGCGTATTACAATGCAATTGCCTTTGCAATCATTTTCTTTGCTGCCAAGATTCTTTGGCAAATGATAGGATCCATGCTCAATTTCATTACCCATCTACCGATATTAAAGCAGCTTAACCGCTGGGGCGGAGGGATATTGGGTTTTCTCGAAGTCTATCTTATCATGTTTATTATATTATATATAGCTGCCATGCTGCCAATGGATTCCATCCAGAAACCGTTAACTGGCTCATTTCTGGCAGAATCGATCGTGAAACATACGCCGTTCCTTTCCGAGCAAGTGAAGGAACTTTGGTTTCATGATGTAAAACAATCTTAATGTCAGTATAAGAGGGCCTGCCTCCCGTGTTCAAAGTCCTGGATTCCTATACTTTGAACACGGGGGAGGCCCCTTTTTATGCAGCAGCATGCATCTTCCTTCTATTTGATTCGAAAGTTAAGAATCTGACTGCTTGTACTTTACCTCCAAGAAAGGTATCTTTAAGAAAGTGAACATGGGACACCCTACTAATTTTTTCGGTGGTGAATTAAATGACAATTAATAAAAAAGATATCATTAAATTATTAGAAAAGATTGCAATATATATGGAACTAAAAGGAGAGAACCCGTTCAAGGTTTCAGCTTTCCGAAAGGCAGCGGGCGCCTTGGAAACGGATGACCGGAGCCTGTCGGAGATCGAAGATTTCACCGCTTTGAATGGAATCGGGAAAGGAACGGCATCCGTCATCGAAGAGTATATAAATGAGGGGAAATCGACTGTGCTTGAAGAGCTTCAGGAGCAGGTGCCAAAAGGATTGATTCCGCTTCTGCAGCTACAAGGTTTGGGCGGGAAGAAAATTGCCAAGCTTCATAAAGAACTGCATGTCAATGATGTGAATGATCTTAAAATCGCCTGTGAAGAAGGCAGGGTCGCGGCACTTGCCGGTTTCGGCAAAAAAACGGAAGAGAAGATCTTGTCTGCAATTGCCGAGGCGGGTTCAAGGCCGGATCGGCTGCCTCTTGCCTTCATGAGGCCGATTGCGGCTGATATTGAAACGGCACTTGCTAACATGGAATACATCATCCGTTCTTCCAGGGCGGGCAGTATCCGGCGTATGAGGGAAACGATCAAGGACCTCGATTTCATCATCTCGACAGATCATCCCGAAGAGGTTAAGAATCAACTGCTTGCATTAAAAGGGATAAAACAGGTGATTGCGGCCGGTGATACAAAAGTATCGGTCGTGCTTGATTATGAATATGATATTTCTGTTGATTTCCGAATCGTTAAGGATAAGGAATTCATCACGACACTCCATCATTTTACAGGTTCGAAGGATCACAATGTGCGGATGCGCCAGCTTGCTAAAGATCGCGGAGAGAAAATCAGCGAATATGGGGTGGAAGTGACTGAAACCGGTGATGTATTGACGTTTGAAACGGAAGAACAATTTTATAATCATTTTGACCTTCCATTCATTCCGCCAGAAATACGTGAAGACGGAACGGAAGTGGAGCATTATGATGCTAATGAACCTCTCATATCTTTAGAGGCCATTAAAGGTGATCTGCATATGCATACCACATGGAGTGATGGGGCTCATACGATAGAAGAAATGATTGAAGCATGCCGTGCAAAAGGGTATCGATATATGGCCATCACCGATCATTCGCAATATCTGAAAGTGGCGAACGGCTTGACCGCGGAGCGTTTACGTGAACAAAAACGGATCATCCATGAACTTAATGAAAAATACACTGATTTTACCGTTCTTTCTGGGATAGAGATGGATATACTTCCTGATGGGACACTTGATTATGACGATGAGCTGCTTGCAGAGATGGACTTGGTGATCGCGTCGATTCACTCAAGCTTTTCACAGCCTCGGCAAACGATCATGGAGCGCTTAAAAACGGCTCTGAATAATCCGAATGTAGATATCATCGCCCATCCAACGGGAAGGATCATCGGCAGACGCGCCGGTTATGATGTGGATATAGAGATGCTGATCGAACTGGCCCGTGAAACGAATACTGCCTTGGAATTGAATGCGAATCCGAACCGATTGGATTTGGCACCTCCGCATCTGCGCAAGGCGCAGGAAGCAGGCGTTCCGATCGTGATCAATACGGATGCCCACAGCATCGACATGCTTGAACATATGCCTGTTGGGGTCTCGTCAGCCAAAAAGGGCTGGATTAAAGAATCCACGGTTCTTAATGCAAGGGATACGGATGGATTATTGGCGTTTTTAAAGAGAAATGATTAACTATTTGCCCATAAATAAGGAGGAGCTTTAACTCCATGCATAATAAAGCTTTAAAGACATTGGAATTTCATAAAATAAAAGAACAATTAATTTCACACGCATCCTCATCCATAGGAAAAGAGAAGGCAGAGCAATTGATGCCCTCCACGGATTTTGAAGAAGTGTCGAGATGGCAGGAAGAAACAGATGAGGCAGCCAAAATCGTAAGGTTGAAAGGTAACTTGCCATTGGGCGGAATTTTCGATATCCGTCCACATGCGAAAAGGGCACAGATTGGCGGAATGCTCTCGCCGATGGAACTTATGGAACTTGCGAGTACGATTCGTGCCGGCAGGATCCTCAGCCGTTTCTTCGAAGAACTCGCAGAGCAGGAAATTGATGTTCCGCTTTTAGCCGATTATATCGATTCCCTGCATCCATTGATTGATTTGCAGCAGGAAATTACGTTTGCAGTAAGCGAACATGGCGAAGTGATGGATTCTGCCAGCGACAAGCTTCGTACCCTAAGAAACCAAATTCGGACGAACGAAAGTCGTGTTAGGGAAAAACTGGAAAGTATGATCCGTTCTTCCAATGCATCAACAATGTTATCCGATGCCATCATCACCATCCGGAATGACCGATTCGTCATCCCGGTGAAACAGGAATACCGCAGTGTATATGGCGGGATCATTCATGATCAATCATCATCAGGGCAGACGTTGTTCATTGAACCGCAAGCAATCGTTCAGCTAAATAATGTCCTGCAGGAAACCCGAGTGAAGGAAACTCAGGAAATAGAACGGATATTGGTCGAACTATCGGAAAAAGTCGGTGCGTTCACCCCTGAATTGCTTCATAATGTCAAAGTGCTTGCACAAATCGATTTCCTTGTCGCCAAGGCAAAGTATGCAAAAGCGATAAAAGGATCCAAGCCGATTCTGAATAATGAGGGTCGCGTAAAATTATTCAAAGCGAAACACCCGCTCATTCCGAGTGATGTTGTCGTGGCCAATGATATTTTTCTTGGTGATGAATTTACGACAATCGTCATCACCGGTCCGAATACAGGTGGTAAGACGGTTACCCTGAAAACGATTGGCCTTTGTACGTTAATGGCCCAGTCCGGTCTGCAAATCCCTGCGCTGGATGGTTCCGAAACGGCTGTGTTTTCCTCTGTTTATGCAGATATTGGCGATGAACAGTCGATTGAACAAAGCTTAAGTACATTCTCTTCGCATATGGTCAATATTGTCGATATCCTTAAGCATGTCGATTATGACAGTCTTGTTTTATTCGATGAGCTTGGAGCGGGAACTGATCCACAGGAAGGTGCAGCTTTGGCCATTTCCATTTTGGATGAAGTGTATAAGCGCGGAGCACGTGTGATTGCAACGACACATTACCCGGAATTAAAAGCGTATGGATATGATCGGGAAGGCGTCATAAATGCAAGCGTGGAATTTAATGTGGAAACCTTGAGTCCCACCTATAAACTTTTGATCGGTGTACCAGGGCGGAGTAATGCGTTTGAAATTTCCAAGCGCCTTGGTTTGGAAGAAAACGTGATAAGCAACGCCCGCAGTCATATTGGTGAGGATACGAATAAAGTTGAAAATATGATAGCGTCCCTTGAAGACAGCCGCAAGAAGGCCGAAGAAGAGGAGATGGAAGCCAAGAATCACCTCAAGCAGGCGGAAATTCTTCATAAAGACCTTCAAAAGCAAATTGATGAGTACCATGAAGAACGGGATGCGATGGTTGAAAAGGCAGCAAAAGAGGCAGCGGCAATCGTTGAAAATGCACAAAAGGAAGCGGAAGCGATTATTGCCGACTTACGTAAACTGCGTCTTGAAAAGCATGCCGATGTTAAAGAGCATGAACTGATCGATGCCAAAAAGCGGCTTGAAGAAGCAGCGCCTAAAGTGAAAAAAACATCAAATAAAGCTGCGAGGCCGCTTGATAAAAGCTTGAAACCTGGAGATGAAGTAAAGGTCGTAAGCTTTGGTCAAAAAGGTCACTTGATTGAGAAGGTCTCAAATAATGAATGGCAGGTTCAGATCGGCATCATGAAAATGAAGGTGAAGGAGTCTGACCTAGAATTCATCAAGAGCACAAAAGTAAAAGAAACAAAGCCGCTTACCACAATCAAAGGCCGCGATTATCACGTTAGCGTCGAACTTGACCTTCGTGGAGAACGCTTTGAAAATGCAATATCAAGAGTGGAAAAGTATGTTGATGATGCTCTTTTGGCCGGTTATTCGAGTGTCTCCATCATTCATGGTAAAGGAACGGGGGCTCTTCGGTCCGGGGTCCAGGAATACTTGAAAAATCACCGCTCTGTCAAAAGGATTCGCTTCGGCGAAGCTGGTGAAGGCGGAACAGGTGTTACGGTGGTGGAATTTAAATAAAGGAAAGCGGTCACTCCGGCAATTCAGCCAAGCCGGGTGGCTAGTTACCATTCGGGAGTTGGACCATGGAGAACATGTGGGAAAATGAATATGTATATATAGCTGCTCGTTACAGTGTCGTTATTCTGTGCATGATTGTTTTTTTAGCCATTTTTGAACTTGTCACAAAGTACAAGAACTGGGAGGAAATCAAACAGGGAAACCTTTCTGTCGCGTTGGCAACAGGTGGTAAAATTTTTGGGATCGCCTATGTATTCCAACAGTCCATTCTCCATCAGAATTCGCTTCTTACCATGATTGGCTGGGGCGTATACGGTTTTGTCCTGCTGTTGATCGGTTATTTCATTTTTGAATTTATGACTCCTGGATTTAAAATAGATGAAGAGATACAAAAAGATAATCGGGCAGTTGGATTCCTATCGATGATCATATCAATCGCATTATCTTTTGTCATCGGCGCCGGAATTTCTTAATGCCCTTCATGAGAGGGAGTAAGCTGTGGAGAAACTTGCAAAAGCCTTAATAGTTTGTTGCGGAATCTTTTTTCTGTTTGGAATCATTTATATGACATTGTTTAATTGAAGCGGCCATTGTGCCGCTTCTTTTATTTGAACTCTATTAAAAGATATAATAATAATGGTCAATTAGACTTTTGGAGAGGAGGAGGAATATGGATCAGTCCAAATTGATACAGAAGATTGAAGAATTATCGCTGAATGCTTTGCCGGCCTTGCAAACGCAAATCTATGACGGATGGGTTATCCGGTTTGCGGATGGATATACGAAACGGGCGAATTCTATCACCCCCATCTATACATCGAATGAAAATGTGAAAAAGAAAATTATGAATTGTGAACAATTATGTTTTGCAAGGAATGATAAGGCCGTGTACAAAATGACTCCACAGGCAATGCCTATCAACTTGGATCGTGTACTGGAAGAGTCTGGGTATGCCCTTGAGGGAACAACAAGTGTCCAGGTATTGAATTTGGCAGAAACGGAATCACCGAATGAATCCAATGTCATAAAGCATGATCATTTACATGATGAATGGTTTCAAGAATTCTGCCTGCTAAGTAATCTTAATGATGATGATCAAACCATCCTGAAAAAGATGTTAAGGAATATCATCCCAAAAACATGCTTTATGTTGTTGACTGATGAGGGTGGATCCGTGACAGCAAGTGGACTGGGTGTTTTGGAAGACGAATACATAGGCCTGTACAATATCATTACCCATGAAAACTTTCGAAACCAAGGCAATGGTGCAATACTCATTAGTAATCTATTGCATTGGGGGAAAGAAAACGGAGCAAAAAATGCATATCTTCAGGTGATAGAAACGAACGAACCTGCTCTAAGCTTGTACGGAAAATTGGGGTTTGAAGAAAAATATAAGTATTGGTACAGAATTAAAACTAAGGAGTAGAACCTCTCCTTTCAGTAGACGAAAAGGAGGATCGGAATGCCCCCACCCCGATCCGTGAACAAATTAGAGAAGGACGATTTACCTTCATTTTTATTCCAAAAAGCTCCATCTGGTTTCGAAAATCCGCTCCCTTTCCGCCGACTGTCTGCCAAGCCTCCTCGACGCAAGCGTCTGTGGGGTCTCGGCTAGCCAGTTATTCGGCAGGAGTGTCGCAAATTTCTTCAATCTAAAGAGGGTATTCGTATAATCAAGTAAAAAACATAAAAGATGATCAAATTTTCTTCTGCATTCTGAAAGGGGTAGAAACACTCCTTTTTTTGTTTTTCATCCAATCACCCCTGTGGTAGGCATAGGACATATAAGCTGGCCTGCTTCTCATCATAAGGTCTTTAGACTCTGAAATTCGCCAATTGTAAGAAAATCCCGATTGTATTATAATGATAAAGAGTATTGAGAATATTCAGAAGGAGGGGGCAAATGAGCAATAAGCCTTGGCAAGCTATTTATCCTGAACAGATACCAGCTGTATTGTCGTACGAAGATAAACCTCTTTATTCTTTTTTGAAGGAATCGGCCGAAGAATTCCCTGATAAAGTATCGATTCATTTCCAGGGAAAAGAATTAACTTTCCGGGAAGTGCATGAATCTGCTTTAAAGTTTGCAGCCTATTTAAAAAGTATCGGTCTTCAAAAAGGTGAACGCGTTGCCGTCATGCTTCCTAACTGCCCACAGGGTGTCATAAGCTTTTTTGGGATATTGATAGCCGGCGGAGTCGTCGTTCAAACGAACCCAACCTATACTGAACGTGAATTAGAATATCAAATGAAAGATTCCGGAGCGAAAATAATCTTAGCGATGGATATTTTGTTTCCCCGTGTCTCAGCAGTCGCTTCAAGAACTGATATAGAACATATAATTGTAACCGCTATCAAGGAATATTTGCCTTTTCCGAAAAATCTTATCTATCCTTTTATTCAAAAAAAGCAATACGGCATTGTCATCAATGTGGAGCATGAAGGGAATCATCATTTATTTTCCGAAATCATGAAACGAAAGATCACTGAAGAAGTCGTCACTGTGCCGATCGATGTGGATAATGACCTTGCACTTTTGCAATATACAGGCGGGACAACAGGCTTTCCCAAAGGGGTCATGCTTACGCATAAGAACTTGCTGGCAAATACGAAAATGTGCAATGCATGGCTTTATAAAAATAAGCGCGGTGAGGAAAGGATCCTTGCGATTCTACCTTTCTTCCATGTGTACGGTATGACTACAGTCTTGGTTCTTTCCGTCATGGAAGGGAACACGATGATCATCATGCCAAAGTTCGATGTCGAAGCGACGCTTAAAACGATCCAAAAACAGAAACCGACCATGTTTCCAGGAGCGCCCACCATGTATATCGGTCTCTTGAACCATCCGGATATCGCTAAATATGATCTTTCTTCCATCAATGCCTGTATAAGCGGTTCTGCATCATTGCCCTTAGAGGTTCAAGAGCAGTTTGAGAAAATTACCGGCGGGAAGCTTGTTGAAGGCTATGGACTTTCAGAAACCTCACCGGTGACCCATGCTAATTTCATTTGGGATCAGCCGCGTGTAAAAGGGAGCGTTGGACTTCCGTGGCCAGACACTGACTCGGCGATTCTGTCGCTGGAATCCTATGAAGAGCTTCCTCCGAATGAAATAGGCGAAATTGCCATAAAAGGACCACAGGTAATGAAAGGTTATTGGAACCGTCCGGATGAAACGGAAAATACCTTTAAAAATGGCTGGCTGCTAACTGGCGATCTGGGTTATATGGATGAGCAGGGGTTCTTTTATGTGGTAGAGAGGAAAAAGGATACAATCATTGCGGGCGGTTTCAATATATATCCACGTGAGGTGGAAGAGGTGCTATACGAGCATGAGGCCATACAGGAAGTAGTTGTGGCTGGCATCCCTGACCCTTATCGAGGTGAGACCGTCAAGGCCTATGTCGTACTGAAAAAAAATGCCAGGGTCACTGAAGAGGAATTGAATGAATTTGCCAGAAAGAACCTGGCTTCCTATAAGGTGCCGCGAAGCTATGAATTCAGGGATGAACTTCCTAAAACGACGATAGGAAAGATCCTGAGAAGAGTCCTTATCGAGGAAGAAAAGAAAAAAATGTCCGAGGAAAGAAAAGAAGCTTAAACAAGCACCCCCCTTTTAACGGAGCAGTGGAAGAGGGCTCCGTTTTGCAAAACAGCTGGACAAGCTATGGATGGGGGCTGTACAATGAACAGAAGTGGAATGGCAGGACCTAGAAGTTTTTGCTTGACAGTAAAGGGCCGTCATTTTATGATAGAAATATGAATGATGGTTCATTCATTTTTCTGAAAGGGGACATCCAGTGAAAAGCAACAGACCAAAGTATAATCAAATTATTGATGCGGCCGTTATTGTCATTGCCCAAAACGGTTACTATCAAGCCCAAGTATCCAAAATCGCCAAGCAGGCAGGCGTAGCGGATGGCACCATATATCTTTATTTTAAAAATAAAGAAGATATCTTAATATCATTATTCCATGAAAAGATGGGCTATTTTGTGGAACAGATCGAAGAAGAACTAAAAGGAAAGACCACTGCTTCGGAAAAACTGCATGTGCTCATCCAAAAACATTTTCAAAACCTTTCAGAAGACGTGAATTTAGCAATTGTCACCCAGTTGGAATTAAGACAGTCGAATAAAGAATTGCGCCTTAGAATCAATGATGTGTTAAGAGGGTATTTAAATTTAATCGATCAGATCATTATAGAAGGAAAAGAGAACGGCGAATTCTTGCCTGATTTAAATAATTTACTTGCCAGGCAGATGATTTTTGGAACGATTGATGAAACTGTGACGACTTGGGTCATGAATGAGCAAAAGTATTCGCTTCCTGACCTTGCACCAGACGTTCACCGCCTGCTAATTGGCGGCTGTGGCCTGAAAAGTTAACGATTTTAATAGAGGATGGCTAGCCATCCTCGAAAGAATCGGTTAATTCTGCTTCTAGCTTTAACTGGAAGTGATACATATGGAATTTTCAAAAAAGTTTGACTAGCATGCCTGGAGGGATTGATATGGAATATCTTAAGCTTTCTGTCGAAAATCATGTCGCTTTTATAACGATTGATCATGCACCAGCAAATGCACTTTCTTCGGCTATCATCGGAGAGCTTTCGCAGGCCTTCAATCAACTTGAGAAAGACGAAGCCGTACGGGTTGTCCTTCTTCATGGAGAAGGAAGATTCTTCTCTGCAGGAGCAGACATTAAAGAGTTTACGGAAGTGAAAAACGGGAAAGCTTTCGAGAAGCTGACCAAGAATGGTCAATCTGTATTTGAGAAAATCGAATCCTTTCAAAAGCCAGTCATTGCAGCCATCCATGGAGCTGCGCTTGGCGGGGGATTGGAGCTGGCTATGGCCTGTCACATCCGTTTAGTCACCGAAAGGGCTAAACTTGGTTTGCCTGAACTGCAGTTGGGCTTAATCCCCGGGTTTGCCGGGACGCAACGTCTTCCTCGTTATGTAGGCATGGCAAAGGCGGCTGAAATGCTGTTTACAAGTGAACCGATTTCAGGTACCCAAGCTGTGCAATGCGGATTGGCGAATCATGCCTTCACGGATGAAGAACTGATTCCGAAAGCTAAGGAACTAGCCAATAAAATTGCCAAGAAAAGCCCGCTGGCATTAAAGTCGGCCATTGAGTTATTGAATTATTCCAAGCATGATTCCTACCATAAAGGTGTGGAAAGGGAAGCCGCCCTCTTTGGCCAGGCTTTCGATACTGCTGATGCACAGGAAGGAATCGCCGCTTTCATTGAAAAAAGGGAAGCTGTATTCAAAGGGAAATGATCATTCGGCATAAATAACTATTTTTATATATCATGCAGGATTTTGATGAAATCTGTAGAACATTACTATATATCAATAAAATTCATAATCTTCAAAACTCAAATCATTCGGGAGGTATTATCGTGAACATTTATGTACTGCTGAAAAGAACATTTGATACAGAAGAAAAAATCACACTATCCAACGGGAAAATTAATGAGGATGGAGCAGAATTCATCATTAATCCATACGATGAGTACGCAGTTGAAGAAGCAATCCAGGTACGTGATGCACAAGGCGGAGAAGTTACGGTTATTTCTGTCGGAACGGAAGAGGCTGAAAAGCAATTACGCACAGCGCTGGCAATGGGTGCTGACAAAGCCGTATTGATAAATATAGAAGACGACATAGAAAATGGCGACCAGTTCACGACTGCCAAAATTATAGGCGAATACTTAAAAGATAAAAATGCCGATCTAATCATTGCAGGAAATGTTGCAATCGATGGCGGTTCTGGGCAAGTGGGACCACGCGTTGCCGAAATTTTGGGAATTCCTTATATTACAACCATTACTAAACTGGACATAGAAAATGGAAATGTAAGCGTTATCCGTGATGTCGAAGGGGACTCCGAAACGATCGAAGCATCTCTTCCATTGTTGGTGACAGCTCAACAAGGGCTAAATGAGCCACGTTATCCTTCATTGCCAGGAATCATGAAAGCGAAGAAAAAACCGCTTGAAGAATTGGAATTGGATGACCTGGATTTGGAAGAAGAAGATGTTGAGGCAAAAACAAAAACGATTGAAATTTACCTTCCTGCTAAAAAAGAAGCTGGAAAAGTTTTGGACGGTGAAATCAGTGCTCAAGTTAGCGAGCTTGTTCAATTATTACGCAGTGAAGCAAAAGTGATTTAATCGATACGGTACTTTTCAAAACAACAACACACGACAAAAAGAAAAAAAGCACAGGAGGTTTTTATAAATGGCTAGAAAGTTTCTTGTATTGGGCGAAGTTCGTGATGGTTCACTAAGAAATGTATCATTTGAAGCTATCGGTGCGGCTAAGCTTGCTGCGGATGGCGGGGAAATCGTTGGTGTTTTAGTTGGTGACAATGTTCAAAATTTCGGTAATGAATTGATCCAGTATGGTGCAGACCGGGTTATTGCAGTCGAAAATGATCAATTGAAACAATATACTTCAGATGGATATGCGCAAAGCTTGCTTGCCGTCATCGAGCAGGAAAAGCCGGAAGGGATTTTCTTTGGACATACTGCGCTAGGAAAAGACCTTGCACCTAAATTGGCTGGAAAGCTTGAATCAGGATTGATCTCCGACGTTACATCCATTGAAGAAGAAGGCGGAAATATCGTTTTCACCCGTCCGATATATTCTGGTAAAGCATTTGAAAAGAAAATTGTTACAGATGGCGTGATTTTCGCGACAATCCGTCCGAACAATATCGAACCATTAGCGAAAGATGAGTCCCGCTCTGGTGATGTTTCTACATTAAGTGTGGATATTAAGGACTTACGGACAATCATTAAAGACGTTGTTAGAAAAGCCAGTGAAGGGGTCGACCTTTCAGAAGCGAAAGTAGTCATCGCGGGTGGCCGTGGCGTGAAAAGTGAAGATGGTTTTGAACCATTAAAGGAACTGGCTCAGGTTCTTGGCGGAGCGGTAGGAGCTTCCCGCGGAGCATGTGATGCGGACTATTGCGATTACTCATTGCAAATCGGGCAAACGGGTAAAGTCGTAACACCTGACCTTTATATCGCTTGCGGAATTTCCGGTGCGATCCAGCATTTAGCGGGAATGTCCAACTCCAAGGTTATCGTTGCCATCAATAAAGACCCGGAAGCTAACATATTCAATGTGGCTGATTATGGAATTGTCGGAGACCTTTTCGAAGTCGTTCCATTACTTACGGAAGAATTCAAAAAACTTAAAGTTAACGCGTAATAGAAATAATACAGATGAGGGGCAAGACATTCGGCATAAACCGATACATGTCTTGCCCCTTTATTTAGGCAGATAGGCAAGGATTTTGGCCTGCATATTTACTCTTTTTTTGGACATCCTACCACTGAAGCAAAATATTAGCATCGATTCGAGCAACAATGTTATACTGTTTTTAGTTATTTGAGTAAATTTGAGGAGGAATTATATATGGCTATTGTAAATGCAACTGACCAAACTTTCACAACAGATACTAGCGAAGGTGTCGTTCTTGTAGATTTTTGGGCTCCATGGTGTGGACCTTGTAAAATGATTGCTCCTGTTCTTCAAGAGCTTGATACTGAAATTGGCGATACAGCAAAAATCGTAAAAGTGGATGTAGATGAAAACCAAGAAACAGCTGGAAAATTCGGTGTGATGAGCATCCCGACATTAATCGTCCTTAAAGACGGTGAAGTGGTTGATAAGGTTGTTGGTTTCCAACCTAAAGAAGCACTTGCTGAACTTATTGCAAAACACGCGTAATAGTAAGTTAGCTAAAAGCTTCAAGTCTGCGGACTTGAAGCTTTTTTCGCTATCTTGATATATAATGATTGTAAAAATGGGAGAACAGGAGGCTGAATGCATGAATCAACAAATAAAGAATAAACTTGCCCTTCTTCCCGATCAACCTGGTTGTTATTTAATGAAAGATCGTCAGGGAACGATCATATATGTAGGCAAAGCGAAGGTGTTGAAAAATCGTGTCCGTTCTTATTTTACGGGATCTCATGATGGGAAAACATTTCGGCTCGTGAATGAGATTGAGGATTTCGAATACATCGTCACCTCTTCCAATATCGAGGCTCTTATTTTAGAGTTGAACTTAATCAAAAAACATGACCCAAAATATAATGTCATGCTAAAGGATGATAAGACGTATCCTTTCATCAAGCTGACTGCGGAACGCCACCCGCGTCTCATCATTACGCGAAAAGTCAAAAAAGACAAAGGGAAATATTTCGGTCCTTATCCGAATGCATTTGCAGCCAACGAAACGAAAAAATTGCTCGACCGCATCTATCCCTTAAGGAAATGCAATACTTTACCTGATCGCGTTTGTCTCTACTATCACCTAGGCCAGTGCCTGGCCCCATGTGTATATGATGTAGAGGAACGGGAATATAAAAAAATGGTCGATGATATCAACCGGTTCTTGAACGGCGGGCATACTGAAATAAAAAAAGAACTGACTGAAAAAATGCTAGAGGCATCGGAAGAGCTCGATTTCGAGAGGGCCAAGGAGTTCCGTGACAAGATTGCCCACATCGATATTACGATGGAGAAGCAGAAAATGATGACGACCGATTTCATCGACAGGGATGTATTTGGCTTTGCCTATGATAAAGGCTGGATGTGCGTTCAGGTATTTTTTGTCCGTCAGGGTAAATTGATAGAAAGGGATGTTTCACTTTTTCCGGTCTACGATGAACCCGAACAGGAACTTCTTACATTCCTCGGTCAGTTTTATGAGATTACGAACCACTTTAAACCAAAGGAAATCTTGCTGCCTGAATCAGTGGATGCCGAAATGGCCGAAGGGCTGCTTGGTGTCAAAACGATTCATCCGAAACGGGGAGCGAAAAAAGACATGCTTAAATTGGCGAATAAAAATGCCTCCATCGCCCTTCAGGAAAAATTCTCTTTGATTGAAAGAGATGAAGAAAGAACGATCAATGCGGTGGAAAACCTCGGGAAACAACTGGGTATCTACACCCCGCATCGAATTGAAGCTTTCGATAACTCCAATATCCAGGGAAGTGACCCCGTTTCCGCTTTAGTCGTGTTCATTGATGGGAAGCCGGAAAAAAGAGAGTACCGAAAATATAAAATCAAGACGGTCCAGGGACCTGATGATTATGAATCGATGCGTGAAGTAGTCAGAAGAAGATATTCACGAGTATTGAAAGAAGGGCTGCCGCTTCCGGATTTGATCATCATTGATGGCGGAAAGGGACATGTCGAAGCAGTGCGGGATATTCTCGAAAATGAATTGGGCCTTGATATTCCACTTTCAGGCCTCATTAAGGATGAAAAGCATAGGACCTCGCAATTGATGATCGGAAATCCGCTTGAACTCGTACCTCTTGATTCACGGAGCCAGGAATTTTACCTATTGCAAAGAATTCAGGATGAAGTGCACCGGTTCGCGATTACGTTTCATCGTCAGCTTCGCGGGAAAAATGCGGTTCACTCCCAGCTTGATGATATTCCAGGAGTCGGGGAGAAGCGAAGGAAGCAATTATTAAGGCATTTTGGATCATTGAAGAAAATCAAAGAGGCCACGGCCGAGGAAATCATGGAAGCTGGCATGCCAAAAGGGGTAGCCGAGGGAATCGTTAGAAAACTACAAGAATAATCTTGCTACCGATGAATCTCTATGCTATGATTAAAAGGAATTTTTAACTAGACAACTTAAAAGTGCTGATAGAGGTGCGGAATTCAAGAGTAAAAACCTGGAGAAGTATGAGCTTCCATGAAAGGTTTTGAAAGGGGACGACGCCGAAGGAAGACAAGACTCATACCTTGTTCTCCTGGTCCGACATTTAATAAATGGCGGATTGTCAGGGTTTATACCCTGGAGAGCTATCTCACTGTGTTTACAGTATTAGGGTATGTGACCACAGCAATGAGATATTTCTCATTGCTTTTTTTATTGCCTAAAAAGTAGAGAGGGTGCATGAGGATGGCATTAATCGTTCAAAAATTCGGCGGAACATCCGTCGGTAGCGTAGAAAAAATCAAAAAGGTTGCCAATCGGGTAATCGAGGAAGCGGAGAATGGAAATGAGGTTGTCGTCGTTGTTTCAGCTATGGGGAAAACAACGGACCAATTGGTTTCCATGGCCCGTGATATTTCCGGATCCCCTAGCAAGAGGGAAATGGATATGCTATTGACCACTGGGGAACAGGTAACGATTTCCCTGTTAACGATGGCATTGATTGAAGAAGGACATGAAGCCATTTCGTATACTGGCTGGCAGGCTGGCATGCAAACGGAATCCGTTCATGGGAATGCCCGGATTTTAAACATCGATGCCACGAGGATCCAAGCTCAGCTTCAGGAGAAGAAAATAGTGGTCGTAGCCGGTTTCCAGGGTAACGATGCAAATGGGGAAATCACTACCTTAGGGCGAGGCGGTTCCGATACGACGGCGGTTGCCATCGCTGCAGCGCTGAATGCGGATAGATGCGATATTTATACGGATGTAACGGGTGTTTTCACAACGGACCCACGCTACATAAAAGGCGCGCGAAAACTCCAATCCATTTCTTACGATGAAATGCTGGAACTTGCCAACCTGGGGGCGGGCGTCCTTCATCCAAGGGCTGTCGAATATGCAAAAAATTATCAAATTCCGCTTGAAGTCCGTTCAAGCATGGAGAGAGAATCAGGAACGATCATTGAGGAGGAAGCAACTATGGAAGAAAACTTAATTGTACGCGGCATTGCTTTTGAAGACAGCATTACGAGGGTCACTATATATGGTTTGCCCCAATCACTTGGTGCATTATCCACTATCTTCACGACACTTGCGAAAAACCGGATCAATGTGGACATCATCATTCAAAGCATGACTGCCGAGGATACGACCAATCTATCTTTTTCCACAAAAAGTGAAGATACGGAAGCGGCCTTGATTGTGCTGGAAAATAATAAAGAACACTTGGGATTCGACCGGGTCGAAACGGAGAGCGGGTTGGCCAAAGTGTCCATCGTCGGTTCTGGTATGGTATCCAATCCGGGAGTGGCTGCCGAGATGTTTGAAGTGATGGCCAATACAGGCATCCAAGTGAAAATGGTCAGCACATCGGAAATTAAAGTTTCGACTGTCATCAATGAAAAGGAAATGGTGAAGGCGGTTGAATCCCTTCATGAAGCATTTAAACTTGGTCAGCATGCAAATGTGCTAGCTTAAGTGTCATGAGTCCAATAAAAAACAGACTTCCGGTAAAAAGGGTAAGTCTGTTTTAAGGGCTCATTAGATTGGATCTCTGGGATCCCATTGGATGGTGAATATCACTTTTTTTGCGCGGCGTTTGATTTCTTCCGTTGATTCGCTGAGGAATTTCTTTTGCAGTGTAAACTGCTCGGCAAGGAAACCGGCTTCAAGCTGGAAGTGACAATCAGGGTGTAAATCCAGGCGGCGGCTGATTATTTCACCCGTCAGGGATAATTCCATTTCGTGTTTCGTATACTTCAAGATTTCCAGATTGCCCCACCCAGCGCTTTGGAAAAATTCAATCACTTCCTGATCGCCATTCAATGGGAATTTTCTTGCTAATTGTTTACCTGCCCAATAGAGGATTTGATTAGAGTCTTTTCCGAGAATATCGTTCAATAGAACTTCTCTGATTAATTCGTATCCGAAAGCTGGAACCAGGAATTCTTCAGTTTGAATTTCTTCAGTTTGAATCTCTTCTTCTATCGCAGCAGCAATATTTTTTTTCATAATTTATCGCCTCTTTCTGTAAATCTATTATAAACGTATTTCTTTTGCAAATTATACTGTTTTTTATTTATTTAAATAACAATTGGAAAAAAATGAGAAATTATACCGAGATATTAATAGGTAAATTAGAAATTTATTCAAAATATCACCTTGACAAACAAAAAATAGCCAATTTAATCCAAAAAAATCTATTCTGAAAAAGAGATTTCTTGTATCCGTTTTCTTGACGCACATAGAAGTCAGGAGTAAAATGGACATGTCACATAATTGTAAAGGAAGTATAGAGGATTTTTTTTTGACTCTATACTGTATTTTCACGCGGAGATAAAAGGTAGCCACCAGATTATCTTTGCATGATTTTTCACAAATTAAGGGGGGGCACTTAGTGGCAAAGAATCGTGAGTTTGGGAATCGCAGGCTTCATTCACTTCTAGGAGTAATTCCAATTGGTCTATTCCTAATTTTTCATTTATCGGTAAACTTTATGGCAACAAAAGGAGAAGAAACATTTAATGGGGCAGTTCATTTAATTGAGTTTACACCCGTGAAGATTTTGGTGGAATGGGTCGTCATCTATCTACCGCTCATTTTCCATGCTGTGTACGGAATTTATATTGCCTTTACAGCAAAAAACAATTTAGGCAGATTTAGTTTCTTCCGTAACTGGATGTTCATGCTGCAACGCTTAACTGGAATCATAACATTGATTTTCCTTGTTTGGCATATATGGGCAACTAGAATTCAAGCAGCTATGGGTGCTGAAGTTAACTTTGACATGATGGCGGATATTTTCTCTAGTCCATTCATGCTTGTGTTCTATATTGTTGGTGTTATCTCGGCAATCTTCCACTTTGCTAATGGATTATGGTCATTTGCTGTGAGCTGGGGTCTGACAGTTTCACCAAGATCGCAAAGAATCATGACTTACTTTACATTGATCGTTTTCGTTCTTCTTTCTTATATCGGAATCAGCGCAATTTTCGCTTTTGTATAAGAAGATAGAGTTCATTTATAAGTATTAGGAAAAACATAGCTTGGCTAATGGAAATAAGGGAGTGACAGAATTGGGTAAAGGTAAAATAGTTATCGTTGGTGGAGGTCTAGCTGGATTAATGGCTACGATCAAAGCAGCAGAGCTGGGACAACAGGTTGATTTATTTTCTTTAGTGCCTGTTAAACGCTCTCACTCAGTTTGTGCCCAAGGCGGAATCAACGGGGCAGTAAATACAAAAGGTGAAGGGGATTCTCCATATATCCACTTCGACGATACAGTTTATGGCGGAGATTTCTTGGCTAACCAACCGCCGGTTAAAGCGATGTGCGAAGCAGCACCATCGATCATCCATATGTTTGACCGTATGGGTGTAATGTTCAACCGTACTCCGGAAGGTCTTCTTGATTTCCGTCGTTTCGGTGGTACTCAACATAGCCGTACAGCATTCGCTGGTGCAACAACTGGTCAGCAATTACTTTACGCATTGGACGAGCAGGTTCGCCGTTATGAAGTGGAAGGCCTTGTAACGAAATATGAAGGCTGGGAATTCCTTGGAGCTGTCATCGATGATGAGCAAACAGCACGCGGTATCGTAGCTCAAAACCTGACTTCAATGGAAATCAAATCATTCCCTGGCGACGCAGTCATCATGGCAAGCGGCGGCCCTGGAATCATTTTCGGTAAATCAACCAACTCAATGATCAATACAGGATCAGCAGCTTCCATCGTGTATCAACAAGGTGTAAATTATGCAAATGGTGAGTTCATTCAAATTCACCCGACAGCAATCCCTGGCGATGACAAACTTCGTCTAATGAGTGAATCCGCTCGTGGTGAAGGTGGACGTATCTGGACATATAAAGACGGAAAACCTTGGTATTTCCTTGAAGAAAAATACCCTGCTTATGGTAATCTAGTACCTCGTGATATCGCGACTCGTGAAATTTTCGACGTATGCATGAACATGAAGCTTGGCATTAATGGTGAAAACATGGTTTACCTGGATCTATCACATAAAGATCCTAAATTACTTGATATTAAACTTGGCGGAATCATTGAAATCTACGAGAAATTCATGGGTGAAGATCCTCGTAAAGTTCCAATGAAAATTTTCCCTGCCGTTCACTATTCTATGGGCGGACTTTGGGTTGATTATGACCAAATGACTAACATCAAAGGTTTATTCGCTGCAGGTGAGTGTGATTACTCACAACATGGCGGTAACCGTCTTGGTGCTAACTCACTTCTTTCTGCAATCTATGGTGGTTCAGTCGCTGGACCGAATGCCGTTAAATATATTGAAGGCCTTGATAAAACTTCAGAATCCATTCCTTCTTCATTGTATGAAGGGTACGAAAAACAAGAACAAGAGAAATGGAATGAAGTCATGTCTCTTGATGGTAACGAAAATGCGTACGTCCTTCACAAAGAACTTGGTGAGTGGATGACACAGCATGTTACTGTAGTTCGTTACAATGACAAGCTGAAAGAAACGGATAACAAGATTCTTGAGCTGATGGAACGTTACAAGAAAATTAACATCAATGACACGGCAAAATGGAGTAACCAAGGGGCTGCATTCACTAGACAGCTGCAAAACATGATGCAATTGGCTCGTGTTATCACTATTGGTGCGTTAAACCGTGATGAAAGCCGCGGAGCACATTACAAACCTGATTTCCCAGAACGTAATGATGAGGAATTCATGAAAACTACTATGGCAACATTCAAAGGCTTGGATCAAGCACCTGAATTCCATTATGAAGATATTGATGTATCACTGATCGCACCGCGTAAACGTGACTACACTACGAAACACTAAAGAGGGGGAGCAAAAAAATGGTTGAAACTAAATCTGAGACTAAAACAGTCCGTTTTATAATCACTCGTCAAGATACACCGGATTCAGCTCCTTATGATGAGGAATTCGAATTAGCGTACCGTCCGAATATGAACGTAATTTCCGCTCTAATGGAAATTCGTCGTAATCCAGTAACTGTACAAGGAAAGCACACTACAGCAATCGCATGGGACATGAACTGTCTTGAAGAGGTGTGTGGTGCTTGTTCAATGGTTATCAATGGTAAACCAAGACAATCATGTACAGCTCTTATCGATCAATTGGAGCAGCCGGTTCGTCTAGCTCCAATGCGTACATTCCCTGTTGTTCGTGACCTGCAAGTCGATCGCAGCCGTATGTTCGACTCATTGAAAAAGGTAAAAGCATGGATTCCAATCGATGGAACGTACAATCTTGGACCAGGACCGCGTATGCCAGAAAAGAAACGTCAATGGGCTTACGAGTTATCTAAATGTATGACTTGCGGTGTTTGTTTGGAAGCTTGTCCGAACGTAAACAGCAATTCAGACTTCATGGGGCCACAACCATTATCACAAGTTCGTTTATTCAACGCACATCCAACTGGTGCAATGAACAAAGCTGAACGTTTAAATACGATCATGGGTGATGGGGGACTTGCAAACTGCGGTAACTCACAAAACTGTGTGCAGTCTTGCCCTAAAGGCATTCCGTTAACGACTTCGATTGCAGCGTTGAACCGTGATACTACGATCCAACAATTCCGTAACTTCTTCGGAAGCGATGAAGTTTAATAAAGAACATGAAAGAACCTATATCTTATGATATGGGTTCTTTTTTTTCTCTTTGTTTTGAACCTTGGGGTCCCATGGCAGTAAGAACGATTGATAACTAGGATCGAAGTGTAAATGGTTTGCGGCAATGGCTCCAGCAAAGGCTGAAGGATTTGATTAATGAAGTGAGCAATAAGCAATTTAAACGGTTTTAAGTATAAAATACTTTTCAATATCGTTGTTTTCTTATAAAATGAGTGAATAGTCATTCAATTCAGAAAGGGTGTGCCAAGATGGGCAAAATATCATATATCGATAATATAACGGAGTGGATCAATGATTTTTCTTTTAAACATGAGATTAAGGTCCGTTTTTCAGAAACTGATATGTTTGGGCACTTGAATAACACGATTCCTTTTACTTATTTTGAGGAAGCTCGGATTGAGTATTTCAACAGTATGGGGTTCATGAAGGAGTGGACCTCGGCTGAATGCGGTGAGATGCCGGTTGTTGCCAATTTACAGTGTGATTACCTTAAGCAGGTGTTTTTCAATGATCAATTGACGATCCATGTGAAAGCTGACCATATCGGAAATTCTTCAGTGGACATACATTATATGGGGACCAAACAAGATGGTTCAATTTGTTTAACGGGCAGGGGGACGATTGTGCAAGTTTCCAAGGCCACCGGGAAGCCGGTGCCTTGGACGGAAGACATGAAGCGATCGATGCTGCATACTGTGCTGGAACATTCCTGAAAATATTTCCAATTAGACAAGTAAAAGAGTCACTCCATTGCCCCAGCCGACATACTATATCTTGACTAAATAGACACCCACTCCGGGTTTTATGCTGGTGAAGGCAAGGAGGGTAACATTACTTGAAGGAGAACGAATTCACTCATAAGCCATTACTCACCAAAAGAGAAAAAGAAGTATTTGAGTTACTAGTACAAGACAAAACAACAAAAGAAATCGCAGGTGAATTGTTTATTAGCGAAAAAACAGTTCGAAACCATATTTCGAATGCGATGCAGAAGCTTGGAGTTAAAGGACGTTCGCAGGCAGTCATAGAACTCCTTCGTATGGGAGAACTTAAGCTTTAATGTGTTAACTCTTAATGCGTAAGCCTTATAAATAATTTTTCTCCCGTTCATTGGCAGCATATAAGGAAGGGCAAAACGACTTGGTTGTTTTGACTTCTTTGGATGCTGCTTATTTTAATGAAGGGGGTTTCATTATGATTCCAGTCAATCAATCTTGAAAATCATTTCACTTTCATCCAAAATGGTAGTATGATAAGTTTCATGAAGTGGGGAGCTGTGTTTATGGATGAAGAGAAGCAAGCGGCATATGTAGCCGATATCGAGAAGGAATTGCGCTATGTATCGTCATGGCTTAAGCAAAGGGGAAGAGAAATTCTCCATGATTATAAAATTACCATTCCTCAATTCGTTGCTTTGCAATGGCTTTTTGAATCAGGCGACATGACGATTGGCGAATTGTCCACGAAGATGTTTCTCGCCTTCAGTACAACGACGGACTTGATTGACCGCATGGAGAAACATCAACTTGTCCAGCGTGTCAGGGATGAAAAGGACCGGCGTGTGGTTCGAATTCACCTTCTTGAAGAAGGTGAACGGATAATCGAAGAAGTGATTAATAAACGGAAGCAGTACTTGAGTGGTGTGTTAGTCAATTTTAGCGAATCTGACATCATGTCCCTCAAAGGGATTCTAGTAAAACTACATCAAGAAATGAAAGAAAAATGAGGCGAGTTTTTTGAAACAACCGATAGGCATCATTGATTCAGGGGTAGGCGGTTTGACAGTAGCTAAAGAAGTCATGCGTCAGCTTCCAAATGAAAATATAATTTACTTAGGTGATACAGCAAGATGCCCTTATGGGCCGAGGACAAAAAAAGATGTCCAAACCTTCACATGGCAAATGACGAGGTTTTTGATGAAGAAGGATATAAAAATGCTGATCATCGCTTGCAATACAGCGACTGCAGCTGTACTGGATGAAATCAGGGCTATACTTCCGATTCCTGTGTTGGGTGTCATTCATCCAGGGGCAAGGGCGGCATTGAAAGTTTCTGATTCCTTGCATATTGGAGTTATTGGTACGGAAGGTACGGTAAAAAGCAAAGCTTATGACGATGCACTTGCCTCCATCAATTCCGATGTGAAAGTAGATAGTTTAGCATGCCCGAAATTTGTCCCAATCGTAGAAAGCGGGGAGTTTCAAGGGGGAATCGTCAATAGGGTCGTGGCACAAACCTTGAACCCGTTGAAGAAAACGAAGATCGATACACTGATCCTTGGCTGTACCCATTATCCACTGCTGGGGCCTGTAATCTCTTCCTATATGGGGGATGAAGTACAAGTCATTTCCTCTGGGGAGGAGACGGCCCGTGAGGCAAGTGTCATTTTGGATTACTATAAATTAATCAACAAAAGCAAGCTCCGTCCAGTTCATCATTTTTATACAACCGGTTCAAGAGATATGTTTGGTTCCATCGCGTCGAGCTGGCTCGGTATTCATGTCGATGACATCGAAACAATTAAAATCGATCACTTATAAGGCTTCCATTTGGAAGTCTTTTTTTATGAGGGGAAAAAATGAAAAAGCATATTGTTATGCATATAGCTACAAGCCTGATGGATATATTGCTAGAGAGGATGGAAGCATTGATTGGCTTGAAGAGACAGAAGGGGAAGGGACATTGGATACGGTCTATAATAGTATCGATACGGTAATCATGGGAAATAAGACATATCAATAGATTCATACTTTGGCAGAAGAACTTCCCTATCAAGATAAAGCCTGCTATGTCTTTTCAAGAAGCGGGAAAGGGAAAGAAGGATATGTGGAGTTTGTGAACGAATCTGGCTTGTCGGTGGTGCAGAATTTGTGAGTGATTTCATGAGGGGAATGCAGGTGTATGAAATGATCCTGTCCATCCCTTCCGATTATACTGGGGGACGGAATTCGATTGTTCCAATCAGGAAGTCCCGATATCCCAATGAAGCTAAGATGCAGCAGTACGGGCAAATTGCTCAGCTCCATTATCAGAGAGAAAAAAATAATTGGTCTATTTTCCCCTAGGGCTCGTATAAATAGGAGTACAAACTGTCCTAGGAGTGATTTTATGTCCAATAAATCAAAAGTAACAATGGCTGTGACCATTCTGGCATCTTCTTTTTGGCTTTCGGGCTGCGGATTATTTGGCGGTGAAGAGAAAAAGGAAATTGATCCGCCAAAGGATGTTTCATTAGTCGAGGATGAATCTTCATTAAAAGAAACAGAAACGAATGGTGAAGAAAAGCCAGCGACTGATGGAGAAGAAGGCGCTGTAGAATCGAAAACAGTGAAGACGGAGTTATATTTAATTGATAAAAGCGGGTATGTGGTTCCACAGACATTGGAACTTCCTAAATCGGAAGCTGTCGCTAAACAGGCCCTTGATTACCTTGTCAATAACGGACCAGTCACGGATAAACTTCCAAATGGATTCAGGGCGGTCATTCCTGCCGATACCCAAATAAGCGTGAACATTAAAGACGGAGTGGCTGTGGCGGACTTTTCGCCGGAGTTCAAAAACTATCAGAAAGAGGATGAACTTAAAATCCTTCAAGCCATTACATGGACTCTGACACAATTCGACTCGGTCGAAAAAATTCAAATGAGAATCAATGGGGAAGATATTTCCGAAATGCCGGTCAATGGCACACCGATAGATGAAAATATCTCAAGGTCGTCAGGAATCAATATCGATACGAGTGACGTAGTCGACATTTCCAATACCAAAGCACTGACCGTTTATTATGTAGGCGGTGACGAGGAGTACACCTATTATGTTCCGGTGACGCGCAGGATCAGCGAAACGGTGTCTGATAATGTTACAGCCGTCATTCAGGAATTAACGAAGAGTCCTTCGGGTTCCAACTTGCAAACAGGGTTCATGAGTGATGTAGCTTTACTTGACGAGCCTAAAGTGGCAGAAGGTAAGGTCAGCCTGAATTTTAACGAAAATATCCTTGGAAGCTTTAAAGAGAAAAAGGTATCACAAGAAGTCCTTGATGCCTTGGTCCTTTCCTTAACGGAACAGAAGGGAATTGAAAGCGTTGAAGTGCAAGTGCAGGGCAGCGCAGATGTTCTTAATGAAGAAGGCAAGAAATTATCCGAACCAGTGGTCCGCCCAGAGAAAGTCAACACAGGCAGTTTTTAAATATATATAGGAATAGCACAATGAGGCAGCCTGCAGCTGCCTCTTATTTTTTTTAATACCCATACTATAAATCGAAAATAAATTCAAACAAATGAGAAAGTTAATTGCAGTTATAGTTATTGGATGTCAACTCTTTTTGACGACTGGATGCTGGGGAATGAAGGAAATTCAAGCACAAACATATGAATCTGCCTTGGGGATTGATTATAAAAAGGGTGAATTTATCTTATACTTTCAAGCGTTGAATTTTACGGATATAGCAAAACAAGAATGGGCCCCTTCCTTACAACAAAAAGCTTCTGCTCTTATTGGAGAAGCTAAAGGGGAAAGTATAGAAGAAGCATATAGTGAATTAGAACAAAATGCAGCATTACCTCTTTATATCGGACATGTTAACTCCTTCATTTTAAGTAAGGATGTAATCAATAAGAAAATGAAGGAGTTCATTGAGTATGTAGGAAAAGAGCCTTTATTGCGGTACAATTCATGGTTATTTGTTACAAACGAGGATATTAAAAAGGTTTTTGACAGTGAAAGTTTCTATAATCTTCCTAACCTATTCTCGATTCTTCAAAGGCCAGAGACCGTTACAAATGAAAACTATTTCATTCCCCCATTAAAATTCAGTGAACTTGTTTCGAAATTTTATCAACCGGTGGGTTCCATATTAATTCCTTCAATAGTCATAAATGAGCATCATTACTCAGAGGCCGGGAAAGAAAAAAAGATACCATCGTTAAATGGTGGGTATGTTTTATCAAAGCAACAGTACAAAGGGTTCGTAAGTAAACAAGATTTAATAGGTTTAAAATGGGTTGAAAAAAAGGCGACAATGATTTTTTTTCCCCTGAAAAAACAAAAAATAAGTATTGAAATATTGAAACCTAAAACAAAAATCATTGTATTGGAACAAGATAAGAGACCCTTATATGATTTAGAAGTTAGTGCAAATGGTATATTGAAACTAAATATAGATAACTTGGACATGAATAAAATTGAAAAAAATAGAAATGAAAATTAAGGTAGATATTTTGAAGACATTGGAGACATTGGAGAAAATCAATACAGACCTTTTTAACATAAGTGAAAAGGCATACAGATACCATGTCAATAAGTGGGATAATGAAATGATTAATTCCTTTGATAAAACTTCAATAAATGACATAAAGATATTCACATTGAACATAGTGAAAATTACAAACGTCAGACTACAATTTTCGGGGTTATTGCAAAAGCGGGAGTTGTGTTAGACTTAAACTAACTGGAAAATTCAGCGGCCGTTGTTTATCATGAATGGCAGAGCTGAATTCGTCCGTTTGGCACTGGAGAAGAAGCGGCTTTTACAAATAACGAGTTACAGCAAATTCTTTCTTAGCCCAAAAAAGAGCTCTCACGCCGATAAAATAAAAAAGGGTGAAATCAAAAATGAAGACAGTAATCATTGCAACGAAAAATAAAGGGAAAGCCAAGGAGTTTGAAAGCTTATTCTCTGCTAAAGGATATGAAGTCAAAACACTTCTCGATGTACCGGATGCTCCGGATGTTGAGGAAACAGGCACAACTTTTGAAGAAAATGCGATCCTGAAGGCAGAGGCCATTGCCCATCAGCTAGGCCACTTTGTCATTGCAGATGATTCCGGATTGATTGTAGATGCATTGGAGGGCCGTCCGGGCGTATATTCTGCGCGCTATGCTGGAGAGTCAAAGAGTGATGAAGCGAACACGGAAAAAGTCCTCCGGGAACTGGAAGGCGTGCCAAAAGAGGATAGGACGGCGAGATTTTATTGCGCCTTGGCACTCGCGTCACCTAACCAGGAAACGATTACGGTATCGGGAACGATGGAAGGCTTGATTACGGAACAGCCTTCAGGAACGAATGGATTTGGATATGATCCCATCTTTTATGTTGAGGAACAGGGCAAAACAAACGCCGAATTAACAAAAGAGGAAAAAAACAAAATCAGCCACCGTGCCAACGCATTGAGGGCTCTAGATGAAAAACTTGATCTATTTCTAAAAAGGGAAGAAGGTATGTGACGATGAAAGTGCTAATAATGAGTGACAGTCATGGCTTAACTCATGAAATCAGCATGATAACCGACCGTCATAAACAAGAAGTGGCAGCCATGATCCATTGCGGTGATTCAGAGTTGGAAAGAAATGACCCTTACATGTCGGAGTTCTTAGCCGTTCGCGGGAATTGTGACTATGATTCGGCATATCCGAATGACATTGTGGAGAACATCGCAGGCAAGCGTTTCTTCCTTACACATGGACACCTCTATAACATAAATATGACCTTGATGAACCTGGCTTATAAAAGTGAAGAGACAGGGGCGGATATTATTTGCTTTGGTCACTCTCACGCTGCAGGCTCCGAATTGATTGACGGCAAGCTCTTCATCAACCCGGGAAGCATACGTCAGCCGCGTGGACGAAATGAGAAAACCTATGCCATTTTGGATATCGGAAATGACGAACTTGAAATCATCTATTATGACCTTGAAGGAAAAATCGTTGAGGAGCTAAGAAATGCTTATCAAATGGAATGACTTCATGTATAATGAACAGGAAGCGTTTTTCCCCGCTTCCTGGGTCATAAAAAAAGAAAAAAACTTTTTATGAAAAACCGTTGACTTTCTTTTGATATCCTACTATAATAAGAAGTGTCCTAAGGGAACAGTTAAGGTAATACATAAGTTTTACCGCAACTTATATCATAAACGTCTCAGTAGCTCAGCTGGATAGAGCAACGCCCTTCTAAGGCGTCGGTCGGGAGTTCGAATCTCTCCTGGGACACTAACTTAAAAAAGCCAAAACCTTCTAAGGTTTTGGCTTTTTTTCTTTTTGAACTGTTTAAGTTAACGAAAGTAATTTGGAATGGAATGAAGAAAGGTGCCTTTTGATTTGCATCGTTTAAACGTTAATATTCGTATAACGATAAGAAGTTTATTTCATATTTGTCGCAGGTGGATGATCTTTTATGTCGAACTTGTTATAAATAAGGAGATGTTTAAATGAATAAAGATAGACTATTCAAGTTCATTCAAACTTCCACTCGGGGCAATTTCTTCTCAGTCGAAATATCCGAAGATGGAACTGAAGTGGTCCGATTGGCCAAGGAATTAGAAAAAGAAGGAAGAATCAAGTTGAGGGAATGCAAACGAAAAGAACAAATTGTTTATCTGGAAGGAATACTTAAGTTTGTTCCTAGCTAATACTTAATGAGCTCTAACGAAGGATTTATATTAGGAATCTCATTCGCTCCGCAGAAAAAAGGCATCCATAATCGGATGCCTTTTTTTATATCAAATTCTATTTAATGTTTGGAGATTTTTTTTAATGGTTTCACGGTTTTTGATTATAGCCGTCTTTAATTCTTCGACGGGTGAACTTTTATCATCTTCTTCACTAAGCTGCATCGTATTTTGTATAAGTAATTCAATCGTATCGCGTAATTCTGGCAGTGATACCTTGAATTGTTCAGATAAATGTTGTAATGCCTGGTGTAAATCGGTGTTATGGATTGGTGGAACAATCGCATCGTTTTCATCTTTCAATAATATATCCTCCTCTATGGCTTCTTCACGCTTATATAGCATATTATTGGGGGAATTACGCTTATTATTCATTATACTATATCGCCATAGTCCCTTGGGAATCAGTTAATTGATGTCGAATTCGCCTGACAGCTGTATGATATGAAGCCCCTTCTGACTATCAAGATCAAATGCTTTGCCGGAATTATAAATAAATCAGAAAAATATTGACATAATACAAACAAATTAATATTATGTTTATTATATCGTAAACTTTATAGGGAAGTGTTTGTTTTATGAAGGACGCTGAAATGTTTTGGGGCGCATCTCAGGATGAGCTTAAACAAGGGTACATCGAAGGTGAGAATCAATATGTTTGTTTGTTGTGTGGTAATGCAATTGAAAAGGGGATCGTATACCCGAAAGATGGTGTTCTTTATGAAGCAAAGAGGTATATGCGAATTCATATTGAACATGCGCACAGCTCCGTTTTTGAATACTTGATTGATCTCGATAAAAAACTTACAGGTCTCACGGACCATCAAAATCGCCTTCTTCGCCTTTTTTACCAAGGGAAGAATGATGCTGAGGTTCAGGAGGAAATGGGGATTGGCAGTCCGTCCACCATTCGGAACCATCGTTTTGTTTTGAAAGAGAAAGAGCGTCAAGCTAAGTTGTTTTTAGCTCTGATGGAACTTCTGAAAGGTAAAGATGAACATGCTCCGGCATTTATCCCGCTTCATCAAAAAGCAAGGATGGTCGATGATCGTTATAACGTTACCGAGGATGAAAAGGTGAATGTGCTGAAAAAATACTTCCCTAAAGGCAGTCAGGATGAATTAAAGTCTTTCCCGCCAAAGGAAAAACAAAGGCTGATCATTCTCCAAGAAATTATGAACCGTTTTGAAAATGAGCGGAGATACGAAGAAAAAGAAATCAATCAAATATTGGGTGCCGTTTATCATGATCATGTCCTATTGAGAAGGTATTTAATAGAATATGGATTCTTGGATAGAAAGCCTGATGGGAGCCAATATTGGCTGAAGAAATGATGACTGGAGGCAAGAAAGATGGATCGTAAAAAAGAACTGAAGCAATTATATAAAGAAACGAAAGTTGAAGCAGGTGTATACCAAATCAGAAATACGGTAAATGATAAAGTCTTTATCGGAAGCACCAGGAATTTAAAGACGTTGAAGGGGAAACAATTTGAATTGGAAAATGGAACAAACACCAATAAAGTGCTGCAAGGTGAGTGGAACCAATATGGGAAAGATGCTTTTTCTTTTGAGGTACTGGAGGTATTGGAGCCAAAAGAAACAGGATTTTTTGATGCTAAACGGGAATTGAAAAAACTTGAAGAAATGTGGCTGGAAAAAATACAGCCATACGAAGAACGGGGATACAATAGAATGAAATCGAACTGACTTGTACGTAGCCTTTAGAGATTCTCCTTGATTCCCAGCTGCCGATTTACCTTTGATGCATTTCTTTCTTATTTCTTTATGAAAAGTAAGGTATTATGGAAGCGGATGGTAATATATTTTAGTGTTAATGATTAGGAGGTGCTGGGATGGAAAATGGCGATGGATATCTACGGGCGAAAAAAAGGGTTGAAAACCTTAAGGCATTCTACATTCATCTAATGGTGTATGTATTGGTGAATGTCATGTTGATTGCGATTAACCTATTGACGGATCCTGGTTATTGGTGGTTCCTTTATCCCCTTGGAGGGTGGGGGATTGGTGTTCTGATACATGGAATTACCATTCTTGCGCAAGGGAACTTCGGGTCTGAGTGGGAAGAAAGAAAAATAAAAGAATATATGGAAAAGGATAAAAAGAACGGCTGAATTTTGGCGTGTTCAAAACAGGGAGTCATTTGTGGCTCTTTTTTTGTGGAAAAATAATCGGTGGATCTCACTTGTTGTAAGTTTTTAAATGGTTTAAGCTAGTAATGGGGGACCTATCTATGAAAAAGGGGGAAACCCGTGGAGGACCTTCACTAAATAATAATTAATCTTAGGAGTTGCGAATGAAAAAAATAGGATGGACCATAACGGGAATAGGGGCAATCATGGCGCTGGGGGCCTTGCTTTATCCTTTGAATGTTATTGATAAAACTCTATGTATATATTTATTGCTCGGCGGTGCAGGGCTAATGTTTGTCGGGTCAATGTTCAGGGCCTTTTCGCTCCTGAAAAGATGACTGATTTTACGTTTGATAAAAACGCTCGATTAAGGTGATGACATGGAGAAAAACCAATTGAAATATGCCCAGCAGCATCTGGCTAATGAACGCACCTTCTTGGCGTGGATAAGGACGGTGATTGCAATAGTTGGAGTTGGTTTTCTTGCGACAAGCCTCCACTTTACGATTGGTGTGCATCGGGATGCCCGGATTGACTTGATCAGCATCGTGCTGGGGATGTTTGCTTGTGCATTGGGACTTGTGATTACCGTTCTGGCGACAATCGGTTATCTTCAGAAGAAACGGCAAATCAATGAAGGGACGTTTGAGCCTTCAAGTGCGCACGTAATTCTAATCGCTGTTTTTATGGTCATATTGTTATCGATGATCATTTTATATTTTGTTTTCATTTAAAACTGTCCTAACCTAAATAGGGCAGTTTTTTTAGTTTCTGCTATTATATGCTTATTCTTACATCATTACGGAAAGATTTCTTCCATTAACTTAATGCCAACAAAAAACGAAAGCTTGAAAAACACTGTATTTCAGGTTATGAAAGAATCATCCAGACTGTATATAAATTCGAAGAAAACGAGTTTGCCTGTAATTTTATGGCGGTTACAATTTGGACGTTGATTTCCGGTCCAGGCACTCGCTTCCCGCAGGAGTCTCGCGCCTTCCTCTACAATCAACTTCGTTACTTAAGGAGTTGAAGGTATTGCTACTTTGGGTCCGTTGGTTCGGGAGCATCATTTAATGAAAGATACGTTTTCCGGACCCCTTTTGTCGACTAAATGGAATAATTAAAACCTTTTTATTATATTAAATACAGTGTTGAGCACGTTAGCCATGGTGAAAGGGTATATAAGCGGCAAAATTGATCAAGTTTTGTCTTTTGACTTCCTTGAAAAAATATCATAAACCATCATGAGATTGTGAATAAACTTCACATGGGTAATGCTAATTTTATAACCCTTGGAGTACTTTACTTTATTCAATTTCAATCACGTTTTAAATATTTGTTTATTTTTCCATTTTGTGAGATATGATAAAGAGGAACTAAAAGGAGGTCATCGAGATGGTGGATATCAAAAAAGGCGAAAGTTCTTTTTTTGTCGAAGAATCTGGTGAGAAACTAGCGGAAATTACATTCTTTAAATCAGGTGATGAAGAGATCACGGTCGATCATACCGTCGTTTCTGACAAGCTTCGCGGGCAAAAGGTAGGGAATTCCCTTGTTGAAAAGGTAATAGGATTCGCAAGGGAGGAAAACCTGAAAATTGTTCCGGTATGTTCGTTCGTTCAAAAACAATTTGAAAAAAATGCAGAATACGAGGATGTATTGGCAAAATGAACCAGAGGGCTGACTTAGGGGATGATTAATATCGCCTGTGTTCAGCCCTTTACCATTTTTTTAGATAATCTTCACACCTCCAATAAAATAATAGTAAAGCCTTTCCGCCTACGTATGCACGCATTTAATATAGGGGAGGTGCCAGGATGGCCATCAAATTACAAACCCTATTGAATCGTGCAAAGGGAAATATGGGAAGCGGTATGAATCCAGTCGTGAACGAGACGATACTTGAAGTGTTGAAATTAGCTTATGAAGTGGGGATATTTGTTCAAATAACGGCTGGTTATCGAAGTTTCCGAGAACAAAATGAATTGTATGAACGAGGCAGAACGAATAAATCAAAGCAATCGTGACTTATGCCAGAGGAGGCCAATCCTTGCATAACTATGGCCTTGCTGTTGATTTTGTCATTGTCATTGTTAGTGATGGCGGCAAGCGGGCATTATGGACAGAGGGCGAAAAGTGGACAAGTGTAGCAGCCATAGCAAAATCCCTGGGATTTGTTTGGGGAGGGGATTTTGAATGGTTCCGTGATTTTGTGCATCTTGGAATGTCAGGCGGTTTATCCACGAGAGACCTTCAAAAGGGATGGAGGCCGAATCTTGTATCAAGAGTGGCGTCAGCGAACAGTGAAAATGAAGCTGAAAGGGAAAATGGATGATCCGCTATTTGAGAAATCCGATACTGGTGACTGGCATCATGTGGATAGTTTACGAATATTTCAGTGGAGAAGTTTGTTATCACATGAATGATTTTAATGGGATATCTGATGTTTTTAAAAATTAAAAATTGAAAAAACTTTTTTTGCAGAATGTGGCCATGATAGGTATGTAAGCGGATACAACAAATCTTTCAATTTAGAATTATCAAAAAATTTAAAAAAACCTGTTGACTACTACCTGAAATACACGTAAGATAATCACAAATACAAGACATCAAACATAAGCGTTTCGAAAAATATGAATAATGCGAAAAGCATTGAAGAGGATAAGTAGTCTTTTAAAAAGGCAGTCACAGAGAGCCGGGTAGCTGAGAGCCGGTATTGTCCCGAAAGATGAACTCACCTTGGAGTTTCAGCTTGAACGTCAGACTAGTAGAGCTGAACGGGTGCGTACCAGTACCCGTTACCAAAACAGAGAATAGTGTAGTCTATTCAAAGTGCGCATGGAGTTTCATGCGAAAAAGGGTGGTACCGTGGAGTGGCTCATCAAGCCTTTTCACCCCTTTAACTTGCCGAGTGCAAGTACATTTGGGGTGAAAAGGCTTTTTTGTATGCATAAAAAGCTGAAAATTCTGAATGTTAAGAAAACATTCAGTGGAAAAGCGAAGGAGGTTTTTTACGAAATGACACAAAAGTCAGTTGTTGCTGATCGGAAAAGTGGAAAGACACATTATAGTGGTGCCGAATTTCTGCTGGATGCATTGAAAAAGGAAAATGTTGAAGTCATCTTTGGTTATCCGGGAGGTTCTGTATTGCCGATTTATGACAAGCTTTACAGTTCAGAACTTTTTCATATTTTGACAAGGCACGAACAGGGTGCCATTCATGCAGCGGAAGGATACGCCAGGATTACCGGCAAGCCGGGGGTGGTCATAGTCACATCCGGTCCAGGGGCAACGAACATCGTCACCGGTTTGGCCGATGCGATGATCGACTCTTTACCGCTAGTGGTAATTTCGGGTCAGGTAGCTACCAGTGTAATTGGCTCGGATGCTTTCCAGGAAGCCGATGTACTGGGGATTACTACACCGATCACAAAACATAACTATCAGGTAAGGAAGCCGGAAGACCTTCCGCGCATTATAAAAGAAGCTTTTTATATCGCTTCCAGCGGCCGGCCCGGTCCAGTATTAATCGATATACCTAAGGATATGGCCATTATAAAAGGTGTAGCGACGGATGAGGAGCCAGAAATGAATCTCCCGGGCTATCAGCCGACGACCAAGCCGAATTACTTACAGATCAGAAAGCTAGTTGAGGCCGTAAGCGGGGCGAAAAGACCGGTCATTCTTGCAGGGGCAGGTGTCCTGCATGCAAAGGCCTCCCATCTATTAAAGGAATATGTCGAGCAGCAAGGCATTCCCGTCGTCCACACTTTATTGGGTCTTGGGGGCTTTCCGGCGGAACATCCTCTCTTTATCGGAATGGGTGGTATGCATGGCTGCTATGCAGCAAACATGGCGTTAGCGAAATGTGATCTATTAATCAATATCGGTGCAAGGTTCGATGATCGTTTGACTGGGAATCTAGCGAAATTCGCACAGCACGCAACGGTTGCCCATATCGATATTGATCCAGCGGAAATCGGTAAAAATGTGCCGACAAAAATTCCAGTCGTCGGAAGTGCCAAGGAAGCACTCTCGGAGTTGATTGCGCAAAATGGCAAGAAACCGGAAATTGATGAATGGACTACACAGCTGACTGCATGGAATGAAAAGTTCCCATTGCGTTATACCCATGAAGAAGGCGTTCTGAAACCTCAGCGGGTCATCCAGATGCTTCATGAAAAAACGAATGGGGAGGCCATTGTTACGACGGATGTTGGACAGCATCAAATGTGGGCAGCTCAATACTATCCATTTAACAAACCGGATTCATGGGTCACTTCCGGCGGATTGGGGACGATGGGCTTTGGCTTACCATCGGCTCTCGGAGCGCAACTGGCGAATCCGAAAGCGACGGTGCTTTCCATATCGGGGGATGGCGGATTCCAGATGTGCCTGCAGGAACTTTCAGTCATTGCCGAAATGAATCTGCCAATCAAAATCATCATCGTCAACAACGGTGCGCTAGGGATGGTAAGGCAGTGGCAGGAACTCTTTCATGAAAACCGTTTCTCACACAGTATTTTTCAATCGCATCCGGATTTCGTGAAATTGGCCGATGCTTATGGAATTCCGGGATACAAGGTGACGACGGAGGAAGAAGCAAGCAACTGCCTGGATGTAGCGTTAAAGACCGATGGTCCAGTGCTGATTGATTTCCGCGTAAAACAAAATGAAAATGTCTTTCCGATGGTAGCACAAGGAAAAGGGCTAGATGAAATGGAAGGAGTTTAATCAATGAAGGGAATTCTTAGCCTCACCGTGAACAACCGGCCAGGCGTCCTGAATCGGATTACGAACCTGTTCACGAAAAGAAATTATAACATTGAAGGCATGACTGTCGGACCTTCCGAACAGGATGGCATTTCAAGGATGACCTTCGTGGTCGATGTTGATGACGAAGCTGTCATTGAACAGATCACCAAGCAATTGAATAAGCAGATCGATGTTTTGAAAGTATATGATATTACGAATCAATCGATTGTGGCGAGGGAACTTGCACTCATTAAAATAATGGTGACTACGCAAACCCGAGCCGAGATTTATTCAGTCATCGAACCCTTCCGAGCTTCAGTTATTGATGTCAGCAAAGATAGCCTGACAGTTCAAATCACAGGGGAATCGGATAAAATCGAAGCCTTCATTGAACTGATCAAGCCATATGGCATCAAGGAATTGGCAAGGACAGGGACTGCCGCCATCCCGCGTGGAATGCAAATTGCACACGCTAAGAGTGCGACAATCGTATAAAAAAACCAAAACAAAAAAACAATGATGAAAAGGGAGATGTAATTATTATGGCAAAAGTATATTATAACGCAGAAGCAAACGAGAATTTCTTCAACAATAAAAAGGTAGCGGTAATCGGATATGGTTCACAAGGACACGCACACGCACAAAACCTACGTGACAGCGGTGTAGATGTAATCATCGGAATCAGGAAAGGTAAATCCTTCGATAAAGCGGTGGAAGACGGCTTTAATGTTTACACAGTGAAAGAAGCAGCTGAACAGGCAGACGTGATCATGAACCTATTACCGGATGAAACTCAGCCGAAAGTATACCAAGAAGAAATCAAACCGGTATTGCGTGCAGGTCAAGCGTTAATGTTCGCACACGGATTCAACGTCCATTTCAATCAAATCGTTCCGCCGGCAGACGTGGATGTATTATTAGTCGCTCCAAAAGGTCCGGGACATCTTGTACGCCGTACATATGAACAAGGTGCAGGGGTGCCGGCATTGTTCGCCATCTACCAAAATGTTACGGGTGAAGCAAGAGAATTGGCACTTGCGTACGCTCGGGGAATCGGTTCTTTAAGAGCTGGCGGTTTGGAAACTACTTTCCAGGAAGAAACGGAAACGGATCTATTTGGAGAGCAAGCTGTACTTTGTGGCGGATTGACTGCCCTTGTGAAAGCTGGATTCGAAACCTTGACAGAAGCTGGATATCAACCGGAAGTAGCATATTTCGAGTGTTTGCATGAACTTAAATTAATCATCGACCTTATGTATGAAGGCGGTATGGAAAACATGCGCTATTCCATTTCTGACACGGCTCAATGGGGAGATTTCGTTTCTGGACCACGCGTCGTGACGGAAACTACGAAAGAGGCAATGAAAGCGATCTTGAAAGACATCCAAGACGGTGAGTTCGCTAAAGGATGGATCTTGGAAAATCAAGCGAATCGTCCGGTCTTCAATGCTATCAATAATCGTGAAAACCAACATCAAATCGAAGTGGTTGGCCGTGAATTAAGAAAAATGATGCCATTCGTAAAACCTCAACAAAAAGAGAAAGAAGTGGTAGCCGTTGCGAAAAATTAATATATTTGAAACTACACTTCGAGATGGGGAGCAATCCGCCGGTGTAAATTTGAATTTTACCGAAAAACTTGAAATTGCTTATCAGCTTGAAAGATTGGGTGTTGATATAATCGAAGCCGGTTTTCCGGCAGCATCCAAAGGGGATTTCAACTCCGTACAGGAAATCGCGCGCAAAATCAAAAACAGCTCTGTCACAGGGCTGGCGCGTGCTGTAAAAGGGGATATCGATGCAGCTTGGGATTCATTAAGGGGCGGTGCAGAACCAAGATTGCATACGTTCATTGCCACTTCGCCCATTCATCGTGAATATAAGTTGAAAATGTCGAAGCAGCAAGTGATTGAAAGGTCGGTTGAAATGGTTAAGTACGGAGCAGCGCGTTTTCCGATCGTACAATGGTCTGCAGAAGATGCAAGCCGTACAGAACTTGACTATTTGGCTGAAATCGTTGAAGCGGTCATTCAAGCTGGTGCCAAGGTCATTAACATCCCGGATACTGTAGGGTATGCAGCTCCAATCGAGTACGGAAACATTTTCAGATACCTTCGTGAGCATGTTCCTTCTATTGATAAAGTTAGTTTATCCGCACACTGCCATGACGATCTTGGAATGGCGACGGCCAATTCATTGGCTGCCATCGAAGGCGGGGCTACGCAAGTCGAAGGCACAATCAACGGAATTGGTGAACGTGCCGGAAACGTGGCACTTGAAGAAGTGGCCATGGCACTCTACATCCGCAAAGATTTCTATCAAGCGGAAACGGGTCTCGTATTGAATGAAATTAAAAGGACCAGTGATTTGGTCAGCCGCCTTACGGGAATGCAAGTTCCTGCTAATAAAGCCATTATTGGTGCCAATGCATACGCACATGAATCCGGCATTCACCAGGATGGCGTGTTAAAAGAAAAAACGACATATGAAATCATATCACCTGAACTCGTCGGGGTTTCGTCCAATTCACTCGTTTTAGGAAAGCATTCAGGACGCCATGCTTTCAAAGAAAGATTACAAGAGTTGAATTTTACGGTAACGGATGAGGAAATGAACTCATTATTCGTCCAATTCAAGGAATTGGCCGATAATAAAAAGACCATGACGGATGAAGATATCGTTGCGCTGGTGCTTGAAGAGAAAGCGACGGATATCAGTTTCTATGACATGATTTCCTTACAGATTTCCCATGGTACCCATCAGACGGCGACTGCGACGGTCACACTGAAAAAAGGCGATAATGAAGAGATCCAGGAAGCGGCTACTGGTGCAGGAAGTGTAGAAGCCCTATATAACACGCTTGAAAGATGTTTGGGCAGCGAGATCAACTTGCTGGACTATCGTATTCAATCGGTGGGTGGCGGAATGGATGCCCTCGCTCAGGTTTTTGTGAAAATTGATTATAACGGTGTGGAAACAAGCGGCAGGGGTCTTGATCAGGACGTCTTGGAAGCATCCGCCAAAGCGTATTTGAACGCTGTGAACCGTGTGATCATCATGAAGGAACTGGAAGAAAAAGCAGTATTACAATAGGAAGGGGAGATTTCGATGAAAAGGAATATTGCGGTGCTTCAAGGAGATGGCATCGGGAAAGAAGTAACAAGAGGCGCTGTAGAAATCCTCGAAGCCGTTGCCCAAAGATATGGACACGATTTTGAATTTCAATATGGTGAGATTGGCGGAGGTGCCATCGATAGCACAGGTTCACCCCTGCCGGATGAAACAGTGGAGATTTGTAAAAACAGCGATGCGGTATTATTGGGGGCCGTTGGAGGACCTAAGTGGGATGACCAGCCTGCGCACCTAAGACCGGAACGAGGTTTGTTGAAAATCCGAAAAGATTTGAATCTTTATGCTAACATCCGTCCAATCAGCTATTATTCCAGCTTGTCGGAATCTTCTCCTCTTAAAAAGGAATTCATTGAAGATGTGGATTTCGTGATTGTCAGGGAACTAACTGGCGGCCTTTATTTCGGAAAGCCAAGTGAGCGCGTTGAAAAAGAAGGGAAAGAGGCGGTCGTCGATACACTTTTCTATCAGAAAAGCGAAATGAAGCGCATCATCGAACTTGCTTTTTCATTAGCATCGGATCGCAAGAAAAAAGTAACATCCGTGGATAAAGCGAATGTTCTTGAATCCAGCAGGATGTGGCGTGAGACGGCTGAAGAAATTGCCAAGGACTATCCGGATGTAATCCTTGAACATATGCTTGTCGATAATGCAGCCATGCAATTGATCAAAAACCCGAAACAATTTGATATTATCGTGACGGAGAATATGTTCGGTGATATTTTAAGCGATGAAGCGTCGGTATTGACTGGCTCGCTTGGAATGCTTCCTTCCGCCTCCATATCAACAAATGGGCCTAATCTATATGAACCGATTCATGGCTCTGCCCCGGATATTGCGGGCAAAAACCTGGCAAATCCGATTGGGACGATTTTATCAGCGGCTTCCTTGCTGCGTCTATCCTTTGGTTTGGAAGATGAGGCGAAAGCAGTTGAGCAGGCGGTGGAAACGGTCCTTGAATATGGCTTGAGAACAGGCGATATCGCAAATGGCCAACCAACCATTACGTCTACCTCAGAGATGATTGCAGAAATAAAAGCAAATCTTTTAGACCAGGAAGCCATTTCCAACATCATGGGAGCTTACGCATAAACTTCTTTCACGGCCTAACATTAGGCCGTGTTTTTTAAAAAAATACAAGATTGATCGAGGTGGGATAGTGATGGGAAAGTCGATAATAGAGAAAATATGGGATCGCCATATTGTAAATGAAGAAGAGAATAAACCGGATTTAATTTATATAGACCTTCAATATATTCATGAAGTGACCTCTCCGCAAGCATTTGAAGGATTGAGATTAAAAGGACGCAAAGTCAGGAGACCCGATCGTACTTTCGCGACAATGGATCATAATGTGCCAACGGTTAATCGCTATTTCATCGAGGATGATATTGCAAGGAAACAACTAGAAGCGCTTGAGCAAAACTGTAAGGAGTTCGGTATCCGCCTTGCTGATTTAGACAGCCCGGATCAAGGTATCGTTCACGTTATCGGGCCGGAATTAGGGCTTACACAGCCAGGGATGACGATTGTCTGCGGAGACAGTCATACGTCTACACATGGTGCGTTTGGCTCGATAGCATTTGGAATCGGTACGAGTGAGGTCGAGCATGTTTTGGCCACACAAACCCTATGGCAAACAAAACCCAAAACATTAAAGCTTGAGGTTAATGGCAAGCTTGGTCATGGCGTGATGGCGAAAGATGTCATATTATATGTGATTTCTAAATTCGGCGTCGATTTCGGAACTGGACATATCATTGAGTATTGCGGGGAAGTTTTCCGGGATATGTCAATGGAAGAAAGAATGACGGTTTGCAATATGTCGATCGAAGGCGGGGCAAGAGCCGGTCTGGTAGCTCCTGATGAAACAACGTTCTCTTACTTGAAAGGTCGTAAATATTTGCCGAAAGGAGAAGAGTTCGAGCGATGTGTTCAGGACTGGAAGTCACTTTCCAGCGATGAGGATGCTGTATATGACCAAGAAATCATTCTCGATGGCAGCCTGATTTCACCAATGGTCAGCTGGGGGACGAATCCTGGAATGGCTAGTGGCGTGGACGGAAAAGTACCTACCTTCGCAGAGGAAATCATGGATCCTAAGGAACTGAATCGAGCCATTGAGTATATGGGTCTTGAGGAAGGCATGCCGATCACGGAAATTCCCGTACAACATGTATTCATAGGATCGTGTACCAATTCACGCATTGAGGACTTACGGCAAGCCGCAGAAATGATCGAAGGCCAAACTGTTCAAAAAGGGGTTCGGGCGATGGTCGTACCCGGTTCACAAAGCGTTAAAAGGCAAGCGGAAGATGAAGGGTTGGATGAGATTTTCAAATCTGCGGGCTTTGAATGGCGCGAATCGGGCTGCAGCATGTGCCTGAGCATGAACCCTGACGTGGTTCCGGCCGGCGAGCATTGTGCCTCCACAAGCAATCGGAACTTTGAAGGCAGGCAAGGAGCTGGAGCAAGAACACACCTGGTTAGTCCGGCTATGGCTGCCGCGGCCGCCATTCATGGGAAATTTGTCGATATCAGGAATTTGAAAAGAACTGAACAAGTCCAATAAGAATACGAATTAACCGGAGGTGCAGAGTATGGAACCCATTACTATATATAAAGGAAGAGCGGCGGCACTTGACCGTAAAAACGTGGATACGGACCAAATCATTCCAAAGCAATTTTTAAAAAGGATTGAGCGAAGCGGATTTGGCGAATTTTTATTCTATAACTGGCGTTTTGATGAAAATGGAAAGGAACGTCCTGATTTTGAATTGAATCAGCCCCATAATCAAAACACGTCCATATTAATAGCAGGTGAAAATTTTGGCTGCGGTTCATCACGTGAGCATGCCCCTTGGTCATTGAAAGACTACGGATTCGATATCATCATCGCTCCGTCTTATGCTGATATCTTTAAAAGTAATTGCATGAAAAATGGCATGGTCCCCATCGCTTTGACCCAGACTGAAGTAAACTATTTAATGGAGAGGGTGTCGGCACCTGATTATGAGTTGACGATCGACCTTCCCAATCAGACATTGAAAGATGGTCAAGGGTTTGAAACGAGCTTTGAAATTCATCCATATTGGAAGGAAATGCTCATCAAAGGCTGGGATGAAATTTCGATAACGCTTCAATATGATAAAGAGATTTCAGCCTATGAATCTCAAAAAAAGGCTGTATCGAGTATTTAATAGAAAAAAGTCATTTCCCGTTTTCCTTTCTTATTTGAAAGGATGCGGGATTTTTTTTATCGGAAAAAGAAGGAAAGACGTGCATCCGCCATATAAATTTTTGTGTTTCCAGCTATTACATGCTAAACTGTTTCTCAAAAAGCGAACGGTGAGGCGGAAAATAGGATGGATGATGAAAACAACCAAAAGAAGGCCGGAGAAACAAAGATTATCGCCTTTCCAAATCTCGGTGAAAGGCTGATTGTAAAAGGACTGGATGAGCTTGGTAACAGGAACTTTAAAGCGGCTGCACAGCTCTTCAGCCAAGCTAGGGAGTATGAGCCCGAAAATGATGAAGTTTGCATGGGGCTAGTGGTCTCACTAGTTGAACTTGAGTATTACCAGGAGTCAAAAGAGTTGTGTATAGAGATGCTGAATAAAGGCATCGGCGACTATTTTCAACTGATCAATATTTATTTGATGGTACTGCTGCAATTAGGCGAGCATCAGGAAATGGTCACGACGATCGAACTGCTATTTGAAGAAAGCCAAATTCCCTTTGATAAAGAGGAACATTTCGAAAAGATGCTTCAGTTCAGCAAAAGGGCCCTTGAGGATAAAAAAGAGGAGAAGGAAAGGCAAAATCAACAGCTTTCAGAGGAAATGCAGGAGGATGAACTTTTTGAAGGGAAAACGGATAGTGAGATGCTCATGGTCATTTCAAAACTCACGAATATCAATATTCGACCATTTATCCCTCAAATCGAAGAATTTCTACAAAAAGATGAGGGACATCCTTTCTTTAAAACGATGCTCCTTAACATCCTTATCGACCAGGAGTATAAACAGGAATTGACGGTGAGGAAATTCAATCAATCGAAGTCGGTCACCCCAAAGGAATTGAAAAGTTTGAAGGAGACGGACTTCTATAAGAAGGTAACCGGACTGACCGAAGAGGAAATCAGTCAGGATAATCCGAGCTTATTTGAAATGGTCCATAGTTTGATTGAACGTCATTCTTTTTTATTGTTCCCTTTTGAACCAGGATCTGAAAGCTTGCCTGCATGGGCAGCTGCCTACCATGCCTTGGCGGAAGAATACATGACCGGGGAAGTTTTCGTGAGGGACTTAGCGGGCCTTTACCTTGCTGATGAGGAAAGCGTTGCGGATATTCTTTCCTATATAAAAGAAATTGAAGAAATTTCTTATCCTATTATTTAAGCTATTGCTGTTGTAACAGATTAATCCTGTGGTATAATGTAGTGGTTGTAATGTATAATCGTCTAATTTTGACGATTTCCCCAATATTTTGGGGGTATATTTGAAGGATGACTTGTTAACACTTGCAAAGCATAATCATCCAATGCTTATTATTGAAGTATATAGATTTTTGGAGGGAAACACATGTCTGTAAAATGGGAAAAACAAGAAGGTAATCAAGGCGTACTAACAATTGAAGTTGACGCTGCAAAAGTAAACGAAGGTTTAGACGCAGCTTTCAAAAAAGTAGTGAAACAAGTAAATGTACCTGGCTTCCGTAAAGGTAAAATGCCACGTCAAATGTTCGAAAAGAAATTCGGCGTAGAATCACTTTACCAAGATGCGCTTGATATCATTCTTCCAGATGCTTATGCAAATGCTGTCGAAGAAGCTGGAATTCAGCCTGTAGATCGTCCAGAAATCGACATCGAGAAAATGGAAAAAGGCGAAAACCTGATCTTCACTGCGACTGTAACAGTTAAGCCTGAAGTTAAATTGGGAGATTACAAAGGTGTTGAAGTTGAAAAATTCAATACTGAAGTAACTGACGAAGATGTTGAAAACGAATTGAAAACTTTGCAGGAGCGTCAAGCTGAGCTTGTCGTTAAAGAAGAAGGACAAGTTGCTGAAGGCGATACGGTCGTTCTTGACTTTGAAGGATTCGTTGATGGTGAAGCATTCGAAGGCGGAGCTTCAGAAAACCATTCATTGGAAATCGGTTCAAACTCTTTCATTCCAGGATTCGAAGAGCAACTTGTCGGTCTTGAAACTGGCGCTGAAAAAGATATCGAAGTTACATTCCCTGAAGAATACCACGCTGCTGAACTTGCAGGTAAACCAGCAGTATTCAAAGTGAAAATTCACGAAATCAAAACAAAACAACTTCCTGAGTTGGATGATGAGTTCGCGAAAGATGTCGACGACGAAGTGGAAACTTTGGCTGAACTTAAAGAAAAAACAAAACATAAATTAGAGCATGACAAAAAACATGAAGAAGAAAACTTCATTCAAAACACTGTAATTGGTAAAGCTGTTGAAGGTGCAGAAATAGACGTTCCTGAAGCAATGATTTCAAACGAAGTTGACCGCATGATGAATGAGTTCTCTCAACGCATTCAATCTCAAGGCCTTAATTTGGAACTTTACTACCAATTCTCAGGTCAAGACGAAGAAGCTTTAAAAGCGCAAATGAAAGAAGAAGCTGAAGGGCAAGTTCGTACGAGCCTAACTCTTGAAGCAATCGCAGAAGTTGAAAAACTTGAAGCGACTGACGAAGATGTAGAAGCTGAACTTGCACAAATGGCTACTATGTACAATATGGAAGTTGACGCGATCAAACAAGCTCTTGGAAACTTAGAAGGAATCAAAGGCGATCTTAAAATTAAGAAAGCGATTGACTTCTTGGTAGAAAACAGCAAAACAGTTGACGCAAAATAATTTTTATAAATAAGTAGATTAAAATATTACCTTTAAAAAAACAAGGCGCGAGTAATCGTGCCTTGTTTTATACATATTGAGAATTCGTGTAAATTTTAAATATCGGTTATTTCCTGATTGATTTTTTTGGGATTTCGGTGTAGATTAGTTCTAATACCGCATATACATATTTATACAGCAAATCCTGCTTTTAAAAATCCAAAGTTTTGGGCATGCTGGTAAAGGGCAAATACATATTGATTGATTATTGTACTTATTTAACAACTCGGACCGTGAGCATTTTTGTTACTAAACTTCCAAGAACATGATAAAATGCAAAACATACTAGGGATTTTGGAATGTTTAAGCAGATGTGTGCCTAGTTTTTTCTTTACGATTAGGTACCCGCTATGTAATAGAGTTGGAAGAGTATTTAAAGGGGTGAACGTACATGTTTAAATTTAATGATGAAAAAGGACAGTTAAAATGTTCTTTTTGCGGTAAAACACAAGAACAAGTCCGTAAACTGGTTGCTGGTCCAGGTGTCTATATTTGTGACGAGTGTATAGAACTTTGTACGGAGATCGTCGAAGAAGAGCTTGGAACTGATGAAGAAGTAGAATTCAGAGATGTTCCTAAACCTATGGAAATCCGAGAAATTCTTGACGAATATGTGATTGGACAAGAACAGGCGAAGAAATCTTTGGCTGTCGCTGTTTATAACCATTATAAACGTATCAATTCCAATAGCAAAGTCGACGATGTTGAACTTTCTAAAAGTAACATCGCCCTAATCGGACCGACGGGAAGCGGGAAAACCCTTCTTGCGCAAACATTGGCACGATTACTGAATGTTCCTTTTGCCATTGCTGATGCCACTTCATTGACGGAAGCTGGATATGTTGGGGAAGATGTTGAAAACATCCTTCTAAAATTAATCCAAGCAGCTGATTACGATGTGGAAAAAGCGGAAAAAGGCATCATTTACATTGATGAAATCGATAAAGTTGCCCGTAAATCGGAAAATCCTTCTATTACACGTGACGTGTCTGGTGAAGGTGTGCAACAAGCTTTATTGAAAATCCTTGAAGGAACGGTTGCGAGCGTTCCGCCTCAAGGTGGACGTAAACATCCACATCAGGAATTCATCCAAATCGATACGACCAATATTTTGTTCATCTGCGGCGGTGCCTTTGATGGCATCGAACCGATCATCAAACGCCGTCTTGGTCAAAAAGTCATTGGCTTTGGCTCTGACGTGAAAAAGGATGATGTTGCAGAAAAAGAATTGCTTTCCAAAGTCCTTCCTGAAGACTTGCTTCGTTTCGGATTAATTCCGGAATTCATCGGACGTCTTCCGGTAATTGCGACTCTTGAGCAATTGGATGAAGCTGCTTTGATTGAAATCCTTACACAACCGAAAAATGCCCTTGTTAAACAATATCAAAAACTACTTGAGCTTGACGATGTTGAATTGGAATTCGAACAGGAAGCGCTAAGTGAAATTGCTAAAAAGGCAATTGAACGCAAAACTGGTGCACGTGGTCTGCGATCCATCATCGAAGGCATCATTCTTGAAGTGATGTTCGATCTGCCTTCACGTGATGATGTTGCAAAATGTGTAATCACAGGCAGCACGATTTCGAAAAATGAATCTCCAAAGCTCGTCCTTAAAGACGGTACAACCGTCAAAGGACAGGAAAAGAAAACATCTGCTTGATTTATAAGGAAAAGAAAGACTGCCAGTTCATCTGGCAGTCTTTTTCTTTGTCTTTTTTCTCAAATTGTTGTTACTCAGGATAAAAACGCCAATTTTTCAACACGAATTTCTTGGATAATTTCGCCCTTCCAAAGGAGATACTAACAGAAATGACAAACTAGGAGAGTGCAGGAGGGAATACGATGAATTGGACAGGATTGGCGTTGTTTATCCAGCTGTTTTTTGGGATTATTATTGGATTGTATTTTTTGAACTTATTGAAAGGCCAGCGGACACAAAAAGTTTCCATTGACCGTGATTCACGTAAGGAGATGGACCAATTACGGAAGATGAGATCGATTTCGTTAACAGAGCCATTGGCAGAAAAAGTTAGACCAAGCACATTTAATGAAATAATCGGTCAAGAAGATGGGATTAAATCTTTAAAAGCTGCTTTATGTGGGCCGAATCCCCAGCATGTGATAATTTACGGTCCTCCTGGGGTAGGGAAAACCGCGGCTGCCAGACTTGTTTTGGAAGAGGCGAAGAAAAATGGCAAGTCCCCTTTTAAGAATTCAGCTGTTTTCGTCGAATTGGACGCCACCACAGCCAGGTTCGATGAACGAGGGATTGCCGATCCGCTCATTGGTTCTGTGCACGATCCAATTTACCAAGGTGCCGGGGCAATGGGACAGGCCGGCATTCCGCAGCCAAAGCAGGGTGCAGTCAGCAATGCTCATGGAGGCGTGCTGTTCATAGATGAAATAGGGGAGCTTCATCCCATACAGATGAATAAACTGTTAAAGGTATTGGAGGATCGTAAGGTCTTTCTGGAAAGTGCTTATTATCAAGAGGAAAATCAAAATATTCCCACTCACATCCATGATATTTTTAAAAATGGACTGCCGGCAGACTTTAGGTTGATTGGAGCCACTACAAGAACGCCAAATGAAATAGCGCCTGCGATACGTTCAAGATGCATAGAAGTGTTTTTCCGTGAACTTGACCGGGAAGAAATAATCACCGTGGCTAAGAATGCCTCAGATAAAGTGGGGATCACCATCAGTGAAAAAGGCTTGCAATCGATTTCGGATTATGCCCGAAATGGCAGGGAAGCGGTCAACATGATTCAGACCCTTGCAGGAATATCAATTAATGAAAACAGGACTTTTATCAGGGAAGAAGATATAGATTGGATGGCCCATAGCAGCCAGCTGACCCAAAGAATGGACAGGAAAATAGAATCGAATTCAAAAATAGGCCTTGTTAACGGCCTTGCAGTCTATGGACCAAACTCCGGGGCATTGCTGGAAATCGAGGTTACGGTCATGGCCGCCTCTGATGAAAAAGGTTCGATAAACATTACCGGTATCGTTGAGGAGGAAAGTATTGGCGGCGGGAGTGGCAAATCGGTTCGCCGTAAGAGTATGGCGAAAGGCTCGATTGAAAATGTCATTACGGTTTTACGATCGATGGGAGTGCCTGCCGATCAATTCGATATCCATGTGAACTTTCCGGGCGGAAGTCCAGTGGATGGCCCTTCTGCAGGAATTGCAATGGCTACAGGCATATACTCGGCCATATATAAAATCCCTGTTGACCATACCGTGGCGATGACTGGGGAAATAAGCATTCATGGCGGGGTTAAACCGATCGGCGGTGTCATTCCGAAAATCAAAGCGGCAAAACTTGCCGGGGCTAAGAAAGTAATCATCCCAGCCGAAAACATGCAGCCGCTTCTATCTGAAATCAAGGATATAGAAATCATTCCGGTTTCGAATGTGAAAGAAGTGCTGGATCAGGCACTGAAGAAAGAATTGATGTCGGAACAAATCCTTACAACCTTGGACCTATCAAAAAAAGAAAGTGTATAAAGGAAATGCCCCGGCTAAAAACTGAACCGGGGCATTTTAAGGACCATACTGGCGTTCCCGACAATCCTGACGTAAAAATAAACACGCATTCCGACGTGCTTTTTTATCTAATATTGGAGATAATAATAGCAGTCGAAACGTGTTAAGGTAAACGAATAGACACTTCTATATAAATAGGATAGAATTGTTAAAAGGTTGAGAACATGGGTAAATAGTTTACAACGACGATACTAATTAGATGGAGGTGTCAGGAAATGACTGATAAAGAAATCATCGTCCCCCTCCTGCCGCTTAGAGGACTGCTTGTATATCCAACGATGGTACTTCATTTAGATGTAGGCCGAGATAAATCGGTACAAGCCCTTGAGAAAGCAATGGTGGAAGACCATCTTATATTTTTGACGACACAACAAGATGTTTCGTTGGACGAACCAGGTGAAGAAGATTTATTTACAATGGGAACTTTAACAAAGGTAAAACAGATGTTGAAGCTTCCGAATGGTACAATCCGGGTGTTGGTGGAAGGGTTGAACCGCGCAGAAGTCATTGAATTTTACGATTATGAGACACATTATGGTGCCAAGATTAAAATATATGAAGACAGTGATGAAAAGGATGCTGAACATCAAGCATTAATGCGCACTCTACTGGATTATTTTGAACAATACATAAAAATGTCCAAGAAAATAACCGGTGAAACGTTTTCGTCCACTTCGGATATTGAAGAGCCTGGGCGATTAGCGGATATAATCGCTTCCCATTTGCCTTTGAAATTGAAGGAGAAGCAAGAAGTGCTTGAGACCATTGATATGAAAAAGCGTCTAAGCCGTGTAATCGAGATCATCAATAACGAGAAAGAAGTTCTTTTTCTCGAGAAAAAGATCGGCCAGCGTGTTAAGCGATCGATGGAACGGACTCAAAAGGAATATTATTTACGAGAACAAATGAAAGCGATCCAAAAGGAATTGGGCGATAAAGAAGGAAAAACAGGGGAAATTGAGGTCCTAAACGAAAAGATAGAAGAAGCGGATATGCCTGAGCATATCAAAGAAACGGCATTAAAGGAATTGGACCGTTATGAAAAAGTTCCTTCGAGTTCAGCCGAGAGTTCTGTCATCCGCAATTATATCGAATGGGTGATCTCTCTTCCTTGGACCAAAGCGACCAAAGATGACTTGAATATTCATAAAGCCGAAAAAATCCTGAACCGAGACCACCATGGTTTGGAAAAGGTGAAGGAGCGAGTGCTAGAGTATTTGGCCGTACAGCAATTGACCAAATCATTGAAGGGACCGATCCTTTGCTTGGTGGGACCGCCAGGGGTCGGGAAAACCAGCTTGGCTAAATCGATCGCTTCATCCCTGAATAGGAATTTCGTCCGTATTTCTTTAGGTGGGGTGCGCGATGAATCAGAAATCCGCGGACATCGCCGCACATATGTAGGGGCGATGCCGGGACGGATCATTCAAGGCATGAAAAAAGCTGGAACGATCAATCCGGTCTTTTTACTGGACGAAGTGGATAAAATGTCCAATGACTTTAGGGGAGACCCATCTGCAGCGATGCTGGAGGTGCTCGATCCAGAGCAAAATCATAATTTCAGTGATCATTATATTGAAGAAACCTACAATCTTTCTAAAGTCATGTTCGTCGCAACGGCGAATAATTTGGGGTCGATTCCCGGCCCGCTTCGAGATCGTATGGAAATCATTTCGATTGCAGGTTATACTGAGATAGAGAAACTTCATATAGCCAAGGATCACTTGCTGCCTAGACAGCTTGAAAACCATGGCTTATTGAAGACACAACTGCAAATCCGTGAGGAAGCTCTTACAAAAATCATCCGTTACTATACTCGGGAAGCGGGTGTTCGGAGTCTGGATCGACAGCTTGCAGGCATCTGTCGGAAGACTGCAAAAATCATCGTGTCCGGAGATAAAAAGCGGGTCGTCATTTCTGAAAAGAATGTCGAGGAGTTTTTAGGGAAAACCATGTTCCATTATGGACAGGCGGAAGTCGAGAACCAAGTCGGTGTAGCTAATGGTTTAGCATACACGTCGGTAGGTGGCGATACACTGCAAATCGAGGTTTCCTTATCACCAGGTAAAGGCAAGCTGATCCTGACAGGAAAGCTTGGCGATGTAATGAAAGAGTCAGCCCAGGCCGCTTTCAGTTTTGTCCGTTCAAAAACCGAGAAGCTTCAGATTGATGCGAACTTCCATGAAAAATATGATATTCATATTCATGTCCCCGAAGGCGCGGTCCCAAAAGATGGCCCTTCTGCAGGGATCACGATTGCAACAGCGTTAATATCGGCCCTTACAAATAGGCCGATCAGAAAAGAGGTAGGCATGACAGGCGAAATTACATTACGCGGACGGGTTCTTCCGATCGGCGGGCTTAAAGAAAAATCTTTAGCGGCCCATCGCGCAGGACTTACGAAAATCATCATCCCGCAAAATAACGAAAAGGATATTGATGATATCCCGGAAAGTGTCCGTAAAGCATTAACTTTTGTTCCAGTTTCACACGTCGATGAAGTCCTTGAGCATGCATTGGTAGGTGTGAACGAATGAAAGTAACGAGTTCAGATATTGTCATCAGTGCCGTGAAGCCTGAACAATATCCCAATACTCCAATACCGGAATTTGCCTTGGCAGGCCGTTCCAACGTTGGGAAATCCAGTTTCATCAACAAAATGATCAATCGAAAAAACTTGGCGCGAACATCCTCTAAACCGGGTAAGACGCAGACCTTGAATTTTTATATCATAAATGAAGCACTCCATTTTGTGGATGTACCGGGTTATGGTTATGCAAAAGTTTCCAAGACGGAGCGTGATGCTTGGGGGAAGATGATCGAAACGTACTTCACTTCCCGTGACCAGCTCCGCGCTGCGCTTCTGATCGTCGATTTGCGTCATCCGCCGACAAAGGATGATATCGCAATGTATGAATTCCTGAAGCATTATGACTTGCCCCGGATTGTCATTGCCACCAAAGCGGATAAAATTCCAAAAGGCAAATGGCAGAAACACTTGAAAATCACGCGCCAAACGTTAAATATGGAAAAAGAAGATGAATTGCTTCTATTCTCTGGTGAAACAGGCGAAGGTAAGGAACAAGCATGGGGCGTCCTTAAGAAATATATGTAAAAGAAAAGGGTATTCCGCATCTGGAATACCCTTTTATTATGGAATCGGTAATTTTCACTTTTTTCGAACCAGAAAATAAATGCCGATCGCCATCAAGGCAAATGGCCAAAACCTTTCGATGTTCGCGGTGCTTGTTTCAACAATCCCGAAAGACGTTGTGATTTTATCATAGAATAAGAATGTGATCGAGACGATGAATATTACCATCCCGTGAAACATTCCAGAATTTGTTTTACGTGCCCGGAGAATAAATCCCAGTGAGATGATTAAAATAAAGATACCTATATTATCCGGCCAAATCTCCAGGTTCTCGGCGATGTGGAAGTGAGAACCGAATCCCAGTAAGATGACGCCTGGCAGGATGGACTCATGGTCATTACCGCTATATGCCTGAATCAGGAAGGCGGCACCAACTATACATAATAAAGTGGGCCAGCTGAAAAAGCCTGGAAAGATTTCGATTTGGGAATGTTCAAGAAAAAAATAGAGCCCGAAACCGATTAAAACGATTCCTGGGAAAATACGATGCGTTTTCATTTTATCCTCCTATGCAGTTCGATTACTTGAAGTTTTTTGCCATTTTTGATATGGTACTTTTGTACACAATGTCGAAATATGTATGTAACTTACAAATCCCGCTTAGACACCTTTTGTAGCATTCAGGCGTTTTGGCTGTCTTTTCATGGTAGCATACGTTTTCATAAACTGTTCATATTATTTGCGTGAATCCATTTTAGTACATGGTATAATAAATTTACATGAAAAATTTTGGGGGTGCAAAACAAAAGGATGCATATTCTAGCGGTTGGTATAAATTACAAAACTGCCCCTGTAGAAATTCGGGAAAAACTATCGTTTAACGAAGCCGAACTTGCCGAGGCAATGAAAGCTCTTAAAAATAAAAAAAGCATCTTGGAAAATATTATTATTTCAACATGTAACAGAACGGAAATATATGCGGTCGGTGACCAGCTCCATACAAGCAGGTATTATATTAAGGAATTCCTTTCGGAATGGTTTAATATCGATAAAGAAGAATTTTCTAAATATCTGTTCATTTATGAAGGCGATGGGGCTGCCGAGCATTTATTTTCTGTTACTTGCGGCTTGAATTCCATGATACTGGGAGAAACTCAGATTTTGGGACAAGTACGTTCAAGCTATTTGTTAGGGCAGAAGGAAGATACGATCGGCACCGTTTTTAACCATCTCTTCAAGCAAGCCCTTACATTAGCTAAAAAAGCTCATTCGGAAACCGAAATCAATACCAATGCCGTTTCCGTCAGCTATGCGGCAGTCGAGCTTGCAAAAAAAATCTTTGGTGGCCTGAACGGCAAGAATGTCTTAATTCTTGGGGCCGGTAAGATGGGTGAGCTGGCCATTCAAAATCTGCATAGCAATGGCGCCGACAGCATTACAGTCATTAATCGCACCTTCCAGAAAGCGGTCGACCTGGCCGAGAGATTCAATGGTACGGCGAAACAGCTTCAAGAGCTGCAATGCGCTTTAGTGGATGCTGATATCCTGATTACTTCAACTGGATCAAAAGATCTTCTTGTAACAAAAGAAATGATGTCATTCGTCAATAAGCTCCGTAAAGGCCGTCCTATTTTCATGGTCGATATCGCAGTGCCGCGTGACCTCGATCCAACATTGGGTGAGCTGGAAAATGTCTTCTTGTATGACATTGACGATCTTGAAGGGATCGTGCAAGCCAATATCGAAGAACGTAAAAAAGCTGCCGAGAAAATAGAATTGATGATCGAATCAGAAATTGTGGACTTCAACCAATGGATTAATTTGCTTGGTGTGGTTCCCGTCATTTCTTCTTTACGGGAAAAATCCCTATCAATACAGAAGGAAACGATGGAAAGCATCGAAAGAAAGCTTCCGCATTTAAGCGAACGTGACAAAAAAGTCCTGAACAAGCATACGAAAAGCATCATCAACCAACTGTTGAAAGATCCGATTCTTTATGCAAAAGAGCTGGCAGATGAGCCGAATGCAAAAGAGCAATTGAATAATTTCGTGAAAATCTTCCATTTAGAGGAATTGATTGAAGACCAGCTGGTTGCGGATGAAAAAGAACGGAACAGCTCCAAGTCATCCCTATTGAATCCAGTTCCTGTCCAGTAATGAGGTAGATATGGAATTACTAATGACAAGATTGCATGAAGCCACTGTTTTGTTGTATGCCATCAGTATGCTTTTATATTTTATTGATTTCCTTAATAATAACCAGAAGGCGAACAGGGTCGCCTTCTGGTTGCTTTCTATTGTTTGGGTACTGCAAACAATTTTTTTGTTTCTGTATGTGTTGAAAACGGGAAGGTTCCCGGTATTGACGATTTTTGAAGGCTTATATTTTTATGCATGGGTCCTCATATCGCTATCTTTAATCATTAACCGCTTGCTAAGAGTCGATTTTACGGTCTTTTTTACGAATGTATTAGGTTTCATGGTTATGGCCATCCATACCTTTGCACCTGTTCAGATAGAATCTCAAGTGCTTGCACAGCGCCTGGTTTCAGAGCTATTGCTCATACATATCACTTTTGCCATCCTATCATATGGGGCATTCACGCTTTCTTTCGTTTTTTCACTTTTATACTTAATTCAATATGATTTATTGAAACGGAAGAAGTGGGGAAAACGCCTGCTTCGACTCGGCGATTTAACAAAGCTTGAGCATATGTCTTATGTCCTCGCAGTTATAGGTGTTCCATTATTAGTGGTCTCCCTTATCCTGGGGATTCAATGGGCTTATATAAAAGTCCCGGGGGTATCCTGGCTGGACATGAAGATCATCGGCTCATTTATTTTGCTTATTGCTTACAGTGTGTTTTTATACTTGAAAATTCGGAAACAAATGTATGGAAGGACGCTAGCCTTTCTGAATATTGGATCTTTCATGATTGTGTTAATTAACTTTTTCCTTTTCGGAAGCCTTTCAACCTTCCACTTTTGGAATACATAGGAGGAAACTATGAGAAAAATAATTGTCGGTTCTAGACGTAGTAAATTAGCGATCACCCAAACGAACTGGGTTATCGCTCAACTTAAAGAACTTGGGGTCCCATACGAGTTCGAGGTGAAGGAAATTGTCACTAAGGGTGACCAAATCCTTGATGTAACACTTTCCAAGGTAGGCGGAAAGGGCTTATTCGTTAAAGAAATCGAACAAGCGATGTTGGATAAAGAAATTGATATGGCAGTACATAGTATGAAGGATATGCCGGCAGTGCTGCCTCCAGGCTTGACGATAGGCTGCATACCACCGAGGGAGGACCATCGGGATGCCTTGATTTCAAAGAACCATGAAACCCTTTCCGAACTGAAGCCCGGTTCCATCATAGGTACAAGCAGCCTGCGACGTGGCGCGCAAATTTTGGCTAGAAGGCCGGACCTTGAAATTAAATGGATTCGCGGTAATATCGATACACGTCTGAATAAGCTGAAAACGGAAGATTATGATGCTATCATTTTAGCAGCAGCCGGACTATCAAGAATGGGATGGGAGCAGGACATCGTAACGGAATTTTTAGATGAAGACATTTGCATTCCGGCAGTTGGACAAGGAGCACTTTCCATTGAATGCCGCGAAGACGACAAAGAACTGCTGGCGGAACTTGCGAAATTGACCTGTGAAAAAACGAAAAGAACGGTTGAAGCGGAACGTGCCTTTTTGGATAAAATGGAAGGCGGATGCCAGGTGCCGATTGCCGGATTTGCGGTGGCAAAAGATAATGGATCCGTTTCCTTGACGGCTTTGGTCGCTGCTCCGGATGGAAAGGTGATATATAAAGAAATGGTTGAGGGTGCTGATCCCGAGGCGGTTGGGCATGCTGCTGCCAAACAAATTAGCGAAATGGGCGGTAAAGAATTGATCGATCGCGTAAAAGAAGAGCTTGATCAGTAATGAATCCAGTTCAACCTCTTAAGGATTATCAGGTATTAATCACCAGAGGGAAAGGACAGGCAGATGGTTTAAAAGAATCGATCGAAAAAAATGGCGGAACGCCGCTTCTTGTGCCATTGCTTGAGTTCACTCTTCCTGATCATATGGAAGATGTCCAACAGCGGTTTGAAGAGTTGCTTACATATGACTGGATCATTCTGACCAGTCAAAATGGGGTGGATTTCTTCTTTAAGCTTCTTGGAAACCAGCCTTCGAAGCTTCCGAAAATAGCCGTAATCGGCTCCAAAACAGAAGCGGCCCTGAAACGACATGGATTTAAGGCGGATTTCGTTCCAGCTCAATTTGTTGCCGAAGGGTTCGTGGCGGAGTTCAGTACCCTGCTTGATCCGGGGGCCCGCGTGTTGCTGGCAAAAGGAAATCTCGCAAGGGCGGTTATTGCGGAAGCGATCAAGAAAGCCGGTGCATCCTGTGATGAAGTGATTATTTATCATACAGTGCTTCCTCGAAGCAGTGAAAAAAAACTGGTGCAGCTTATAAGGAACCATGAAATCGACATCATGACCTTTACGAGTTCATCGACGGTCAATCATTTTTTACAGATCATGAAACGCCATGAACTGGATACATACATAGACCGGATCATCATTGCTTGCATCGGGCCGATTGCCGCTAAAACGGCTGAAAAACATGGGCTATCCGTAGATGTCTGTCCAGATGTTTATACGACGGATGCCATGGTTGCGGAGTTAATACGCTTCATCTTGAAAAGAAGTAAAAAGGGAGGAACTTTCAAATGAAAAACATTCCATTCAATCGCCACCGTCGCTTGCGTGCAAGTGCTGGCATGAGGGCTTTAGTCCGTGAAACACAATTGCATAAAGAGGATTTGATTTATCCGATCTTCGTCATCGACGGGGAAAATGTGAAAAATGAAATCAACTCCATGCCAGGTATCTATCAGCTATCCATGGATAATCTGGGGGCCGAAATGGATGAAGTCGTGAGTCTGGGCATTCAATCAGTCATTTTATTCGGTGTCCCTTTTGATCATGATAAAGACGAACAGGGAACAGGGGCATTCCATCACAACGGGCTTGTGCAAGAGGCAACCCGCTTTATTAAAAAACAATATCCTGAAGTTATTGTCATAGCGGATACCTGCCTGTGTGAGTATACAAGCCATGGCCATTGCGGGGTCGTTGAAGGGGAAAAAATCCTCAATGACGCTTCTCTTGACCTTCTTGCCAAAACGGCAATCAGCCAGGCAGAGGCCGGCGCAGATATCATTGCGCCTTCCAATATGATGGACGGTTTCGTTGCGGCCATCCGTGCAGGTCTGGATGAAGCGGGTTATGAAGATATTCCGATCATGTCCTATGCGGTGAAATATGCTTCGGCTTTTTACGGCCCATTCCGTGATGCTGCGAATGGTGCGCCGCAATTTGGCGACAGGAAAACTTACCAGATGGATCCCGCCAATCGCCTTGAAGCGTTTCGTGAAGCTGAATCCGATGTTGCTGAAGGTGCGGACTTCCTAATCGTGAAACCAGCCCTTTCCTACATGGACATCATCAGGGACGTTAAGAATAACTTTAATCTTCCTATTGTTTCCTATAATGTCAGCGGTGAATATTCAATGGTCAAGGCTGCTGCCCAAAATGGCTGGATTGATGAAAAAGCGATAGTGATGGAAATGCTGACAGGCTTGAAACGCGCAGGTTCCGACTTGATCATTACGTATTTTTCAAAAGAGGTAGCACGCTGGATAAACGAAGATAATCAATGATATAAAATATAACCTGTAATTGAAAAGGGGATTGAATCATGCGGTCATATGAAAAATCGAAAAAAGCGTTTGCCGAAGCAAAAAATTTGATGCCAGGCGGCGTGAACAGCCCGGTACGTGCCTTCAAATCTGTGGACATGGATCCCATTTTCATGGAGCGTGGAAAAGGCTCAAAAATGTATGATATCGATGGAAATGAATATATCGACTATGTTCTTTCATGGGGACCGCTCATCCTGGGTCACACGAATGACCGTGTCGTGGAATCATTGAAAAAAGTAGCGGAGTCAGGTACAAGCTTTGGAACCTCTACGCTGATTGAGAATGAACTGGCCAAGCTGGTCATTGAACGGGTGCCTTCGATTGAAATGATCCGGATGGTATCTTCAGGAACCGAAGCGACGATGAGTGCGCTAAGGCTGGCACGAGGCATTACAGGCCGTGATAAAATCCTGAAATTCGAAGGTTCCTATCATGGCCATGGCGATTCATTGCTGATCAAAGCGGGTTCCGGTGTTGCAACATTAGGTTTACCGGATAGCCCTGGAGTACCGGAAGGCATTGCAAAAAATACGATTACCGTAGCATATAATGATCTTGCTGCAACCAAATATGCGTTTGAACAATTTGGCGAAGATATCGCCTGTATCATCGTAGAACCTGTTGCAGGGAACATGGGCGTGGTTCCGCCACAACCTGGCTTCCTCGAAGGCTTACGTGAAGTGACGACGCAATACGGGGCTCTATTGATCTTTGACGAAGTTATGACAGGGTTCCGTGTCGGCTATAATTGTGCACAAGGCTATTTTGGAATCGTACCTGACCTGACCTGCCTTGGGAAAGTAATTGGCGGCGGTTTGCCAGTAGGAGCATTCGGAGGCAAGCGCGAATTCATGGAACAAATTGCCCCGAGCGGGACAATCTATCAGGCAGGAACATTGTCAGGTAACCCTCTTGCCATGACGGCCGGCCTTGAAACGCTGAGCCAATTGACTCCAGAATCTTATGATGAGTTCACCCGAAAAGGGGATATGCTCGAAAAAGGAATTGGAGCAGCAGCGGAAAAGTACGGAGTTCCCCATACATTCAACCGTGCCGGTTCCATGATTGGACTTTTCTTTACTAATGAAGATGTCGTAAACTATGATACAGCAAAAACATCCGATTTAGAGTTCTTTGCTTCCTACTATAGGGAAATGGCGAATCAAGGCATCTACTTGCCGCCGTCACAGTTTGAAGGGTTATTCCTTTCCACTGCACATAGTGATGAAGATATCGAAAAAACCATTGCAGCTGCAGAACAGGCTTTTGCCAAATTAAAAAAATGATTCAAGGCTTCATGAGCTACCGCGAAATTCGATATTGATAAATTTGAACTGGCTACCATTTTTCCGAAAACTTTTGGAGAAAGGTAGCCAGTTTTTTTGAATTCAATCAGTACGTGGAAGAACCGAATCAAACGCGTTGACGGCCGAATTGATTGGTAGAAGAATGAATTAATTAGGGGTAGATCGATATAATTGGTAGAAAGCAGAATTAATAGGCTGAAGTGGATTTAATAGGACGGCAGGCCGATTAAATGGCTTCATGTCGAAGCCGGTTGATGCAATCCAGCTTAATTTTAGACTGAAAATTGAATCTCCTTCTTTTAAAAAGTTCAGGGAATGTCTAAGGAGTGTTGCAAACTAAATTAAGGAATAAACAGCTTCCTTCCTTCATAGATTGATATTGGTATAGGTACCGTTTCATGAAGCTGAAAGGAGGAGTTGTCTTGTCGCAAGAAAATGAATCGTATTTACGATTTTCTTTAGAGGAATCCGTTTGGTTCCAGAAGGGACAGGAAGTGGCTGAGCTATATTCGATTTCCCTTGATCCAAATGTGTCGATTCAAGAAAGTGATCAATATGTTTTTATACGAGGCTCGTTGGATTTAAGCGGTGAATACAAAGACTCGCAAAATGGTGAAGAAGAGGAGTTTTCTCAGACCTTTTTGCCAAAAGCGGTTCAAAAGGTCGAGAGGCATCTCAATGGACTTAATGAGTTCACACACCGTTTTCCGGTTGATATAACGATTCCGAATAATCGGATTGCCTCTTTGGATGAGGTCGATGTCTCGATTCAAAGCTTTGATTATGCCATGCCAGAGCATAACTGCTTGAAATTGCAGGCGGACCTTTTGATAACCGGAATCTATAATGATTCATATGTGGAAGAAAGGTTCGATACTGAACAGGAAGTTGGGGAAACGGAGGATCAGGAAGAAACGGATGGGGAAAATGAGTCATATATTCCTTATGCAGCTGCAGTGCCGCCAATCCCGGATTTTCAGCCTGTTTTCCGTGATGAGGAGGAAGAAGAGTTATACGCGCCTTTTTCTGCAGAGGCAAAACGGGTTTCTGAAGCAAACGAAGAAGAAGAAGAAGAACCTATTTATTTAAGCGATCAGCATAATGCTCCCGTTTTTGAAATTCCCGTTTCACCATATCCTGAAGAGGAGGAATGGGAAACGGAAGTGCATAGACAGGAAGAAGCTGAAGCTGTAGAGGAAGATGTAATTGGTGATCCGCCTGACTCCACGGAAAAGGTCCCTTTCATGGGAGAGGCGAAATTGGAGGAAGAACCAAGCAGGCAGGATTCCACGGAGAAGACGGAGATTCCTAGAGTGACATTTATAGAAGAAGAAGTAGTAGAAGAGCCAGGTCAAGCAACCAAACATCAAAGTAGCCCAGTTTCAAATTTAGAAACCGAGGATGTCATCCGGCAGGAAGAAGATGCCGTTACAGCGGGTCCTATCCTTAATGAGAATGTGAAGGTGGAGCAGGAAGAGGAATCCAATTCGTCCATAAGCGATCTATTCAAAAAGAGGGAAAGACCTGCGCCTCCAGCTAAGGAGGGTAAGAATTTCAAAGGCAGGAAACAAGCAGCGGAACGTGATGAAAAAGAAACGGCCGATCATGATGAAAAGCAGCTTTCCATCATGGATTTATTCGGACGGAAACAAGAAGAAGAACTGGTAAGGATGAAGGTTTGCATTGTTCAGCAAGGGGAAACGCTTGATGACTTGGCTCAACGATATGATGTTACGGTTCAATCGATACTTTTCAGCAATGAATTGGAGTCGAATCAGAACGTCCATGAAGGGCAAGTCATTTATATACCGAAGGCGGTTGCGTATAAGAATTGATCAGGACAGAGAGCAGGGCGTATGCTCTGCTCCTGTTTTTTAAATGCTAGAGGAATCGGATTGTTTAGTTTTTTTAGAGAAAGTGAGTGAGTCTCGTGAGGGAAAACGAGAATCAGCAGCCTGCCAATCGGGATCGGGACACGGAGACCGTATTGAAGGAATATGCCATGTATGTACAATATATTGAGGACTTCGGACGTGTAAAAAAAGTATACAGTGATCGCGGTACATTTGCCTTGAAATCCATGTTACCGCAGAACGGCATTGATTTTATCAAAAATGTTCAAAAACTGTACCATCGCGGCTATAATCGAATCGTCCCCATTTATCAAACGATGGATCAGCGTTACGCCGTTCTTCATAATGGACGTTTGTATTATCTGATGCCCTGGCTCAATGATGAAAGGGACGGGGAGCGCGATGAAAAGCATAAGCAAATGTTCAGGGAGCTTGCTCGGATGCATACACTTTCCGTTAAGGAAATACAAGTGGATATTGAGGAACGGGAAGCCCATTATGAGCGGACGCTTGATGCCTGGAATAACGAAAAGGACTTTATGGATGAGTATATTGTCAGCTGTGAAAAGAAGTGGTATATGTCTCCATTCGAACTGACGGTTTGTTCTTTCTACACTGATATTTCACAGGCGCTGAAGTACTCGATCAAGAAGTTTGAAACCTGGTATGAAAAAACGAAGGATAGTGAAAAGGTTCGAACCGTGGTAACGCACGGAAAGGTTTCTTTGAAGCATTTCGTTTATGATGAGCGGGGATATGGCTATTTCATCAATTTTGAGAATTCGAATACGGCTCCGCCGCATTTCGATTTACTGCCATTTCTCGTTAAATCGGCCAGGACCTATCCTGTCCAATGCGATGACTGTGTTGACTGGCTATATAACTATTTTCGTTATTTTCCGTTGAAAGAAGAAGAATTGCTGCTCATGCAAAGTTATCTGGCATTCCCTGGATCAGCTTTGGAATTAGTGAAGGGTTATTCCGATGGCAGGGGCCATCGTTCAGAGCTTGATAATGTTACTCAACTGCAGCGGCAATTTTGGACTTTGAAAAATATTGAATATATGGTGATGAGAATCGAAGAAATCGAACAGAAGAAGAAGGCTGCTGCCGAGGCTGCCAAAGAAGAACAATCACCCCCAAGCTAAATATACATGATTGGATGATCTCCAGTCATGTATATTTTTTTGCTTTAAGGGAATAATTAAATCCAGTCGAAATACAAAGACATGGCCAGGAAAATAAAGGCGATCAGCAGGAGCATATCGAAGAATGTCGGGAAAATCAGCGTACGTAATCCTTGGAATACGATAAAGGGGACGATGAACTGCTGGCAGACACCGCGGAATTTTTTCACCCAAGGCGGTAAAGTATAGGGAGTATATCTTCGCTTCATATTATTACCTTCCTTTTTAGGACTTCTTATATTCTATGGGTGGGCAGTGAAAAAGGTGAAACAGCCGTCACATTCACTGTTCCTGGTGGATAAAATAAAGAAAATGAACTTGAATGCATCAAATGGGATGATTCCTGAGAAAGTAAGCGAAAAGATGATTGACTGGAGCCCCATGTTTTTTGTACTATATACTATATGCATTCAATGTTTTTACATATGAATATAAATCAATGCAAAGACCGGAAATAGTAAGATGAAATGCACTTTTCAGAGAGGAAACCAAATTGGTGCGAGGTTTCCAGGCAGCAGCATCCGAAGTCGTCCGAGAGCAGTCTTCGTGAACCACTTAGTAGCGAAGGCCGGTGAAGAGCCGTTATCCGATTTGAGAGCCGAAAGAGATTTTTTTCTTTTTCGGAAAAAAGGTGGCACCGCGAACAACTTCCTTCGTCCTTTTGTGATGATGGAAGTTTTTTTTATGCCCAAAAAGGAGGAAATGATATGGAAGAGAACCAAATTTCTATGCCGACTAAATATGATCCGCAGACGATAGAGAAAGGCCGCTACAAATGGTGGCTTGATGGAAAGTTTTTCGAAACGACGGGTGACGATAAAAAAGAACCATATACGATTGTCATCCCGCCGCCTAACGTTACAGGTAAGCTGCATCTTGGCCACGCTTGGGATACGACACTTCAAGATATATTGACACGCATGAAAAGGATGCAAGGCTATGATGTTTTATGGTTGCCAGGCATGGACCATGCCGGTATCGCCACTCAAGCGAAAGTAGAACAGAAACTTCGTGCTGAAGGCGTAAGCCGTTATGACCTTGGTCGTGAAAAATTCGTGGAAGAGACATGGAAATGGAAAGAGGAATATGCAAGCCATATCCGTGAACAATGGTCAAAGCTTGGTCTTGGACTTGATTATACACGTGAACGCTTCACTCTAGATGAAGGGCTTTCAAAAGCAGTGCGTGAAGTGTTCGTTTCGCTTTATAACAAAGGCTTGATTTATCGCGGCGAATACATCATCAACTGGGATCCATCAACGAAAACGGCGTTATCCGATATCGAGGTCATTTACAAAGATGTGCAGGGCGCATTTTACCATATGAAATATCCGTTGGTTGACGGATCGGGTGAAATTGAAATTGCCACCACCCGTCCAGAAACGATGCTTGGCGATACTGCTGTTGCCGTACACCCTGAAGATGACCGTTATAAACACTTAATCGGCAAAAAGGTCCGCTTGCCAATTACAGGCAGGGAAATCCCGATTGTCGGTGATGATTATGTCGATATGGAATTCGGTTCAGGCGCGGTCAAAATTACTCCGGCTCATGACCCGAATGACTTCGAAATCGGGAACCGTCATGATTTGGAGCGCATCCTTGTCATGCATGAAGATGGCTCGATGAATGAAAAGGCCGGTAAATATGAAGGCATGGACCGTTTTGAATGCCGTAAACAAATCGTCAAGGACCTTCAGGAAGAAGGAGTACTCTTCAAAATCGAAGATCACCTTCATTCAGTAGGCCATTCAGAAAGAAGCGGTGCTGTTGTTGAACCATATCTTTCGACTCAATGGTTCGTTAAGATGCAGCCGCTGGCTGATGCATCCGTTGAGCTTCAAAAAGGAACCGATGAGGAAAAAGTTCATTTCGTACCGGACCGTTTCGAAAAAACGTACCTGCATTGGATGGAAAATATCCGCGACTGGTGCATTTCCCGTCAGCTTTGGTGGGGTCACCGCATTCCAGCCTGGTACCATAAAGAAACAGGTGAAGTGTACGTAGGTCATGAAGAGCCTGCGGACGCTGAAAACTGGGAACAAGATACAGATGTCCTTGATACATGGTTCAGCTCGGCATTATGGCCGTTCTCGACTATGGGCTGGCCTGACAAGGACAGTGTCGATTTCCAACGTTACTATCCAACCGGGGCACTTGTGACAGGCTATGATATCATTTTCTTCTGGGTATCGCGGATGATTTTCCAAGCTCTTGAGTTCACAGGTGAACGACCATTTGAAGATGTGCTGATCCACGGCCTGGTTCGAGACGAACAGGGGCGCAAGATGAGTAAATCGCTTGGCAATGGCGTCGATCCGATGGATGTCATCGATCAATACGGTGCCGATTCCCTGCGTTACTTCTTATCTACGGGCAGTTCGCCAGGCCAGGACCTTCGTTATAGTACGGAAAAAGTCGAAGCAGTTTGGAATTTCTCCAATAAGATTTGGAACGCATCCCGTTTTGCTTTGATGAACATGAATGGCATGACTTATGACGAAATCGATTTAAGCGGTGAGAAGTCTGTAGCCGATAAATGGATCTTGACGCGTCTGAATGAAACGATTTCCAACGTAACCAGACTTGCGGACCGTTATGAGTTTGGTGAAGTGGGCCGTGTGCTTTACAACTTCATTTGGGATGACTTCTGTGACTGGTATATTGAAATGGCGAAGCTTCCGCTATATGGAGAAGACGAAGCGGCTAAGAAAACGACGCGCTCGATCTTGGCTTATGTACTGGATAACACAATGAGATTGTTACACCCGTTCATGCCATTCATTACCGAAGAAATCTGGCAGAACCTACCGCATCAAGGTGAGTCCATCACTGTTGCCGCTTGGCCGGGAGTGAATGAAGAGTTGACAGATACAGCTGCAGCCGAGGAAATGAAGCTGCTTGTTGAAATCATCCGCTCCGTCCGTAATATCCGTGCTGAGGTGAATACACCGCTAAGCAAAAAAATCAATTTGATTTTAAAAGCGAAAGATGAGGCAATCTTAGCGACATTACAGAAAAACAGCAGCTATATCGAGCGTTTCTGTAATCCGGAACAATTGACGATCGGAATCGAAGTCGAAGAACCTGCTCAAGCCATGACAGCTGTCGTAACTGGCGTAGAACTAATCCTTCCGCTTACAGGACTGATCAATATTGACGAAGAAGTGAAACGTCTTGAAAAAGAACTCGACAAACTTAATAAAGAAGTTGAGCGTGTACAGAAAAAATTAGGCAACGAGGGCTTCGTTAAAAAGGCGCCGGCAAGCGTCATCGAAGAAGAACGTGCCAAGGAAAAAGACTATAGCGAAAAACGCGACTCTGTAATCCACAGGATCAATGAACTGAAACAACTGTAAAATAAAAGGATGAACCAGCTTGAAGCCGGTTCATCCTTTTTCTGTTTAAACGCTATTCAAGAAAAATATTCCGTTTGGAGGATATTCTTTCTTTTATGAATATAAGGTACTCCCATACGATATTCATATCACTTAGTGCACTTAATGTACGGCTCCCGACGACATCCTCTATTTCGTTCAGCATGAGGCTGCCATCTTCGGCAAATATGAAATCGATGCCGACCAGTCCGAAATCAAACGGCATCATTACTCTTTCAACAAGGGCTAATTCAGATGCAGTCAGCTCATATAGAGAAGCCGATCCGCCCAGCGTATAATTTGCCTTGAAACTGGAAGCGGATTCCCTGAGTACAGCAGCCTTCACTTTATTACCAACCACAAAAACGCGGATATCCCTACCGAATAAGCCAGGTTTTTGGACTATCCAATTTCCATCATTCAGTTCGGCTAGATCATCGGCATGCTCGATTAGATATACTTGTTTCCCGCCGCGGCCGCGTGTTTCTTTAGCAATGAAAGGGAGCTCCATGTCATCGGCACTCGGCCTTCCGTTACAATATACGGTATCGGCCATTGGTATCCCCAGCGAGGACAAATATTGATGCGTCTTTGCTTTGTCATTCGCGATTTCCGATACGAAGGAGGAGTTAAAGCAAGCAATCCCCAGTTGCTCAAGTTGCTTTGTAAAAAAAGGATCGATGGTCCGGACGATAGCAAAGTCTGGCAATGAAATTGGCTGTGTCTCATGTTCTACATACAACTTGCTGAAACGATGACCGATCCTAAGGTCTTCCCGAAAGTGAAAGTGTAAATCAAGATCAAGCTTACTGGCTTCGTTAAGCATCCAATCTATGTATCCTTTATTTTTCAAGGCATCCTCACGGTTATAAATCAACCAGCCTGCTTGTCTTTTCATCAGATGCACTTCCTTTTCCTAATTCTTTCAAGATATAATCGAACATGCTATCAGCGATGTTGATGCCTGTACATTCATAAATGTTCAGTAAATGCGAATTGGAATTCACTTCGCACAAAAGCGGACCTTCTTCACCGAACAACAAATCGACGCCAGCGAAGTCCGCACCCAGAATTTGCGCACATCGAATGGCAAGTTGTGCTTCTTCACTGGTGGGTATATATGGTGCAGCCTGCCCCCCGGCAGTCATATTAGCTCGGAAGTCCTGCTCGGAATGACGTTGCATCGCTGCTATGACTTGATTGCCCACGACATTCACGCGAATATCCCGACCTTTACTGTGCTCGATGAATTCCTGGAGTATAAATGGTTTGTGGCCAAGATTACGAACCGTCTTTAGTAACTCATCCTTTGTATGGATTAAATATACTTGTTCCCCAAAAGAACCGTATGCTTCCTTTACGATAAGAGGATATCCAAGTTCATTGCCGATTTGGATAAAAGCATCCATATTGACCCTTTCAATCCCTTCGTACGTAAAAGGGGGAAATATGGTCTTCGGCATCGGTATGCCGTGCCCTGTTAATGCTTGATGTGTTTTTGCTTTGCTGTCGCAAATATCGATTGCTGTACTGCTGTTATATACGGGGATGCCGAGCAATTCCAAATGGCGTGCCAAATGAATGTCTTTATCCATGAACAGAACAAAATCTGGCAGCTTATCAAAGGTTCCTTTAAGCAGTGGCACTCCTTTTTCGATTATGGGAATGAGATCTGAATTGCGGATAAGGGTTGCCATGATATCTTTCCTTTCAGCCGCCTCTTTAATGAACAAAGCTAAACTGGAAAACTTATCATGCTGTAAATAGCCGTTGACGACAATCCAACAGTGAAAATCTGAAGGTTTCATGGTAAAACACTACCTTTCATCTAGGTTAATCGTTCATATATTGATAAAATAATCTTAACGCATAAGAGCGGTATAAAGAAAGAGGAGGCTCCACGATAATGGTTACAACCATGAAAGAAATCAATCATTTTTTTGAACGGCGCCAAGTTCAATTGGGCATGAATTTTGGCCTGTCACGGATGGAAACATTGTTAACTGAATTAGGTGACCCGCACAAGGCGCTAAAGTTTATTCACATTGCAGGGTCCAACGGGAAAGGATCGACACTGCAATATATTAAAGAAATCCTGCTTGCCCAAGGGATTCGGGTCGCTTCCTTCACTTCTCCTTATTTAATACGGATGAATGAACAGCTGAAGATAAATGAGGATGAAATCAGTGATCAGGATTTTATCGCTGTCTTCCAGAAGCTTTGGCCGATCATCCATGAGATGGACAGTAAGGGGAATGGTCCCACTCAGTTCGAAATTTTGACTGCAATGGCATTCTCTTATTTTAGCAAAAAGGAAGTCGATTTGGTTTTGATGGAAGCGGGTTTGGGAGGCAGGCTTGATACAACGAATGTAATCCAGCCGTTTCTTTCGATCATTACCTCGATTTCTTTGGAACATACGAACATCCTGGGTAACACACTTGGGGAAATTGCTTTTGAGAAGGCGGGCATCATTAAAAGCGGGGCGCCGGTCATCAGCGGAGTCACAGCCGGGGAACCAGCAAAAGTAATTGAAGAAAAAGCGTCATCTTTAGGCGTACCTTATTACCAACTAGGTAAAGACTTTCATGTTGGCAATTTGAAGCAAAGTGAACGGGGGCAAAGTTTCTCATTTTCGCTTGCCGACAGGACCATCGAAAATGTGGAAATGCGGATGCTAGGCCGTCATCAAATGGAGAATGCGGCACTGGCTATTGCAGCTGTCACAGTAGGAATGGAAAATATCGATGAAAAAAGCATCCTTAAAGGAATAGGGGAAGCGAAATGGGATGGACGCTTTGAAAAAATATCGGATGAGCCATTGGTGATCATTGATGGTGCACATAATCCTGCCGGCATCGACGTACTGAAGGAAACGCTAAAAGTGCATTACCCCGACTATAAGTACCGATTCGTATTCAGCTCATTTAAAGATAAAAACTATTCCGAGATGCTTCATGGACTGGAAACGGGGGCGATGGAAATCATCATTACCGAATTCGGCCATGAACGGGCGGCGGATGCAAGAACGCTTTATGAAAAATGCAGTCATCCAAATAAAAGCATAAACAAGGATTGGCAGGCGGCAATAACGGAAGGTAGAAGGAAAACAGGGGATAAAGAGATTCTTGTCATTACGGGGTCCCTTCATTTCCTTTCACTTGTAAGGGAGTTCCTAATCAGAGAAGATGCCTAATGGGATCCGGTGGACCAATTGTAATTCCTTCTACTACGCAGAGAGAACTAGTGGATGATCAACTTAATGAGTAGCCTGAGGGGACCTTTTTTCAAGGTCCTCTTGTTATCAGATTCTCTTGAAAAGAAAAAACTTCAATAGAGTGATTGATAACAAATCACCAAGTATATTTGTTAAAATATGTTTATATATTGAATTCAATATGATTGAAGAATAGTAGGATCTACTTAATAAAATGACGGGAGGAATGAATGATCATGAAGAACCCAATTGTTAATTACATGGCGGAAGGGACTTTTATATCAGGGTTTCAAAGAAAGGCAATCGAATCCTCATGCGCTTTGGATAAATGATGGCTATCCATATCTATCTCTTCGTATTGGGCTTAATTTTAGGCTCATTCTTTAATGTTGTCGGTTTAAGTGTTCCAGCTGGTCATTCATTTGCAAATCGGCGCTCCTCCTGCCCCTCTTGCGGGCGTACATTGACATTCTTCGAGTTGATACCGGTTATTTCTTATATGTTGCAAGTCGGTAAATGCCGGGGCTGTAAAGCAAGGATTTCCCCCCTTTATCCGGCAGTGGAAATGCTGACCGGTGTTTTGTTTGCCTCTGCTCCAATATTCCTTGGCTGGTCGAGCGAACTCATGGTTGGCTGGACATTGATTTCATTATTTATGATCATTTTCGTCACTGATGTCGCCTATATGCTCATACCCGATAAAATACTGCTTTTCTTTATGGTGATTTTTATCGTTTTAAGAGTCTCATTTCCACTGACGCCCTGGTGGGATACAATTGTCGGGGCAGCTGTTGGCTTTAGCCTGCTGTTATCAATCGCTGTCGTGAGTAAGGGGGGCATGGGTGGTGGTGATATCAAGCTGTTTGCAGTGATTGGCTTCGTATTGGGAATGAAGATGGTGCTGCTATCGTTGCTTTTTGCGTGCTTTTATGGGGCGTTGCTTGGCATCATCGGGTTGCAGACCGGAATCCTAAAAAAGAAAACCCTTATTCCTTTCGGACCGTATATCGTTTTTGGGACATTGACTGCTTATTTTTGGGGCGATTCCCTTTTATATTGGTATGTAACATTTTTAAGATGAGCTTAAAGGGCCATCCTGATCCAAGAGGAATTTGTCAAAAATCACCTGGACAATAGCGCAGTAGGGAACTATCCCCATTTGGCTTCAAGAGTATATGAAATGATGGAGGGATATATGTAATTGGTGAGAGGTGGAATTGAATGGTTCATGAAGCGAAAGTACCAGTACCTGGAATTCCTTTTTTGTTACCCATATATGAATAGGGAAATTTGACGAAACCTATTAATGACAAGACGACAAAAGTCTTGTTATTTTTTTTTACCTCTATGTTAGGATGAAAAAAATGATCTGGAGGGGAGGAAAAAAATTGGGCAAGCCGGGACAAAGCAAGGGTGTAACGATTAAAATAAATGGGGAAGAAAAAGTATTTGCCGATAAAAAGATTGAAAGTCAAGAGGCGGCGAGCGAGGAGCAGGAACAGGAACACACAGATGAGAGTTTCGAATGGATACTCCCTGAGGATTCAAATGAAAACAAGATCGTATTGGTTCCCTCACCGCCAAAGAAGAAAATGCCGAAGCTCATCGGTTTTGGTACCGGTTCACTGAAAAGCTCGGATAAAAGACCAATCAAGACATTCATGATCGCTGTCATTTGTGCTGTTTTTTTTGGGTCGATTCTTGGCTTGATCGCCGTTAAAACGATTACAAAGGAAAAAGCCGAAGTATCTTCGGTCGAGACCCCGATTCCAACCGAAGCCACTGTTGAAGATAAAAAAGCGGCAGTGACTGAACCGGGAAATCAGCTGAAGACATTCCTTGTACAGGGAGGAGTATTCAGCAGCGAGGATGCGGCAAGGCAAATACAAAAGAAAATCATTGAAAAGCAGGTTCCTGCTGAAATTTTCAAAATGGAAGACAGCTATTATCTATTCTTGGGATCGGCAGAGAGTCTAGCTGGAAGTAAAGAGCTGGCCTTGTTCTTAAAGTCATATGATTTAGATGTATATTGGAAGGAAATCAATTTTGAAGCGGCAGGGACAAGCCAAGAAGATGAGGAAACCCTCGACAAGATGAAGACCGTATATGCTTCGTTGGCAGAAACATCCGCAACAAAGCTTCGTGGAAAGGCAGGGACGGTAAACGAAGAAACCCTGAAAAAAAACATGGATGAACTGAAGGCGGGGAAATTATCGCCGGGGTTTTCAAAGTTGAACGATGACCTGACTGCTGCGGCAAAGTCGATTGATGAATATGAGACTTCCAAAAATGAAGAAAAGCTATTCCAGGCTCAAGAAAGTCTTCTGAATTTTTTATTGAATTACCAAAACATATCGAGTTAAGTAAAGAAAAAAGGGGGGCTGCCTAATGGGACAAGCTCCCCAATATGAAACCATCTGTGACACCTTTTTTATTTTCCGGGAAATACTTACAGGCATTTGTCGATTCCTAGTAAACAATAATTGTGGATTGCACCATTATTTGATAGGATAGATATGTATCTCCCTATGTAAAGAAAGGTGACTTTTATATTATGCAGCCATTGATTTTAGCTTCTTCATCACCACGTCGTAAAGAACTTCTGCAATTTCTTCAAATCCCCTTTGAAAGCATGAATTCCAATGTTGATGAAAGTATTGATGAAAACATGTGTCCTGATGCAGCGGTGAAAGAACTGGCATCCCGTAAAGCGGAAGCCATCGCAGCAAAGTTTCAGGAAAGCTGGGTAATCGGCTCGGATACCGTTGTTGTCCTTGATGGTGAGATTTTGGGTAAGCCGGCAAGCCGGGCGGATGGAAAAAGAATGCTGGAAATGTTATCAGGACGGACACATGAAGTATACACAGGTGTCGCCATCCTATTCGGCATGCATCGCAGAGTATTCGCAGAAAAAACGGAAGTGACATTTTGGGAGCTGCCAGAAGCTGAAATCGAACGTTATCTGGATAGCGGGGAACCTTTTGACAAAGCTGGCGGCTATGGGATCCAAGGATACGGATCTCTTCTTGTCGAACAAATCAAAGGGGACTATTTCTCAGTCGTCGGGCTTCCGGTCTCAAGACTGGCCCGGGAACTTAAAGCGATGCAGGAAGAGTTAGGATAGCCTGATTTCCACTGGCATCTTCCCTTTTTTAAGGAAGGGTTGATCTATTGAGCGAAAAAATGTTAATACGGGATTACCCGAAAGAAGAGAGGCCGCGCGAAAGGTTTCTGCAGGACGGGCCGAGAAGCCTCTCCAATCAGGAATTGCTTGCTTTGCTTTTGAGGACGGGTTCAAGGGAAGAATCTGTCCTGCAACTATCCGGCAGGCTCATCAATTCCTTCAAGGGCCTGCGCCTGCTAAAAGAAGCTTCTGTGGAAGAACTGATCGTGATTAAAGGGATTGGTGAAGCAAAAGCGATACAAATCCTGGCCTCTGTCGAACTTGGCAGGAGAATTAACAATTTGAATGATCAAGACCGTTATGTGATTCGTTCCCCTGAAGATGGAGCTAATTATTGCATGGAGGAAATGCGGTTTCTATCACAGGAACATTTCGTCTGCCTCTATTTAAATACGAAAAATCAAGTGCTTCAAAAAACTACGGTATTCATCGGCAGCCTCAATGCCTCGATCGTGCATCCACGCGAGGTCTTTAAAGAGGCTTTCAAAAGGTCAGCTGCCTCTATCATTTGTCTTCATAACCACCCCTCCGGAGACCCCTCTCCCAGCAGAGAAGATATTGAAGTGACGAAAAGGTTAGTCGAATGTGGTAAAATAATCGGGATTGAAATATTGGACCATATCATCATCGGGGAGCATAAATATGTTAGCTTGAAGGAAAAAGGTTATTTATGACACTATCAAAATTTTTGACGATACGATATAATATTGTTTATGATTTTTAAAAGAGGAAACTTTTTCAAAACTCTTATTGTCAAAAAACGACAAATTATTATTTGAACTTATAAAAAGGCATTTTTGTTTACGAAAGGGAGATACCATAATGTTTGGAATTGGAGCTAGAGATATAGGGATTGATTTAGGAACGGCGAATACGCTTGTCTATGTGAAGGGAAAAGGCATCGCAGTACGTGAACCATCGGTTGTAGCTGTGCAAACAGATACAAAGCAAATCGTTGCAGTCGGAAACGATGCGAAAAACATGATCGGCCGTACACCTGGTAACGTGGTTGCCCTACGCCCGATGAAGGATGGAGTAATTGCCGATTATGAAACGACGGCTACCATGATGAAGTACTATATGAAGGAAGCTCAAAAGAAGGGCGTATTCGGCAACAAGCCATATGTCATGATTTGTGTGCCTTCTGGAATTACGGCAGTTGAGCAGCGTGCAGTCATCGATGCAGCTAGACAAGCTGGGGCCCGTGACGCATATCCTATCGAAGAACCGTTTGCAGCAGCGATCGGTGCGGACCTTCCTGTTTGGGAGCCTACAGGAAGCATGGTCGTTGATATCGGCGGAGGAACGACGGAAGTGGCCATCATTTCACTTGGCGGAATCGTTACAAGCCAATCGATCCGTATTGCCGGTGACGAAATGGATGATGCCATTATCGTTTACATCCGTAAGAACTACAATTTGATGATCGGTGAGCGTACTGCTGAAGCGATCAAAATGGAAATTGGTTCTGCTGGAGACACGGATGGCGTAGAAAACATGGAAATTCGCGGCCGTGACCTATTGACTGGATTACCGAAAACGATTGAAATTACAGCTGAGGAAATATCCAAAGCATTAAGCGACACCGTTTCTGCAATTGTGGATTCCGTGAAAAACACTTTAGAGAAAACACCACCTGAATTAGCCGCTGACATCATGGACAGAGGCATTGTACTGACAGGCGGGGGTGCTTTGCTGCGCAATTTGGATAAAGTCATCAGTGAAGAAACGCAAATGCCGGTGATCATCGCTGAAAATCCGCTGGATTGTGTTGCGGTCGGAACGGGAAAAGCGCTGGACCACATTCATTTATTCAAGACTAAATCAAGAGATTCGCGATAAGCATTACTTCTCAAATAGGGCCGGCTCAACAAAAGGTGCAATTTTGAGCCGGTTTTTCTTATGTTTTGCTGTTTAATTAAATCCATAGAGTAAATTTTTAGATAGAGGTGTAAACACCATGCCACAGTTTTTTAATAAAAAGCTCCTTCTCTTGCTCGTTAGTATTATCGTTCTCGTGGCATTGATCGGTTTTTCATTAAGGGAGAGAGAAGAGTTGACCTGGCCGGAGCAATTCCTGAAAGATACGACAGGCTGGGTCGGAAATGTGTTTAATAAGCCAGTATCGGGTATAACAGGTTTTGTAGGGGGCTTAAAAGACCTTCAACATACATACGATGAAAACAAAAAATTGAAAGCCCGCTTGGATGAATATGTATTATTGAAAACCCAAGTCCAAGATTTAAAGGAAGAAAATGAAGAACTTCGCGATAACCTCAAAAAAGAAGATGACCTGCGGAAGTATTCGCCCACTCAGGCGACGGTCATTGGGCGTAATCCCGACCGCTGGCATGAAATGCTGACGATCAATAAAGGGAAGCGTAATGGGGTAGAAAAAAACATGGCTGTCATAACGTCCAATGGGTTAGTCGGTAAGGTGAAATCAGCGACGGATTTCACGGCCTCGGTTCAACTTTTAAGTTCGATCGACAAAGCCAACCGTGTCTCGGCCATCGTTCAAGGTGATGATAAAGCATATGGCTTGATTGAAGGGTTTGATGATAAGAAGAACCTTTTGCTGATGAAACGGATTCCATATGATAAAAAGATCAAGAAAAATTCATTGGTCATCACATCCGGTTATGGAGGAATCTTTCCGAAAGGTCTGCTGATCGGGAAAGTTGTCGATGTCAAAGTGGATCAATATGGATTGAACCAGACTGCATATATTGAACCTTCGACGGATTTTTATGATATTAATAATGTCATGGTCGTTCAGCGTGAAGTGGACGGTGTACCGAAAGAAAGTGAAGGGGAGGATGAAGCTGAGTGAGATATTTCATCCTTTCTTTTATAGCCTTGGTTTTTTTTGTTTTTGAAAGCATCTTCGCCCAGATGTTCGCTGGAGATGCATTCGGGACCGACAAAATCCTCGTGCCCCATTTCATGATGATATTCGTTTTTTTCCTGACCATGTACGGGTCCAGGAAAATGGGTATGCTTTATGGGGCGATTCTTGGGTTGACTTATGATGTCGTATATACGGAAATCCTTGGAATTTACATGTTCCTGCTGCCTTTTCTTGCCTATCTGATATCGAAAAGCATGAAGATCCTGCAAAATAATATTTTGGTTGCCTGCCTTACTGCGCTTTTATTCACGGCAGTTTTAGAGGTTGTCATCTTTCAGATGAATATCATCCTGTCATTTGCAGATATGGGATTTGGTGAATTTGCGGAACGGAGATTGATCCCGACATTATTATTGAATCTCGCATTCATTATTATCAGCTGCTATCCTTTAAAGAGAATGATTGAAATGCTTGATTTGCAAGGAGAAACGGAATAACGTCCCTGTGTCTTAAGAAGCAGGTGGGAAATGTATTTTCTCTTTTCCGTGTACGTAGAAAAAGGAAATTTGTTTTCCTGTGTCGAATTATATTTCATTGAGGTGAAACAAACGTCATGAATAAAAGAATTCAGCAAAATGTCATGATTAAGGGAACAAAAGACGGGTTTATGCTTCATCTCGATGATTCTTGCTCATTTTCCGAATTATTGAAAGAGTTAGAAGTGAAGCTTTCGGCAAACTATCAGTTTCAAGAAAATGACCCGTCCATTTCCGTAAAAGTACATACAGGGAACCGCTATCTTGATGAACAACAAGAAGAAAAGATTAAAGAGGTCATCCATAAAAAGAAGAAGCTTTTCGTAGATGAGATGATTTCGAATGTCCTGACGAAGGATGAAGCGAAACGATGGAAAGATGAAAACCAAGTGACGACCGTGACCAAGGTGATAAGGTCGGGACAGGTTTTTGAAGTTCCAGGTGACTTGCTGTTAATTGGGGATGTCAATCCCGACGGAACGGTTCGTGCGGGTGGCAACATATATATCATGGGACAGCTAAAGGGAATAGCCCATGCCGGATATAAAGGGAATAATGAGGCCATCATAGCTGCCTCTGTCATGAAACCTGCCCAGCTGCGCATTGCCGGACAAGTGAATTTATCTCCTGACCAATATACAAAATGGGGACATGACTTGGAATGTGCCTTCATGGATGAAGAAGAAAATATCATTATAGAAAAACTGCAAGTTTTAAAGAAATATAGACCTAATTTAAATAGATTAGAAGGGGGTCTCTAATCGTGGGAGAGGCAATAGTTATAACATCCGGTAAGGGTGGTGTCGGGAAAACGACCACCTCCGCCAATTTAGGAACATCTTTAGCTCTTCTAGGCAAAAAGGTTTGCTTGATTGATACGGATATTGGTCTTCGGAATTTGGATGTGATCATGGGATTGGAGAATCGCATCATCTATGATTTGGTCGATGTTGTCGAAGGGCGCTGTAAAATACACCAGGCGCTCATTAAAGATAAACATTTCGAGGATTTACTTTATCTGCTTCCAGCTCCGCAAAATAGTGATAAAACAGTAGTGAATGAAGAGCAGATGAGGAAACTCATAAGCGATTTGAAGCCTGACTATGATTATGTCATCATTGATTGCCCTGCAGGCATTGAACAGGGCTTCAGGAATGCCATAGCTGGGGCAGACAAGGCGATCATCGTTACGACTGCAGAGAGACCGGCTGTAAGGGATGCTGACCGTATTATTGGCCTGCTTGAAAAAGAAGAGCATATTGAACCGCCTCAATTGATCATCAACCGGATACGCGGCCATTTGCTTCATGAGGATGAAGAAATGGATATCGATGGAGTTACCGATTTTCTTAAGATTGATTTGATCGGAGTCATTCCTGATGATGACCAGGTTATTGTGGCAGCGAATAAAAAGGAACCCATTGCCTATAATCCGGACAATAGAGTCTCGCTTGCCTATCGGAACATTGCCAGAAGGATCCTTGGTGAATCTGTGCCCTTGACTCCAATTGGCAGCGAACCAAAGGGCTTCATGTCCAAATTGAAAAAATTCTTTAGCGTGCGGTAAATCTATATACCATATCAAGAAGCGGGAGCATTCGATGCCTCGCTTTTTTTTTATGCTGTGCGATGTAAATAAAAAAGGCAAGCCGTATGCCGGCTTGCCTGTTCTATAATGCTAAAATGCAGCGGGTTATCCGCGTCTTCCGCCTCTGCCGCCGCGTTTTGATTCAGTGCTGCGTTTAAGAGTCGATAAATTTTCTTCACTAGTCTTTAAAAAGCGAACCATTTTATCTTCGAAATTTTCCTTTGGTTGGAAATTACCTTTTGAACGAAAATCTTTAGAACGGCTATCCCCTTGGCGTGGTGGGCGTTTGGTATAAGAAGAGGTTTGCCCTTCGGGTCTATCTATAGCCTTTTTGATGGACAAGGCAGTTTTTCCGTCTTTCTCACTAATCACTTTTACTTCAATTTGGTCGCCTACTTTAAGATGGTCATTTACGTCTTTTACATAGCTATCTGCTACCTCACTGATATGCACAAGACCTGTTGAGCCTCCTGGTAATTCTACGAATGCTCCAAAATTAGTGATACCTGTTACTTTACCTTGTACTTTGCTGCCTATTTCGATTGACATAAAAAAATGTTCCCCCTCAATAATGTTAAAACCACTTTATTATAACAAATTCAGGGGAACAATATCAATCTCAATTATTCGAGTTTCTGAATCGATACCCGGATTTCCTTGGAAATTCATAAGTTTCCGGATGATTTTCATTGGGAAAAATTTTTTCAGGATGTGCAGAAAGAAAATCTTTTCTCCGTCATAGTCTGGACAAGTTGCTCATACGTTGTAATATAGCGCTTTGACATGAGCAGGGGGGGAATCTGGAATGGATGATCGCAGGAAAGATATCCGAAATCGTATCGCCAAGAGACGCAAGTTTAATGATAAGCCGGCAGGAAGCAGCAGTTGGACGGAGATCAACAATGAGGAACCATATGGGATTGATTCATATAACGGGTATTCCGAGAAAGATCATCCGCTCTTCAAGAAAGAATATTTTTTCTTTAAAATCCTTGCCAGTGTATGCCTGTTCCTGATTGTCGCGGTGATGTTCAAACACCCTTCTGTGCGGCTCGACCCTGCCAGAAGTTTTGTCACGGAGAACATGAACAGGGAATTTCAGTTCGCTTCAATCTCCAACTGGTATGAAAGTGCGTTTGGTAAACCAATCGCTTTTTTACCGAATGATGCCGATACGGAAACTGTTGATTCGAATGAAGAATATGCAATGCCAGCCTCTGCAAGGATTACCCAAACCTTCGAGACGAACGGTGAGGGAATCATATTGGAAACGAGCAAAGGCTCAAAGGTCGAGGCGGTCAATGAAGGGGTAGTCATTTTTGCCGGTGAAAAGGAGGGGATCGGAAAGACTGTCGTCATTCAGCATGCCAATAAAAGTGAATCTTGGTATGGGCAGCTGGAGGGAATTGATGTGAAATTGTATGAGTTCGTTAAAAAGGGCAATGAAGTCGGACAGGTTACACTAAGTGAAGATGGATCCAAGGGCAGATTTTATTTAGCGATAAAAGAAAATGATGCTTTCGTCGATCCTAAAAAGGTGATTTCATTTGAGTGAATATGGGAAATTACTGTTTAAAATCAGGGTGCACCCGACATTGTGGTTTGTCATTGGCATCGCCATCCTCACTGCCCATTTCGTTGAAATGATGATGCTGCTGCTCATCGTCTTCATTCATGAAATGGGGCATGCTGTCTGTGCCCAGCACTTCAAATGGCGGATAAAGTCAATCCAGCTGCTTCCTTTTGGCGGGGCTGTCGAGACTGAGGAGTACGGAAATAAGAGTTTGAAGGAGGATTTGGCGGTGGTGCTTGCCGGTCCGCTTCAACATGTTTGGCTCATTGGTGCAGCTTTTTTGCTCTATTTCTTTACTATTATCCCCTATGAGCTGTATCAGCCCTTTTTGTATATGAATCTTATGCTGCTGGTTTTTAATCTGCTGCCAATTTGGCCCTTGGACGGGGGACGGCTGTTATTCATCGGTGTATCCCTATACTGCACATTTTTGGAAGCGCAGAAGCATACACTTCACTTTTCTGCAGTATTCGCTGTCCTGGCTTTTTTGACCTGGATCATTCTGGATCCGCTCAATTTGAACATCTGGCTCATCACCTTTTTCATATGTCTCTCACTCGTCATGGAATGGCGGCAGAGGTATTATGCGTTCATCCGCTTTCTTTTACAGCGCCATTACGGGCATACGAATGATTTGGCGAAACTTAAGCCGATATCGGTGGATTCACAAGAACCGATTTATAAAGTGCTGGAACTGTTTCAACGCGGTTGTAAACACCCCGTCATCATCATGAAAAACGGGAAAGAGAGCGGCTCGTTGGATGAAACGGAAATTCTTCACGCCTATTTTTCAGAGAAAATGACAAACGGGAAAATCGGCGACCTATTATATTCTTATTAAATATGTTATCCTTTCTTCAAATTGAGGAGAGGATTTTTTTTGATGAAAAAAATGATCGCGAACCTAGCTTCACGCGAAAAAAGAGTGGCCGTACTTGAGAATGGTGTTTTACGTAAACTTGAAATCATGCCGCCTCAAAAGCGCAGTACGGTCGGTAATATTTATCTTGGGAAAGTGACGAAGGTGTTACCGGGAATGGATGCCGTCTTCATTGATTATGGTGCAGAGAAGAATGGTTTTTTACACCGTGACGAGATTCCCTCTTTCCAGCTTACAAAAAAAAGTGATGGGAATGCATCCATCAGTCAATTTGTCCGTCAGGGAGAAAAGCTGCTTGTTCAGGTGACTCGGGATGAAACGGGCACAAAAGGGGCTAAATTGACTGGGTTGATCGAGTTTTCAACAGATTCCCTCGTATACATACATGGAATAGATTATGTTGGTGTTTCAAAGAAATTCAAAAACGATGATCTTCAGAAGCAGTGGCGGGAAACGGCTTTGCAACATAAAAATCCTGATGAGGGATTGATTGTCCGCACTTCGATGGAGAACGAAAGTGAATCGGTATTCCTTGACAGGTTAACTGGATTGCGGGAGCTTCATAAAGGGCTTGAAGTCAAGGCTTCGTCCCTCAAGGCCCCGTCCCTTCTCTATGAGAGGGACGCATACCTTGAAATGATCATTTCCGAAATGTCGGGAACGGCGACCGGGGAACTTGCCATCGATGATTTCGAAGCTTATCGGGAGTTGAAAAAGTGGATACAGGAAAACCGTAAGGAGTGGGAAATATCCCATATACCTGGTCCGAAGAATATTTTTTCCGAATGGAATGTGGAAGCGCAAGTTGAGAAAATAGCCAAGAAAATCGTTTGGCTTGAGAATGGCGGATATTTAATTTTTGAAGAAACGGAAGCTTTCACCGTAATCGATGTCAATTCAGGTAAGTTCACCGGCAAGGTGGCGAAGGAAGCAACCTTGTTTGCGGTTAATCAGGCTGCGGCGAAAGAGGTAGCACGTCAACTGAGATTGAGGAATATCAGCGGAATCATCTTGATAGATTTCATCAATATGGATAGCTCACGGCATGAGCAGGAAATCATTGAAATCGTTAAAAAGGAAGCGGTGAGGGATGAGAAGCGGATCCAGGTCATCGGCTTTACGGAACTGGGCATTTTACAAATGACGAGAAAGCGAACCTCCCCATCTTTAAGTGAAATGACGACGGTGCCTTGCCCTGTGTGCAGTGGAAGCGGTAAAATCGAGAGCCCGGAAACGGTGGCCTTCCGGTTGGAACGTGAACTGCTGGAACACAGGAAGACGGATGATGAAGCGGTCTGGGTGGAGGTCAGTAAAGCGGTGGCGGAAGTGCTGCTTGGTGAAAAGGAAACATATCGGCCGACATTGGAGGAATTGATCGCTAAAAAGATATTCCTGTCTTTAATCCCAGGTTCGACGAATGCCTATTCCATCAAGCGATTCGGAAGCATTCAGGAAATCGGGCGGGCTTTTCAGTGAAGAGAGGGAATTCTTATAAATATATTGACAGCCTTTCCTGTTTCATGTTAGGATTTTAATGTTATGTTTGTAGCACCCGTGCTACAACCGCTCAACATCAGGTCCTAAGCTTTTGCCTTTCCGGTAAAACGCCTGTGATTGGCGAGTCTGAGACATTTAAGGAGGTGCAAGTATGTACGCAATTATCGAAACTGGCGGTAAACAAATTAAAGTAGCAGCTGGCGAAGCGGTTTACATTGAAAAATTAAACGCAGAAGCAGGCGAAACTGTTACATTTGACAAAGTTTTATTCGTAGGTGGCGAAGACGTGAAGGTCGGTGCTCCACTAGTTGAAGGCGCTACTGTAACAGGTACTGTCGAAAAACAAGGTAAGCAAAAGAAAATCACTGTTTTCAAATACAAAGCGAAGAAAAACAATCGTAAAAAACAAGGTCATCGTCAACCATACACTAAAGTTGTTATCGAAGCAATCAACGCGTAAGGGCTGATTCTAGATGATCAAAGTTGTATTTGATGCTCCGCAGGAACGGATTGCTTCGTTCACCTTAAGCGGACATGCTAATTTTGCTAAAAAAGGTTCTGATATCGTTTGTGCAGGTGTATCGGCTGTTTCCTTCGGGGCAGTCAATGCAATCTTGTCCTTAACGGACGTAGAGCCTGAGATTGAGCAAGGGAGAGAAGGCGGCTATCTTCGCTGCGTCATTCCGGGGAATCTTTCGCCGGAATCGGAAGAGAAGGTTCAGCTGCTTTTAAACGGAATGCTCATATCGCTGCAAACCATCGAACGTGATTATGGTAAATACATGAAAATTATCCTCAACCAATAGGAGGTGGAACAAATGTTAAGATTAGATCTTCAGTTCTTCGCTTCGAAAAAAGGAGTAGGTTCTACAAAGAACGGACGTGACTCAATCTCCAAGCGTCTTGGCGCTAAACGTGCAGATGGTCAATTCGTATCTGGTGGTTCTATCCTTTACCGTCAACGCGGAACAAAAATCTATCCTGGTGAGAACGTAGGCCGTGGTGGAGACGATACTCTATACGCTAAAGTAGACGGTGTTGTTAAATTCGAACGTTTCGGACGTGACCGTAAAAAAGTAAGCGTATATCCAGTTGCACAAGAAGCATAATTGGCATCTTTGAACAGAGGCTGACTCAAAAGGGTCTGATTCCTTCTACAAGACACTATATACCGCGTCATTTTTAATAATGGTATGCTATATAGTGATGAAGGGGTCCGGCCCTTTATTTATACTATAGGAACGAACCAGCATTTTGCAGGAGACTTTAGTCATTAGTATAGGGAAAACAACCTCTGACTTACAAAAGGCTCGCCAATAGGCGGGCTTTCTTATACTTTCAGGGGGGAAATCCGAGATTACTCATCCATCCGATTTGGTTAAACCAAATAGACACTCCAATTCAACTATAATATCTCCAATTGGTGCATAAATAAGGCCCATTCTCTTTTTTAGTTCAAATGGCTCTACCATCGTCCAAAGAACTCAGGGTGTGCGGCTGTATTTTTTGGACGGGGGCTTTCATGTGAAGGCATGTGAATCGAGCTTCATTTCCTGTTTGTTGTTTTTTTGATATACTGTACAAATGGAAGTATTCAACATGATAGAGCTGAAAAAAGTTTCTTTATCATAATTGAAGGTGTTAATAATGGATAAAAATTGGACGACTATTGAAACTCTGCGTCAAACCAGGCATGACTGGCTGAATAAAATTCAAATCATCAAAGGGAATCTGGAGTTGAACAGAATTGATCGTGTCAAGGGCATCATTGATGAAATCATTGTTGAAACCCAGAATGAAGCACGACTCTCCAGTTTGAATTTACCTAAGTTCACCGAGATGTTGTTGACGTCGAATTGGAATAATGGATCATTTTATTGCGAATATGAAATCATTGATGTTTTTGAAGGCTCAACCGAGATGGACGGGCTGATGTATCGCTGGACTAACGATTTCTTCAAAATTCTGGATAAAAACCTGGATCCGTTTTTTGAAAATATACTGGCTGTTTCTATGTGTAAAAAAGAAGTGAGCGATATGCACTGTACATTTCATATGCAAGGCAGGTTCATTGATCAATCCCTAGTGATCGAGTTTTTGGAAAGTTCATTAACGGCCGAGCAATCAATTGAAATTCTTGAATGTAATGAGGATGAAATATTTTTTAAGATGGATATTAACTTTTAGAGAAGTATACAGCAAGAATTGACTTGCAGAAAACAAGGAAGTGATAGCATGTTTGTCGATCAAACGAAAGTCTATGTAAAAGGCGGAGACGGTGGTAACGGGATAGTTGCTTATCGTCGTGAGAAATTCATACCTAAAGGCGGGCCTGCTGGCGGAGATGGCGGTAATGGGGCCAATGTCGTGTTTGAAGTGGAAGAGGGCTTGCGTACATTAATGGATTTCCGTTATCAACGTCACTTTAAGGCACCTCGCGGAGAGCATGGCATGTCCAAAAACATGCATGGTGCTGCTGCAAAGGATATGGTCATCAAGGTTCCACCTGGCACCGTTGTCATTGATGATAAAACAAAGGAAGTCATTGCTGATTTAGTTGAGCACGGGCAACGCGCCATTATCGCCAAAGGTGGCCGCGGAGGCCGGGGAAATTCCCGTTTTGCCACGCCTGCCAATCCTGCACCTGAAATCGCGGAGAATGGCGAACCAGGCCAAGAACGCGATATCATCATGGAATTGAAACTGTTGGCTGATGTCGGTTTGGTTGGTTTCCCAAGTGTAGGGAAATCCACTTTGCTATCCGTCGTATCCGCAGCAAGACCTAAAATTGCCGAATATCATTTTACGACGATCGTACCGAACCTCGGAATGGTGGAAACGGAAGATCACCGAAGCTTCGTCATGGCCGATTTACCTGGTCTGATCGAAGGTGCTTCAGAAGGAGTGGGACTTGGACATCAATTCCTGCGCCATATTGAAAGAACGAGGGTAATCATTCATGTAATCGATATGTCTGGTCTCGAAGGTCGGGACCCTTATGAAGACTACCAAACAATCAATAAAGAATTGGAAGAGTATAACCTGCGCTTGACTGAACGTCCGCAAATCATTGTTGCAAGTAAAATGGATATGCCGGACTCAGCAGATAACTTAGCTGCATTCAAAGAAAAGCTGGAAGAAGACTATCCGGTCTTCCCGATTTCTGCCGTGACGCGTGAAGGGATCCGTGAGCTTCTTTATGCAATTGCTGATAAAATCGAAGAAACGCCTGAGTTCCCTCTTGATCATGAAGAAGAGAATACTGGAATCCATCGGGTTCTATATAAACATACATCACAGTCTGATGAATTTAACATTGAACGCGAATCCGATGGCAGCTTTGCCGTATCAGGATTCAAGATCGAGCGTCTATTCAAAATGACTGACTTCACCCGTGAAGAGTCCGTACGTCGTTTCGCGAGACAGCTTCGTTCATTCGGAGTCGACGAAGGCCTTCGCCAAAAAGGTGCGACAAATGGCGATATCGTCCGTATCCTTGAATATGAATTTGAATTTGTTGATTGATTGTAAACCATGATGGCAGGCATAAGGAGGCGTGCGGAGTTTGAATAAGGCCGATCAGAAATTTTTCCTCGTTCGAGAGGATGTCCTTCCCGAAGCGATGAAAAAAACACTGGAAGCAAAAGAAATGATTGAACGAGGAAAAGCAGAATCAGTTTGGGAAGCGGTACAGCGAGTGGACCTAAGCAGGAGTGCTTTTTACAAATACCGTGACACGGTTTTTCCGTTTCATACAGTTGTTAAGGAAAAGCTGATTACACTGTTCTTCTATCTCGAAGATCGTTCTGGTACTCTATCGGAGCTCTTACGGCTCGTCGCCTCATCCGGTTGCAACATCATGACCATCCACCAAACGATTCCTTTACAGGGACGTGCAAATGTCACCCTATCCCTGAATACGGGTGGGATGACGATGGATATTGATGATTTGCTTACTAAACTGCGTAAAATGGAGTTCGTCGAAAAAGTCGAAATCATTGGTAACGGCGCATGAAAACAGCCTGTACATTTCACATGTACAGGCTGTCAGTCTATAGACAAAAGGTTTCGAATTGGTCTAATTGATCCTGAGAGTGGCTGCAATGTGAAAGGTGAACGAACAAAACAGTTTGCCTGTTCGTTTCTTCTGGCGCAGACCGTAATGGATTGGTGTTGGGGACGATAGTGGCACCGCGAAATAATCCGGAAGCTATCATTAAGATACGATAGAAAATCTGTTCAAACAGAGGTCACTTTGCCGAACATTGAGAAGTCAGGCACTTATCATGGAAACCGTAACCTAAAGACCAACGGGTCCTAGTAATCATTTCAAGTTGATCTCGCTGAATAGATAAAGTTGATTGGAACGTAAGGTACGAGACTCCTGCGGGAAAAGTGCGTCCAAGGGAGCCCGCGGAATGCGAGTGCCTGGAGCGGAAATCAACGGTCAAAGTTTAAAAACCTAAAACAGCCTGAAGACAAACTCATTTATTATCGGGTTTGTCTTCAGGCTGTTTTCATTTGTAAGAGGAAATTACCGATTAACTATTGTAAAAAATCAGAAAATGGCATAACATAAACAATAGATTTTCCGTGAAAAGGAGTTTATAATATGACATCAAAAATTGCATTTCTTGGACCAAAAGCAACGTTCACGGATTTAGCTGTATCGCGACTATTTCCTAATGATATAAAAATACCGATGAACACGATTCCGGATTGCCTCGATGCCGTTCGGGACGGGGAAGTGAATCACGCGCTCGTGCCGATCGAGAATGCTTTGGAGGGTTCGGTAAATATAACGATGGATTACTTAGTCCATGAAGTCACATTGCCGATGAAAGGCGAAGTCACGATTCCAATCCAACAGCATTATATGGTGCATCCGGATCATGCATATCCTGGTTTCAAACCTGACATGGTTTATTCGCATTCCCATGCCATCGCTCAATGCCGCAAATTTCTACATAATGAGCTAAGGGGCATTCCGTATGAGTATGTCACATCCACAGCAGCCGCTGCGAAGATGGTGATGGAGAATCCCGATATCAATATTGCTGCAATTGCAAATGATATGGCTGCAGAGGTGTACGGTTTGACGATTGCAAAACATAATATTCACGATTACGAGCATAATCATACCAAGTTTATCGTCGTATCCAACAGTGAAGTCGACTATGAAGGGCATTTGACCGTTGAAGGGGATAAGAAAACGACCTTGATGATTCAGCTGCCTGCCGACCACTCAGGGCAGCTGCACCAAGTGCTTTCCGCGTTTTCCTGGAGGAAACTTAACCTTTCCAAGATTGAATCAAGACCCATGAAAACAGGATTAGGCAATTACTTTTTCATCATCGACATAGAAATGTCCCTTGACGATGTCCTCATCCCAGGAGCAATCTCTGAGCTCGAGGCCTTAGGATGTACGGTTTCGATCATGGGAAGCTATTCATGCTTTAAAGTACAAACTGGTGTACCGCAACGATAATCATTTGAGAAATTTTATCAAAAATGATAAGGTACAACATCGGCTGAGTTTTATCCAATGAATACGAAGGTGCCCCGGAAGTTTTCCCGGGGCATTTTTTTTTGTGAGTTTTCGTTAAGGTTTGTATTTCCATTAAGTACAAGTTCCTAAAATGGTTGGCTGTCATTTTATGAAATATAGAAATAGGCAGAATGATTTTGGATGAAAACTGATTCAGTGGATGCAGCTTTTTAATCAAAAATGCAGAGAGAGGGTGGTGGTCAGCAGAGATGGATAGTCAATTCAAAGAAACTTTCGGTTCTTGGACTCAAGTGATAGGAACCGTTATTTCAGCTGTTGCTGGTACACCATCCAATGTCTTGGACGAAGAATTTCGTAAGAACTTGGATTTGATTGGAAATGAACTTCAAGCAACAGGAAATGCCTTATTGGCGGACGCGGAAGAAACCTGGTCTCTGGATAAATTCGGCAATATAATACAGGCGATCGGGAATTCGACTGTTATCTTAGGCTTAGTCATTGATTTTGATGAAATAACGAAACAGGAATTAATCATCAAAGGCAATCTGATTCAAGCATTGGGAGGTGGAACCGCTTTGGCGGGGGCATACGAAAATCCGGATGAACCGGAGCAGGCCTTCAATGCTACGGGGAATTTGTTGCAGGCGATTGGGAATTCGATGCAAGCGATAGGTGGAATTGCCGAACTTAAAAATAGCCTTCTAGAAAAAGACCAAGAAAAGGATCAAGAACAAGAAGAACAAGATAAGGAGCGGGAACTGCAAAAATATCAATATCCTTATTTGGAAGAGAAGCAATCTGATGCTGAGCTAATCCAAATGATGGGAGGCTGGATACAGGCGGTCGGTTCCGTCATTAGTCTTATTGGGCAGTTGAGAAGTAACGAAGATGAAGACTCCGGGGATGGCAGCTCGAATGAAAGCAATTCCAATGATGAGTCAGCATGAGGGCCAATAAAAAAAATCCTCAAAAGAGTTGGCTTTTGAGGATTTTTCGTTCATTCAATCGACTAAAATGCCGGCATCCCTCAAAGCACACTCCGCTTCGTCGAGCAGTTCTTCGGATGATGCGCTCAGTGTATGGAGATGAATGCCGCTCGTTAGTTCCGATAAAAACGATGCATTCGTTGCCGTCACCCTTGAAAGGAATTGCTGGACCTCTTTACGGCTGCTGACCATGATGGAAGCGGTCAGGTCACCGTATACGGGGTGCTCGATTTTGACATCTTTCACCGTGATGCCGATATCCACTAGTAAATATAGTTCTTCTTGGGTCCGGGAAGGATCGTGTTGGCAAGCAATGATCCTTTCCGGCTTTTGCGTGCTCCCCGTTTGTAAGTAAAGATAGCCTTGGCTTGTGGCAATGATAGGTTCATTCCGCGCTTTCAGAAGGGTTATGTCACCAACGATAACCTGCCGGCTTACATTCGTTATCTGCGAAAGCTCGCTGCCTGTTACAGGCTCTGCGCTTGTTTGCAATAAATGTAAGAGTTTCGTCCGTCTTTCTTCCCCAAGTAATTTCTTTCTTTCCATAAACATTCACCTCTTTAATTACAAACATTCTAACATAGATTGGAGGGTTTTATCGAATGGCAACTATTCCTTCGATGCAGTCCGCCAACTTGTGAATGTCGTCGGCCGTCGTGTTTTTGCCAAAGGAAAAGCGGACGAATTGATGGGCTTCATCTTCGCTTTTTCCAATGGCCATCATCGTTTTTGAAGGATCCTGTTTGCCGATTTGACAAGCGCTTCCCGTCGAAACGGCGAATCCTTTCTGGTTCAATTCCAGCATGATGTACTGTCCTTGCAATCCAGCGAAAGTCAGAGCCAGAATGTGAGGCAATTGCTCGTTTTTTGCTTCGATGATTTGAAAATTGATTTTCCTTTCCGTCAGCCGTTGAATCAATTGCATCCTAAGTGCGGAAATCCGTTTTCGTTCATCTTCCATGATATCGCCCAATTTCTTAGCAGCGGTTACGAAGGAAGCTATTCCAGGGACGTCCACTGTTCCTGGTCGGAAACCATATTCATGAGTGATATTGGGTACAGAAGCCTTCAACTGATGGATGGCCGGGAAAATGACGGCCCCAGTCCCTTTTGGACCATAAACTTTATGACTGGAAACGGATAGTCCATCACATGAGGCGGCTATCTTGCCAAGCGGTAATTTAGCAAATGATTGAACACAATCCACATGAAAAAAAGCCTGTTTTTTTCGAACGATTTCACTTATTTGCTCAATCGGTTGAATGACCCCGATTTCCGAATTCACATGTTGCACAATGACTAAGCATGTTTTCTCCGACATGCTTTCCTGCAGATGTTCAATATCAACACGGCCATCTTCCAAATGCCGTAAATAGGTAACCTCGAAGCCATCTTGTTCAAGCTTCGCCACGCAATTGGCAAGAGATGCATGTTCAGTTTTGCTTACAATCAAGTGGTTCTGCCAGGATGGTTTCGAAGCGATGAATGTATCTATCGCAAGCATGTTGCTTTCTGATCCGCCGCTCGTAAAGATGATTCCTTCCTTTTTTATGTTCAGCATTTCTGCGAGTTGCTGCCGTGACATATCCAATAAACGTGCCGCTTCAGAGCCAATATCATGCAAACTGCTCGCATTCCCGAAAAACTTCCGGGAGGCTTGACTGAATACGTCGAGAGCCTCCTCATCAATCGGGGTTGTAGCGGCATAATCCAAATAAATCAAGAAATCACTTCCATCCTTTAATCTTAAAAAACTCTTGATAATAGTTTAATAATATGTAAATATAGTTGTCAAGACACCTGTCATAAACAGGAGGAATGAAATAATGGTAAAAGCGGAAATCATCGTGATAGGCAGCGGGATTGCTGCCTTGAAAACGGCATTGGAAGCAAGTGAACATAAGCATGTGATACTCATCACAAAATCAAATATCCGTCATGGTAATTCATATTTAGCTCAGGGCGGGATTGCTGCTGCAATATCTGATCGTGACAGAGTATCTCTACATAAAAAAGATACGCTGACGGCCGGTCAGAGATATAACAAAGTGAAGGCAGTGGAAAAACTCGTCGAAGAGGCACCTTCGGTTATAGCTGAACTTATAGAATCGGGTATGCGATTTGACCATGATCATGACGGAACTCTATTGCTTGGCATGGAGGGCGCCCACAGTGAACGAAGAATCCTCCATAGTCACGGGGATGCTACCGGAAAGTACATCATGGAACATCTTATAGGGTGCTTGAAAAAATCATCGATTACTGTGATGGAGAATGTTACTGCAGTGGAGTTGATCATCGGGAAAGATGATTCTTGCATAGGTGTCAAAACACTTGATAAGGCAGGGGAACTCGTAACCTATCATGCTGAACAGACGGTTTTGGCAACAGGCGGCTGTGGTTCCCTATACCATTTCACTTCAAATTCACAAACGGTTTCAGGTGATGGAATCGCACTTGCATTCAAGGCCGGTGCAAAAGTTCGTGACATGGAATTCATACAGTTCCATCCGACCCTGCTTTTTGTAAATGGCAAAGCTCAAGGTCTGGTATCAGAAGCGGTTCGCGGGGATGGTGCGAGATTAGTGACGGAAATGGGAAAGCCAATCATGGAGGATGTCCATAGCTTGAAGGATCTAGCTCCAAGGCATATTGTGGCACAGACGATTTTTTCTTATATACAGCGCGGTGAAAAGGTATTTTTGGATATTTCGATGATTAAGGATTTTAAAAATCGTTTTCCGACAGTGACCTCATTATGTGAAAAAAGCGGACTGGACCTTCAATTGGGGAAAATCCCGGTTGCACCTGGAAACCATTTTCTAATGGGAGGGATTGAAGTGGATGAATCGGGGCAGACCTCAGTACCTTCTTTGTATGCAGTTGGTGAAGTGGCATGCACGGGTGTACATGGTGCAAACCGTTTGGCAAGCAACTCCCTTCTCGAAGGACTGGTTTTTGGAAATACGCTAGGACGTTTCCTTGCTAAATTGCCGGCAAGGTCAATACCGGAAGAAAAAGACCAGTCCAAGAGTTCCAGCCAAATTTCCTTTTTACCTGATTTCACGACATTGCAGGAAAAATTAATGAAAGAAGCGGGAATCGTTCGAAATGAAGCGGGTTTAACTCGACTGAAGGATTATCTTGAGACTTTTAATATCGAAAAATTGCTGCAAATGGAAGTAACGGCATTATCGAAACAAGAGATAACGAAAATCAATGCCATAATCGTGGCGTGGCTGATTGCCGAATCCGCATTGACCAGGACGGAAAGCAGGGGCGGTCATTTCCGCAGTGACTATCCAAGTGAAGATGACACCCAATGGCTTGAAAATTCGGTTATCCTTGCTTGCACGGATGTGAAAAACCGACAAGGGAGACGACTATATGAATATATTGAAGCTTAAGCAGATGCTGCAACAATTTTTAATGGAAGATATAGGTGAATGCGATGTAACGAGTGATACGATTTTTGATCAAGGTGAACAAGGAACTTTGACATTCATCGCAAAAGAAGGCGGGGTCTTTAGTGGAGGGGACGTCATCAAGACGGGATTTGCATTGTTGGATGAGCAAATCGAAGTTTTCGTTTTTGTTCAAGAAGGCGAAGTTTTTGAAGAAGGACAGCAGCTTGCAAAAATGACCGGTGATATGGCCTCTCTTTTAAAAGGGGAACGTGTTGTTTTGAATTTAGTGCAGCGTATGTCCGGCATTGCCACACAGGCTCATAAAGCTGCCATGATTTTAGCGGGGACGAAGACGAGAGCTTGTGATACGAGGAAAACTACACCAGGACTGCGGATGCTTGAAAAATATGCCGTCCGTTCCGGCGGGGCATACAATCACCGAAATGGTCTGTATGATGCAGTCATGATAAAGGACAACCATATTTCTTTCGCTGGGTCGATAACGAAAGCGGTTCAAACGGTAAAATCCAAACTGGGACATACCACTAAAGTGGAAGTGGAAACGGAATCACCACAACAGGTGCTTGAAGCAGTGGAAGCCGGTGCAGATATCATCATGTTCGATAACCGGAGCCCCGAAGAAATCAAGCAACTGATTAAATTGGTTCCCGCCCACATCATAACTGAAGCTTCTGGAGGGATCCATTTAGACAATCTAGCCTCATATCGGGAAACAGGAGTGGATTATATTTCGTTGGGCAGCTTGACGCACAGTGTCAGGGCACTTGATATTAGCGCAAAGGTCAAAGAACGTGAGGGGATATTGAAATGAACATATTGGAGATGGCTAAAACAGCAGGAAATACTTTGCCTGAAAAGTATAAAACGATGACAAAGGAAGAGATGGAGAGTCGGGTCCATGACATCAAGAAACGACTGGGGAACCGTCTTTATATCCCCGGCCATCATTATCAACGGGAGGAAGTCATTCAATTTTCGGATTCAACGGGGGATTCACTTCAATTGGCTCAGCTTTCCGCGCAAAATCGCGAAGCGGATTATATCGTGTTTTGCGGCGTGCATTTCATGGCTGAAACAGCAGATATTTTGACGGAAGAAGGGCAGACGGTTATCCTTCCTGACATGCGTGCAGGCTGCTCCATGGCGGATATGGCGGATATTGAACAAACGGAACGGGCGTGGTCAAAGCTTCAGGATTTATTTGGTGATACGATCCTTCCGCTGACTTATGTTAATTCCACTGCGGCCATCAAAGCTTTTGTAGGAAAAAATGGCGGGGCGACGGTGACTTCTTCCAATGCACAAGGGATGGTCTCGTGGGCCCTCTCGCAAAAAGAAAGAATCCTTTTTCTTCCCGATCAGCATCTTGGGAGGAACACAGCCTTTGACCTTGGAATCCCATTGAATGAAATGGCTGTTTGGGATCCGCATAAGGATGAATTGATCTATGAAGGGGAACTGGAAGATCTGAAGGTACTTCTTTGGAAAGGACATTGTTCAGTCCATGAAAATTTCACTACGGCGAATATTGAAACGCTTAGAGCGGAGCAGCCTGAAATGAATATCATCGTTCATCCCGAATGCCGCCGTGAGGTAGTCGCCCTGTCAGATTATGCGGGTTCGACATCGTACATCATAAATATGATCGAAAGAGCAGAACCAGGTAGTTCCTGGGCAATCGGCACGGAAATGAACCTTGTCAAGCGACTTATCGCCAATAATCCTGACAAGAACATCATCTCGCTAAATCCGAATATGTGTCCATGCCTTACAATGAACCGGATTGATCTGCCTCATCTGCTGTGGGCGCTTGAATCCATTGAGGAAGGTATAATCATCAATCCGATAAAAGTGGAGAAGAGCATTGCGGATAATGCCATCCTGGCTTTAAACAGAATGCTGGAACGCGTTTGAGTTAGTGCTTTCCAAAAAAAGATTTTGGATCATAAGAAAAAAGGGGTAAGACACCCAGTTAGTCGACCTAATGGGGTTTGAAATGGTCTTATCCCGAATCCCTTTTCACGATTTATCACGGGGATTATTTCCTTGATTTTAAAAACCAGACGTAGTTATCCTCATGTATTTTTTCTGTTTTATATAGCTAAAATCAGCGGGAACGTTGTTTATTTAGGGTTTTGGGGAGCTTGTCCCCCTTTTACTGAAGACAAATTCGAAGAAAAGCGAGTTTACTTGCAGTTTTTCATGTCAAAGATTGCAGTTGATAGGAACGGAAGGTACGAGACTCCTGCGGAAATGCGAGTGCCCTACGTTCCAATCAACGTTCAAATTTTACTGTTTTAAGAACCTTTATAGGCTATTCGTTTTAAATGTATTGCCTTCATTTATATCACCGGATTTAAATCCTTTATTGAACCACCGTTTTCTCTGTTCGGATGTACCGTGCGTGAAGCTGTCTGGAACCACGTAACCCTGTGCCTTTTTTTGGATACGGTCATCTCCCACACCACTTGCTGCATTCAAGGCTTCCTCAAGATCGCCTTCTTCAAGCAAATTCTCTCCTTGGGCATGATGCGCCCAAACTTCAGCCAAATAATCGGCCTGTAATTCAAGACGGACAGAATACCTATTATATTCAGTTTCGCCGACCTTTGACCGATCTGGCATTTCCTTTTCCGTTGTCCCTAAAAGTGTTTGAACATGATGTCCTACTTCGTGGGCAATGACATAAGCCATGGCGAAATCCCCGGGTGCCTGGAATTCTTGCTTCAACTCTTGATAAAAGCTGAGATCAATATATAGTTTCATGTCACCAGGACAATAAAATGGCCCTACCGAAGAAGCTGCCATCCCGCATGCCGATTCGACACTACCTGAATAAAGGACAAGCTTAGGTTCCTTATATTCCAGTCCGTTTTTACGGAATTCTTCTGTCCAGACCTGCTCCGTTTCTGCAAGGACGACAGATACGAACTGCGCAAGTTCCTTTTCTTCATCAGTTTCGACATAAGAGCTGCCATTGTTCGATTCAGTAGAATTCAAGCTGCCTAGCAAATCACTTGGATTACCGCCAAGGAGCGTCACGATCAAGACAATTGCCAATCCGACCCCTCCGCCGATTCCGGCCATGCTTTTTCCGGTCATGCCTCTTTTGTCCTCGACGTTCGAGCTGGCCTGTCTACCTTTCCATTTCATTATGATTCCCCCCAGGAATGTAAGATAAGTACCTGAATAAAGCCTTAGGCATTTACTTTCTTATACCCGGATTTCCTTCAGTTTAGACAGAAGCTTGAAAGAAGCGTTTCAGACCATGATGGCTTCCTAACTAAAAAACCATTGCTTCCTTTTCTTGGAATGAATGCATGGGGCCAATATCTAATAATGGAATTGAATTTCCTTTTTGAAGAAGTCATATCATTTATTTCTTCTCCAAAAAAGTAGCTTCCATGTCCCTAAATCATTGATCCAATCATAAAAGTCATTTTTCACGCATAAGTTTTCATGATAAAAATAATAGCATTTCACCCACTGCTTCATAGAATATATGGACATATGCACAGGAGGGGTTAACAGCGTGAAAATTCATATAGTCCAAAAAGGCGATACACTTTGGAAACTCGCCAAAAAATACGGCGTAAGTTTTGAAGAACTTAAAAAAGTTAACGCGCAATTGAGCAACCCGGACATGATGATGCCCGGAATGAAAATTAAAATACCAGGGACATCCGGAGCTGTAATAAAAGAAACGGGTAAACCGAACGTGAATATTCAGCAGGGAATGAAAGAATCCCAAATTCAACCATATCAGGCTCAGCCAGCACCTATGAAAGAGCAGCAAATTATGCAAAAACCGGCAGTAAAAGAACAGCCGAAATTTCAACAGCCGGTAAAAGAACAGCCAAAATTTCAACAGCCGGTAAAAGAACAGCCAAAATTTCAACAGCCGGTAAAAGAACAGCCAAAATTTCAACAACCAGTAAAAGAACAGCCAAAATTTCAACAGCCTGTAAAAGAGCAGCCAATCGTTCAACAACCAAAAAAAGAGCAGCAGATCGTTCAGCCAAAGCCTATCATTAAAGAAAAGCAAAAAGTCGTTCCAAAAGAAATGCCGGTGCCGATGCCGGTAATTCCGGAAATCGATGTCAATAATTATTATATGGTCAACATGACCAATATGAGTGTGCAAAAGCCTCCTGCACCACCACCATTACCAAAGAAAAAAGAAGAGCCTGCAGTCACTAAAAAGAAGAAGAAAAAGCCAGCTGTACAGCCAGCTCATGATGAGCCGGAGGATGATTGTATTCCAGTAACGCCTATCCTGCCTGGAAGCGGTTATTGCATTCAACCGCCACCGTGGGCGCATATGCACATGCAAGGCATGCAAGCCCCTTACCAAGGCGTTCAAGGGTATCAGGCAGCTCCGGAAATGCATGATTATCAAATGATGGAAGAGAGCTCTGATATTTGGGAAGAATCTCCTGACATGCAAATGATGGATCAAGGATTTGTCCAAGGGGCGAGCATGTATGCACCAAGCCAGCAATATTATCCATATCAAGCCTCCGCACCGGTTCCGCACCATTATTATGGAGGGATGAATCAACAACCTCAAGCAGGTTCATATATGCAACAAGATTATGAGTCACCAGGCGAATCGCCTTCATACAATCAAAACTTCCCTCAGCATTTTTCCCAGACTGCCGGTGAGGAAGAGGAAGATTGCGGTTGTAATAAGGGGCTACTTGGAACTTATGGGCCGGAAGTGAAGGGGCAGTATCAGGGCAACCAAGGGATGGATGCCAATGCACTTCACCATCCGGATTATCACCAATATCAATCCGTTCAATCACAGCAACAGGTCCCAGGGATGTCACCTAAAGAGTCCCAGATGGGAATGGAGATGCAATATCAATTTGATGATGAGTCAGTAGAATCGCCTCAACAAGATGAAGGATTCATGATGATGGGCGGCCAAAACGGAGGCCAGCCAGGTATGATGATGGGCGGCCAAAACGGAGGCCAGCCAGGTATGATGATGGGCGGTCAAAACGGAGGCCAGCCAGGTATGATGATGGGCGGCCAAAACGGAGGCCAACCAGGTATGATGATGGGCGGTCAAAACGGAGGTCAGCCAGGTATGATGATGGGCGGTCAAAATGGAGGCCAGCCAGGTATGATGATGGGCGGCCAAAACGGAGGCCAGCCAGGTATGATGATGGGCGGTCAAAACGGAGGCCAGCCAGGTATGATGATG
>NZ_JBIWES010000001.1:18914-347011 GCF_044762665.1 Peribacillus sp. NPDC096622 | reverse complement strand
GGGCGGTCAAAACGGAGGCCAGCCAGGTATGATGATGGGCGGCCAAAACGGAGGTCAGCCAGGTATGATGATGGGCGGCCAAAACGGAGGCCAGCCAGGTGTGATGGGCGGCCAAAACGGTGGTCAACCGTGGATGATGGGCGGCCAAAACGGTGGTCAACCGTGGATGATGGGCGGCCAAAACGGAGGTCAGCCAGGTATGATGATGGGCGGCCAAAACGGAGGTCAGCCAGGTATGATGATGGGCGGCCAAAATGGAGGTCAGCCAGGTATGATGATGGGCGGCCAAAACGGAGGCCAGCCAGGCATGGTGGGCGGTCAAAACAGTGGTCAGCCAGAGATGATGGGCGGTCAAAACGGTGGCCAGCCGTGGATGATGGGCGGTCAAAACGGAGGCCAGCCGTGGATGATGGGCGGTCAAAACGGTGGCCAGCCGTGGATGATGGGCGGTCAAAATGGAGGTCAGCCGTGGATGATGGGCAGTCAAAACGGAGGTCAGCCAGGGGTGATGCCGGGACAATTTGGCGGTCAGCCAGACATGATGCGCGGTCAGCTTGGGGGGCAACCTGAAGCAATGTTACCTGGACAAATGGGAGGCCAGCCAGGCCAATTCGGGGGCGTTCGTGCGCCTGAAACATTTGGGATCCCGACATATGTAGATGAAAGCGATGACTATTAATCATCAAGGAGACAGTGTTTTTAACACTCGTCTCCTCTCTTATTTAAATCGTAAGCCAAAGAATGTCCACCATATTCAAAGCAGTGTCTATTTAATAACTTTTGAAAAGGGTCATTCAATGATTCTTAAAGGATTCGACAGTTTTGAAAAATGGGATCGCCAAAGAGAATTGACTTCTTTGTTAAAACAAAAGGGATTTCATCAAACGTATTATATTCATCAGAATTTAATGCCCTTTCAATTTAAAGGGAAATGGTATGGCAGTATGGACTATTTTCCGCCGAGTAAGAAAAAATTCAGATTTTCCAATCATAAGGACCGCTTAGAAGGCGTTCAGTTACTGGAAAGCTTCCATGATGTGTCGGAAAATCTCTCCATTAACGCGCCTGTGTTCAATCAATCTAAAAAGTGGAAAGAACGCTTATCACTCTTTAAAAAGAATTTTTCTTATGTTCGCCAATATGTTTCCGAAGATATTATCAAGGAATGGATTAGATGGGGGGAATGGTCGCTAGAGGGGTTTGATAAAAATCAGTCTTTATGGGATAAGGAAAAGAAAGTCATCATTCATGGTGATTGTGCCCACCATAATTTCTTGCGCAGAGCGGACGGCACTTTGACTTTAATCGATTTTGACTTAATGGCAAATGCCCCGAGGTGCATTGATTATTTACAGTATGCAAATCGAATTTCACCACATTTGGAAGATGCGGCCAACGAGCTGTGGGAAGTGCCGCAATTGCAAAGGTATCAGTCAGACCTGGCCTTTTTATATGCTTTAACTTATCCTACCGATATTTTCCGTGAATGGAATCGTCTTAATAAAAGTTCTTCCCAGCTTCATTCGGTCTGGAAAATGTCCGTGGAAGGTTTTTCGGAGCGGATGGAGATGAATGAAAAATTGGCGAAAAGGATTTCTTCCCTTAATAGGAATTAAAACGGGTATTTGGCCGTATCTTACAGAGTACATTTCCCGTTCGACACCCATGCTAATTATGAGCGGAATATAGCTCATTCTATTGCAATGGGAGGGTTATTGGTGCAGAAAATAAAATGGGCCCAGCCGCTATGTACGGTATTGGCCGCCGTCAGTTTGGTTGGATGTGCTAATAATGATACAGCGGAAAATGAAAATATCACGAATGATACAGGTTACCATGAAAAAGATGCATTGGTACGCAACATCAATTATGAGAATATGGTGCAAGGTTTATACAATAAAGATGATGCGTACAGTAAGAGTGACCGTAACTACCATGGACATGAAAGTAAGCCGCTTAAGGCAAAATCATCTTATTATAATTCTTATGAAGGCTCTTTAGCCGACAAAGTAAATGGTGTCGCCAATAAAGTGGAGCCGGTTATCGATGCCAGAACAATCATCATGAAAGATGAAATGCTGGTAGCCTTGCTGCTTGATGACTACAGCCAAGCAAAAGATGTTAAAGAAAGAATGAAGAAGGAAATCGGACCGCTTACCAATGGCCGTACCCTATATGTAACCACCGATGAAGGTGTCTATTTCAGGACGATGACTCTTGATAACAATCTTCGGGATGGCGATACGAGGGAAATGATCATTTTGGATGCCAATGACCTGTTCGATAACCTTAACATTCACGAAAATCACTTAAAATAATTTGTGGGCTGACCCGATGTGGAGTCAGCTCTTTTTGATTTTTTTCTGGTTAATAATCCTTATTTGGGTCAAACTACATAAAAAGTAAACGCCTTAAGAGGTGAGTATATTGTTTAATCAACTTAGAATCCAATTTTTCATGACACTCTTCATATTGCCATTTTGCTTAACCGTTTTTGCCGAAGAAACCGTTCAAAAGGAAAATGATCCAATTGAAAGGAAGGTCATTCTTCAGCGTATGTATCTGGATGGCGAGTTAAGTGAAGAGAAATTGACAGAAACGATTTGGTCGATGGAAGACTTTTGGGCAAAATATGAAGGATGGAAAGTAGTCGATCAAAATGAAGAGCAGATTGTCATGAAGAAAATTGAGAATGACATATCTCCGCTTTTAAAAGCGAATGGTTACCTTGGGATGAGGGAAGATGGTACGTTATCCATTTTTATCGGAAGGCCTGAGCACGCCAAGATCATTCATACATTCTACCAAATAGACGTTGGTAAACTTGAAGCATACAAGCAGGAGGAACTGCAAAAAGGGATTCCGATCATGAATAAAGACCAATATAAACAGCTCATTAAAGAATATGAGCCATATTCGGTAAACTAGGGGGGACGATCTCCCATCCTCCAGGCTGTAGACTAACTCGATAATGATGGAGTTTGTCTACAGTTTTTTTAGTATTCCCATTTGACCGTTGACTTCCACTGCAGGCACCGGCTTTCAGCGGGCGGTCCGCCCTCGGCGCTTTTGCGCCTGTAATGTCTCCCTTTGACGCGTATATCCCGCAGGAACCTTGCACCCCGTTCCAATCACCTTTGTTTTTAAGGATGATAGTAAAACCCGGAATTCCTTGTGAAAAGTCTTTGCCGAGTATGAAATAACTTTTAATGAACAACACCCCTTTTTTATGATAAAATGAGAGGTACAGCAAAATCAGGGAGAGAATTAATTTGTATGATTATATAAAAGGCAAGGTCGATTATATTGGGCCTGAATACATAGTTGTGGAAAATGGGGGGATCGGATATCAAGTGATGACGCCGAATCCTTTTATTTTTTCCGCTCAATACCAGAGAGAAATCCAAGTTTTCTTATATCATTATGTTCGTGAGGATATGGTGGCGTTATACGGATTCCAGACTCGTCAAGAAAAGGCGTTATTCACAAAATTATTGAATGTAACCGGAATCGGGCCGAAAGGTGCTCTAGCGATATTGGCATCAGGCCAGGTTGATCAGGTGGTGCAGGCGATCGAAAATGAAGATGAATCGTTTTTGGTGAAATTCCCGGGTGTCGGAAAGAAAACGGCACGGCAGATGATTCTCGATTTAAAAGGGAAACTTGAGAACATTATTCCGGATGCGTTTCCCAACTTGTTTAACGAAGGCGTCACGGCTGCAATCAGTTCAAATGGTTATACGGAGGAATTGGATGAAGCCGTTCTTGCATTGAAGGCTCTTGGTTATTCTGAAAAGGAAGTCCAAAAGGTAGCCAAGAAATTGCAAGCTGAAGATATGACGACCGAGCAATATATTAAGAAAGCATTGCAAATGATGTTAAGATAAGGAGTGGCGCAATGGAGGAGAGAATATTCAATCAGGAAGCCGATTTGAACGAACTGTCCTTTGAACAAAGCCTGCGGCCGCAAAACTTAAAGCAATATATCGGACAGGATAAAGTGAAAGCGAATTTGAGTGTATACATCGAGGCTGCAAGGATGCGTGAAGAAACGCTCGATCATGTACTTCTATATGGACCGCCTGGACTTGGAAAGACGACGCTTGCCGTCATCATCGCCAATGAAATGGGTGTGAATATCCGCACGACTTCCGGTCCTGCCATTGAGCGGCCGGGAGATCTGGCGGCCATTCTGAGTGCACTTGAACCAGGTGATGTATTGTTCATTGATGAAATTCACCGCCTTCCCCGTGTCGTTGAAGAAGTGCTATATCCGGCTATGGAGGACTTCTGTCTGGATATTGTAGTCGGTAAGGGACCGGAAGCCCGTTCGATCAGGATCGACTTGCCGCCGTTCACCCTCGTAGGGGCCACGACACGGGCAGGCTCACTGTCTGCACCGCTCAGGGACCGCTTTGGCGTTTTGAGCCGTCTTGAATATTATACGGAAAACCATTTGACTGATATCATCATCCGTACAGCAAGAATCATGGATACGGAAATGGATGATCAAGCAGCGGCAGAACTTGCAAGAAGGTCAAGGGGAACCCCGAGAATTGCCAATCGGCTTTTACGGAGGGTCAGGGATTTCGCCCAGGTACGCGGTGATGGGACGATAACGGCCGAGCTTGCCGATTATGCACTTGAATTAATGCAGGTCGACCGTTTAGGACTCGATCATATTGACCATAAATTACTTAAAGGGATCATTGAAAAATTCCGTGGCGGGCCCGTGGGTCTGGAAACGATTGCTGCAACGATTGGCGAAGAGGCACATACGATCGAAGATGTGTATGAACCATATCTCTTGCAAGTCGGTTTTCTTCAGCGTACCCCAAGAGGCCGGATGGCAACACAGCTTGTTTATGAACATTTCGGCATGGAGATGCCCGAATGATGAATATACCAAAGATGGTCATGATTCTGGGTGTGATTATATTCGTGATTGGTTTTGCGATGAAATATATCCATCTCGGCAGGCTGCCGGGGGATATTTTTCTGAAAAAGGGGAATACGACGTTTTACTTTCCTATCGTTACATCAATCATCGTCAGTGTTGTGTTGTCCGCGATTTTTTATTTGATCGGCCGTTTTAAATAATGATTACAGCTTGATAGACACGTAAGGAAGTGGAACAGATGAAATTGGATATGTTTGATTTTCATTTACCGGAGGAACTGATTGCCCAAGTTCCTTTGGAGGATAGGGAAGCAAGTAGATTGATGGTACTGGACAAAGAAACCGGTAAGCTCCAGCATGATGTATTCAGCCATATCACGGAATATATCAAACCGGGAGATTGCCTGGTGTTGAATGATACAAAAGTGCTTCCGGCCCGACTATACGGCAGTAAAGAAGGGACGGGTGCAAAAATCGAAGTATTGCTGCTTAAGCAAGATCATGATGATGTATGGGAAACGCTTGTGAAGCCGGCCAAACGGATTAAAGAAGGCTCGACGATCGTTTTCGGCGATGGTAAGCTGAGTGCCGTCTGTACAGGTGTACTCGAGCATGGCGGCCGAATCCTTGAATTTAAATATGAAGGCATATTTTATGAAATACTGGAGCAGCTTGGCGAAATGCCGTTACCTCCATACATCAAGGAACAACTCGACGACCAGGACCGCTATCAAACCGTATATGCGCGGGAACGGGGATCTGCAGCGGCACCTACCGCTGGACTGCATTTTACGGAGGATTTGCTTGAGAAACTTAAAGGGATGGGTGTCCACATCGCCTTCATAACGCTGCATGTTGGGCTTGGTACATTCCGCCCGGTAAGTGTCGACGATATTGACAGCCACGAAATGCATTCGGAATTTTATCAAATGACGGAAGGCACAGCAAGATTACTGAATGACGTGAAGGAAAAAGGCGGGAAAATCATTACGGTAGGCACTACGTCCACAAGGACATTGGAAACGATTGCGTCCCGCAATGATGGGGTTTTCAAGGAAGAGAATGGCTGGACGAGCATCTTCATTTATCCTGGTTATGAGTTCAAAGGGATCGATGCAATGATAACGAACTTCCATTTGCCCAAATCGACGTTAATCATGCTTATTTCTGCACTTGCAGGCAGGGAGAATGTCCTTCATGCCTATGAAACGGCTGTGGAAGAAAAATACAGGTTCTTTAGTTTTGGAGATGCAATGTTAATTAAGTAATATAAGAGTGAGAAGCTCTTGAAGGGAGTTATTGCGTTGACTGCAATACGATATGAGTTAATCAAAACATGTAAACAGACAGGGGCACGGCTAGGCCGGGTCCATACGCCGCATGGTTCTTTTGAAACGCCGGCATTTATGCCGGTTGGAACGATGGCTACTGTCAAAACGATGTCACCGGAAGATTTGAAACAGATGGGGGCAGGCATCATCCTGAGCAATACGTACCACCTATGGCTGCGTCCGGGGCATGAAATCATCAAGGAAGCTGGCGGACTGCATAAGTTCATGAACTGGGATCGGGCGATTTTGACCGACTCAGGCGGCTTTCAAGTCTTCAGTTTAAGCGAGTTCCGCAAAATTGAAGAAGAGGGTGTGCATTTCAGGAACCATCTGAATGGCGATAAATTATTTTTATCTCCGGAAAAAGCGATGGAAATACAAAATGCGCTTGGCTCCGATATCATGATGGCATTTGATGAATGTCCGCCATTTCCGGCTACAGAAGAGTATATGAAGAAGTCGGTTGAACGGACATCACGCTGGGCGGAACGCTGTTTGAATGCACATGAGCGTCCAAATGACCAAGGGCTGTTCGGTATCGTTCAAGGCGGGGAGTTTGAAAATCTTCGCAAACAAAGTGCAAAAGACCTTGTCTCCCTTGACTTCCCGGGTTATGCTATTGGAGGACTATCCGTAGGGGAACCGAAGGATATCATGAACCGCGTCCTTGAGTTTACAACTCCGCTGCTGCCATCTGACAAACCACGTTACCTTATGGGGGTCGGTTCACCGGACTCATTGATCGATGGTGCACTCCGCGGTGTTGATATGTTTGACTGTGTTCTGCCGACGCGAATCGCGCGTAATGGTACGCTCATGACGAGCAATGGGCGGCTGGTTGTGAAAAATGCGAAGTATGCACGCGATTTCGGTCCTATCGATGAAAATTGCGATTGCCATGTTTGCAAGAATTATAGCCGGGCATATATCCGCCATTTAATTAAATGTGAAGAAACCTTTGGGATTCGTCTTACGACTTACCATAATCTTCATTTTCTGTTAAACTTGATGGAACAGGTCAGACAAGCTATTCGAGAAGATCGCCTTGGAGACTTTAGGGAAGAGTTTTTTGAGCAGTATGGTTTCAATGAACCAAATGCGAGAAACTTCTAATTCCATAATTATTTTAATGAACGAAAGGAGTGAATATACTTAAATGGGTAATTTAACACAAATACTTCCGTTGATTTTAATGTTCGTATTGTTCTATTTCTTATTGATCCGCCCGCAGCAAAAACGCCAAAAGGCTACGCAAAACATGCAAAGCAGTTTGAAAAAAGGTGATAAAGTTGCTACTATCGGCGGCATGCACGGAACAATCGATGCAATCGATGAACAGCAAATCGTCATTAAATCACCAGACGGTACAAAACTGACTTTTGACCGTGCGGCAATCCGTGAAATTACGGAAAGCGCACCGAATAAAGAAACATCCCTATAAAACAAACGAAAACCGGGCCATGTGCCCGGTTTTTTGCTGTCTTTTTTTAATCGGAGCGTGAGTCGGAACTCATGTTGACCCCAAGAACGCCGCCCATCATGGCCGTAATCACAAAACAGCCATAGTATATCCATTGCTTGATGGTGAAAAGGGCATCGTGACCTAAATATTGAAAAAGGAACACGACCAACAGATAAAGCAGCCCAGTGCTTCCGCCCAAGAATAGTCCTTGCTTCTTCCCTTTGCCTCCTGAAATGAATCCACCAATGAACAGCGATAAAAAGGATACGATCATGACCACGTATGTCAGGGATGATTCCGTCAGTGAAGTAAAACGAAGAAGGATGGAAACGATTAAACTAGCAATCATCGCTATGGCAAAGATGGAGCCTACGCCATAAATTACGGCGACACTCATTTTTTTAGTTTCGATGGGTATTCCTCCTTTTTAAAAGGCTGGTACGTATAGCCTGTTTATGTGTTTGTACAAGCATATTCCCGATATCGAACCTTTAGACCAGGTTTAAGTAGCTTCCCGTAAAATTAGAAAAGATTATGGAGTAATTTTTCAGTTCCCAAGCCATGCTATGGATGAAGGAAGTGTTGTTGAAGTGGATATCTATCTAGGGATTATTTTTCGAACGACGGTAATCTATCTGGTCATCTGGTTCCTTTTTCGAATGATGGGTAAGCGGGAAGTTGGGGAACTGAGTGTTCTCGATTTAGTGGTATCCATCATGATAGGGGACATTGCTGTGCTATCCTTTGAAGATTTGGAAAAACCGTTTATCCGACAGACGATCCCAATGTTTGTCCTCGCGATCCTCCAAATTACATTGGCATTTGCCTCATTGAAAAGTGTTAAATTTCGCTATTTCATGGACGGTAAGCCGCAGATCATCATTAATCAAGGGAAAATAGATGAAAAAGCGATGCGCAGACAACGATATAATTTTGATGACTTATTGACCCAACTTCGTGAACAAGGAATTATTGATATAAACGAAGTGCAATTTGCCATCCTTGAAACTTCAGGAAGGCTCTCGGTGATTAAAAAAAGCGACGAAGAAGGGTCGGAAAGTCAGGTACCATTCCCGCTGATTGTCGACGGAGAGATACAGGAAAAAAATCTTGATAAAATTGGGAAAAACCATTTTTGGCTTCTGGATCAGTTAAAAGAACATGGAGAAACGAAGGTTAAAGAGATTTCGATTTGCGGGTACATAGATGGCCAATTTTACATTGATAAAAATGATATGAAGAAATGACCGAAGCCTTTGAGTGCTTCGGTTCATTTTATTTCCAAGCCAATTTTGACAAAAAGTCGCCAACTACAGGAATCCTGATCAGATCGGCCTTTTTTATGCTGCCGGTCATGAGCAGGAAAAATGTGAACAGCAGGATAACGACGGTTACAGAAAGCAAAAGCCGTGTGCCGATAGTCTGTGAGGAGAGCGGGAATTGATAAAGATAATAACCGCCCCATCCTGAAATTAAAGCAAGGACCAAAGCTGAAATATAGCTGCGGAAATGAAGCGTGAAAGGGACGACCTTCAGCACGGTTGAGAAATGCAGGAAAGTGACGAGCATCGTACCGACAGCTATCCCGATTGCGGCTCCCATGATCCCGAAACTTTCCTTTGAAGCCAGTAGCCAGATCACACCGATTTTAAGGATGTTCCCAGCCAGGCTGTTGAACATTGCGGCCTTTGCAAGATCCAGTGCTTGCAGCATGGATTGCAGCGGATATTGAAAGTAATATAGGATGAAAAAAGGTGCCAGGAATTTAATGAAAACAGCAGCATGCGAAGACCCATACATGACTTGTAATATCGGTTCGGCAAAGATGAACAGAATGACGATAGCTAAACAGCCTGTGATAAAGGTGATTTTCAGGGCTTGTTGAAGCCTGTGTTCAACGAGTAAAAAGTTTCCGGTCGTACGGGCTTCGCTCACTGCTGGGACAAGTGCCGTCGCCAATGATGATGTAACGAAGGAAGGAAGCATGAGTAAAGGCAGAGCGTACCCTGTTAACTCCCCGTATTGACTTGTGGCTGCGGCCGCGGTGACTCCGGCAAGTGCCAAACTCTGGGCGACCACTATTGGTTCGAAAAACCATGATACCGATCCGATCATCCTGCTTCCGGTGGTAGGAAGGGCGATTCCCATCAATTCGGTGAACGTTCCTTTTCCGGATTTGACATTCTTGAAGAAACCCTTTCTGAACTTGAAATGTTTCTTTATTTTAAAGCTGGTCAATAAGTAGATGAGAGATACAAGCTCACCGATAATCGATGCAAACATTGCCCCGGCTGCCGCATATTCGATTCCATATGGCAAAAAGGCCTTGGTCAGGACGGCTATGAAAGTGATTCGGGCCACCTGTTCGATAACTTGTGAGAAAGCGAAGGGCTTCATATTTTGCTTGCCTTGGAAATAACCGCGCAGTACGGATGAAATGGCAATGATCGGTACGATTGGGGCAATCGCCATGAGCGGCCATATCGTCCGTTTGTCAGTGAATAGGTATTCTGATAGTACCGGCGCGAAAAGCAGCATCGCGGGAGTGAAAATCATCGATAGAGTAAAGGTGCAGGCCAAAGAGACGACAAGGATTTTCTTGATTTTTCGTTCATCACCTCTGGCATTGGCCTCGGCCACGTATTTCGAAATGGCGATTGGCAGGCCTAACTGGGTTATGTTCACGACGAGAAAGAGTGTCGGTAAAGCCATCATATATAAACCAACGCCTTCTTCGCCGATGAAGCGGGCGATGACAATACGGTTAATGAAACCAAGAACCCTTGTAATCAGGCTTGCGATTAATAAAATCAGCGTCCCTTTTAAAAATTTGGACATTGAACTCCCTCCCTGCCTTCTCAAAAAAGCGGTTATGCTATACAATTATCTATATGCTTGTACTTGGACAAAGCATGACAAAAGTGTTTGTTTGCGTTCTAACAAATGATAAGAAACCCTTCTAAGAAAATGCGCATTCATATGAGAATCATTTTACTGGAGGCAAAATGATGGCAAAAAAGAATCATCCCTATCAAAGGTATTATCTAAAGGTGCGTCCATTTTTGAAGAGTAAGCGTGAGGAATTCCAAATGGTCGGATTGAATGCCGTAACAGAGGAAGACATATGGGGAACCTTAACCAAAAATAAATGGAAGCGCCCGCAGGAAAACATTCACCTTCATGAACTTGTCGCAGATATCGTGACATTTTCGAGCAACCAGTTCATGACCTTCCAAATGGTCGAAGCTTATAAATCACCGAACCTATTCGAGCCGCTTTCCGAAGAGGAATTGAAGGAGCTTTTGAAAGAATAACGCAAAGATATACTTAAATTGACAGCTGTTTGTATATGACTCATAATAGATATGGTTATGCTTTTTTTGGAAAAAGTATGGAAAGCTGTGTCTTTTTCTCAAAAAGCAAAGGGTATGCAGTTATCATATAAACAAAAAATGAAAGTTTTTTTAACTTCAGGAACAGGCGTATTATAGAAAGGGGCCTACTACATAATGGTAAAAAGAAGCAGGATCGTTGCGTTTTTTCTAATCGCACTTTTGATTTTCGCAGCGATGGGGACGACTTCAAAAGGAATCCTAAAGGATATCAAGCTGGGTCTTGATCTTCAAGGCGGTTTTGAAGTGTTATATGAAGTAAAACCGCTGAATGGGGAAAAGATCACCCCCGATGTTTTGAAGGCTACAGTAAGCTCACTTTTGAAGCGTGTCGATGTTTTGGGCGTTAATGAACCTAACATTCAAATTGAAGGGAAAGACCGGATTCGCGTTCAATTGGCCGGAGTCAAAGACCAAAACAACGCTCGGGAAATCCTTTCGACACAAGCTAAATTATCCTTCCGTGATTACAACGATAAGGAAATGATGACCGGTGCCGACCTGAAAGAAGGCGGCGCGAAACAAACGTTCCAAGATAATCAACCGGTTGTCGAAGTCACGCTGAAAGATGAGAAAAAGTTTAAAGAAATCACTCAAAAAATATCCTCGATGGAAAGTCCGACTAATGTCCTTGCAATCTGGTTGGATTTCGAGGAAGGAAAAGATTCCATTAAAGATACGGCTTCTCAGGACAATATGATTTCAGCTCCAGCTGTCAGTGAAGTTTTCAATACGAAGAAGGTGTATATCACCGGTCAATTTACGGTGGAAGAAGCAAAAGAGCTGGCAGATCTTCTGGATGCTGGTGCCCTGCCTGTAGATTTAAAAGAAAAGTACTCCACCTCTGTAGGTGCCCAATTTGGTGCAGGTGCACTGAATGATACTATTTTTGCAGGAATCATCGGAATTGCACTTGTTTTTATCTTCATGCTTGTGTATTACCGCTTCCCGGGATTCATTGCAGTCGTCACTTTAAGCATCTACATTTTCTTGACGCTATTAGTGTTTGATTGGATGAATGCAGTCCTTACGCTGCCTGGTATTGCGGCACTGGTACTCGGGGTCGGGATGGCCGTCGATGCCAATATCATAACGTATGAACGAATCAGGGATGAATTGAAACTTGGCAGATCCGTTAAAGCGGCTTATAAAGAAGGTACGAAAAACTCACTTGCTACGATCACGGATGCGAACTTAACGACCTTACTTGCTGCTGCCGTTCTGTTCTATTATGGAACAAGCTCGGTTAAAGGGTTTGCTACCACTTTGATCATTTCGATTTTAATGAGTTTCATTACAGCCGTCTACGGCACACGCCTCTTCATGAGCCTGTGGGTGAATAGCGGGTTCTTGGACAAACGTACATCATGGTTTGGCGTGAAGAAGAAATACATTCACGATTTATCCGAGAAAATGGATTTAATGTCATTGCCGACACGCTTTGATAAAATCGATTTCGTCAAATATCGGAAAGTTTTTTATGGCATTTCAATCGGTGTCACCATTATCGGGATCATTTTCCTGCTCGTCTTCAGATTGAATCTTGGGATTGATTTCACGAGCGGTACCCGAATCGAGATTGCCTCCAAAGACGTCTTGACGACTCAGCAAGTTAAAACCGAAATGGGCAAGGTCGGTATTGATGAGAAGGATATCAAGGATGTCAGGCTCGCTGGACAAGACAATAAAAATGCTGTCGTTCGGACAGTCGGTGTCCTTGATAAGCAAGAGATTGCTGAATTGAAGGACCATTTCAAGAAGGATTACGGAGCAGAACCGAATGTCAGCACCGTATCACCGACAGTAGGAAAAGAACTTGCGAAAAATGCCATGTATGCTTTAGCGATTGCATCAATCGGAATCATTTTGTATGTATCGATACGATTTGAATGGCGAATGGCTGTACCAGCCGTGGTTGCGCTTATACATGATGCATTCTTCATCATCACGATATTTAGTGTATCTCGGCTTGAAGTGGATATCACCTTCATTGCTGCGGTTCTGACGATCGTCGGTTATTCGATCAATGATACGATCGTAACCTTTGACCGTATTCGTGAAAACCTGCGCTTCAGCCGTAAAATCAAAACCGTCGAAGAACTTGAGAACATTGTGAACATCAGTATCAGGCAAACGCTGACGAGATCCATTAACACGGTTCTGACCGTTCTCATTACGGTCATCGCGTTGATGATCTTCGGCAGTGAAGCTATCCGCAACTTCTCCATTGCCCTGTTTATCGGTTTAATATGCGGCGTGTATTCATCGCTATTGATCGCTTCCCAATTCTGGCTTGATTTGAAAATCAGGGAATTGAAGAAGAAAGGTCCGCTGAATACCGCAAAAGAAAAGAAACAAAGTCTTGAAGGACAAGTTTAATAGGGGAGAGGGGGCTGGCATGATGCCAGCCTTCTTTTTTTTGTTGAACCAAGCTTATTGAATAGGAAATTACAGCCAATTATGAGTTTAAAATAAAATTGAAACTGGTATATTCGTTTTGTATAATGAGTAGGTTGAGGGGTGAATAAATGTTAAAGCCAAAAACCCGGTGGAACTTGCGAACTGCCGATGAAAACAAAGTTGCTGTACTAGCTGAAGAGCTTCATATCACACCTTTGGTTGCAGCCCTGCTTGTGAATCGAGGCCTGGATACGATTGAAAGCGCCCGATCGTTTTTATTTGTAAAAAATCAAACTTTTCATGATCCATTTTTATTGAAGGATATGGATAAAGCAGTATATAGAATAAGAGAAGCCATTCAAAATGGAGAAAAAATACGTATATTCGGTGATTATGATGCGGATGGCGTGACATCGACCACAGTGATGATGACGGCGCTGACGAGATTGGGGGCCGATGTTGATTTTTATATCCCGAATCGGTTTACAGAAGGATATGGTCCGAATCCGGTGGCATTCCGCCTTGCAGCTGAGCAAGGTGTGAAGGTATTAATAACCGTCGATACCGGAATTTCCGCAGTCGATGAAGCGAAACTTGCCGCAGAGCTGGGCATGGATTATATTTTGACCGACCACCATGAACCGGGGCCGCAACTGCCTGAGGCATTGGCGATCATCCATCCTAAACTTGAGGACAGTTCCTATCCATTTAAAGACCTTGCCGGAGTAGGGGTCGCATTTAAGCTGGCACACGCCTTGCTTGGGGAATTGCCTGAGGATTTGCTTGAAATAGCGGCAATCGGCACGATAGCGGATTTAGTGCCTTTACAAGGGGAAAACCGAGTCATTGCCGCGAAAGGCATCGAGCAATTAAGATTGACTCGCCGCCCGGGACTCGTTGCGTTAATGAAAGTGGCGAATGTCCAGCAGGAAACATTGAATGAGGAATCGATCGGCTTTGCAATGGCACCGAGGATTAATGCTGTCGGACGGCTTGGAGATGCCGATCCCGCTGTTGATTTATTGATGTCCGAAAGTCTGGAAGAAGCAATGGAACTTGCCAATGAAATCAATGATATCAATAAAGAGCGGCAGGAAATGGTTGCAGCAATGGCGGAGGAAGCGATTGCTGAAGTCGAGGAAAACTTCCCGCCGGAGTCCAATGGCGTGCTCATCATCGGCAGGGAAGGCTGGAACGCCGGAGTTGTGGGGATTGTGGCCTCTAAACTTGTTGAACGCTTTTACCGGCCCACGATCGTATTGAGCTATGACCGGGAAAAGGGATTAGCTAAAGGTTCTGCTCGGAGCATCGTTGGTTTTGATCTTTTTCAAAGTCTTTCCGAATGCCGTGAAATGCTGCCTCATTTCGGTGGACATCCGATGGCTGCTGGAATGACATTGAAAATTGAAGATGTTCAGGAGCTTAGGGACCGCATGAACTTGATTGCGAAGGAACAACTTAACGAAGAGGACTTCACACCGATTACAAACTTGGACGGGGCTACGACTTTAGCTGAAGTTTCCATTCAAACGATTCAGGAAATGAGCTTGCTGGCACCATTTGGGGTTACGAATCCTAAGCCGAAGATTTTGATAGATTCCGTACAGCTTTCAAGTGTCCGCAAAATTGGTGCCAACCAAAATCACTTGAAGGTTCAGCTAGAAGATGGTGGAGAACACAAACTTGACGGTGTTGGCTTCGGTCTCGGTCATTTTGTCGATGAAATAGCTCCGCACGCTGAAGTTTCGGTTATTGGAGAGCTCTCCATCAATGAGTGGAATAATATGAAAAAGCCCCAGATCTTTGTCCAGGATGTCTCTGTGAACCATTGGCAGTTATTCGATTACCGCGGAAAGGGACAGGCTGAGAAGTGGCTTGCCGACATTCCTGTACAAAACCGGAAGATCGTCATTTTCTCGGAAGATATTTATGGCAGATATCCATTTTTGCAAAACCATCCAGATCTCGTTACTATCAAGAATGAACTGGATGCTGAGCAGCTCGACTGCTTCGAAGGTCATTTGGTATTCATGGACATGCCGCCGTCCAGGGAATATTTGAAACGCGCGGTTGCCAATAAGAACCCTTCTCGTATCTACGCTCACCTTTCACATGAACAGGACCATTTCTTAAGTACGATGCCGACAAGGGATCATTTTAAATGGTTTTATGCCTTCCTTGCCAAAAAGGGTCCGCTAGACGTGAAAAGATATGGTGATGACCTAGCCAAATATCGGGGCTGGTCTAGAGATACAGTGGATTTCATTTCGAAGGTGTTTTTTGAGCTTGATTTTGTTACAATAGAGAATGGGTTAATTATGCTCACAACCAATGCGAAAAAACGCGATCTCAGTGAATCTGAATCGTATACAAGAAAGAAAGAGCAATTTGAGCTTGAACAAGAGCTTGTTTATTCTTCCTATCAGCAATTATTCGATTGGTTCAATCATTATTTAGTTCATGAGGCAACAGACCTTGAGGAGGAAACAAAGCAATGGATTTAAAGCAATATGTAACAATTGTGCAAGACTGGCCAAAACCGGGTATCGTCTTCAAAGATATTACAACATTAATGGATAACGGCGCAGCTTATAAATACGCAACAGACCAAATCGTCGAGTATGCTCGCGATAAAAATATCGACTTGGTGGTCGGGCCGGAAGCACGCGGATTCATTATCGGATGTCCAGTCGCATACTCATTGGAAGTGGGCTTTGCGCCAGTGAGAAAAGAAGGAAAACTTCCACGTGAAACGATAAAAGTCGAATATGGATTAGAATACGGCAAGGATGTATTGACAATCCATAAAGATGCCATTAAACCGGGACAGCGTGTCCTGATTACGGATGATTTGCTTGCTACCGGGGGAACAATCGAAGCGACGATCAAACTGGTTGAACAGCTTGGCGGAATTGTAGCCGGGATTGCCTTCCTTATTGAATTGACCGACTTGGATGGAAAAGATAAATTAGACGGCTATGATGTCTTGACATTAATGAGCTTTTAATAAAGGAGAGCACTCTGATTAGGGTGCTCTCTTTCTGTTTTCCTCATTTTAGCTGGATTTTGTCGAATTTCCAGTGAAAAAATGCACTATTCTTAATAAAATACACGTTTAACTCTTTACATCCTTGCCTTTTTTTTCGATAATAGTAATAATAAAGAGTTTTTCTGCTAATAAGTTTATTTGCACTTTTATCCGTTTAAGCGGATTTATTTTTTTTCGCAAAAATTGTCACGTTTTGCAGAATAAAGGGAAGTGCTACCAATCATACTCAATCCGGATCATATCCGGTGGCAGTTAAAGTGGGGTTAAGGTGATTAAATGGCTAATGATCAAATATTGACTGCCGAGCAGGTTGTAGAACGGGCCAGCTTATATCTTCAGCCGGAAGAAGCTGAATTTATCCATAGAGCGTTTAAGTATGCAGAGTATGCTCACCGAGAACAATTCCGTAAATCGGGGGAGCCGTATATTATTCATCCGATTCAAGTGGCGGGCATTCTGGCTGAGCTTGAAATGGACCCTGCAACCATTGCGGCAGGTTTTTTACATGATGTTGTTGAAGACACGGAGATCACTTTGAAGGATATTGAAGAAAATTTCAGTCCTGAAGTCGCCATGCTTGTGGATGGCGTGACCAAGTTAGGGAAAATCAAGTACAAATCACAGCAGGAGCAACAGGCGGAAAACCACCGGAAAATGTTCGTGGCGATGGCCCAGGATATACGGGTCATCTTGATCAAGCTTGCGGACAGACTGCATAATATGCGGACATTGAAGCATTTGCCGCAGGAAAAGCAGCGAAGGATATCGAACGAGACGTTGGAAATTTTCGCACCGCTTGCCCATCGTCTTGGTATCAGCACGATTAAATGGGAACTTGAAGATACTGCACTAAGGTATTTGAATCCTCAGCAGTATTACCGAATCGTCAACTTGATGAAGAAAAAGCGTGCAGAACGTGAAAAGTATCTGGAAGAAGTCATTGATGAAGTGCGTAAAAACGTTGAGGAAGTCAACATTAAGGCTGACCTTTCCGGCAGACCGAAACATATATACAGCATTTATCGCAAAATGGCATTGCAGAATAAGCAGTTCAGCGAAATTTATGATTTGCTTGCAGTTCGGATCGTCGTCAATAGCATAAAAGATTGCTATGCCGTTTTGGGGATCATCCATACATGCTGGAAGCCGATGCCTGGCCGATTCAAAGACTATATCGCGATGCCGAAGCCGAATATGTATCAATCGCTTCATACGACGGTGATCGGACCGAAAGGCGATCCGCTGGAAGTGCAGATCCGCACCTCGGATATGCATCGCATTGCCGAGTTCGGGGTTGCCGCGCACTGGGCTTATAAAGAGGGAAAAGATGTCGGCGAACAGCCTTCACTGGAAGAAAAATTGACATGGTTCCGGGAAATTCTTGAATTCCAGGATGATGCGACTAATGCCGAGGAATTCATGGAATCCCTTAAAATAGACCTTTTTTCTGATATGGTATTTATTTTCACGCCAAAAGGCGATGTCATCGAACTGCCATCAGGATCCAACCCGATTGATTTCGCTTACCGGATTCACTCGGAAATCGGAAACAAAACGATTGGTGCCAAAGTGAACGGGAAAATGGTACCGCTGGATTATAAACTGAAAACTGGCGACATCATAGAAATCTTAACATCGAAGCATTCATATGGTCCGAGTCAGGATTGGCTTAAACTAACGCAAACATCTCAAGCGAAAAATAAGATCCGCCAATTTTTCAAGAAGCAGCGCCGGGAAGAAAATATCGAAAAAGGCAAAGAGCTTGTTGAAAAGGAAATCAAGGATATGGAGTTCGACCTGAAGGAAATCCTGACTGCCGAGAATATCAGGCGTGTTGCAGATAAGTTCAACTTCCTGAATGAAGAAGATATGTATGCAGCGGTCGGATATAACGGAATAACGGCCCTTCAGGTAGCAAACCGCCTCACCGAAAAATGGCGTAAGCAGAAAATGGTCGAGCAAGAAGCGGATATTTCTGAAGCGGTGGCCGATCTGAAAACCTTCTCCAATACATCGAAAAAACGTGACTCAGGTGTCCAGGTACCGGGTATTGATAACCTGCTTATCCGTTTATCACGCTGTTGCAACCCAGTACCAGGGGACGAAATCGTTGGTTATATTACCAAAGGCCGGGGAGTTTCAGTTCATAGACAGGATTGCCCGAACCTGGATAGCGGGGATGCCGATCATCGCCTTGTACCGGTTGAATGGGAAAGTACGATTAACGAACGCAAGGAATACATCGTTGAAATTGAAATCAGCGGCTATGACCGTCGGGGCTTATTGAATGAAGTTCTTCAAGCCGTAAATGAAACCAAGACCAACATTTCAGCGGTCTCAGGTAAATCCGACAGAAATAAAGTGGCGACCATTCACATGTCGATTTATATTCATAACATTGCCCATTTGCAAAAGGTTGTCGACCGTATTAAACAAATTTCAGATGTTTATTCCGTTAGAAGGATCATGAACTAAGGAGTTTTTATTGCCATGCGTGTTGTTTTACAACGTTCCAAAGCGGCAAAAGTAATCGTCGCAGACCAAATAATCGGTCAAATCGACAGCGGTCTAGTCTTGTTGGTTGGTGTCACACATGGAGATACCATCGATGATGCCGCGTATTTGGCCGATAAGATTGTCAATCTCAGAATATTTGAAGATGAAAATGAAAAGATGAACCACTCACTATTGGATGTGGGAGGTTCGATTTTATCAGTTTCACAATTCACCTTATACGGCGATTGCCGTAAAGGCCGTCGACCGAACTTCATGGACGCCGCCCGTCCTGAAGAAGCGAATGAAATATATGAAGCATTCAACGAGGAACTGCGCAAAAAAGGCGTCCATACGGAAACAGGTCAATTTGGTGCCATGATGGATGTTCAGCTTACTAATGACGGCCCCGTCACATTAATACTTGAAAGCAAAAAATGACCTGCTGCGGCAGGTTTTTTTTTGTAGAAAAGCCAGCTTCGATTCGAAGCTGGCTTTTCTAGTTCTTATTTAAAATACCGCGCCAAGCCATTATAAATGGCCGATGTGATTTTTTCTTGATACTCATTCGATGTTAATGTCAATTCTTCCACTGGATTACTTAAATAACCTAGTTCAATGAGTGTAGCTACCCGTTTATTTTCACGGGTAACATGAAAATTCCCGTATCGTGATCCGCGGTTGGGCACCTGCATGGTGGAACCGAGCGAATTGGCCAGTGTAGCTGCCAACGCACGCTGGTAGTCATGATAGTAGTATGTGGTTATCCCGCTGGTGATCTGGTCCTTGGTGCTATCATAATGGAGGCTGATGAAAGCATCCGCGTTATGTATATGAGAAGTGCTGACCCGGGAAGGGAGTGGAACATAGGTATTTCCGCTTCTGGTCAGGATCACTTTAGCTCCTGCAGCCTGAAGTTTGTCACGCAGCAATTCTGCCGTTCGAATCGTCAGGTTTTTCTCAAGTGTCCCGCCGACCCCGATTGTACCGCTATCCCTGCCGCCATGACCGGGATCGATCACGATGATTTTATCCTTTAGGTATTTCTCAACGCCAGGTCGTTGGATCTGCTCGGAATTCCCTTCGATCGTCACGATCCATCCGGCCACATAAGCTGTTTTTCCGCCCTTTAGTTTAATGGAATACCAGTCGCCTTCCATACCTGATGCGGAGAACGTTTCACCTGCATTGGCCTGCTCTACAATCTTCGAGTTGCCATCAGGCTCACTTCTAAGTATCGTGCCATCATGAATGATGGTAATCTTATTTCCTTTTACATCAACCTTTTTTTCCTTCGCAGTTTGCTCAACATTCTCTTTTTCCAGGTACCAACTCACGACCCAGCCCTTTTTTGAACCAGTAAGCCGGATCTGTGTCATATTTCCCTTTGTTTGCAGCACGGCGTAAGTCTCATCCTTGTTCACCGAACCGATTACCTTGCTTGAGAGCGAGGCTTCTTTCCTGACATTTAAACCCGTGGCGGTCACCCTGGCAGTGGCGCCTGCCGTATCATTTTTCATATCAACATTATCTTCGCTTACTTGTATGTAAGGTTCAGCCACCCAACCGCGGACTCCTTGGAAATCAATTTCAGCCCAATCATTTTCAACCCGGTAAACGGTCACTGACGTATTTTTATTCAGCTTTCCGAGCGAGGCACTGCTTGTCGATGGTTCCGAACGGACATTGAGCCGGTCCACCAAAGTTACCCCGGTTTTTACGGATTGATTCGTTTCTTTTTCTTTAGTTGAATCTTTCTTCGCTGCATGTCCTGATGCGGCAGGAAGCTCCAAGTAGTCCGATGATACCCAGCCTTCGATATCCCCCGTTTTGACCTTTATCCAATTCTCATTCTTTTCAATGATGTCAACAAAAGTTCCTTTACTCAAGGATCCAACCGTTTGAAATGTGGTGCCGGGACCTGTACGGACGCGGACGGAGCTGCCTGATACCATTCCTTGTCCGGATTCCTTTTTGACCTGATTGGTATCAGACCCCGTTTGTCTCTCCACTAACCAATTGGCAACCCATCCTGTTTTGCCGGTGCCGATCCTGATTTCGATCCAGTCGCCATCTTCATTCAGAATGGGATACGATTCCCCTTTTTCCAGTTTTTTTACGATAGGGAAACTGAGACCTGCACCTTCACGGACATTGACCACTTGGTTCGTCACGATATTGTTCCCTCCATCTTTTCCAAAAGCGTGATGTACCGGGAAAATCGCTGAGAATATCAGCATCAGTGTCAGGCCGAATAAACCCGATTTCTTCTTCATAAGTTGTCTCTCCCTTTTAATGTCTATATGTATGTATTCTCGTTCCATGAAAATTTCCCTCTTTCCCTGTGCAAAAAACATTTTTTTTAGGAAAGAATAGAGCTTATATAACTGTAGGAGGGAAACCACATGAAATTCAGCGAAAAAGATCAAACGAGCTTAAGCGGAGGCAATCAAGTACTTGGTGTCGATTTTCACGATTTCATCCAAAAGGAACAAAGCGCAAACCTTGTTGAAATGGCATCCGAATTCGGAGTCAATGTCCGGACGATCAAAAATCTGAAAAAACATTTAAACCAATAAAATGCGACAAAATCCTCAGTCTGCCTTGACATTTGATGTTAACGTCCGTATGATTATAAAATATCAGACTTATTACTGCAATAACCAATGATGGAGAAGAGTAATTAAGAAACACATGAAAAGAGAGGAAATGCCGAGGCTGAAAGCATTCCACATGATGACTTAATGAAAGAACCCTCCGTAGGCTTCACTCCGAACGGATTTACTTAATAGGAGATGGACGTAAAACAGGCGTTAACTGTTTTTGAGCGGGGGCACTTTTTTTGTGCTTCAACTAGGGTGGCACCACGGGATATCCAAACTCTCGTCCCTTGTAACATATAAGTTACAAGGGGCGGGAGTTTTTTGTTTGGAAAAAATCAGTATAGCGTGCCGTATCAGAAAGGGCGCTTTGCTTTAAAGGAGGAAATACAAAATGTCTATTCAGATCCCTAGAGGTACCCAGGATTTATTGCCTGGCCAAACGGAAATTTGGCAGTATATCGAAAACACAGCGCGTGATATTTGTCACCGTTACCAATATAAAGAAATCCGTACACCGATTTTTGAGCACACGGAATTATTTCTGCGTGGTGTAGGGGATACAACCGATATCGTTCAAAAAGAGATGTATTCATTTCAAGATCGCGGTGAAAGGAATTTAACCCTTCGTCCGGAAGGCACCGCATCGGTTGTACGGTCATATATCGAGAACAAAATGTTCGGGTGGGCCAATCAACCGGTCAAGCTTTATTATATCGGGCCAATGTTCCGTTACGAACGTCCGCAAGCAGGTCGATTCCGCCAGTTCGTTCAATTCGGCATCGAAGCTTTAGGAAGTAAGGATCCCGGAATCGATGCAGAGGTTTTGTCACTTGCGATGAACCTGTACAAGGAACTGGGTTTGAAAAAGCTGAAACTTGTCATCAACAGCCTTGGTGATAAGGAAAGCCGGACAGCGCATCGCAATGCGTTAATCAAACATTTCGAACCCCGCATCGGCGAGTTTTGCGGCGATTGTCAAAACCGCCTCGAAAAAAATCCTTTGCGTATCCTGGATTGCAAAAAGGATCACGATCACGAATTGATGAACACGGCTCCTTCCATCATTGAATATTTAAATGATGAATCCCGTACTTATTTCGAAAAGGTGAAACAGCACTTAACCGATTTGGAAATCGATTTCGTCGAAGATCCGACCCTAGTGCGGGGCTTGGATTACTATAATCATACCGCATTTGAAATCATGAGTGATGCAGAAGGTTTTGGCGCCATCACTACACTTTGCGGCGGCGGCCGTTATAACGGGCTGGCTGAAGAACTTGGCGGACCGGAAACACCTGGAATCGGCTTTGCACTTAGCATCGAACGGCTGATTGCTGCCCTCCAAGCAGAAAACATCGAGCTTCCGATCAAAAAAGGAATTGACTGCTATCTTGTTTCATTAGGTGAAACAGCCAAGGATTATACCGTCAAACTTGCCCATCAACTGCGGAATGCCGGTTTTACCGTCGAAAAAGACTATCAAGACCGTAAAGTGAAAGCACAATTCAAATCAGCCGACCGCCTCGAAGCAAGATATGTGGCGACACTCGGGGATGATGAATTGGCAAATAATAAAATCAATGTGAAGTTCATGGAAACAGGTGAACAAGTCCAAATGGATCTTGCTACATTCGTTGAACAATTCAAAAAGCTACAGGCTTAAGGGGGAAATACCATGTTTGGCAGAACATACTTCAATGGTGAAGTGACAGAAGCAGCTATTGGTGAAAAAGTAACATTAAAAGGATGGGTACAAAAACGCCGCGATTTGGGCGGGGTCATCTTCATCGACCTACGTGACAGAAGCGGGGTCGTCCAAGTCGTTTTCAATCCGGACATTTCGGCAGACGCGCTGGCCACAGCCGAAAAAATCCGTAATGAATACGTCCTTGATATCCAAGGGACAGTCATCAAACGTGATGAAGCCAACTTCAATCCGAACGTAACAACAGGGACCGTCGAAGTTCAAGCCGAAAACGTTACTATTTTAAACGAAGCAAAGACCCCTCCATTCATCATTGATGAAAGAACGGATGTATCAGAAGACATCCGCTTGAAATATCGTTATTTGGACCTGCGTCGTCCAGCGATGTTCGAAACGTTGAAAATGCGTAACAAAACAACAAAAGCGATCCGTGATTACTTGGACGGTGAAGGCTTCCTTGATATCGAAACACCTATCTTAACAAAAAGTACACCTGAAGGAGCACGTGATTATTTAGTGCCTAGCCGTGTACACGAAGGGGAGTTCTATGCACTTCCGCAATCACCGCAAATCTTCAAGCAGCTATTGATGGTATCGGGTTTCGAACGTTATTATCAAATTGCCCGCTGTTTCCGTGATGAAGACTTACGTGCTGACAGACAGCCTGAATTCACGCAAATCGATATTGAAACAAGCTTCATGAGCCAAGAAGATATCATTAACACCGCGGAAAACATGATGGCTAAAGTGATGAAAGACGTAAAAGGATTGGACGTAACACTGCCATTCCCAAGAATGACATACAATGAAGCGATGGGCCGTTACGGTTCCGACAAACCGGATACACGCTTCGGAATGGAACTTAAAGATGTTTCCGAAATCGTCAAAGACAGTGATTTCAAAGTGTTCACCGGTGCTGTTGCAAACGGCGGACAAGTCAAGGCGATCGTCGTTAAGGACGGAAATGCGGATTATTCCCGTAAAGACATTGATGGCTTGGCTGAATTTGCAGCGATTTACGGTGCTAAAGGCCTTGCATGGCTGAAAGTTGAAGAAGACGGAGTAAAAGGGCCGATCGCCAAATTCTTCGCAGAAGACCAAGAGCAATTAGTATCCGCAGTGGAAGCTGAAGTGGGCGATCTAATCTTATTCGTTGCGGATAAGAAAGGCATAGTCGCAGATGCACTTGGAGCACTTCGTAACAAGCTAGGTAAAGAAAGAGGCTTGATCGATCAAAGCAAATTCAACTTCCTATGGGTGACGGACTGGCCATTACTTGAATATGACGAAGAAGAAGGACGCTACTATGCAGCACACCATCCATTCACAATGCCATTCCGTGAAGACATGGACAAATTGGAATCAGACCCAGCAAGCGTCCGTGCACAAGCATATGACCTTGTACTGAACGGCTACGAACTTGGCGGTGGATCACTGCGGATATTCGAACGCGACGTTCAGGAAAAAATGTTCAAAGTTCTTGGATTCTCCGAAGAAGAAGCAAACGCACAATTCGGCTTCCTAATGGATGCATTCGAATACGGAACGCCACCACACGGCGGAATTGCCCTTGGACTGGACCGCATGGTCATGCTGCTTGCAGGCCGCACGAACCTTCGCGACACCATCGCGTTCCCGAAAACAGCAAGCGCAAGCGACCTGCTCGTTGACGCACCGAGTACTGTAAGTGACAAGCAATTGGCCGAACTTAACCTAAGACTTGCTGCACTTAAAAAATAATTCATTTGGCAAAAATATGAAAAAATACCTAGGTGTTTTTTCTTGAAACAGAGTTAAGCATTATGCTATGATGTTTTCAATAAGTAAGAGTCCTGATGTGTTCGTTCTTTAACCTATAAGTTTTGACCGAACACTTATAGTTACCGGGAGCACTAGTTTCCTGGCCGCGTAAAAGCCTCCCTCGAAGAGGACTTACAAACGCGAGGAACCGAGCACCCACCTGCGGAGAGCGGGTTCAAAACAAAGGCGTAAACGGCACAATTGGGACTCTTACACCTTACAAAGCAACTCATGTTAAATAACATGGGTTTTTTTGTGCGTTAAAATAGTTAACTCACGAGTAAATGATCTAAACTCACGAGTAAATGGTGAAAACTCACGAGTAAATGGCGTAAACTCACGAGTAAATGGCGCAAATTCACGAGTAAATGGCGAACTCACGAGTGAAAGAGCCCAATTCACGAGTAAATGGTGAAAACTCACGAGTAAAAGAGCCCAATTCACGAGTAAATGGTGAAAACTCACGAGTAAATAGCCCAATTCACGAGTAAATGGCGTAAACTCACGAGTAAGCTACAAATCTCAAGAATTAAACAGAGCAAACTTACGGTAAAACGTCTGATTTCAGATCCTGGCAGGAAAAAAGGGCATTAACAAAGAAGCTAAAGGAGAAGGAGTTGATGTATGGATGCTAAAACCGTGTGAAAGGCCTATGAAAATGCTCAAACTGGAGGCATTAAGCAGGAGGCTATCAGCAAATCATCCAAAACAGGAAAGAATAAAGAACGATTTTCGGAAAATCCGTACAGGATTTAACGGGGAGTGGAGTATCGGAAAGGAGTTGAAGGATCTTCCGAAAGAATATCGAGTATTTCATGATTTGAGGTTAGACTACGATGGGAGCCGTTATTTTCAAATGGATTTCCTAATAATCACCCGGAATTACTGTATCATCATTGAAGTGAAAAACTTTGCGGGAACGCTTTATTTTGACCGCACCTATCCCCAATTGATTCGTTCAAAGGACGGACAGGAACAGGCATATCTGGATCCGCTAATCCAGGTCGACATGCAAAAATCCCGATTAAATGATTGGCTTACTTTTCACAAATTCCCCTCGCTGCCGATTGAAACGTTAATTGCCAATGCAAACTCGAATACCATCATCAGGACTACCCCGGGCTTTACCCCCATTTTCAAAAAAATCACGGGAAAAGAAACCCTGATCACCAAAATTCATACCCTTGAAGAAAAGTATCCTTCTGAGCAATTAACCCAAAGGCAAAGCAATAGACTTTCAAACACGATTCTGCAAAAAAACACTCCGCATAATCCTGATATACTCAATTTATATCAAATCGATGAGCAAGATCTATTAAAAAGCGTTCAATGTCCTGAATGCTCTGCTCTACATATGCACTATCACTGGGGAAAATGGTCATGCAGCCAATGTTCTTACGCCTCCAAAGATGCCCACATTCAAACTCTTCGCGATTTTGCTCTCCTCATAAAACCCAGTATTACGAATAAACAAGCACGGCACTTTTTACAAATAGATTCAATTGATATCATGCAACGGATGTTGTCTGCACTTGAATTGCCTTATTCGGGGCAATTTAAAAATAGAGCTTATAGACTTGATGGATTAATTCACGAGTAAATCGTGCAAATTCACGAGTAAACGGCGTAAACTCACGAGTAAATCGTGCAAATTCACGAGTAAACGGCGTAAACTCACGAGTAAAAGAGCCCAATTCACGAGTAAAAGAGCCAAACTCACGAGTAAACGGCCCCAATTCACGGGTAAAGACCCCAAACTCAAAAAAAACCTAAAAAATCATCGAATAAACTTCAAATATTCCCTTTTAAGGAACATTCCGCAATATAGATTCGTAAATTATAGTAAGGTTGAGCAATAGTCAGCCAAGGATAGAAAGTAGTGAGGGCTTTGAAAGATTTATTGTATGCAAAGAGGATGGAAATGCTTCAATTAGTGGAGCGGCTAGTGAATATAGATAGTGGTTCTCATACGAAAAAGGGTATTGATGAAATTGGTTCGATTTTAAAAACGAAATTTGAAAGCCTGGATTTTATTGTGAATACCGTTGAGCAACAGAATTATGGCAATCAGCTGGTCATCCAGCATCGTGATGCGCATCAACCGCATATTCTGGTCGTTGCCCATATGGATACGGTTTTTCCGGAGGGCACTGCGCAAAAACGTCCTTTTAAAGTGAAAGGAAATCGGGCATACGGTCCTGGTGTAGCGGATATGAAGTCTAGTTTGGTTGAACTTTTTTATGCGATCCTTTGCCTGAAACAGACGGGGCAGACAGGCTATAAGCATATCCAAATCATTCTTAATAGTGATGAGGAGATCGGGTCTCCGTCGTCCGCTTCACTCATATCGGAAAAAGCAGCCAATAAGAAGTTCGCGTTAATTCTTGAACCGGCAAGGACGGACGGTTCGCTTGTCACGGCAAGAAGGGGCTGCGGTCAGTTTAAGGTGGATATCGTTGGGGTGGCCGCCCATTCAGGGATCGAGCCGGAAAAGGGACGAAGTGCAATTGAAGAATTGGCCCATAAGATCATCGCCTTACACCGATTGAATGATCAACAGAATGGAATCAGCGTTAATGTCGGCATGATTGAAGGAGGTTCCGCTGTCAATACGATCGCTTCCCATGCTGCTGCTTTTGTGGATGTACGGATTTCGGAAAAAAGGCAGGAAGGCATCATCCTCAAGCAGCTGAAAAAAATCTGTGCTGAAACCTATATTCCAGGAACGAAAACGACATTGAGCGGGAAAATGGACCGTTCCCCCATGGAAAAGAATGAGAAAACGAACTTGCTATTAGAGACGATTCGTCAGGCTGGGAAGGAGATCGGCATCGAAATTACGGATACGGCCACGGGTGGAGGTTCGGATGCTTCCATCACTTCTGATTTGGGAATCGCGACAGTGGATGGACTCGGGCCCATTGGAGGGAATGCACATAGTGAAGAGGAGTATTTGGAAATTCCGAGCCTGACGGAAAGGGCACTGCTATTGGCAACCGTCATTCAAAAATTATCAAAAATGACCTAGCGCACTAATTCCGATTAGACTGCTCATATTTCGCTTGTCATAAATGATGTTTATGATATATTGTTAATTGGGAAGCTAAATAAGAACAGAATTTATTGGAGTTGAATATATATGCTGCATCAGTTTTCACGTAATGAATTGGCAATTGGCAAGGAAGGAATCGATATTCTGAAAAATACGACCGTTGCTGTCCTGGGTGTAGGGGGCGTTGGTTCATTTTCAGCCGAAGCATTGGCACGCACCGGGGTAGGCCGTATTATTCTTGTGGATAAAGACGATGTCGACATCACAAATGTTAACAGGCAGATCCATGCTCTATTATCAACAGTCGGTCAACCGAAAGCGGAATTGATGAAAAATCGCATTCAAGACATCAATCCCGACTGCGAAGTCATCGCCCTTAAAATGTTCTATACAGAAGAGACGTTTGAGGAATTTTTCAGCTATGGTCTGGACTATGTCATTGATGCATCGGATACGGTCATTTATAAGATGCATGTGATGAAGGAATGCCTGAAACGGAATATCAAGGTGATTTCAAGCATGGGAGCCGCTAATAAGATGGACCCGACGCGTTTTCAAATTGCCGATATCTCCAAAACGCATACCGATCCGCTTGCCAAGGTCATTCGCACTAGATTGCGTAAAGAGGGCATAACAAAGGGAATTCCCGTTGTCTTCTCCGACGAGAGCCCTATTGTCATTCGTGAGGATGTGCGGAAAGAAGTCGGCAATGATGAGGCAAAAATCCGTAAAGCCCAAATGCCTCCGTCTTCGAATGCTTTCGTACCATCCGTAGCGGGCTTAATTGCAGCAAGCTGGGTGATCAATGATATATTAAAGGACATTGAAGTTCGCCGTGTAAATGATTGATAAAAAATCAACTGACTCTATAATGGGTCAGTTTTTTTTGTGTCGAATAGTAGATATTTCTTTTAATAACTTTTTTATCCATATCATATAGACGGGGTCGAAAGAATGAGATAAACTATTTTCAGAATATTATTTTTATTCAGATATTCTGTTTTTTTAAAAGAACACACAAAACAAGGGGGTTTCAAATGAAGAAGAAAAAGCTAGCAGGAGTGTTTCTATCACTTTCATTGGTTGCAGGGGCGCTGGCAGGATGTAGCGGCGACTCGAAAACTAGCAGTTCAGGTGGGGGTTCATCAAAATCAGGTGACACAATTAAAATTGGGGCCAACCTTGAATTGTCCGGAGGTACGGCATCATTCGGCCAATCGGCTGCCGATGGTTTGAAACTGGCCATCGATGAGATTAATAAAGAAGGCATCGACGGTAAAAAACTGGAAATCATTAAGGTTGATAATAAATCAGATGCAGCAGAAGCTACAAGCGGTTCGATCAAACTGGTTAGCCAGGACAAGGTTGTGGCTGTAGTCGGATCTGCAACAAGTACGAATACATTGGCACAGGTTCAAGTCGCACAAGATAATAAAGTTCCTCTACTCACACCAACTGCAACAAATCCCGACATTACCAACAAAGCTGGAAAATTAAATGATTATGTGTTCAGAACTTGCTTTATCGACCCATTCCAAGGTACGGTGGCAGCCAATTTCGCATCTGACGAAATTGGGGCAAAGACGGCTGCGATCTATGTGGACAGCGCAAGTGATTATTCTAAAGGATTAGCCGCAGCATTTAAAGAAGCGTTCACTGCCAAGGGCGGTAAAATCGTGGCGGAAGAGGCTTATGTAACGAAAGATACTGATTTCCGCTCTACCTTGACACGTATCAAATCCGCAAAACCTGAGTTCGTTTTCCTCCCTGGCTATTATGAAGAAGTCGGATTGATCTTAAAACAAGCACGTGAAGACGGCATAGACCTTCCATTCATGGGTGGGGACGGCTGGGATTCCCCGAAGGTCGTTGAAATTGCCGGAGCGGATGCTTTAAAAAATACGTATATCACGAATCACTATTCCCCTGAAGATGAAGATGCAAAAATCCAGGATTTCGTTGCAGCCTTCGAAAAAGAATACGATAAAACACCGGATGCCTTTGCCGCACTAGGCTATGACACTGGCTACTACCTGGCAGATGCCATCAAGAGATCTGGAGATGCTTCGCCCGAAAAAATCAGACAAGCGTTGGAAGATGTCAAAGATCTTCAATTAGTTTCCGGAACACTGAACCTTGATGAAAATCATGATCCGATCAAATCGGCGACAATCTTGGAATATGTGGATGGCAAACAAACATTCAAGACAAAAATCAATCCATAATAACTTACGTGGATAGGGGGCAAGTCCCCCTATTCTATATTCACTTAAAAAACACCTTAACGGGGAGAGTGCGATATGGAACTGATTCAGCAATTGGTAAATGGCATTTCACTCGGAAGCATTTATGCTTTGATCGCGCTTGGCTATACGATGGTATACGGAATCGTCAAGCTCATAAACTTCGCCCATGGCGACGTATTCATGGTTGGTTCATTTGTAGGATTTTACGCCATTACCGTAATGGACTTATCCTTCATCCCGGCTTTATTGATTTCGATGGTCGCTTGTGCCATCTTTGGCGTTTTAATTGAACGCATTGCTTATAAACCCCTTCGTAATGCAACACGGATTGCGGCTTTGATAACGGCCATCGGTGTTTCCCTTCTGATTGAAAATGGGCTGATTTACATCCGGGGCGCCCAGCCGGAAGCCTATCCAAATAATGTCCTTCCGATGGATAAACTCGATATATTGGGAGTTTCCATCAGCAGTCAATCCATTTTGATCTTATCTGTATCCATCATTTTAATGATCATCCTACAATTCGTTGTCCATAAAACCAAAATCGGCAAAGCGATGCGTGCCGTTTCATTCGATTCCGAAGCGGCTAAGCTGATGGGAATCAATGTGAACAATACGATTTCAGCTACGTTCGCCATAGGTTCGGCCCTGGCAGGTGCGGCTGGTGTCATTTTTGGCATCTACTATATTAAAATCGAACCGTTGATGGGTGTCCTTCCTGGCCTTAAAGCATTTGTTGCAGCCGTCTTGGGCGGCATCGGCATCATTCCGGGAGCGATGGTCGGCGGTCTGCTGCTTGGGGTGATCGAGGCTTTGGTCAGTGCAGCCGGTTATTCATTATGGCGCGATGGCGTGGCTTTCGTCGTACTTATCTTGATTTTGATTTTCTTGCCGCAGGGACTGTTCGGTAAAAATAAAAGAGAAAAAGTATAGGGGAGACATGGCGATGACTACTTTAAAGAATTCAAAGGGTTTTTGGCTCTCGATCGTGCTCGCACTTATTTTTTTCGGAATCATGCAGTACCTTATTTCAAACGGTATCCTCAATCCATTTTATATCAACACGCTCATGTTCATCGGCATCAATATCATGCTGGCGACGAGCCTTCATTTAATCATTGGAATAACCGGGCAGTTCTCGATCGGGCATGCAGGTTTTTTAGCGGTTGGGGCCTATGCTTCGGCAGTCATGACAATGAAGCTGGAACTTCCTTTCATCATAGCTGTATTGACTGGGGGCGTCATCGCCGCTGTTGCGGGCATGGTGATCGGGATACCCAGCTTGCGCCTGAAGGGGGATTACCTGGCGATAGCTACCCTCGGTTTTGGGGAAATTGTCCGGATCGTCCTTTTGAATATTGAATATGTAGGCGGTGCAAGCGGGATGCAGGTATCCCACCTGACCACTTGGCCATGGGTTTTTGCCTTTGTGATGATCACCGTCTTAGTCATCAGGAATTTCACCAATTCGACTCACGGGCGTGCATGCATATCCGTAAGGGAAGATGAAACGGCGGCTGATGCGATGGGAATCAATACGACCTATTATAAAGTGGCGGCTTTCGTCATCGGAGCTTTTTTTGCCGGAATTGCCGGTTCTCTCTATGCCCATAATTTTTATATTATCCAGCCATCGAATTTCGGTTTCCTGAAATCCTTCGATATACTGATTTTCGTCGTACTTGGCGGGCTTGGAAGTCTTTCAGGTTCGGTTTTGGCCGCCATTTTACTGACGATCGTGACGACATTCCTTCAGGATTATCCGGAAACGAGGATGATCATTTACAGTCTTGTCCTGATCCTGATGATGATTTTCCGCCCGCAGGGTTTAATGGGAACAAGAGAAATCACATCATTGTTCACACATAAAAAAACGAAAGGGGGCCAAAAGGATGGTAGCCACAATACCGTTGCTTAAAGTAGAATCGGTGGGAATCCGTTTTGGCGGATTGAAAGCGGTGTCCGATGTGAACGTGGAATTATTTCCAGGGGAACTTGTAGGCCTGATTGGGCCAAATGGAGCTGGGAAAACGACCTTCTTCAATTTATTGACGGGTGTGTATGTCCCTACAGAAGGAACGATTGCCTTGAACGGGGAAAATCTCAATAAGCAGCCGCCTTATAAAATTACCCGAAAAGGGATCTCGAGAACCTTTCAAAACATTCGCCTCTTCAGTGAGTTATCCGTGATCGATAATGTGAAGGTTGCATACCACTCGCTTGCCAAGCATGGAATTCCAAGCTCCATATTCCGGTTGCCCGGACATTTTTCAGGGGAAAAGGAAATGGATGAAAAGGCGCTCGAATTTTTGCGGATTTTCAATCTTGACCATTTTAAGGATGAAAAAGCGAAGAATCTTCCATACGGACAGCAAAGGCGGCTGGAAATCGCCCGTGCCCTTGCCGCCAATCCGAAACTTCTTTTACTGGACGAACCAGCAGCCGGGATGAACCCTCATGAAACAAAAGAATTAATGAACCTCATCGCTTTTATCCGGAAGGAATTCAACCTTACCGTTTTGCTCATCGAACATGATATGTCACTGGTCATGGGGGTATGCGAACGGATTTATGTCCTTGATCATGGACAGCTTATTGCTCACGGAAAGCCGGAAGAAATCCGCAACGATCCAAAGGTTATCGAGGCATATCTAGGGGAGGAGGTTTCCTGATGCTGAAAATAGAGGACATCAATGTTTTTTACGGCAATATCCAAGCGCTAAAAGGGGTTTCCATGGAGATAAATGAGGGGGAAATCGTGACTTTGATCGGGGCGAACGGAGCGGGAAAAAGCACGCTGCTCAAAACGATTTCCGGTCTGTTAAAACCAAAGCAAGGAAAAGTTCTGTTCGAAGGCGAATCGATTGGAGGAAAAGCTGCACAATCCATCGTGAAAATGGGCATATCCCATGTACCTGAAGGACGACGTGTCTTCGCCAACATGACGGTGGCCGAAAACCTGGAGCTTGGGGCTTATTTGCGAAAAGGCAAAGAGGGCATCAATAAGGATATGGAAAAGGTATATGAACTATTTCCGAGACTGCTGGAGAGAATCAAACAGCAGGCTGGCACGCTTTCAGGCGGCGAACAGCAGATGCTTGCGATGGGCCGGGCTTTAATGGCGAAACCACGATTATTACTGCTCGATGAACCTTCTATGGGCCTTGCACCGCTTCTGGTAAAGCAAATATTCAACATCATCCAAGAAATCAGTGCGTCCGGCACAACGATCCTTTTAGTCGAGCAAAACGCCAACCTCGCCTTATCCATTGCAGATCGGGCGTATGTCGTTGAAACGGGCCGAATCGTCCTTTCGGGCAATGCCGAGGAACTAACATCAAGTGAAGAAATAAAAATGGCCTATTTAGGAGGCCACTGAACCGCCGTTTGGCGGTTTTTTTGTTTGTTGATCGGTTATGCAAAATATGCAGGAAGATAAAAATCACAGGGTTTCATGCATGATTTTATACATCCAATATAGCATTATTCAATTTTGATATAGGAATTAAGACTAAAAAAGCACGAAAAAACTGGGTTTAATTCCCTATCATTATACTTGTATTTTGGTAAAAATGTAATTAATAGGATGAAAAAAATAAGCGAATGAATAAAATTTTTTGATCCGAAAATAAGGAGTTTTCAATATCAATATAATTTAATTATCTGTTTTTTCTGATTATATCGCCTGTTTTCACAATATTTAAAATATATAAAGATAAAAATGATATAGCACTACCTGTGAAAAATATCCTATTTACCGAAATCTTCTCGCAATTATTGTATAGACGGAATGAAAATTATGCGGTAAACTATTTTTCGAAATATTAATTTAATTTGAAACATTTCATCTAATCAATTTTTTTCTGAAGCATCATGAATAAATATTCATGCATCAGAGCTTGATTACAAAATGGGGGGATTATTTATGAAAAAGAAAAAATTAGCAAGTGCATTCCTTTCTCTATCACTTGCTGCGGGAGTGCTAGCGGGTTGTTCCGGCTCTGGTTCATCCGAAAAATCAAGCGGGGATGGAGATACGATCAAGATCGGTGTCAACCTTGAATTATCAGGTGGTGTCGCTTCATATGGACAATCGATTGCAGAAGGTTTGGAGCTTGCAACTGCAGAAATCAATAAAGAAGGCATTGACGGTAAAAAAATCAAACTAATTAAAGTCGATAATAAATCTGAAGCGTCCGAAGCGACAAGCGGAGCGATCAAGCTGACATCACAAGATCAGGTTGCAGCGATCGTAGGTGCAGCGACAAGCACGAACTCGATTGCACAAGTACAGATTGCCCAAGATAATAAAGTGCCGGTCATCTCACCTTCTGGTACAAGCCCTGAAATCACTTTCAGCAAGGATAAATTGAACGATTACGTTTTCAGGACAAGCTTCATCGATCCGTTCCAAGGGACGGTAGCTGCGAATTTCGCCACTAAAGAAATCAAAGCGAAAAGTGCAGCCATCTATATTGACAGCGCAAGTGATTATTCAAAAGGATTAGCCGCAGCCTTTAAAGAACAATTCGAAAAAAATGGCGGAAAGATTGTTGCTGAGGAAGCTTACATTGCGAAGGATACTGATTTCCGTTCCACATTGACTCGTTTGAAATCGGCAAAACCTGATTTCATTTTCCTTCCTGGTTACTATGAGGAAGCTGGTCTGATCGTGAAGCAGGCACGGGAAACTGGACTTGACGTTCCATTCATGGGCGGCGACGGCTGGGATTCTCCTAAGCTAGTTGAAATTGCCGGTGCAAAAGCTCTAAATAATACGTTCATAACGAACCATTATTCTTCAGGTGATCCTGATGAGAAAATTCAGAATTTTGTGTCAGCGTTTAAAGCGAAGTACAAAGATAAGTCCCCGGATGCATTCAATGCCCTAGGATATGACACAGGATACTTCCTTGCTGACGCGATTAAACGTGCTGGTTCAGCGGATTCGGAAAAAATCAAAGAAGCGCTGGAAAAAACGGCCGACCTTGAGCTTGTTACGGGTACATTCACATTGGATGAAAAACATAATCCAATCAAATCTGCTACCATCCTTGAATTTAAAGAAGGAAAACAAGTATTCAACACAAAAATCAATCCTTAATTTCGGAGAACAACTCCAAACCTTTCGCCGGCCCTTCAGTAATAAGAAGGTGCTGGCGAATTCTCATTTTTCAGGCATGCCAGGTCGTTAGAGTCTGGACTAATCACTCATAAAATTAGATTTTCAAGGAGAGTCGAACATGGAATTGATACAACAGTTAATAAACGGGGTTTCACTAGGAAGTATTTATGCCCTTATCGCTCTCGGATATACGATGGTTTACGGGATTGTTAAATTGATAAACTTCGCACATGGCGATGTATTCATGGTCGGCTCATTCGTTGGGTTTTATTCGATAACGGTTCTGGATCTGTCATTCGTGCCAGCCCTATTAATCTCGATGACAGTCTGTGCGCTGTTTGGGGTATTGATCGAGCGTATCGCGTACAAGCCATTGCGTAACGCAACACGTATCGCGGCACTTATCACTGCCATCGGTGTTTCCCTTTTGATCGAATACGGATTCATCTACGTCCGCGGTGCACAGCCGGAAGCTTATCCGAATGATGTATTGCCGACAGACAAGTTCAATATTTTTGGAGTTTCCATCAATAGTCAATCGGTTTTGATTTTTGGAGTGGCTGTAGTTTTGATGATCATCCTTCAAATCATCGTTCATAAATCAAAAATAGGAAAAGCGATGCGTGCCGTTTCCTTCGATGCGGATGCAGCTAAGCTGATGGGAATAAATGTCGATAATACGATTTCTGCCACCTTTGCAATCGGTTCCGCATTGGCTGGGGCAGCAGGGGTCATTTTCGGTATTTACTATATTAAGATCGAGCCGCTCATGGGTGTGCTTCCGGGATTGAAGGCATTCGTTGCCGCCGTACTTGGAGGGATCGGGATTATACCGGGCGCGATGGTCGGTGGCCTATTGCTAGGTGTCATCGAAGCTTTGGTCAGTGCCGCCGGTTACTCATTATGGCGTGATGCTGTAGCCTTCGTCGTACTGATTCTTATCTTGATTTTCATGCCACAAGGCTTATTCGGTAAAAACAAAAAAGAAAAAGTATAGGGGAGACAAAGCAATGACTACAATTAAGCGAGCAAAAGGTTTTTGGCTCTCGATTTCACTATCATTGATCTTTTTCGCCGTAGTTCAAGTGTTAATCGGCGGCGGATCGCTAAATCCTTTTTATCAAAATACGCTCATGTTCATCGGGATCAATATCATTCTGGCAGCGAGCCTGCACTTGATCATCGGGATAACCGGGCAGTTCTCCATCGGACATGCCGGATTCCTGGCAGTCGGTGCCTATGCTTCAGCCGTCATGACGATGAAGCTGGAAATGCCATTTTATGCGGCATTGATAGTCGGCGGTTTGGCGTCAGCGCTGGCAGGATTGATCATCGGAATTCCAAGCTTACGCTTAAAAGGTGACTACCTGGCGATTGCGACCCTGGGTTTTGGGGAAATCGTCCGGATCATGCTTTTGAATATCGATTATGTCGGCGGGGCGAGCGGCATGCAGGTTTCCCATTTGACCACTTGGCCGTGGGTATTCGCTTCCGTCATCGTAACGATCATCGTCATCCGAAACTTTACTAGCTCGACCCACGGAAGAGCCTGCATATCGATCCGCGAGGACGAAACGGCTGCCGATTCGATGGGAATCAACACGACCTATTACAAAGTTGTCGCCTTTGCGATCGGTGCTTTTTTTGCCGGTATCGCTGGGGGGCTTTACGCTCATAACTTCTATATCATCCAGCCATCTAACTTCGGATTCCTGAAATCATTTGATATTTTGATCCTTGTCGTACTTGGCGGTCTAGGAAGTCTTTCCGGTGCCGTATTGGCTGCGATATTACTGACGGTAGTCACGACTTTCCTGCAGGATTATCCGGAAACACGAATGATCATCTACAGTCTTGTGCTTATCGTGATGATGCTCTATCGCCCGCAAGGTTTAATGGGGACAAAAGAAATAACATCCATGTTCAAACGTAAAGGAGGAAGCAGCCATGAAAAAAATAAAAACACCGCTGCTTAAAGTCGATTCGGTCGGCATCCAATTCGGAGGGCTTAAAGCCGTTTCTGATGTTAACGTCGAGTTATATCCAGGAGAACTAATTGGCTTGATCGGACCGAACGGCGCTGGAAAAACAACTTTCTTTAACTTGCTGACAGGAGTTTACGTCCCGACGGAGGGCACTATTTCCTTGGAAGGTGAGAACTTAAGAAAACTGCCTCCATATAAAATCACGCAAAAAGGGATCAGCCGGACATTCCAGAACATTCGCTTATTCAGTGAACTATCCGTGATCGATAATGTTAAAGTGGCTTACCATTCGCTTTCGAAGCATGGCATCTTAAGTTCGATCTTCCGCATGCCGATCCATTTTAAAGGCGAAAAGGAAATGGATGAAAAAGCGATTGAGTTCCTGAAGATCTTCAACCTTGATCAATATAAGGATGAAAAGGCAAAGAACCTGCCATATGGTAAACAAAGACGTTTGGAGATCGCCCGTGCACTTGCCGCCAACCCGAAACTGCTTTTGCTCGATGAACCGGCAGCGGGGATGAACCCCCAGGAAACGCACGAACTCATGAACCTGATTGCTCTCATCCGTGAGAAATTCGATTTAACCGTATTATTGATAGAACATGATATGCCGCTTGTGATGGGTGTTTGCGAACGCATATATGTACTCGATCACGGACAACTGATCGCTCAAGGAAAGCCAGAGGAAATCCGTAACAATCCAAAAGTCATCGAGGCCTATCTGGGCGAGGAGGTTTCATAATGTTAAAAATCGAGGACATCAACGTCTATTACGGAAACATTCAAGCCTTGAAAGGAATCTCGCTTTCTATTAACGAAGGCGAAATCGTAACCTTGATCGGGGCGAACGGAGCCGGGAAAAGCACGTTGCTGAAAAGCATTTCCGGCCTATTAAAACCAAAACAAGGGCAGATCATATACGAGGGGCAATCCATCGGCGGAAAGGCAGCACAATCCATCGTGAAAATGGGCATCTCCCATGTCCCTGAAGGCCGGCGGGTCTTTGCTAACATGACCGTCGAAGAAAACCTTCAGCTTGGTGCATATCTACGTAAAGATAAGGCAGGCATCAAGCAGGATATGGAGAAAGTCTATGAATTATTCCCGCGTTTGCTAGAGCGTCTGAAACAGCAATCCGGAACCCTTTCCGGCGGGGAACAGCAAATGCTCGCGATGGGCAGGGCCCTCATGGCCAAGCCACGGCTTCTGTTATTGGACGAGCCATCGATGGGACTTGCCCCATTATTGGTGAAGCAAATCTTTAATATCATCGAAGAAATCAACAAAACAGGTACAACGATTCTGCTGGTTGAACAAAATGCCAACTTAGCACTATCCATCGCGGACAGGGCCTATGTTGTCGAAACCGGCCGAATCGTCCTATCAGGCAAATCAGAGGAACTGACAGCAAGCGAAGAAATCAAGAATGCCTATTTAGGGGGACATTAAACCGTTTTATAGTGGTTACAGACTGCAGATGAACTCGAGGAAAAGCGAGTTTGCCTGCAGTTTTTGTTTTTAAAAAGTTCCAGTTGATTTCAGAAATCCGCTCCCTTTCAGCCGACTGTCTGCCAAGCCTCCTCACCGTAGGCGGCTGTGGGGTCTTGGCCAGCCAGTAATATGGAGCGTTTCAATGGTGTAGCGATTAAATATCTAGACCATTATTTGAGCTGGTTCCAATTCTTAGATACCATCAAACATATAAAAGATAACTTTACGATGACCAAACGGTTTTAGAAAGTTGTTCTTTCTCAGTTAACACAACTTATGATAAACTAAGGTTATCAGAATATTCCAAATAATGGAGCGTTCATTGTTCCGATAAAGGGCCAGTTTAATTGAACAAGGAATTGGTATGACACCTTAATTAGTGATCTATCTACAACACGCCAAAAATGAATTTTGACCAAAGGGATTATCTATTAAAGGGATTAAATTGGAGGGAAGAGAAAATGGATGTAAAGACACTTTTGTTACAACAATGGGCAAGCTGCTTAGATGAAGAAGACTGGTTTCCACCACTTGAAAAAGTGCTAGAGGACATTACTTTTGAACAGGCAATTTGGAAACCAGCTGATGGGGTAATGAATTCCATTTGGGAATTAGTTTGTCATTTACTTTTCTATGAAAAGAGATTTCTGATGCGATTTCTTGGTGAAACAGCGAAGGAACCACAGGCGGAAAATAATGAATCTACATTTCGATTACCAACTGAGACGATAGAAAATTGGAAGGAAACAAAACAAGAATACTTTTATGTTCATCGTGAACTTGGAAAAATACTAGCAAAATCAGAACATGAAGATTTGTATAGACAGGTCCCAGGAGAAGATAATTCATTAGTGCTTGAACTGAAGAGTTTAGCAATGCACGACGCATATCATATTGGGCAAATTGTATTCCTAAGTAAAATGCAAGGGGCTTGGCCAGAGAAACGCAGCTTTTAAAAAAGCTTCATTAGCTTTACAGTTATTCGATTATAGGGGGCTTTAATGGAATAAGAACGGGAACGTCCAGATCGGACGTTCCCATATTTTATACCTGAAAAACAACAATACTACTTAACAAAGCCTTATTATAAAAAAAGATCCAGTTGATTTCAGAAATCGGCTCCCTTTTCCGCCGACTGTCTGCCAAGCCGCATAAAAGCAAGCGGCTGCGGTGTCTCGGCTAGCCATTTATTCGGCAGGAGTGCCGCAAATTTCTTCAATCCAATAAGGATTACATTAAAAAAACATTAAGTATAATCTAGTCTTGTTTTAAAATCATGGTTTAGGATTAGACCAATCGGAACTCCCTTTATTAGACAAAAGTGCTTCTATCTGAATTTTTCAAACGAAGTTGATTGGAACGGAAGGCACGAGACTCCTGCGGGAAAAGCGAGTCCAGGGGAGACCCCACAGGCGCGAAGCGCCGAGGGGGCTCCCGGACCGCCCGCGGAAAGCGAGTGCCTGGAGTGGAAATCAAAGTGCAAATTTTAAAGTAATCAATTATTATCAAGTTTGTCTACAGTCAACCGCTTTGTTAGAACGCTATATTGTCGACAATCTGAGACTGCTTTATAGTGGTTTTTTTGTTGTGTAAATAAGTTAATTTAACTAGATAAAAAGGTTAGTAAAACCATATCAGTCGGTATACAATCTAGTTAGGAATAATAGTAGAAATGGTTCATGATATAACCTCATCGATAGCTATTCTTAATCAAATTTTTTGGAGTGATTGTATGCACAAACTTATTCAGGCCATACTGCCGGTATTATTACTGTTTATGATTCTGCCAATCTACCAGCCAGATGCTGCATCTGCAGAAGAAACGCCGCAATCTGATGGTGTCATCGTCAAGTATAAAGAGACGGACGATGAGCCGATCAACGAGTTGATAGAAAAGGTGGAGGTTCCTAAAGGGGAAACGACCGACAACCTGATCGAGGAGCTTGAAGAACAGAAGAATGTGGAATATGCAGAACCAAACTATCTTTTCAAGAAGATGGAAAGCCCGAACGATCCAGCCTACATAGACCAGTGGCACCATAAAAAGCTTGGTACGGGTGCAGCATGGACAAAATCCATGGGATCGAAGGAATTGATCGTGGCCATCATTGACGACGGCGTCGATCGCAACCACGAAGATTTAAAAGGGAGGATCGTCAATGCCTATGATACGATACGCAACCGGAAGCATATCGTACCAAAAGGGACGCATGGAACGCATATCGCCGGCATCATTGCCGGTTCTGCGAACAATGGCATAGGCGGAACGGGTGTTGCTCCGACCGTTAAACTTATGCCAATTAACGTCTTTGATGGAAAGTATGCCGATACTGCCGATATCATTGACGCAATACATTATGCCGTTCAGCAAAAGGCAAACATCATCAATATGAGTTTAGGCGACACCAGTTATTCGGAATCCTTGAACAAGGCCGTCCAGGAAGCCTATAAAAAAGGCGTACTGATCGTCGCGGCTGCCGGGAATGAAGGGGATATGGGGAAAAATGTACAGCGTGTGTACCCAGCTGCATTCAGCCACGTCATTTCCGTTGCTGCCACTAACTCAAGTGACAAGCGTCCCAGTTATTCCAACTATCATTCATCAGTCGATATTGCGGCCCCTGGAGATGATATCCTTTCAACCTTGCCAAATGATAAATACGGCTGGATGAGCGGAACATCGATGGCCACGCCGATGGTGGCGGGTGTAGCGGCACTTATTTGGTCCCATGAGCCCAAGCTCAACAAAACGGAGGTCGAATACCGCCTCTATGATTCAGCCGTGGACCTAGGTACAAAAGGGAAAGACATTTACTATGGAAACGGGCGGGTCAATGCCAAAAAAGCACTGGAAATGAAGACGCTGACCAAACCGGCCGTGACCGCGATATCCGATAAGGACACCAAGATCAATGGGAAAATCCCTGCAGATTTCAAAACGGGGACCGTCTCCATTTATACCGATAAAAAACAACTCGCCACAGTGAAGATCAATGGAGAAAAAACGTTTACAGCGATTATCGCAAAACAAACAGCCGGCACGACCATCTCTACTAGGCTCATCGATAAAGCGGGAAATAAAAGTATACCCGTTTCATTTAAAGTGGCAGATAAAACGGCTCCTGCAAGACCGTCCGTAAATGCGGTGGGTGACAATACCGTAAAAGTAACCGGCAAAGCGGAAGCAAGCTCTTCCGTCACCGTCAAAACCGGCAGTACGGTTCTAGGCAAAGCAAATTCCAACAGCGCAGGGAATTTCACCGTAACGATGTCAAAAAAACAAAAAGCCGGAAAAGTCCTATCCGTTACAGCAACCGATAAAGCGGGAAATATTAGCTCGATCAAAACCGTGACCGTTGCAGACAAAACAGCACCAAGTAAACCGACGGTCAATACAGTCACGACAAAAACGACAATAGTAACGGGCAAAGCAGAGGCTAACTCCACAGTGTTCATCAAAGCATCAAAAAAAGTGATCGGCTCTGCCACAGCAACGACCAAAGGTACATTCTCGGTTAGAATCCCCAAGCAAAAAGCCGGGAAGAACCTATATATTCATGCCAAAGATAAAGCAAAAAACGTAAGCGAATCAAGAAAAGTAACAGTTAAAAAGTGATAGAAAAACAGGAGCAGCCCCCAATAATCTAATTGGGGGCTGTTTATGATTATGGCTACAATAAGGGAAAGTTACACGACGGCTATTTGGATGAACAAACAAAAGATAAAGTTTTTTTAAATTATAATTACAATGAAGTGTATAACTAGTATAATATCATAGGTATATTGTCTTTTTTTCAAAATATAGGCTGTGACAAAGGTACCGGCAAAATATGCCGTAGGATTACAAGTACCGGAAAACATGGGGGGAAAGCTTTGAAACAAGAAACTGTTTATGGTCATCTTGAAAATGGAAATCCTGTTTTAGCAGATGACTATTGCCTTTTCAATGGCACTAAGAGTATTAGTAAAAAAAGAAAATATAATATGAAGTATTTCGTCTATAGTCAAAAAACGAACAATACGGTTACTCTTTCAGGATATGAACCAATGACAATCCTGCAAACGATCACTTCAAAGAAAGGAAATGTTAAGGAAAGAATTATTTTCTTCGTTGATACAAACTGCAAACTTTCTTTCGTTAAAACAAATCAAAAAAATCTGCAGATAGACAAAACATTGGATAAGATAGAGAAAAGCCCGTTTTTCAAAAGTTTAGTATTCCTTTTATTTTTTCACTTCCTATTTGTTGGGGTCATGCGCAGCAGAAATTATTCGTTTAAAGACGTGTATTTATCTTTCGGTTACGATAAAAGCATAAATTTCAAAGTGCATTTTCTCTTTCCAGTCAAAATAAGAGAGAAATTTGCAATGAAGACAGGGAAGATATCCATATTCATTCATACCTACTGGTCTTTCATACCAATGAAGGAAATTTATAAACATTATGTAAACACTAGCGAGATTAATACGCCTATTTTTATCAAGCTCAGTCACGCTGATCATGATTATTGGTATAATTTTAAATCAGACTCTAAGCACAAATACAATAAAAATCACTATCTGTACAACACCCGCTCCTATCGTTTGGGGCAGATGAATAATGAACTTTTCATTCGAAAGTCTATAACAGGTCAATACGTTATCGTATTAACAAGTATAATGAGCAAAAGCATTATCATTAAAGAAAGATTTGCTTATCTGATCAGCCTTTTTTCACTAAACAAAAAAAAATACGATATCTATTTTGAAAAATTCAGTGCAGGGGCTTCGGAATCTGCCTTTGAACTGTTTAAATATGCATTCAAGATGGGGGATTCCTGCGTTTATATCTTAGAAAAAGGCCACCCCGAATTCCAAAATCTTAAGCAGCAATACGGCAGGGCCCTTGTTGGGAAAAATAGTTTTCTTGCTTTCTATCACATCTTTTTAGCCAGAAGCTTTCAATCTTCCGATCTTGTGGGCCATATACAACGCCGATTGTACGATAACGATTACTTAATTAAGAAAAAGGTTCTTTCAACTGATAAAAAAATAATGTTGCAGCATGGACCATGTATGGCAACCAATATTTTCGAACGCGGTTACTTTAACCGTAAAGTGCCGATTGCACCGGATTACATGCTCGTAAATTCCAATTTTGAGAAAAACTTATTCCTTAAAAATACAGGTTATACGGAAAAAGAACTGATGGTAACAGGGCTGCCTAATATTGATTTATATGTCAAGGAACAACAAAATGAAAAAAATCAAATTACATTTATGCTTACATGGAGGCCATGGGACCTCACAGGAAGCATTGAAGTTGGAAGCTATTTAGACCGGTATTTCTCATTCTTAGAATTGATCCGAAAAGAGAAGTTCTACAAAGATAAAAAAATCAATGTCATTCTCCATCCTAAATCAAGAATCATACTTCAAGAACAGTTCCCGGATATATATGATAAATACGAAGAATCGTTTTATGTAGGGGACATAAAGGATGCTCTATTAAACAGTAAAGTTGTCATATCCGATTATTCTTCTATTACTTTCTATGCGTTTGCAGGTGGAAGTAATGTAATCTTCTATTGGGAAGACAAGGCTCTGGCAGAGGTGGAATATGGTGCGCCAAACATTCTTCAGAAAGAAATTGCTTTTGGCGGCATAGTAGAGAGATTCAAAGATTTGCACTCTGAAATTGTTTACAATTACAATAACCCGCAATCACCTTTCCATATTGCACAATTCTCAAAATTAATGGAGTGCACAAGCGGTCACAATACAGAAAATACCTATGACTACATCCAAAACATCATTTTCCAAAATGAACATGACCCATTAGAGGAAGAGAGTGCATTTTCTATTTCTGAAAAGCAATCTTCTGCTTCTTGATTGTTCTGAATGGAACTTGGAACAAAAAAGGATATATTTGCAGAAGGCCACCAAATGGTGGTCTTTTGAATATGCGATAATTAAATCATGCATTCAAATTAGAGTAATATATCTTCCAAGGGACAAACGGCAACGTTATTGGGACACAAAAAAGAAGCAATAGCCAATATTGCTTCTTTGATTACATATATCGACTTCATGAAATTCTTTAAATCTCACCCTCTTCAAGCCTCCTATTATATTCAACTTTACTGATCAATCCCTTTGCATTACAGGTAAGACAATCTGTATAAATATCGTAGGCACCTGTACCTGCACAAACATGGCATTTAACATGAGTTTCCGGTATATCCTTATGCATGAATGAAAAAACTTTTCCAATATACTGCAGAATAATCATTCCCAAAACTCCTTTTTTTTCTATCATACAACGAAAAAGTGAGAAGGAAACGGGAAATACAATAACATTACTTAAAACAAATAAAACCATAACATAGTTTACATGGGGTTAAAAAAGTGCTGATGCAAATGCGATAAACTGTTCTACAAAATCACGCTGTTTTCGAATGCTTTGTTGCCATTTACCAAGTAATGTGGTGTGGTTGATTTTCCCTCCAGATGCTCGCTTTCCGCGGGGCGGGCGGTGAGCCTCCACGGCGTAAACGCCTGTTGGGTCTCACCTGTCCCGCTGCTCCCGCAGGAGTCTCGCACTTCCGCTCCAATCAACCTTAAATAGTTTCGTTTTAATAACAACAATCTTTACTAAAAGAGCCTTTCAAAAAAAAGAACATCCATAAAGATGTCCTATAATGTGTAATTACTTCATTTTTCTTAATATCCATAAGTAGGCCAATATTGAAATCCCCACAGAGACTGCTGCCATTATGTAAATGCTTATATACCCGAATAGATAGCCGATTTGTCCGAAGAGGATGGCACCGAAACCGATTCCAAGATCAAAGAAGGAATAGAAAGTGGCATTGGCCATGCCTTTTCGATTTCGGGCAGCGTGTTCAAGAGACCACGCTTGAAGAGCCGGTTGGACAGCACCGAATCCAATGCCATATAAAATGGCTGCCAAATACAGAATCATGTTACTTGGCATCCAGGCAAGCAATAGCATCGCCGCTACGATAAAAAGAGTGGATGGAATGAAGACAGCTTGATGTCCTTTTTGATCATAAATCTTTCCAGCAAACATACGTGTGAAAATAAGAGCTAAAGCATAAAGAAAAAAGTATCCCTGAATACCTGTCAGACCTTTTTCGATTGTATAAAGCGGTAAGAAGGTAGCAGTCCCGCCAAAAGTTACCGTAATGAAAAAAACAAGAACGGACGGAGCAACAGCGCTTTTTTCATAAATGTCAAACCTATTAGTCTTACCTGGGGCAGGAGCATAATCTACTTTTTTATAAGTAATCGTTGAAGCCATGATCCAAGCTGCAAGAATTAATACTCCGCAAAATAAAAACAAATGTTGAAAGGTTAAAATTTCCGCTAAGAAAAGCCCAAATGAAGGTCCAAAAGCCATCGCTAAATTACCCGATAAAGTGAAGTATCCCATTCCCTCACCCCGACGCCTTGCTGGGATAAGATCGGAGGCAATCGTACCTGATGCCGTGGTCGTATATCCCCAGCCAATCCCTTGTACAATCCTTATGGCACATAGAAGGAAAATACTCATCATAAATCCAAACGAACCAATCGCTACAGCCAAAAGGGCTAGTCCGAATAGGAAAACAAAACGCCTGCCTTTTGTTTCCAAGGCCTGTCCAGCAAAGGGGCGGACAATCAGGGCAGAAAATAAAAACATGCCAGCAACTAACCCAATATACCGTTCATTTCCGCCAAGCTCCTTTACAAAAAGCGGAAGGGTAGGGCTAGTCATCTGAAAGGATAAAAAAACAAAAAAGTTAGCCAAGAAAATCATAATAAAATCACGCGACCAAATTTTATCAACAACCGGAAGCTCTTCTTTTAACAAAGGTACACCCATAATAGTTATTCTCCTTAATTGATAGTAATTATCATTCTCGATATCATTTTACTAGAGTTGTAAGGGATAATCTATAAGAATTAGGAATGAAAAAATAAGTGACTGACCAACATCTGAATAATTTTGCCTATTATTACGTCAGTAAAAATTATGAAAATAAAGTGGAATAAAATTATAGTTATTTGTGAAAAAAGGAAATATACACACGGTATGAGATGGAAGAGTACAAACGAAATTAAACAACCTCAGTGTGAATTGTCGACTCCGTTTAAATTTTTATTAGGTTAGGCAACTATATTAACGGACTCCCATACACTCTACAATACGTAAAATCAATCGGTCGAATCACGATAGGTCGAACGGTAGGAACTTAGGTAAATCTATTATTTTAATAACGTTTTTAATCCTATGTTTTAGATTTAGTTATTAATGCAACTATCATATCTGAAAGGGGAGTGGCGTTTGCAATTCGAATTGTTTTCAACGCTGCGAATTGAACGAGCTAGTCGGCGACGAAGACGTTACCGATGATTTGCTCGACGCTGATGTCCCTCGGATAAGTTTACGAGGCACTGGCGTACAACGATCGGATTGAAGATATACAGATGACTTTTACCGGGAGGCAACAAGTTGTTCATTATACGTTGTAATAACGGAGGAGGTGGAAGTGAATATATGAATATAAAACGCAAGAAGCGATAATCGAGGCGATGTTGGTCAGGTGGACGATTGATAAGCGGGAAGGGTTGCTAGCTTACCACTTATTTTATCCGTTAGCAATCGAGCTATCGCTTGCATACGTCGAGTTGGACGCGGTTATGGTGCCTGCCTTTGCGGAAACCAGAAGGGCAGTGGCTCGACTTACGGGCGGGAGAATTCGGCGTGACGGGTAAGCAAGCAGTTAAGGCACAAGGGTCCGTTTCACTTAACGGCCCAAACGGGCAGGCGGTACCAGTGAATACACTATAAATGACTGACGATGCCGAACAGATCTATTTCTTAACGCTAAGAGACGTCACTCTTACAGGTGGAACGGCAAGGATAGCCTAGGCAGAAGCCGGAGGGGTGATTCGCGGTGGTAGGTAGAATCATGGCACTAGCGCCGGGAGATTTATCCGGAGTGATTACGGCAACAAACGGTATACCTTCAACGGTGGTGCCGACGAAGAGACAGACGAAGAATTACTCGGACGCCTAAAGGGGTGCGTGCAGAAGCCGGCGACCAGTGGTAACGCAAATCATTACTTGCAATGGGAGAAGGAAGTCGTCGGAGTAAATGATGCGAAGGTTTATCCGTTATGGGCGGACCTGGCACGTTGAAAGTCGTGCTATAAAGCTCGGACAGAAAAGCGCCGAATCAAATGGTCATCGACGTAGCATCTACGTATATCGAATCGGTACGTCCTTTCGGGGTAGCGGTAACAGTGGTGGCGTGGTCGAGGATTCTATTCACGTTACGGCAACACATACGCTGCAGCTGGCGGAGACATCTTCGCGGTTACAGCGGAATTTGAAGCGGCACTAGACGAGTATCTTGAAGGCATAGCGTTTACGGATGCGGTTGAAGGTATTCACGGATTGCGAACTTACTGCTCGACATTACGTCCGTAGTTTATTACAGAGACTTACTATAAACAGAGGTACGGCTAACATCGTCATTCCAGACTGGCAGGTTGTCGTTAAGGGGAGACGGTGAGCTTGACGTGAACAATACTCGCGATATAAAACATGCCATGTTCGACTACATGCCTACGTATTACGAAGAAATTAGCGAATCTGAGGTGATTATCAGCGCGGAATCATGGAGACCTACAGTTAATGCGCGACATAGACGATGTGTTTTCGAAGATGCTCGTCGATAAACAACGTGAGGACTGGTGCGTTGGCAAGAGCTACTTGGTATTAAGGTAGGCGGAGACAACTCGTTTTGGGATGCTTGGAGGCAAGTCAGAAAGTGTTCGACGACGTAGAGACGATGGACTGGGTAGAGCCTATGGAGGAAGCCGAGGTGACTATCGGTGCTCTTCAGCAAGAAAAAGGAGAGCTGAAATCACGACTCGAAATCGTTGAAGAGGCGCTTATCATGATTATGGACAGCGTGAACTAATGAATGGGGGGCAAAGTATGTACGCATTTATACTCGGCATGTTGTGGGTCCGACGGAAATTTTCTGAAACACAGATAAAGATTTATGTGTCGAAATTTATAACCGCCGAGAAGCGGAATTAATAATAGCTACGCTACAAAACTAAGCGTGACGAAAGGGTGATGATTGAATGAGTAGCGAAAAACATGAGAATTTAGGACAGGATAAATCAACAGATTACGTATTGAGGACGGAGTTTAACGATAACTTCGGGAAGAGTGAAGAAAAGGATGCAGAGGTTCCAGCGGAGGTGGCGGAAACTACAAATGTACAAGGGGTTAACGTTGAAAAATTTATTACAACAAATACAGATGCAGGAAGAACACAAGCTTTCAAGGATGCTTTTGCTCATATAAAAACGAACGGAGAAAAGGTATTGCGTATTCCTGAAGGGGAATTTGTCGTTAACAATACAATATTAGAACTAACAGCAGATGATTATCTAGAAGGTATTGAGATTATCGGAGCTGGGAGTACCAAAAGTATTATCCGAATCAATCCCACTAACGATACCACGCCTTTAATCAAACTAGATCAATACAGCCTTAATTACTTGCATATCCGAGATATACAGTTAGCGGGAACGAGTAAAAAAGGAGTTGCGTTAAAATTCGGAAACGTTGTAACAGGAAAAAATGTATCTCGTTCTACATTAGATCGTGTATATATTAAAGATTGCAAAATGGGCATAGATGCTTACGGTTGGATTGTGAATTTTAATAGCTGTGATGTTAGGTATTGCGAAACAGGAATAAAGAGTTATATAAACGCCTTTAATCTTGTTGGAGCTAATCTTGAAAATAATGTAATCGGCGTTCAAATTGATGATGGAATGAGTGTGAACTTTTTAGGTGGAACTATTGAAGGTAACGAAAATGGACTAGTGATAAAAAAAGGCGTAGATATTAATTTATTCGGGGTTTATTTTGAACATAATACAACCTCACATATACTGGCTGGAATATCCGTTGGAGATTCTATTAAGTCGCTAAATATACTTGGATGTTCATTTTCGTTTGTTAATCCAGTTACTTTCGATAGAGTAGATAACCTTAAAATTATAAACACAACCGGAATTAATAATCTTGGATACTTAAATGTTACAGAAAATGTAAAACGATACGATGTTGATTTTTCAGAATCGGGCAATACCTATCGAAATTTTTTTCCTAGTAAAGCATTACCTAACCAAAGTAAAACTCCGTTTTTTTCTACTGATTTATCAGAAATAAATTCAGTGGCTAATGGGTTTGTGGATGTATTAAAGAATGTCGTTAAACTATACAACACTCGTACTGATGCAGTTTTAGAAACATCTGATATACTAAGTGGGAAAGGTGTTAAATACACGTACCAAATCGGACAATTAAACAGTGGATTCAGTATTTTCTTTTATTCACCAATTTTAAATCGCAAAAAATTTAGTGTTTCTCTTAGAACGAAAATGAGTAACGGTGTACAAAAATTTCGGAGACATGTTATAGTCAATTATAAAGATACGCTGAACGTGGCGAAAACTTACACTATATTTGATGATAATCTAGATGTTGCAACGTACACGGGAATGAAAAATACATTCGTAACTCATGTTGTACCAGTTGATATGAATGTATTTACTACCAACGTCAAGGATGTATCAACTATTGATTCCATCACAGTTAACGCTAACATTGTGACATCTCCGGCACTTGCTACAGTAGAGTATATTATTCTTGATGGTTTTGATTTATATAATTCGCTGTATCCTTCAAAAACCGAAAATGAGTTAAAAACCAACGCAAGCAAGCCTTATGTTTTTCAGCCTAGTATTGTCCAGATAGATGAATATATGACATTGGGAAAAAAACGCCACTCATTCGGAACAACAGCACCAACAACGGGGTCATGGGAACAAGGAGAAATAGTGTATAACACCTCGCCTACTTCTGGTGGTAAACTAGGTTGGGTATGTGTTGCCACAGGGACTCCTGGAACATGGAAAGCATTTGGAGCCATTGACGCATAACAAGTAATGATAACAAGATGTGCGGTAGTTAAATAAACTTACTAACACCAGGCGCTCCTCATAATGGACGTCTTTTTTTTTGTTTGATGAACGGACGGTACGGGTGCCGTCCGTAGAACGTGTAAACGAAAAAGGAGGAATCTTCTTACAGTTCCTATTCACTTGGGGAACTAAGGGGCAAGACGGTATACTATTACGTTTATATTTATTCTCGAAAGAAAAACTGGTAGAAACGGTGTTTAGTAGGAATTGCGTGGATGAAAAGATGAAGCCCTTCGAATATAATGTGAAGAGTGGAAATAGGACCATAATTATTCATTCAGATTTAATGAAACTAACAGAAGAAGAGAACGAGCGCAATAGTACAAGGACCGGTTTTATCGGGTATATTTAAAGCAATTAATAATTGTTATCGAAAGTATTAAAAGGATGAGTATACGGGAATCATTCCGAGATGAAAAGAAAAAGCAACCGCAATGGCCGCATACATATCAATAAAGGGTAGGAATAAGAACTCGATAGGGCTGATGCTTTTCTCAAAAATAATTGAATCCGACTCAATTATCGTTACATATTTACCGTTTAATTTAGCGACATGAACTGATTCGCCGAAGTCCGAAAGTAGGGCGTTAACTCCGACGTGATCGAGCTTCATTTTTAAGTCAATCAATCCCTTAGCATGGAGGAGCCGGAACAAGATTTGGAAAGCATGAATAAAGTTACAAAAAGAGCTGCCGAATGCAACGATTCTAATCAGTTCACCAAACCCATTCGCAAATGGTAAAACGGAGTTAAGGTTAATAAAAGGGGAAAAAGTGGCTATATCCACTTTTTCCCCTTTTAAAGTTTACTCGTTGCACCTAAAAGAAAGTGGTATCATAATTTCTCAATCCTTAAAGACATCACTTTCTATCTTGAATAAATTCGCGCATTTCCTCTTTCGATATTCCAGACCCGATAACATCCTGCATGATTTCCATCCACTCTTCATCCATGCCCTTGTCTGCTTGTTCATTCAACAGAGCATCGACCTTAATACAAAGGATTCTAGCGATTTTTTCTAAAACTAATATAGTAGGGTTTGTTTGAAGGTTTCTTTCCAGTGAGCTTATATAGGATTTGGCAACGCCGGATTTTGTGGAGAGTTCACTTATTGACATTTTCCTTTCTTCCCTAAGCGACTTAACTCGGTAACCTATCATTTTGACCACACCTAACCATTAATATAAATAATATGCTGATTTAAATTATCACTTTTCAGTTTACACATTTCCCTATCATTTTTAATGATAAATAGGCACTAAAATACTTGACACAATTATATGTATAAACGGATTTTTCTGTTTTGGTAGGCATTTAGTTAGGTTTATTAAAATTTAAGTCACAAATATTTTGGAAAATGGGTTATATAAATGTGATCAATACAATATTTAAAGAATCAGCAATTATTTCTTTTGTATTGCTGTTTTCTTTTTTGTAAAATTACTTTGGCATTTGAAAAGTATTCTTTGATTGTAAGTTTCATGTAAATTCCCTTAAAAATACATAAAAACTAGGTAATAGTATGGTATAATGCAATAGGTCATTTTTAACATATCAGGAGGATGAAATGGAAGAAACTATTAGTATTAAAGATATTTTTAAAACATTAAAGAAACGTTGGAAGCTAATCATGCTGCTGACATTAATTGCCGCTTTGATTAGTGGGTCAATTTCTTATTTCTTATTAACACCCGTTTACCAATCTTCAACACAGATCTTGGTTAATCAGAAACAATCGGAAAACCAATTGGACTCGATTCAAATCAAATCGAATATTGACATGATCAATACATACAGTGTGATCATAAAAAGCCCTGCCATTTTGGAGAAGGTAATTGATGAGCTTGAACTAGACCAAAGCGTAGACCAACTTAGTAAAAAAATCACGATTAACAGTCAAGAAAATTCGCAAGTCTTCTCTTTAATGGTTCAAGATAGTAATCCATCGAAGGCAGTCGAAATCGCAAACACGGTTTCTGAAACCTTCCAAAAAGAAATTAAGGATATTATGAACGTCGACAATGTTAGCGTTCTTGCCAAGGCAGAAATTAAGGAGAATCCTAGTCCTATAAAACCTAATCCAGAGCTGAATATTGCTCTTGCGGTGGTGGTAGGATTAATGGCTGGAGTCGGCTTGGCATTTCTACTGGAGTATATGGACAATACGATCAAGGACGAGGAAGATATTGAGAGACTTTTAGAATTACCTATACTTGGATCGATTCAAAAGATTACACAGGTACATAAATAAAGGATAATCCGGATAAAAAGTAGTAGGAAAGGAAGCGGGATTTTTGAGGAGTAAAGAGAAAAAACAGGTGAATTTGATTGCACAGACTAATCCAAAGTCACCTATAACTGAACAATATCGATTAATTAGAACGAATATTCAATTTTCCTCAGTGGATAAAGACATACAAACCATCGTGGTAACTTCTTCGGAGCCTAATGATGGTAAATCGACCACAGCTGCCAACCTCGCCATCGTTTTGGCACAGGAGGAGAAAAAAGTTTTGCTTGTGGATGCAGACTTAAGGAAACCATCCGTTCATTATGCTTTTAGCCTTAGTAATATAGAGGGACTTACGAGTGTGCTAACGAAGAAAATGAGCATAGAAAAAGCACTTATGAAAACGAATGTGCCTAATCTGGAAATTCTGACGAGTGGACCAATACCGCCTAACCCTTCGGAATTATTAAATTCCAAAGCGATAGAAACAGCGATTGATGAATTAAAAGAAATGTATGATTATATCATTTTTGATACACCGCCCGTTCTTGTAGTGCCGGATTCCCAAATTGTAGCCAATAAATGTGATGGCGTGATCATGGTAGTGGCGAGCGGCAAGACAAACAAACAAAGTGCAGTAAAAGCAAAGGAGCTTTTAGTGAAAGCTAATAGATCCTTGCTTGGAGTTGTATTGAATGGTGTAGAAACAGATAACAGCAATTATTATTACTATCAATCTTAATGAAATTAAACAAAATTCGACAAAATAACACCCTGTTTAATGGCAGTTTTATATGCTACTATTAGTCAGGGTAATAATTCCTATATGATTTCTTAGTAATAAGCCCATTATCTCGTTTTTATAAAAGGAAGTGTGAGAAATTTGATTGACATACATTGTCACATTCTACCAGGGGTGGATGATGGATCTGCGGACATGAAGGAAAGCATGGACATGGCAAAGAAAGCGGTAGAAGCTGGAATCACCCATTTATATGCAACGCCACATCACTTAAATGAGAAATATGTAAATGTTAAAAATAACATCATTGACCGTGCAGTGAGGTTAAATGAGAGCTTACAACAAAACAACATTCCTCTAACCATTCATCTCGGACAAGAAGTAAGAATTCATCGGGACATATTTAATTCACTTGAAAAGAAAGAAATCCTAACGCTAGATGATAACAATACATATTTGCTGCTAGAGCTTCCGTCGGGAAAGGTTCCTACATATACACAAGAAGTGATTTATGAGCTGTTAATTAAAGGAATAACACCGATTATCGTACATCCGGAGAGAAATAAAGAATTGATCGAGAATCATAAACTATTATTTGAATTGGTTCAGGAGGGTGCGTTAACTCAACTTACCTCTGGTAGTATTATCGGTCTCTTTGGGAAAAATGTTAAATCGTTTTCAAAAAAAATAATTGAGCACAATTTAACTCATTTTATTGCAACAGATGCACATAATTTAGGATCTAGAGGGTTCACGTTACAACAAGCCTATGAAACAATTACAAAAGCATATGGGATAGAACGTACATTTTATTTCAAAGAAAATGCTGAACAATTATTAAAGGACCAAAGACCTGCTGTTGAAAAACCTGTGCCATTCAAAAAGAAAATATTAGGAATCTTTTAGAATATTAGATATTAAGGAAACGCTTTCAACATTATAAAAAAATTTTGTCTTCATGTAAAGTTCTACGTTAAATAGTTATTGGGATGAACAATTTAAATTGATAAACTACTCATTTACATAGAGACTTTTTTCAACGACAAATAGCCCTTAGATTATAAGGACATTTTAATGTATGTGAAATAGAATACAATGCTTTAAATACTGTATTTTAGTGAGAAATCAAACAATATTTAAGGGGGAAATGTGGTTGGCCTACCGAAAACGATTAACACTCCTGGCCCTATTAGACTCATTAATAGTATTATCGGCCATTTATGTAAGTTATTTATTCTTGTATCCCTATTTAGAAATATTTAAATTACCAACACTATTAGTCACATCAGTCTCTCTATTAATCAGCCATCATTTTTTCGCTTCTATTTATAAACTGTATAAGAAGGCTTGGGAGTATGCAAGTATTGGAGAGTTACTGTCCATTGTTAAAGCCGTAAGCCTATCGGTTATTACTGTAATCGCCATCCAGTTAATGGTTTTTCAAGATGTTTACGTAAGAGCTATGGCATTGACCTGGATGATGCATGTCATCCTAATTGGTGGTTCCCGCTTTTCGTGGAGAATGCTTCGTGACCGTTTGATAAATAAGCAAAAGGAAACCAGAAACACATTGGTAATCGGGGCGGGTTCTGCTGGAACCATGGTTGTACGTCAACTTCTTAATAATCATGATACGGAACTAAAACCAGTAGCATTCATAGATGATGATCCAAAAAAAGATAAGCTAGACATTTTAGGTATACCCGTTGTGGGTAATTCTACACATATCCCTGAAATGGTTGAAAAATATCATATAGATAATATTGTCATTGCGATACCTTCATTAAGTAAGAAAGAATTGAAGGTCATTTTTGATGAATGTGTGAAAACAAATGCAAAAACACAAATCATGCCGATGCTTGAAGATATTATGTTAGGAAAAGTAGCCGTTAATCAGTTTAAAGAAGTGGAAGTAGAGGATCTTTTAGGAAGAGAACCCGTTGAATTGGATATAACTAGTATATCTGAATATGTAACGGGCAAGACGATCTTGGTTACTGGGTCTGGGGGCTCAATAGGTTCAGAGATTTGCCGTCAAATATGTAGATTCTCACCGGGAAAACTTATTCTCTTAGGACATGGAGAAAATAGCATTTATCAGATTGATATGGAACTAAAAAAGTTATATGCCGATCAAATTGAGATCATACCTGTCATCGCAGATATTCAAGATCGCGATAGGATTTTTGAAGTGATGGAAACCTACCAACCTGATGTTGTTTACCATGCGGCTGCCCACAAACATGTTCCACTAATGGAGTACAACCCTCGTGAAGCAATTAAGAATAATGTTTTTGGTACAAAGAATGTTGCAGAAGCCGCTGATACTTTTGGTGTGGGGGCATTTGTGATGATTTCATCTGATAAAGCCGTTAACCCAACAAACGTCATGGGATCGACCAAGCGGATTGCTGAAATGATCATCCAGCAGTTAGCGAAAAATAGCTCAACAAAATTTGTTGCGGTTCGCTTCGGAAATGTTTTAGGCAGCAGGGGGAGTGTCATTCCTTTATTTAAAAAACAAATCCAGGCAGGTGGACCAGTCACTGTAACCCATCCAGATATGACAAGGTATTTTATGACCATACCCGAAGCATCTAGATTAGTCATTCAGGCAAGTTCTTTGGCTCGGGGAGGAGAGATTTTCGTTCTTGATATGGGTGAACCTGTTAAGATTGTAGAATTAGCGACAAATCTTATACAACTTTCGGGTTATACAGTTGAGGAAATTGGAATTGAATATTCAGGAATCAGACCTGGTGAGAAAATGTATGAAGAACTATTAGGGGAGAAAGAGATTCATAGTGAAGCTGTGTTCCCTAAAATCTTTATTGGAAAAGCAGTATTAGAACAGGAAGAGGAAATACAGTACCTGCTAAGCGCACATGATACTCTATCTTTAACAGAACTTAAAGAATTCGTAATAAATTTAGCTAATAGGAGAAAGAACAAAACATTTTCGGTAGTGAAATAGATTTAAGGAGGAATATTCTTGAAGAAAGTCAGAAAAGCAATAATTCCGGCGGCTGGTTTGGGTACTCGGTTTTTACCTGCTACAAAAGCGATGCCAAAAGAGATGCTCCCAATTGTTGATAAACCAACGATTCAGTACATAGTTGAGGAAGCCGTTGCATCAGGAATAGAAGATATTATAATCGTAACTGGAAAAGGCAAACGTGCAATTGAAGATCATTTTGATTTTGCTCCTGAACTTGAACAAAATCTAATCGAAAAAGGAAAGGTAGAATTGCTCAATAAGGTACAGTACTCTAATAACCTTGCGAATATTCATTACATTAGACAAAAGGAGCCTAAAGGATTAGGTCATGCAGTATGGTGTGCACGTAAATTTATTGGGAATGAGCCTTTTGCTGTACTTTTAGGTGATGATATTGTACAGAGTGAGACTCCATGCTTAAAGCAGCTGATTAATCAGTATGAAGAAACAAATCATTCTATAATTGGAGTTCAAACTGTACCTAATGAAGAAACGAATCGCTATGGAATAATTGACCCTGCTTTTCAAGATGGCCGACTTTACCAAGTTGAAAACTTTGTAGAAAAACCAGCATTAGGAACAGCCCCTTCTAATTTAGCAATAATGGGACGATATATTCTTACCCCTGGAATCTTCAGTTTTCTTGATCAGCAGGAAGCTGGTGCAGGAGGAGAAATTCAATTAACAGATGCGATACAAAAGTTAAACCAAATACAACAAGTTTTTGCTTACGATTTTGAAGGTAAGAGGTATGATGTTGGCGAAAAAATTGGGTTTGTGAAAACTACGATTGAGTTTGCTTTACAAGATAGAGAAATCAGAAAAAACCTATTAGAGTTTTTAGAAGAAAAGGTAGGTAATTATTCTTTACCAAAATAATGTTCACCAAGAACTTATTCTCATAGTAAAATCCTTGTTTATGGCTATATAAAAATAGAAGCTTTTTAACTATACTTAATTTTGATTTGTTTAAAAATGCCAAACTAGTAACTCTTTCAACTTATCGAAGGGTAATTGATCAATCAGGTTAATTGGAAAAGGTGTACTTTATGCTGTTTTTAAGAAAAAAATTTCCTCAGATAAAAAAAAGCAAAATTGCTGAAAATACAGGTTGGATGTTGCTTGGGTACCTATCTAAAATTGGGCTTCAGGCTATTACATTTATATTTCTAGCTAAGGAGTTAGGAGTAGAAGAGTTTGGAATGTTTTCTTCATATCTGGCAGTTGTAGGTATAATAGCTCCTTTTGTTTACCTAGGTGCTTATAACTTAGTGATTGAGGATATTTCAAAAAAAAATCCTGTTTCAAGGGCTATAGGTAATAACCTAGTAAGTAGTCTTTTCGTTTTACCTCTCGGTGTATTTCTCGTGATAATTATATCCTTTTATTTGAAAACACCTATTATAATATCAATATTTATTAGTATTGGAGTGTTTTTAGGTGGAGTTCTAATTAGTATTAATAAAGCTGTCAATATTTCACTAGGTACTTTGAAATATAACACATACCTAGAGGTGCTTTTGGGTGTTTTACAGTTATTTTCAATTTTTCTATTAACTATTTTTAATGGAGCGGTAATAGAATGGTCTATTTATTATATGGCTTGTTATTTATTAACGGGAATAATTGCTTTGGCTACCTTAATTAAAAAATATGGTCGTATAAGTTTTAATTTTTCGGGAGTTAGAAATATTTTTAAGGTTGGTATACACTTTGCTTTTGCTGGGTTTGCAACTAATGGTTTGAGTGATATAGATAAAACTATGATTACTAAATTTAGTTCAGTTGAGTCTACAGGTATATATAGTGTAGCCCAAAGAATTACCAGTATGGCATTTTTACCGATGTTAGCCTTTTTGGGAGCTGTTTATCCTAAATTTGTGAATTTTGAGGAAGGCGGATATTTAAAATCTAGAAGGATAGCATTTAAAATACTACCTTTAATTTTAGCCTATTCCTTAATAATAGTAATAGCAATTTGGATATCTGCACCATTCATTGTAGGGTTAATGGGAAAGGAATTCGAAGAAGCAGTTAAAGCAGTTAGAATTTTAAGTTTTTTACTTGTAATTCAAGGACTGCAATATCCTTTTGCAGACGCACTTACTGGGAGTGGGAAACAGAAAGTTCGCACATATGGCCAAGTATTTATTTTAGTATTAAGCATTATTATAAATATGTTCTTAATTCCTGAATTTGGTTGGGTTGGTGCGGCATGGACAAGTCTAATTTGTCAATTGATTTTTTTGATTATCTTATATGTTGTCCCTATTTTTTTAAAGAAAAAAAACTACTTTGGTTTTTGAAATATACATTTATACTATGGAGAATAACAAAGCCGAAGTGAAAATAGTTGTTATACATTCGTCTCTTAAATGATGTTTTTTAAATATTAACTTTACTTGTTTAAGGACTTTGTAGTTAAGGAGTATTAATGAAAAAAATAGCTTACTGGTTTTTATATATATTTATCTTCACTTTACCCTGGGAGGATATGTTTGTTGTAAGTGGTCTTGGTGCGGTAAGTAAAATATCAGGCTTTTTATTTTTAGTTACATCTTTAATCTATATTATTTCCCGTGGTTACATATATAAAATAAATATTTATTATTTATATATTACAATTTTTGTTTTTTGGGTGACCTGCAGCTTTTTTTGGAGTATAAACAAACCTCATTCTTTTATATTAATTTTTACAGCATTTCAACTCTTTTTAATGTTTTTACTAATGAGTCAAATTGTAAAACAGGAAGAAGTCTTGATGAATTTGCTTCAAAGTTTTGTTTTCGGTGGCTGGGTCTCAAGTATTGGAATAATAAATAGTTATTTCTCAAACAATAACCCATATAATGAGAGGTTTTCTGCGGGTGCCTTTGATCCTAATGAATTAGGAATCATTTTGGTAATTAGTATAACAGTATCTTGGTATCTAAGTTTACGAATAAAAAGTATTTTTTTAATAAATGTTAACAGAGTATATATTCTATTAGGGGCATTTGCAGTTTTTCTTACAGGTTCACGGACTGCCTTTTTGGCCTTAATAGCCTCAGTTATATATATACTTTTTTTAACCAACTTTAAAAAAGGCAAAAAAATAGGATTTTTACTAAAAATTATTCTTGGGTTCTTTTTGCTATATAGCATATTACTTCTAGTGCCCGATACGACGACTGAGAGGATATTAACTACATCTTCTGAGCTTAGTACAGGTGATTTTAACTCAAGACAAGATGCTTGGTTTGGTGGATTTGAATTAATAAAAGATAATCCGATACTTGGTGTTGGAATCGGATCATTTAGGATTGCGTTAGGTGAAAAGTTAGGCTTATATATGGTTGCCCACAATATTTATATATCTGTGTTGGGTGAACTGGGGTTAGTAGGTTTCATTATATTACTTATAATAATCTATTTAATTATAAAAAAGATTATAAGTCTTAATAATGCGAATAAATACTTTTTACTGACTGTATGGATAATTTGGTTTTTGGCTTCACTAACCTTAACATGGGAATATAGCAAAATAACCTGGTTATTATTTGCACTTGTAAATATTTACGACAAAATGTCAAATGTTAAAAGCAACAGTTTTGATAAAGAATTAAAATAAATGGACATTTAGATTAGGTGGTTTAGGAATGAATTCAAAAATAAAAATTATGCACATAATTAATAGCTTTTCATTAGCTGGTGCTGAAAAATTAGTTTTTGACATAGCACTTAAAATTGATAAACAAAAATATGAAGTTTATGTATGTGCTATAGGTAGTTCAACAAATAAAGAGCTTGAGAAAAAGATAAAAAGTGAACTAGAAGATAATTCTATAAGGATTTTTTCTATAGATAAAAAGCCAAAAAATAATAGAATTTCTACAATATTTAAACTAACTAAAATTATTAGAGAAAATCAAATGGATATCATTCATACACACTGTCCATCTCCTGATTTCTACGGTCGTATAGCTGCTAGGATTACAAGAGTAAAAAGGGTATACACAACTATTCATAACACTGCGGGATATTCTCGAATATTTGAGAAAGCCATAGGAAAGTTCACAAAAGGATATATTGCTATATCAGAACAAGTTAAAAGATATATGGTTGAGGATTTGAATATAAGTGAAGAGAAAATATCCCTGGTTCCCAATGGAATAGATGTTCAAAAATACTCAGCAAGTTCAATTGAAATAGATAGTTATAAAAAAAGCCTGGGTTTACAATCAAAGGATATCGTAATAACTAATATCGGTCGAGTTACTGAACAAAAGGGCCAAATATATTTGATAAGATCTATAAAAAAAGTGAAAGAAAAATATTCCAATATAAAAGTTTTAATAATTGGAAACAAGGATTTAGATAAATCACTTTATAACAAACTCCAGACTTATGTTATTAAAGAAGGTTTAGAAAAAAACGTTATTTTCTTAGGCGATAGAAGTGATATTCCAGAATTGCTAAAAATAACTGATATATTTGTTTTCCCATCTTTATACGAAGGTTTTTCTTTGGTTACACTGGAAGTTATAGCTTCTTCAACTCCTATAATAGCAACTGATGTTGGAAGTATAAGAGAAATAGTTACCCACAACAAAAATGGGTTAATAATTCCCCCCAGAGATTCAGAAGCCATTTCAGAAAATATCCTTACACTATTAGATAATCCACTCCTATCTAAATCTATGGCTACAACAGGAAATATTGATTTAATGGCGAGATTTTCTATTGATCAAACAACAAAGAAATTAGAAGAAATCTATATGTAATGTGGAAGGGAAATGAACGATTATGGAACATAAAGTACTTCTTGTAGGACCTAACCGTAAAATTGTTGGTGGTGTAGCTACTCACATAAATATTTTACGTAAATCCCTTGAAAGAGTAAATGTAAAAACAGATATATATGAACTTAAAGACTATTCGAATAAAAGCAAAATATTTAAAAAAATAAACGATATTATAAAGATTAAAAGTATTCGAACAATTGCTGATAAACAATATCTGGCAATACATCTCAATCCTTCTATTTATAATGGTTCTTTTATAAAATTAATTCTAACATTGTCAAGACTAAGGCATGAGAATATAATTGTTCAGTTCCATGGTGGTTCCTTTGAAAATATAGAAAAATTGAATAATAAGCTATTAAAATGGTTTTTTAATAATGTACTTAAAAAAGTAAAATGTTTTATTTTTTTAAGTACAGATCAAAAAGAAGGTTTTTTGCAATTATTCCCTTCTTTGAAAGAAAGAGTATTAGTTCTACCGAATTTTATTGATGTTGTTGAAACTCCTCTCAAAAAGAAATTTAATGAAAAATTGTCAGTTTTATTTTTAGCTAGATTAGTAAAGGAAAAAGGAGTATTAGAACTAATTAAGGCGGCATCGGAAATTAATGAAAAAGATATTATAGTTAATATTATTGGTGAGGGCCCTTGTGAAAAAGATATCACAGCATTGATAAAAGAAAAAAAGTTGGCAAATAAGGTGAAATTCTTAGGACCGAAATTTGGTGAGGAAAAAGAAGAGTATTTAAAAAATGCAGATGTCTATATTCTTCCGTCAAGTTGGAAAGAGGGAATTCCATATACTATTTTAGAAGCTATGAAGTTTAGGACAACTGTACTATGCACTCCTCAAGGGGGACTAAAGGATATAATTACCGATGGGCATAATGGTATCTTTATTAAGCGAGACGTAGAAAATATTACATATAATTTAAATAGATTAATAAAAAGTAGACCGATAATTGATGAGGTTAGTGAAAATGCTCACCAGTATCTGGTAGAAAACCTTTCTATTGATAAGGCAGGCGAAAGTTTTAAAAGTATTTACTTAAATAGTAAACGCTCATAAATTGAAGTGGCCTAATATTATAAATGAAAAATAACCTTAGAAGTCCTAGTCTTTTTTATCATAGAGCGATTCAAAAGGAAATATAAAGAAAATTCCTTGCAATCGGTTATTGGTTTTCTATTTTTATCCTATAAGTCCGTGACTAAGGTTATCATGAATTATATTTGTCGTTAAATTTATTTCGTTTGAAAATTCAAAGTTAATTTATTGCATGGAAGGGATTACAATATGTACAGAAAGTTTGAACTAATAAAAAATATGGGACTTGGCTGGACTACTTATAGAAGTCTCTATGAATTGAAGAAAAAGACAGGTCTATTAGAAAGAAAATATCCATGCGTTTCTTTGAATGATAAGCAGTTTGGATCTAAATTAAAATTAGATGCCTCAGTAAAAGACAATTTCGTATACTGGTGGAAACAAAACACTGCTCCCTTTTTTTTAGGAATTAATGAAAATAATAAAGATACAATTAGAGAGCTATTGAAAAATGATTGTGACTCTGTTTTGCTAGAGGCGGATAAAATATGTAATTATACATTTACTTATTTTAATAAATGGAAAGTTAAGTATAAGGAATTAGATTGGCATTATAATCCAATTACAAAATTACATTCACCAAAAGACAAACACTGGTTAAAGATTCCAGATTTAGGTGGCGACTTTGGAGATATAAAATACATATGGGAACTCTCAAGATTTTCATTTGTATTCACACTAGTTCGTGCATACTCAATTACCTCTAATGAAAAATATGTAAAAGTATTCTGGGATATAGTAGAAGATTGGATTAAAGAAAACCCTAATCAATTAGGGGTGAACTATAAATGCTGTCAAGAAATGTCTATTCGTATGATGGCTTGGATTTTTGGTTTGTATGCATTTAAAGATCATAACTTATCTACCGATGGTAAAATATTTAAATTATTTAAAGCAATATATTTACATGCTGATCATATAGAGAAGCACTTTGAATTTTCTCTTAGAGCAGTAAAAAATAATCACACTATTACAGAGGCTGTTGCGATTTATACTGTAGGTTTATTATTTCCTTTCTTTGATAAATCTAAAAAGTGGAAAAAAAAGGGCTTGAAACATCTTCAACAAGAAGCATTTAAGCAAATTTATGAAGATGGCGGTTATATTCAGCATTCCATGAACTATCATAGATTGATGCTTCAAGATTATACATGGGCGATTCAATTAGGAAAACTAAATGGAGAGGTTTTCTCTGAAGTGTTTTTAGACAAAATACAAAAAGCCACACTTTTTCTCTACACTCATCAGGAAGAATCTTCAGGGAGGTTACCTAATTATGGAATGAATGATGGATCAATAATTCATCCCTTATCACAATGTGATTATTTAGATTATAGACCTCAAATAAATGCAATTTATCATGTTTTAACAGGACATAGGCTTTACAATGATGGGATCCATGATGAGAATTTATTTTGGATTTCTGGTGCTAAGGCATTGAAATCCCCAAAAGACAATATTGAAAAAGAATCAATATCATTTCCAAATGGGGGTTATTATTTCCTTAAAGGTATGGATTCCCAAGGGTCTATACGTTGTACCACGTATAGACAAAGACCTTTTCAAGCAGATATGTTGTCTTTTGATTTCTGGTATAAAGGAAATAATATACTAACTGATGCAGGTACATTTTCCTACAATACTGATGAAAATTGGATGAGTTATTTTAATGGAACTAAATCTCATAACACTATTATGGTTAATAATAAGGACCAAATGGAAAAGGGCTCTCGATTTATATGGTATAAATGGATAAAAGCAAAAACCTTAAAATTTAATAAAACAACTGATTTTACTGTATTTGAGGGAGAACATTATGGATATAGTCCTTACATTCATAGAAGGGCGATTTTCAACACAGAAGACGTATGGGTAATAATTGATGATATAATAGCCTCCAAATTTTACGAAGAAATTAAATTTAATCAACAATGGCTGTTTGGAATTAAGGATGTTGAATTTAAGAAAAATAACTCCTCTATTGGATTAGGAGATTTAGAAATGTGTTTTTTAAATGGTAATCCGCAAAAAAACAGTTTATATTTTGGTGATGAAAATCAAATACGAGGTTGGTCTTCTTCCTATTATGGTGAAAAAGAACCGGTGCATCAGTTAGTGAGAGAGTTTTCTGTTAACAAAAATACAAGACTGATTACAGTTATTAAGCCTAAGGATAAGAGTGTTAATCTATCAAGTAATACTTGTATTAACTTCCAAGGTAAAAAAATTGGTTTAAATCAAATAGGCGAAAAGGAAATTATAAAATATATTTATTAAGAAGGAATCATAAAAATGAAAATATTAATTCTACATCAATATTTCCTAGGTAAAGATGATCCAGGGGGTTCTCGGTTTAATCAATTTGTGAAATTTTGGGAAGAGATGGGACATGAGATAACTGTAGTAGCTGGAACAGTTCATTATGCGACTGGTCAGAAAGAAGAAAAGTATAAAGGTAAATGGATTATTCAAGAGAAATATTCCGAAAAGACAATGGTACTTCGGACGTATGTGTCTGAAGCGTATAATAAATCCTTTATTGGCCGTTTATGGGGCTATTTTTCTTTTACTTTATCCTCACTAACAGCGATTTTATTTAAAGTAAAAAAACATGATGTTTTAATAGTCACGTCTCCACCTTTATTCGTAGGTATCACTGGTATACTTGCGAAAGTATTTAAACGCATACCAATGATATTTGAAATTAGAGATTTGTGGCCAGAATCAGCAATTGATACTGGTGTATTAAGCAATAAATTAATTATTAAACTAGCTTATTTGGTTGAAAAGCTTTCGTATAAATTTGCAGATAAAATAAATGTACTGACACCAGCTTTCAAACAAGTACTAATAGATAAAAAAGGTATTAAAGAAGATAAAATAATTTTTATACCAAATGGGGCAGATTTGGATATATTTCAGCCCGGACCAAAAGAAAATTGGGTTCGTGAACAATATAATATAAAAGATAAGTTCGTTATTACGTATATGGGTGCCCATGGGGTAGCGAACCATCTCTATTCTCTTCTTGAGTTGGCGAAAGAATGTCAAGACCAGAAAGATATTGTAATAATGTTTGTTGGAGACGGTATGCAAAAGAAAGAACTTATAAAGCATGCAAAAGAAGAAAAATTAGAAAATGTAATATTTGTTGATTCACAGCCGAAAAAGGTAATTCCTGATTTCTGTAATGCTTCAGATATTTGTACAGCTGTTTTAAAGAAGGTAGATACTTTTAAGACGGTATATCCAAATAAAGTGTTTGATTATATGTCATGTGCCAAACCAATTTTAATTGGGATTGATGGAATTGCTAGAAAGCTAGTGGAAGAGAGTGAAAGTGGCTATTATGTCGATCCAGAAAATCCAAAAGAATTTAAGGAAAAGGTTATGGAGCTTTATCACAACAAGCAACTGCAGACAAAGCTAGGGGAAAATGGTCTTGCATTTGTAAGGGAAAACTTTAGCCGTGAGAGTTTAGCGGAAAAATATGCGAATGAAATTAAAAAGGTGGTAAAGGTAAATGAATAATAGAAATTTATGTGTTATAGGTTTAGGGTATATTGGCTTACCTACAGCAGCTATGTTTGCCAAAGTAGGATGGAATGTTACAGGTGTTGATGTTAATCCAGTAGCGGTTGACAAATTAAACAAAGGTGAAATTCATATTGAAGAGGATGGGCTTGAGGATTTAGTGAAAATTGTAGTTGAAGCAGGAAGCTTACGGGCTCAATTACAGCCCACTGAGGCCGATTGCTTTATTATTGCTGTTCCTACACCACATCATGAAGACAATACAGCTGACTTAAGTTATGTAATAGAAGCAACGAAAGCAATGGTACCGTTCTTAAAAGAGGGTAATACAGTTATTGTAGAATCAACTATTCCACCACGTACCATTAATGATATAGTGGCCCCTATTTTAAGTGAAGCAGGTTGGATACCAGGAGAAGACATATATCTTGCCCATTGTCCTGAGCGTGTATTACCTGGCCGCATTTTAATAGAGTTAGTAGAGAATACAAGAATTGTTGGTGGTATAAACCACGTTTCTGCTCAGAGAGCAGCTGAGATGTATCGTAGTTTTGTCACAGGTGCTATATTAATCACTCGTGCGGTCAGTGCGGAAATGTCAAAGTTGATGGAAAATACGTATCGTGATGTGAACATTGCGTTAGCAAATGAGCTTGTAAAAATCTCAGAAAAACTTGATGTAGATGCCCTTGAAGTCATTCAGCTTGCTAATCATCACCCACGTGTGAACCTACACCAACCAGGACCTGGTGTTGGAGGACATTGCCTTGCAGTAGATCCGTACTTTATTATTGAAAAAGCTCCTGAGCAATCTATATTGATTGCAAACTCACGTCAAATTAACAATTCTATGCCTAAATTTGTTGTTAATCAAGTAACGAAACTTCTTCAAGATAAAAATTCTAAAATTGCTGTTTTTGGATTAACATATAAAGGTAACATTGACGACATACGTGAAAGTCCAGCTATGGATGTATTAAGTCTTTTACAAATGGAAGGATACAAGTTAGGAATTTATGATCCACATGTAAAGCAAGAACGAGTAAACTTTTACTTATCTTCATTTGAAGATGCCATAGCAGATGCAGAGTGTATTTTAATATTAACAGATCATAGTGAATTTAAACAATTAGATGAAGAAGCGGTACTGAATCATATGAAAAATCCTCTTGTATTTGACACGAAAAATTGTGTAACCATTAGTAGTTCAAAAATTAATTACTATAATTTTGGTAGTTTGGCTAATATTAAATCTCCACTAAAAGTTTAATGATTGAAGGTGATTCATATTAAGAGGTTATTTGATATTACTGGTTCTTTTGTAGGTTTAGTCATTTTGTCGCCAATCATAATAATTACTTCGATACTAATACGTCTCAAACTTGGTTCACATATTGTCTTTAAGCAACAACGTCCAGGCTTTAACGGTAAGCCTTTTTATGTATATAAATTCCGTACAATGACGGATGAGAGAGATGAAAACGGGGAGTTACTGCCTGACCAAGACCGTTTAACACAATTTGGCAAGGTACTCCGGAAGCTAAGTTTGGATGAATTACCACAGTTATTTAATGTATTAAAAGGGGATATTAGTCTTGTCGGCCCTCGGCCTTTGTTACTAGAGTATTTGGAGTACTACACACCAGAACAGGCACGACGTCATGAAGTCCGTCCTGGTATTACTGGGTGGGCACAAGTCAATGGGCGTAATGCGATATCTTGGGAAGAAAAATTTAAATTAGATGTATGGTACGTAGATAACCGCTCTTTTTGGTTGGATATGAAGATATTATTTATGACGGTACTTAAGGTGTTTAAATCAGAGGGGATTAGTCAAACAGGACATGTAACAATGGAGAAGTTTAAAGGTTCGGAAGGCGGAGAGTATTAATGAAGCCTATTGTCGTGATTGGTGAAGGTGGCCATAGTAAAGTTATTCAAGAAATTATTTTTGTTGAGGGAGTATATAAGGTAATCGCTATTTTAGATGATAAATATACCGATACAATAAAGAATAATAACATCTTATTTGGCCCTGTAACTTTTGCAAAGGAACTTAATAAAAATATGAAAGTAGAGTTTATAATTGCGATTGGTAATAATAATATTCGTAAAAGGATTGCAAACAATCTTAAAGAATTAGGAGTGAAGTTTGCGGTAGTTATTCATCCTGCTGCCTATGTTAGCCCCAATGTGCAAATAGAAGAAGGTACTGTTGTAATGGCTGCAAGTGTTATCAATGCTGATGTAACTATAGGTAGACATGCTATTATTAACTCTGCTTCTGTAGTAGAGCATGATAATAGCATTGGGGATTTTGTTCATATTTCTCCAGGTGCCATTTTAACAGGTAATGTAAAAATCGGAGAAGGTTCACATATCGGTGCGGGAGCAACTGTGATACCTGGGAAAATGATAGGGGAATGGTCTATAATTGGAGCTGGTGCTACTGTTATTGATCATATTCCAAATGGTGTAACAGCTATTGGATTACCTGCAAAAGTGATTAAGTATTTAAATTAAATTGAAAAGGTGATTATATGCCAAACTATTCAAGAATTTTCCTTTCATCTCCTCATATGAGCGGGCAAGAGCAAAAATATATTAACGAAGCATTCGAAACTAACTGGATTGCGCCACTTGGGCCCAATGTGGATAAGTTCGAGGACGAACTGGCGTTATATGCTGGGGTACGTAATGCAGCAGCCGTTAGTTCAGGAACCGCAGCTATTCATTTGGCATTGAGATTACTAGACGTTGAACTGGGGGATAAAGTATTTTGCTCTTCTTTGACATTTATTGCGAGTGCCAACCCTATCTTGTATCAAGGAGCAGAACCGGTTTTTATTGATTCTGAACCTGATACTTGGAATATGTCACCCATTGCATTGGAAAAAGCCTTTTTGGATGCGAAATCTGAAAACAAGTTACCAAAAGCTATAATTGTAGTAAATTTGTATGGACAAAGTGCCAAGATGGACGAAATTATTGAGATTTGTGATAAATATGGTGTTCCTGTAATAGAAGATGCAGCGGAATCGCTTGGTGCGGAGTATAAAGGTAAGAAGAGCGGTACATTTGGCAAGTTTGGTATCTATTCGTTTAATGGCAATAAAATTATAACAACTTCAGGTGGCGGAATGCTGATTTCTAATGATGAAGAAGCATTAAAGAAAGCTCGCTATTTAGCGACGCAGGCTCGCGACCAAGCGCCACACTATCAACATAGCGTAGTAGGATATAACTACCGGATGAGTAATATTCTGGCGGGAGTTGGACGAGCACAGCTTGAGGTGCTTGATGAACGGGTTGCAACGAGAAGGGCAAAGTTTGAACGATATGTGGAAGCACTAGGTAAGATTGAAGGTATAAACTTTATGCCTGAGCTTGAAGGAACCTTACATAACCGCTGGCTTACAACTATGACAATTAATCAGGAAAAACTTGGTTTATCATCATTAGAACTAATTAATGGTTTGGCAGAAGAGAATATTGAAGCTCGTCCGGTATGGAAACCGCTTCATTTGCAACCGGTTTTTGAAGGTGTGAAGTATTATCCTCATAAAATAGGCAGAAGTATCTCAGAAGAATTATTCGGAAGTGGAGTCTGTCTACCTTCTGGATCAAACATGACTGAAGAACAACAAGAACGGGTAATTGATAAAGTCATAAATGTGATAAACAGTTACGCAGGTATCCGTTAATGGAACAGATGCTGGGAAAATTGACCTCAGCAACTAAATCAAGGCTTCCAGAAAAGGTACATGCTTATTTTAACTAGAAATCTTATTTATTGTACTATCGGAGATATATTAAGAAAACAGCTTCTTTTATTTTAGCTTAACAATATACTGAATATAGAAAGAAAGATGGGAAAAAACAAATACATGTTGTTATTCCGTTTGTATTTGTTTTTCATCTATGAGCTTACTGCCTCCAGTCTCCTAGAAAGGGAGTAAAAGAATGAATAAAATAAATAAAAAAATAAAAATAATGACAATTTTTGGTACAAGACCAGAAGCGATTAAATTGGCACCTCTAGTATTAGAATTAGAAAAACATCCTAAAGTTATTGAATCTATTGTAACTGTTACAGCTCAACACAGAGAAATGTTAGATCAGGTTTTAGAGGCATTTAAAATTACGCCGGATTATGACTTGAATATAATGAAAGAGCGACAGTCTTTGACAGGAGTAACTTTAAATTCATTAATAGGTTTAGAAAATGTAATGAAAGAAGTACAACCAGATTTAGTTCTAGTTCATGGAGATACTTCAACCACATTTGCGGCAAGCCTTGCTGCTTTTTATAATCGAATTTCAGTTGGACATGTTGAGGCAGGCTTAAGAACGTGGAATAAGTATTCTCCTTTCCCTGAAGAAGTAAATAGACAATTAGTAGGAGTATTAGCAGATTTCCATTTTGCACCGACTTATAAGGCAAAGCAGAACTTATTAAAAGAAAATAAAAAACCTGAAACTATTTTTGTAACAGGTAATACAGCCATAGATGCATTGAATACCACTATTAAAAAAGATTATACACATGAAATTTTAGAGCAACTTGGAAATGATAAGATGTTGCTTTTAACTGCCCATCGTCGTGAAAATCTGGGTGAACCTATGAGAAATATGTTTAGGGCTATTAAAAGGCTATTAAAAGAACATAATGATTTGCAAGTAGTATATCCAGTTCATCTAAATCCTGCTGTCAGAGAGGTAGCAGATGAAATACTAGGTAATGATACAAGAATTCATCTTATAGAACCATTGGGTGTAATAGATTTTCATAATATGGCATCAAAAGCATATATAATTTTAACTGATTCAGGTGGGGTTCAAGAGGAGGCTCCATCATTGGGGAAACCGGTACTTGTTCTTAGAGATACAACAGAAAGGCCTGAAGGGATAGAAGCTGGAACTTTAAAATTAGCAGGAGTTAATGAAGAAACTATTTTTAATTTAACAAATGAGTTGCTTAATGATAGAAAAAAATATGAAAAGATGACCAATGCATCTAATCCATACGGAGATGGTAATGCTTCATCTCGAATAGTGAAAGCTATATTACATCATTACGGAAAAATAGAAAGTGTACCAATCGCATTTGGTGGTTAAGTATTGTAAAGAGTATATGGAAATTAAGACAAAAGAAATTATATAAATAAAATTTTGGACTACATTTGTACTTTAACCTGAATAATGGATTACGATATATCCTTTATTCGGGTTTTCTATGTTCTATGACTAGAAACCGGTTATTAAATCAATAAAGATATGAGCGGAGGAAGGAAATGAATAAGATTTTGTTTAATGTATTTAATATAATGGATTTTCAAATACTCTATAAAAATTATATATTCTTGACTCGTATCACTACTACAAAGATATACATTTGAATCTTCAATTTGATAAACTCTGCAACCGCGGCCAACCTACCAAATGGCCTCTAGAATACCCATCCGATACTGAAGAAACTAAATGAAACTCTTATTCTCTCACCATCACCTATTTTATGTAAAAACTGGAAACTTATTTAGTGATAACCAGACTTACTCAGAGCATTTTCATTGAAAGGTATATTGAATTGTTGAAGCCCTATGCTAGGCGCACCGAACCTTTAACTTCATTTTTAAAGCATTTAACTTATTCATTAAACCCAAGAAGTAGATAGTAAACTATTAATTAAAATACCCATGTATATTAACCCTGTTGTAACGCTTCTAGAGAGCAACACGGTAGAAATGATTTAGGAGTGGTTAACGCCACCCTTCCATTAAATTTTGTCACAGGGATGATTCGAATATGCATAAGGCATTCTTGAGAGGCACCTCAGCTGTTTATATTAACAGCCGATTGCATTTACTTCATAACCTGTTCAAAAAAGTGAAAAAGTACTTGAAACAGAATTTCCTTTATATAAACGGTGTTTAGCAGGAACCGGGATACAGTAGATCCTTCCAAACTTTTAAATTGGTAATTTCAAAAGTAAGTATAAATGAATTAGGAAAAAAACGGCTAAATTGTCTAGGACAAGCTAGAAGTCATTTTATTTAAAATCTCTAACAATTCTACATAATTTAGATTCCTACTTTTAAAGGAGCGATGACTTATTAAGAATATTGTTTTAATGCTATTTTCTGCAGTTATAATCGCCTTTTTATATAGTCATTTTCATAATAACTTTGACATTAGGGATAATAATAATAATGTTAAAATTGATCTTCAAAATGTTTACGAATATAGTGTACTTAAATATGGAGCAAAAGGTGATGATTTAGATGATGATTTACTAGCTATACAGAGAGCAATTAATCAAGCAAATAAAGATGGTGGAGGGGAGGTTTATGTACCTAGAGGAAAATACTATGTTGAAAAGACAATTCAAATTAAATCTAATGTAAAACTTATATTAAATAAAGGCGCAACCCTGTATGTGAAAAATAATGTTAACGTTGTCCAAATTCGATTAAATGGAAGTATTCAAGGAGGGACTATTAATACAGGTTTAGTGAAAGATTATAACTCAAGTGTCATTTATCTAGACGGACAAGATGGATTTTCTTCAGGAAACCATCAAACTATGATTTCTGATATTAATATCTTAGGAAATGGAAACGGAAATGCTATTTATTTTAATGCGAAAAATCATCTTGATTGTATTTCTTGGGTACAAGTGAGGAATCTCAATATTTATGGTTTTGGTAGGGCGATTTATTTTAAAACAGCTACATTAAAAGATTCTAATATAATTTGGATTAATGGGAATACGTTTAATCAAGTAAATATTAGTAATTGTAAATTTGGTATTTTCCTTGATGGTCATGCTTATTTACCTAATGAAATAGCAGGTAACAGTTTCACCAATATTCAGATTCAAATTTCAGAAATTACGGAATATGGTATATTTGTTAAAGGGAATCGCAATTACTTCGAAGCTACAATTTGGGATAGCCAGGGTACCAATGCTGCTAAATTTGATGTAGATTCTTATCGAAATAAATTAGTAAGTAATATAAAAATGAATAGCTTAATAGATTTAGGAAAAGAAAATATAATAAACTTTTACTAACATAGTGTGATGGTCAATTAGAACCTTTTGAAGTTATTCGTATTTTAAACTGTCTGATTAACTTACGTTAATTGAATCAGGTTGATTATTTTAGATTCATTGAGATCGTGAAATGGGAATCGAAAAGTGTAAAGCAATATATTAGGGGAAAAGATAGATGAAACATAATTATGTGTGTTTAAGGTCAGTAAATGCAGAAACTGATACGAAGCAATTTAGTTAATCAAATTATCAAATAACAAAATGCTTGTAAATTAAATTATTTTGTTCTTATTTTGCAATTGTAATTTGTTTGTTGTTGACTTAGTAGATTGAACTTTCCCATGAGTTGCCTTTTGACATAGTATGGAATCGTTCACAATTCTAACAAAATGTTGTACAACATTTCTTCTGGGGATATTGGTTTTCACGTTATAACCACTGCAAATGGGGGTGAAGACATCCGTCTGTCTCTCTATGATAAATTTTATGAACTTCGACAATATTTAGGAAAATAAGTTTTAAAGGGTGTTCTCTTTCCGAGAGTAAATTTTCTCTTTTTTCTTGTAGACTTATACCTTAACAAGGGGGAAAAAATGAATACTAATTTTACTATACAAGGTTTAAGAGGTCTTTGTGCTTTAATAGTTTTTATCTGTCATCTTGTAGGCATGGCAGGGGTGGCCGGTTTTTTGCACTTCAACGAATTTTGGGAAATTAAGAATGAAGTGATTGCAGCAACAGGTGTAAATTTATTTTTCGTTATAAGTGGATATTTAATTTCTCATAGTTTAATGAAGCATAAACTAATAAAAAAATTCCTATGGAATCGAGTTTTGAGAATTTACCCAGTTTATTTATTATTGTTTGTTATTATGTTTACAATTGGACCAATCATTGATTTTGAATGGTTTAAGGACATAAGATCTCTAGACTATTTTAAGAATTTATTTGGGAACCTATTTATGCTTCAAGGTATATTTCCTATTCCACAAGCCGTACAAAATTCTTGGAGTTTGGGGTATGAATTCGCCTTTTATATAAATGCATGTTTGATTTTCATTATCCTTCAAGGCGATTTTGTTAAAAATCGTTATATAAGGGGTTTTTGTTTAATACTAACGATATTAATATCCCTTACTATATTATTTTATAGACCTCGTGCAATGTTCTTTTTAGTAGGTGTGTTTTTATACTTTATTCAAAGGAAGAACAAAGAGAATGCTAAATCAAACGTCTATAGCTCCTATAATTTGCTTTTGAAAACAAGGGGTATTATATTTTTATGCCTGACTATAATTAGTTTTGAGTATAGTACATTTATTTCGGTAGTTTTTAGCTTTTTCTTTTTTGTAGACATAATCAAAGAAAAAGGTATTCTAGCATCTGTATTAAGGAGTAGAGTATTCCAGTATTTTGGATCGATAAGTTACAGTCTTTATTTATGGCACCCATTTGGTATTTTCCCATTAAAGATTTTATTGCCAAAGGTTATTCCTAATAATAATTTGACAACCTTTGTGATATTTGCGCTATTTGGAACAATTTTTTCCCTACTTCTTTCTCATTATTCTTATAAGTACATTGAAGTATGGTTCACGAATCAAATGAGGATTAAAAAGCTTTATACAAAGATGACTAAGAATCACTCAACAAATCAGGCAAGCTAATGCCTTTCTAAAGAGGACTGATCTTTCATCCTAATATTTGACATAGGAACAACGTATGTGAGATACCCCTTAGAATAGTTAATCTGTAACTATGTATGGTTTATTTTGAGTGAAAGTATACCTTTATCAAAGTTGTCTTGCATAGGACAGTTTCTTCTGCTATACATAAGAAACACAATAAAATTACGAAAGAACCAAAAGTAGACTGATGTGGACAATAGAATTTTAATACATTGACACAAATAAGTTGAGTTTTTAGCGGTCCTCCTAATTTGAATTTTCAATCATTCGATTAGGGAGTTTTATTCTCATGTTACTATGTATTCTTTTGCGGTTATACTAGGCTTCAATAAAATGAAACCTGGGAAATTTCACTGTATTAAAGTCTATATATTGTATGTTGTTGACTTTCTTTATTTATGAGGCATGAAAGGCTTTGAGAGATACTATCGAAGGCAACCTCTTTCACTAACGTATTGTATAATTTAATGTGTTGAACCGTCGAGTAAACTCACTACTGGTATATTGTGCTTCTCTTTCCATACAATTTATTAGAATAGTCGGATTAAAGAAGACATTAGGTAGAAAGTAAAAAGTGGGTTGCATCGTAATTAGGAATTACCGGAAAAGGTAGATGTGTTATTAATAGTCTTTGCTATATTACTGGGTTAAAGAGGGAAATTTATCTAAGTAGCTATGTTTGTGAAATTTAGTAAAAAAGTTAAAGGGGAAGTTAATTATTAATAATTACAGTATCGATTTGTCTAGCATACCACAGGAATTAAGATTATTAATTGAAATTATGAAGATAGATAATTTCGATAGTAGTAAAACATATTTAAAAGATGAATTGTTTGCAGACATTGATTGGGAGATATTTCTCCTATTGGCAAAACATCATCGAATTTATCCATTAATTTATTCAAAGTTAAAAAGTATAGGAGAAAAAAGAATTCCTTCACATGTCCTTAATGCTTTGTACCAACAATACAAAAACAATACATATTATATGCTCCAGTTGTGCGGCGAAATGGAACAAGTAAGTAAATTATTTACTGAAAATCAAATTAGTCTTATTTTCCTAAAAGGACCAGTAATTGCTGCTGATATTTACGGGGATATTTCCCTCCGAACTTCCAAAGATTTGGATATTTTAATTCAAATAAACGATTTAAAAAAAGCAGAAGAACTTCTATTGACTCAAGGATATAAAAGAGAAGAAGGTTCAAAAACAATTTACGAGTGGAAATGGAACAAACACCACGTAACATACTTCCATCTTCAAAAAGGAATCGAGATTGAACTTCATTGGAGACTTCACCCTTCCCCTACAAAAGAACCAAGTTTTAATGAATTGTGGGAACGAAAAAGGGTTAGTATGATTACAAGTTATCCTGTTTACTTCTTAGGAAAAGAAGATTTGTTTTTATATCTGGTTACTCATGGGGCTAGGCATGGGTGGTTCCGTCTACGGTGGTTGGCAGATATTGATCAAATAATAAGGAAGAGTATAATTATTGAAAATAATAACGTATTTCTAATTCAAAAGCACTACTTAGGAAAACAAGTACTTATATTATCCTCACAAGTATTAAACAATCCAAAAACAGAAGAGATGAAATCATTTACCGGAGGAAAACGTTCAAGAAGGATAGCGCAATTGGCAATATTTTACATTGTAGAAATGGGTCATTCGCATATCAATGAGTCTAAAGGTGAATTGGCTATAAACGATAAACATCATCTATTTTCAATAAAGTCAAATCTGCAGAGGTCCTTCGTCTTAAATCTTTATCAATTTTTAATAAAGTCAAATCTGCAGAGGTTAATCTTTGTTATAAAATTTTTTTTTCCGAGTTCAGAGGATGTAAAGACTTTGAGGTTGCCTAAACCCATTTATTTTTTATATTTTCCGTTACGTCCCTTTTTATGGGCTTGGAGAAAAACTAGGAAGCCCATATAAATATATAAGGATTATTCGGAAATGGAAAGTGTAAAATAAGCCGTAAAAGCATTCATCTTTTACAAAGGTGGATGCTTCTCTTTACTTTTTTACAGGAAATCACTACCAAAATCTAATGAATCCTTTTTTATTATTACTAACTGTTAACGGTCTCATTTTAGGACTTTTTGTAAGAGTAATTCGACTACTCTAACACTTGAGAAGGAGCAACAAATTTAATAGTCATTTTTTTAGAAGTTTCAGACATGACAAAAGAAGGAAAAGGTAGAATAAGTATAATAACGTTTGGTAAAAAAATGTAAATTTCAAATTTCCTTCCAAACCTAAAACTTTGGGGATTTAGGTACAACGTCTAAAAACTAGGAATACATTTTTTGCTCATTACCTGCAATCTTACTAGACAGCTAAACGGTTAAAAATGATTGAACGAGAAAAGTATTAGATGATTAGGTAACTTGCAATTTAGATTGAATTGAATCAAAAGGTAAGTATTACCTCAAAGATGACGAGTGAATGGGTGGCTCCATTTGTTAACTAAGCGATAGGTCGTCCCTTTCGATTCTGCCTCTAGGCATTCTGATTCTACTTTATCAGGGGTGAAATTTAAGGGAGTGTATACTGGTGTAAAATCTTCTATAGCGAAAGATTAGGCATAAGTTTTTTAACATCAGGAGGATTGGTGGATCTAATATAATACTAATTTTTCCCATTGGTGATGTATCGGCAAGTCAAGATTTCCTTTATACGTTATTTCCTTACATGGGTTAATACTTATAGTCAAAGCATAAAAGTCTTCATTGTAAGGAAGTTTGGCACCTTATATCCAAAAGATTCGCCTGTCTAGCTCCAGATTCTCTCAATAGTGTGTAAAAAGTATATGAACATTATCTCTTGAAGTGTTCTCTATAAGATATCTAATTAATTGGATGTTTCCAGTGAATTAAGATACTCTTACTGCTCTCCAATTTGATTTTTCATAGTGAATCTTTTTCTTTCCAAGCAGTATAAGAAGCGAGGGAACGGTAAAAGATTCTTGTATTCCTGCTTTTTAAGGTATGACTCTTAACGCAATTTCATTAAGTTTAGCAATATTAGTTGGAAAAAAGGCAAAAGCCTGTAGTTCAACTATTTTCGCTTTTTGTGATGAGGGATTAAACCATTTCACTTAGTAAGTCAACGTAAAACTTTAGGGTTCATTTTAAGTAATTTCTTAATCGATATTAAACAGGAAGATTGATTAATGATTGAGAGGTCTTTTTGGAAATATATGTGGAAATAAAAGTTATTGACATAGGTATAAATAGGTGGTATTTTTAGCTTGTTGCATTCGTTATTAAGAACAAGTTGTTCGTAAAAAAATATTAGGGAGATAGCAACTAGCATACAAATTGAATCATCTCATTAATAAACACCTTAAATTATTGATTACCAAAAAGGTAAAGATGATTTTTAATTAATGATATTAGTTTATATAAATGAAATTTACAAAATGTACTCCTTTGAAAATTCTAAACAAGGTTCATATTCAAAATAATTAATTATATGTGTTAATTGAGTTAAAAAAAGAAAGGATGAAATATAAATGCCTCTATTACAAATGAAAGAAATATGGACTCCTTTAAAATTAGTTGGCGTGAAATTTTTTAAGTCAGATGATAGAAGTATTTTCATCAAAGTAATGAACCAACGTAGGAGAAAGCTAAAATTTTAATATTCTCATTAAAATGTGCAAATAGTGGATTTAAAAGATTAGTATTCACAATCTAACATAACAAAACAATCAGGGGGATAACATGAGTGCTATAGCCGGTATTTATCATTTTAATGAAGAGCCTATAAATCTTCAACAATGCCATATTATGATGACGGCTTTAAAAAAGTACCCTGCTGATTCTATCCAAATGTGGCATAGAGAAAAGATTTTTCTCGGTTGTCATGCCCAATGGATCACGCCAGAGTCTGTTGGTGAGCAGCTCCCGCTTTATGATTATGAAAGACGCTGTACCATTACTGCTGATGCCATTATTGATAATCGTGATGATTTGTTCCAGAGGTTACAAGTTAAGCCATCCGATCGAAAGGGCATGACAGATAGTGAACTGATTCTACTTTCTTACTTTAAGTGGGGTGAAGATGCCCCCAAGTTCTTAATAGGGGATTTTGCTTTTGTCATTTGGGACGAAAAGAAACGGAAGTTGTTTGGGGCAAGGGATTTTTCAGGAAGCAGAACTCTTTATTATCACCAAAACTCTCGGAAATTTGCCTTTTGTACGACTATGGAACCGCTATTAAGATTACCTTTTATTGAAAAAAAGTTGAATAAGCAGTGGCTTGCTGAGTATTTGGCCGTATCGGGAATGATTGATGCAGTAGATTCTTCATTAACGCCATATACAACGATAAATCAGATACCACCATCACATAGCTTAATAATAGAGAACAATAGGGTGACTTTAAAACGATATTCCTATTTAACTCAAGGGGATAAGTTAAAACTTAAATCTACTGAAGATTACATCGAAGCATTTCAAAGTGTCTTCCAGGAAGCTGTTACATCCAGATTAAGGACGCATCGGAAAGTTGGCGCCCAGTTGAGTGGTGGGTTGGATTCCGGGGCTGTTGTTGGCTTTGCTGTAAATCAATTGCAGCGGGAAAGCAATGCACTCCATACATATAGTTATATACCTCCCGAAGATTTTAAAGATTTTACGCCTAAATATTTTTTGGCTGATGAGCGGCCTTTCATCAAATCGACGGTAGGACATGTTGGCGGCATTATTGATCATTATTGTGACTTTAAGGGCAAAGACTCCTTTTCTGAAATGGAAGACTTCCTTGACATCATGGAGATGCCCTATAAGTTTTTTGAAAATTCTTTCTGGTTGAAAGGGATGTTTGAAAAAGCGAATGAGGACGGCATAGGTGTTTTGCTTAATGGAGATAGGGGGAACTTTTCAATTTCCTGGGGATTCCCGTTGGAGTATTACTCCCTCCTATTAAAAAGGCTAAGGTGGGTTCGACTATATCAAGAGTTGGACCAATATAGGAGAAATGTCGGAGGATCTAGATTGCGAAAGGTGAAAGCAATTGCTAGAATCGGCTTTCCAATCATAGATCGGATCTTTCCGGAATGCGGGTCATATAAAATTCCATCCTTAATCAATCCAAGGTTTGCAGAAGGAATAGGCGTATATGATAAATTTAAAGAATTCGGCATGGATGAAACAGGCTGGTATTCGAATTCTGATATTTTTAATGAAAGAAAAAAGCACTTTGAAGATATCTTTCAGTGGAATGCAGGAAATACGCTTTCCACAAAGCTCTCCTTACGATACAAATTGTGGAAGCGAGATCCGACCAATGATATCCGTGTTATTCGCTTTTGTTTATCACTCCCGGAAAGTCAATATGTACAGAATGGGATGGATCGTGCCCTGATTCGAAATGCTACAGTGAATGTCTTACCCGATAAAGTAAGGCTAAACCAACGGTACAGGGGTGTGCAGGGAGCTGATTGGGTTCACCGAATGCTTCCTAAATGGAGTGAATTCATAGAGGAAATTGAGCAGCTGAGCACAGATGATAAAGCCCTGGAGTTCCTTGATGGTCAGGCGATAAAGAATGCTCTAGGAACGATTAAAAAAGGAACTAGTCCCGAACTTGCTACAAATCCTGACCATAAATTCCTAATGCGGAGTTTAATCGTGTATCGATTTTTAAAACGATTCAATTAAAAGGAGGTGAATACTATGAAAAAGGAATGGAAAAAACCTGAATTGGAAATTCTTGATGTTAATCAAACAATGCTTGGAACTGAAGGGGAATATACAGATGCTGCTTTCCCATCAAACACACCTAAAGGTGACATAACTTTTAGTTAAACTTATTCCGTTACTAAGTCTGTTAGGATTCCCCTAAGCCCCTATTTATCCAGTTAATAGGGGTATGACTTATACATTAAAGCTAGTCTAGCTAAGAGACGTTATTTATGTGCGGGGGTATTTATATGATCGGTATCAAAACAAGAACTGTATATGAAGCGTATGGTTTAACCGTTACAAGTGATATAGCTTTGCCCGAATTGCTTCCTATTAATATAGAGGATGATAAAGCTGATATTGTTATTGAAAAAGCGGATCTCCATGCATTATGGTCTGAGCATTCTGTTCCTAATGATGATTTTGTCATTAAGAAAGACTGGATCATGTTTCATGTTTCCAAGACGGCCATTTTCTTGATTCAAAGCGGAAATAGAATAGAATTTTGTCCAATTGATGCAGCACAAGAGGATGAGATTCGTCTTTATATCCTCGGAACATGCATGGGAGCCATTTTGATGCAAAGAAAAATTCTTCCTATACATGGAAGTGCGGTGGCCATAGATGGAAAGGCCTATGCAATTGTTGGTGATTCTGGTGCTGGCAAATCCACTCTTGCTTCAGCTTTTTTAAAAAGGGGCTATAAGCTCATGAGTGATGATGTCATACCAGTAACACTAAATGATGAAAATATTCCAATTGTAACACCTTCATATCCACAACAAAAATTATGGCTGGAGAGCTTAAATCATTTTGAAATGGATTCAAATAACTATCAGCCACTCATTGTTAGAGAAGATAAATTCGCTGTTCCGGTCCAAAATCAGTTTATTACCGAACAACTCCCGCTCGCTGGTGTATTTGAATTGATCAAGGGAGAAAATGACGAGATAGATATTACGCCTATACCATCCCTTCAAAGATTTTATAAATTGTATCATCATACATACCGTAATTTTTTTATCCAAAAATCTGGATTGATGGACTGGCATTTTAATACTTCTGCGAAAATGATTAAGAAAATCGAGTTTTTCCAATTACGTAGACCAACGAATCGCTTTACGGCGCCAGACTTATCGGAAATAATTTTAAACGTATTAAATAAAACGGGAGGTAAGAGTTCATGATTATTAATCAACTTGATACGAAATATAGCCAAAGTCCAGGAAACATAGTAAGTGACATGGATGGGGAAAAAGTGATGTTAAGCGTTTCTAACGGTAAATATTATAATTTAGGTGAACTGGGCGGGGAAATTTGGGAGTTAATGAAGGAACCCATCACGATTCAAGAGTTAGTTACAACATTACAGTCACAATACAATGTCGATCAAACCGATTGTAAAGAGCATGTCACGGACTTTTTAAGTCAATTGCTGGAACAAGGCTTAGTCAGCATCCATTCCTAGTATCATGAATCTTTAGTCTAGGAGGCTAAAACTATGAATATCGTAAAGAAAGCTCAGACTTTTCTTCGATTAGATTTCAAGATAAAGCTGCTGTATATCGAAGCCTTTTTACAATTAGGCAGGGCCCGTTACCTTAAAAGCATTTCCTTTTCAAAAGTCGCCCCAACACTTGGTGAACAGATGAAAGAGTCATCATATGAATTAAATATAGAGGATAAAGAGATTTTAGCAAATGTATCGCAGGCTATAAATATTATGAGCCGCTACACCATATGGGAAAGCCAGTGTCTTGTAAAGGCAATGGCGGCTATGAAGATGCTGGAAAAACGTGAGATTGATAGCACTCTTTATTTAGGGACAGCCAAAGGTGATAATGGAGGGCTCATTGCACATGCTTGGCTGCGCAGTGGACCTTTTTACATAATGGGAGCTGAAGTGATGGATAGGTTCACTGTTGTTTCTAAGTTCTCTAAAGAGAACGTAATTAAAGGTCTGAAAGAACAAGAATCTAGTTAATCTGATAACATTCTATTTGAACCAAATAAAACCTTTCACCAGGAGTCCACGCGTCACTAACCCCACATATACTCATTTATATCTTCATTAAATAATAATTTTAGAAAAGTGATAGCCAATTCCTTTCCTTCCATTTTCGCGCTTTACCACATGTAACATGGAGGAAAACGGTTAAATATGGCCTGTAAATGGAGGATATGGTAATGAAGCATCTTTTACTTTTTACGAAACAAATACATGATTATTCGGGGAAAATATTATATATCAATCTTATTTGTATGATTTTAATAGGCTTTTTAGAAGGCGTAGGAATTTTCTTATTGATCCCATTGATTGGATTGAGCGGTGTAATGGACATAAACACGGATGACGTTCCTTTCTTAAGCTGGATTAATGGATTATTCACAGGAATTCCGGAAACCCTCAGTCTTTTATTAATACTTGGTGTTTATGTGATATTAATGGTCGGACAAAGTGTATTTAAGCGGAATCAAACAATCTTGGGAGTTAAAATCCAACAAGGTTTTGTTAGAAAGTTAAGGGATGAGGCGTATGGCAGTCTGCTGCAGGTCAATTGGGGATTTTACTTAAAAAAGAGGAAATCCGATATTATCAACATCATGACAAATGAAACCTTCAATGTAAGTGCAGGGATAAATTTATTTTTACAGTTTATATCTTCTCTTATTTTTACTTTGATTCAAATCGGAATAGCTTTTTATTTATCTGTTCCAATGACGAGTTTTATCATAGCCTTTGGGGGCATTCTCATTTTTTCGTCACGGAAATTTGTGAAAAAGTCTCAGTCTATTGGAAAGGAAACCTTTCAGCTTACACAAACCTATTTAGCGGGCATGACTGATCATCTCAACGGAATGAAAGATATCAAAAGTAATTCACTAGAGGACTCTCATTTGAATTGGTTTCTGTCTTTAAGTGAGAGAATGGAAAAAAACAGAATCAAGTTAACGACTTTAAATACGACGTCCCAAATGATCTTCAAAATTGTATCTTCCGTCTTAATTGCCATTTTTGTGTTTTTTTCGATAAAGATGTTCTTGGCCCAGCCAGCTCAACTAATGCTGATAATGGTTATTTTTTCAAGGTTATGGCCAAGGTTTACTAGCATTCAATCAAATTTAGAGCAAATAGGATCTACGCTTCCATCTTTTAAAGCGTTGTCGGATTTACAAAACGAATGTAGAGCTGCAAGAGAGTTATATGAATCCGATTATAAAAATATCATGCCTATTGAAATTAAACGAGGGTTGGATTGCCGTAATGTTTATTTTAGTTATGATCAAAAAGAGAGCACATATGCCCTGAAAAATATAAGCATACACATTCCCTCTAACTGTATGACCGCTATTGTAGGACGATCAGGTGCAGGGAAAAGCACCTTAATAGATATATTAATGGGATTGAATCACCCTAATAGGGGCGAAGTCAGAATAGATAATGTTCCCCTTACTAATGACCGATTATTATCACTGCGGAGGTCCATAAGTTATATCCCGCAAGATCCATTTCTCTTTAATGCAACAATAAGGGAAAATTTGCTGATCATTGACCCTGATGCAAGTGAGAAATCCATATGGGAGTCTTTGGAGTTCGCGGCAGCTGATGAGTTTGTCAGTAAGCTTCCACAAGGTCTGGATACACTCATTGGTGACCGGGGTGTCCGACTGTCAGGAGGGGAAAGGCAGCGTCTAGTGTTAGCCAGAGCGATCTTACGTAAACCGGCCATCCTGGTATTGGATGAAGCGACGAGTGCTTTGGATACGGAGAACGAAGCGAAGATTCAATCCGCTATTGAAAGATTAAAAGGAAAAATGACCATCATCGTCATAGCTCACCGATTATCGACGATTCGCAATGCCGATCAAGTGCTGGTCATGGATCAGGGAGAAATCATACAGGTCGGCGAATATAACAAGTTAGCGAATGAAAAAAGAGGAATGTTTAGCAGTTTATTAGGTATCCAAATGGAATCAAGTGTGTAAATATTTACGAGAGTTTACGAACAGTCAGGTTACAGCCCATCTTATGGTTTGTAATGCTGGCTTTTTTTCTTGAGGAGAATTAATAAAACTGAATTAATTATTCGGAAGTTATTTTTTCAGAATAGTAAATGGGAGTTAATTTGAGCGGTGATATCTCTATTTTATATAAAAGTGTTTTAAAGAAAACGCAATATAACAGCGTTTTTCCATTGTGATGTCATTTTTTGATGAAAGATGCTGAAAAATGACATAAAAAAACGAATAATATTATGAGCTATTATTACGTTTTTAAGTATAATTAACATTAATATAGTTTTAATTAAGGGGAAATGTTTTAGGGCAAGATTGTTTATTTAGTACCATGGAAATAGGATTCAAGAGATTTATTAATCTTGGTTAATAATAATGTGAAATATTATTGAGAAAATTAAACCTATTGAAAAATAGGGACGCAAAATTACAGGTCTAAGGCTACATGCTAAGACGGCTGTATTACCACAAGTTGGGTGGGATTTATCATGGAAGCTAACAATGAACGGGAAGAATGGGTTTATCTAATTTTAGAGGCTAAAAATCTAGGATTATCTATTGAAGATGTGCGGAAGTTCATAAAAGGAAAATGAAATATCAGGGGATAAAAATTATGTTAGAGGAGGCTGTTATACAGTCTTCTTTTTTTGTTTCCATTCCCGGAAATTACAAAGGTATCTAAAATAAAGAACATGGTGATAATAATAAAATTGCAACCTAATTGAGAGGGATTCTTATTATGGATGGTCTTAATGCTTTTATAAAGGGATTAATATGGGGAACTTTATTCAGTATACCACTATGGTTGTCATTTATTGGTTGGATAAAAATAATAATGACTATTATCAAGTAAGCGCTTAATAAATTAGATAAATAAAATGATATCTAGGCAGGATTTAACAGGATGATGATAGAATTTAGTTATTATACATAGTGCGTTAGTCGTAACTTTCTTTGAAATTAAGAAATATATCCTATAAAAAAATAGTTAATAATACTTAAGGATTTTTGGTTATGTGCCGATACTAATTATAGAGATCAAGCAAAGGGACTTCGCAAAGGCGATGTCAGATAGCAGCCATCAAAATATAAGGAGATTATTTGATGACAAAAAACAAATTTATTACGTTCGAGGAAGTTTATGAAAAGAAACAGAGAAGCAAGAAAATTTTTATAGGGACTTATATTACTATTACTTTAGTATTGATTTCATTAATGACTTATTTTATGGGACAAGCATAATATGGAGTGTCGAGGGGCTGAGGAATCGGCCTTTTTTTGTTTTCTTTAAATCACATAAATAATTTAGTTTTACTAGTATTCCTTTCTACTAATGTTTAGTAATTGTTAATTTTCTGTGAATTCTCTATTGCTAAACGAGTTTCCTCTTGCCAATCCCTACTATATATGTGATTATCAAATAAGTGAGCTATATTCCTTATTTTTGAAAAAAGGATTAGGACAACAGTATGAATGGTGGCTCAATTATATATTGGAGTGGAAATTTCAAATGGATTTTTTTGATATTTTAAAAGACACTTTTGCAAAAGGAGAGTCTGGTCAGGATATTACAGTAAATGAACTTGTGGAAGAGATTAAGGAGAAATTAAGCGGGATCATTGAAGAACCTGGTAGTATATGATTCGTAGATACTTCGTCACAATCTTATTGATTTTGGGTGATTGGAAACTAACCGGTGGCCGTACCCCTTTATGGCAGGATGCCATGCTGGACATGTTTGGCGTTTGCTAGGAAGCTTCTTTTCTTGTTTCGATGAAGAAGCCGCCATTGAATCTGAAGAACTCATAGGGCTACATATTATGAAGGAGCATGTCTATAACATGCTTCTTTTTTGTTGTTTATGAATGATAACCTGTGTTGCGCGAGGAGAAAAAGTAAGAACCTAATAAATATTTTACACAGTATATAGATTTGTAGACTGATTAATAAAGTAAAGAACTGGGGTCTGGATTAGGTTGGGAGGCAGCATAAACTAGCCTATGAAATACCAGAGTTACACAGGTCTTCATTTCTCGCTATGGGATGTTTATTTTGGAACAAAATTGCTATGTCGTAAAGGAAAAAGGCGAATGGTGTTTGCTATGGGATTAGTTAGAATAGATTCCTCTCCTTTTTCAGGCTCAAGTTCGTTTTATTGAAAAGGGAGAGGCGATGCTCTCATGTAATGGCGAAAAGAGTTACTTCTCATGAAACATATTTCATTCTTGAACGGTCACTGATGGCTTTCAGAATAAACATTTTGTCCTGTTTGCTTAGCATAGCCCAGCTGCCTGCTTTGATTTTCATTTAAATCCACTCCTTTTGTTTAAGATCATTTATTATAGTTGATGAATGATGGTTGATGGAATTCCGGGTCCAAAGAATAATTAGTGTCAAGTGATGATAGGGGCAAGGGGAAGATGGAATTGTCAGCTCATATTAGATTATACCGTCTTTTTATGCCTAATAAACAACAAATATTCCAACAAATCTCTACAATTGGTGTTCGTTTTTTGTCAGAATATTGGATGTGGAAAATGAAAAAGCTGTCAGGATGCGGGTCCGGACAGCTCTTACATTTTTTCTTATTTGATGGATAATTGTTCTTTTAATTCGGATTGAACCTTTTCTTTTTCTTCATCCGACACAATATTATAGTAGACTCCGTCGATTTTCGTTCCATTTCCTGGAATGGTTGCTTGGGTTATGCTTTTGCTTGCGTCCCTGTAGTTCTTTTGGATGTCCATCATGTCATCAAACGTCAAATTCGTTTGGATATTTTTACTTAATGCATCGAAAACATCATCATATTTTGTCAGCGATGAAAGGCTAGCGCCTTCCTTGATGACGGCCTCGATGATGGCACGTTGTCTGGATTGACGGCCATAATCACCGTTAGGATCTTCATACCTCATTCGCGAATATTTAAGTGCATCTTCTCCATTAAGATTAATGCTTCCCTTTGCAAAATGGACGCCTTCATAAGTGAAGTCCAAATCGTTTTGCACGGTCACGCCGCCGACTGCGTCAACGATATCCTTAAAGCCTTCCATATTGATCTTCATATAATAGTCGATTGGGATATCCAGGAAGTTTTCAACGGTATCCATGGACATTTTCGCGCCCCCGAAGGCAAATGCATGGTTGATTTTATCTTGTGTCCCATGACCGACGATCTCCGTCCGTGTATCACGCGGAATGCTTAGCATTTTGACCGATTTGTTTTGTGGATTGACTGTCAAGACGATCATTGTATCTGAACGGCCTTTGTCGCCATCACGTTCATCGACACCGAGCATGAGCATTGAGAAGGGCTCCTGATCTGAGAGTGCAAGGTCTTTCGTTCGTTTATCCGTGGTACGGTCTATTGGTGTATGCATCGTGTCAACGGTTTTTGTCAGTGAATTCCATACGGAGTAAGCAAAGGCTCCTCCAGCTAGTATAAAAAGTAGGACAATTATACCAACTATCTTCAGCCATGTCCGTTTCTTTTTCTTCTTTTTTTCATGTCTCATAGTTTACTTCCTTCCTCTTTTTGTAACCACTTCATCTATTATATTTAATTTCATAGTAAAAGAATAGTATATTTTGCTATTTTATAATACCTTTGGCATATTTTAGTGAAACTTAACTAGAATAATTCTTCATTTAAAGTTTTTTGCTAAAGGAGTGGCTGATCGGAAAATCTCCACTTCTCTGGTTATTGGTTGTGCAATTTGGCCTAGTGTTTATTTCTTTTTTAGATTACAGATAATTGTTGCATAGCTTTTTTTATATTGCGCTTGGGTAATCATGATCTTACAGCCAGCTTTACTGCCCTTGATGTTTGAAGTGGGGAAGATTTAGGGGGTGTTAGGGGCCAATGGATAATTCATTCGGATTAACGATGGTGAGATCATCTCCAAGGAAACTGTCGAGGGTCTTCGTGAATCTAGTGGGAAATCAGTAGTCGGTTGGCTAAAGGGAAATCATAGCTAAATGAAGGAATAATAAAATAGCTTCGGAAAAGATTCCGATGCAAGGAGAAAAAAACTTTGAATCTAATAAATTTGACCAAGTAAAATGGATTCCTAAAAATTTCCGAATGAATGAATGAATTTTTACTTCAAAATGGGTGATAAGCAAAGTCCCTATTAGAAAGAAGGCGCATATATATGCAATACGGATATCCCTAAAGAATTAATAAATAAATATTGGAGGCTAAAGCATAAATGGAATATTTAACTGAAAGTTCATCATACGACGAAAGTAATTCAACGGAAAGTTCATCATACGAAAGTGATTCAGCGGAAAGCTCATCGGTCGAGGGCGATTCAGCGGAAAGCTCATCGTACGAAAGCGATTCAACGGAAAGCTCATCGGTCGAGGGCGATTCAGCGGAAAGCTTATCGTACGAAAGCGATTCAACGGAAAGCGCAGCGGTCGAGGGCGATTCAACGGAAAGCTCATCCGACGAGGGTGATTCAACGGAGAGCTTATCAGAAGATGAAAGTAGTTCAACTGAAAGCTAATCAGCTTTAACAAATAGTTAAATTAGAAAGAAGATTTCCTTTAAAATGGGTGATAAGCAAAGTCCCTATTAGAAAGAAGGCACATATATATGCAGTACGGATATCCCTAAAGGATAAATAAATATTGGAGGTTAAAGAATAAATGGAATATACAACGGAAAGCTCATCGTACGAAAGCGATTCAACGGAAAGCTCACCGTACGAAAGTGATTCAACGGAAAGCTCACCGTACGAGAGTGATTCAACGGAAAGCTCATCGTACGAAAGTGATTCAACGGAAAGCTCATCGTACGAAAGTGATTCAACGGAAAGTTCATCAGATGAAAGCAGTTCAACGGAAAGTTCATCAGATGAAAGCAGTTCAACGGAGAGCTCATCAGATGAAGGCATTTCAGATGAAATCCTTTCCGAGGCCGCAGAAGAAGAAACTGAAAATTCAGCCGAGGGTGAGGAGAATGGCAGTCCTCGTCGTGTGAATATATTTAAGAAAATGTGGCTGGATAATATGATTAAAGCATCGAAGGGTATCTATAAAGACGAAGATTGACCATAAAGGTACAGCAACCAAAGAGTTGTTGTGCCTTCTTTTGTATAGGGACATGCCGCTAGACTCGTAATGGACATATCCTATTACGCTAGGGTTGTAATCCATTTACTAGATTCGAACAGCCTGATTTTTCTGCGGCTAATAGTGTGCGGATTACAGTCTGGAAAAATCTGGATTTAAACGTTGTAAAATTTATCGGTCTGGAATCATATATTGAAATGTTTCTGCGGGAAAAATTAGCCAAGCAAGGCGATTCAAAAGGAATTTAGCCTAAGCGGTTCCTTACTAAGAAAGGCCTGGCCGGAGCGTTTGGCTGACAGTTGTACATACTTCATGTGGATGATTTGGATACAATGGCTTACTGGTGGTTTTTAACTGAATATGGGTCAATATATAGAACTAGATTTTAATTTAAATGAAATATAGCTGTACACTTTTCTGTATACAAACCAATATTCTTGTCGTGCTCAATTTAGTTATGCATTCGCAGATTATTAGTATGAGGCATGTTAAATGTTTTCATTTTCCACAATAAAAAACTCCGGATTTGAAGTGATCCGGAGTTATTTCTTTTTCTCGATATTTTCATAGACCGAGGCAAGGGCTTGTTCGAATTTCCCGCTCTTTTTCGGTTTGTAGTATTTTTTGCTGCGCAGTTTGTCCGGTAAGTATTGCTGCTTCACCCAGCCATTTTCGTAGTCATGCGGATAAAGGTAGCCGATGCCGCGGCCGAGTTCTGTGGCCCCTTTGTAATGGGCATCCTTAAGATGATCTGGTACATCGCCACTATGGCCGCTGCGAATGTCTGACAGAGCTGCATCAATTGCGACAATGGCCGTGTTCGATTTAGGTGATAGGCATAACTCGATCACTGAGTTGGCAAGTGGAATCCGGGCTTCAGGGAAACCGAGCCGTTCAGCGGCTTCGACTGCAGCGAGGGCCCTGGGACCAGCCTGGGGATTGGCAAGAGCTACGTCTTCGTAAGCGATGACTACCAAGCGGCGGGCAATGCTTACAAGATCGCCGGCTTCGACCAAGCGCCCCAAATAATGAAGGGCTGCATTCACATCACTGCCGCGAATTGATTTTTGGAAAGCCGACAGAACATCATAATGGGCATCTCCATCCTTGTCATGCGAGAAGCTTTTTTTCTGCATGCATTCCTCGGCAATTTGCAGATCTATATGAATCGTTCCGGACTCATCGGGTTCGGTGGAGATGACGGCGAGCTCAAGTGCGTTAAGGGCACTGCGGACATCTCCGTTCGAAGCAGTCGCGAAATGTGTAAGGGCATCAAAGCTGACCTCGGTTTTATACGCACCAAGTCCACGCTCTTCATCATGAAGGGCCCGTTCCAGCGCTTTGGTTATATCATTGGTTACCAATGATTTGAGCTCGAAAATCTGGCACCGGCTTCTGATGGCCGGGTTGATGGCATGATAGGGATTGCTGGTCGTTGCACCGATCAAGGTGATCATCCCGTTTTCAAGATAAGGCAATAGGAAATCCTGCTTCGCCTTATCGAGCCGGTGAACCTCGTCAAGCAGCAGAATCACTTTACCGGACATCTTAGCTTCGGCTGCCACGATTTCCATATCCTTTTTATTATTGGTCACCGCGTTCAGCGTCCGGAAAGCAAACTTCGTGCTTCCGGCAATCGCACTTGCAATCGATGTCTTGCCAATTCCCGGCGGACCGTACAGGATCATGGAAGAAAGCTGTTTGGCTTTCACCATCCTTGCGATAATTTTTCCTTCACCGACCAGATGCTCCTGCCCGATGATCTCATCAATCGATCGAGGCCGCATCCGGAAAGCAAGCGGTTTAATGTTCATTGCGCACCTCTCCTTTTTATATAAGGTATCACAACTGATGGGGGAAATGCGCTGATTATGCTGTAAAAGGGGGGGATTTCCTATTATGGTGGTCCCTTTGGGGATTTAATTTGTCTGTAGGATTTATAAATCGACCTAACCTCACGATAATCCGGCTGTCCTAGCAAATAATTCGATCTATCCCCAACATCAATCGGTTACATTTCATTCTTTATTTTCACTTTTCCTACCTCTCCAATTAGGATAATTTGACAAAGGAAGGGCGGGTGAATGCATTTCCGGCGGGAATATGCTATAATTTCAAAAGAATTTAGAAACGGATAAATAATTTGAGGTGTATATGTATGAAGATATCTACTAAAGGCCGTTATGGTTTGACGATCATGATCGAGCTTGCAAAACATTATGGAGAAGGCCCGAAGAGTTTGAAATCGATTGCCCAGACGCATAATCTGTCGGAGCATTATTTGGAGCAGCTGATTGCGCCGCTTCGTAATGCGGGGTTGGTGAAGAGTGTCCGCGGTGCGTATGGCGGGTATGTCCTTTCTAAAGATCCTCAGGAGATTACTTCGGGTGATGTCATTCGTGTATTGGAAGGGCCGATTACGCCAGTTGAGGGAATTGAGGATGAGGAGCCGGTGAAGCGTCAGCTTTGGATCCGGATTCGCGATGCTGTGAAGGATGTATTGGATAATACGACGCTTATGGATTTGGCAAGCTACAAGGATACGGGTGAAATCGATTCTTATATGTACTATATTTAAGTGATTAGCAATGCGCCTATTATGTAGGCGCTTGCGTTTTTTAATGGAGGCGACGAAAAAGTGGACAGAATATATTTAGATCATGCTGCGACTTCACCGATGCATCCGAATGTGATCGATACGATGATGAGGGTCATGAGCAATGATTTCGGAAATCCGTCGAGCATTCATGCTTTCGGACGGGAGGCGCGCCATGTTTTGGATGAGGCGCGTGCGAGCATTGCAGCAAGCATCGGTGCTGGGCGGAATGAAATCATTTTCACGAGCGGCGGAACCGAGGCTGATAATACGGCGATCATTGGTGTTGCGAATGCTTATAAAGAACAAGGGAAGCACATCATCACGACGGAGATTGAGCATCATGCAGTCTTGCATACTTGCCAATACCTTGAGAAGTCTGGCTTTGAGGTCACATATTTACCTGTGAATGAAGCGGGGCTTATTTCAATTGCCGATTTAAAGGCGGCATTGAGGGACGACACGATTTTGGTTTCGGTCATGTTCGGCAATAATGAGGTTGGCACGATCCAGCCGATTGCTGAAATAGGGCAGGTGCTCAAGGGTCATCAAGCCATTTTCCATACGGATGCGGTTCAGGCATATGGTTTGATCTCCATCGACGTTCATGAGTTGGGTGTGGATTTGCTGAGTGTTTCCGCGCATAAAATCAACGGTCCCAAGGGAATCGGCTTTCTTTATATTCGTGAAGGATTGAAGCTGAATCCGCATTTATATGGCGGGGAACAAGAACGCAAGCGCCGTGCTGGTACGGAGAGTGTGCCGGCAATTGCCGGTTTTTCAGAAGCGGTTTTAATTGCACAAAGCACGATGGAAAAGAAAAAGGAGCAATACAATCGATTTAAAGACGTATTGCTTGCCGTCTTTGATGAGGCGGATGTACAATATGAAATTAACGGATCTATGGAACAGTCGCTGCCGCATTTGCTGAATGTTAGTTTTCCGGGTACGAATGTGGAATCGATGCTCGTTAATATGGACTTGGCAGGTGTTGCTGTATCGAGCGGATCCGCTTGTACTGCCGGGTCAATCGATCCGTCGCATGTGCTTGTGGCGATGTTCGGGAAAGATTCGGAGCGGACGAAGAATTCGATTCGTTTCAGCTTCGGTCTGAACAACACGGAAGAGGAAGTAAGGCAAGCGGCTGAAACCACCGTGAAAATAGTTAATAGATTAGTGAGAAGATAATTCTTACTTTAAATAAATGAGGTGACAGAATGAGAAAAGCACCACAGGACACCCGCGTCGTCGTGGGTATGTCAGGAGGCGTGGATTCTTCTGTGTCTGCCCTGCTATTGAAGAATCAAGGCTATGATGTGGTCGGGATTTTCATGAAGAACTGGGATGATACGGATGAACACGGAGTCTGTACGGCAACGGAAGATTACAATGATGTAATTGCCGTTTGTAATCAAATCGGCATCCCTTATTATGCGGTCAATTTTGAAAAGCAGTATTGGGATAAAGTTTTCACTTATTTCTTGGATGAGTATAAAGCGGGCCGTACCCCGAATCCGGATGTAATGTGCAATAAGGAAATCAAGTTCAAGGCTTTTCTTGAACATGCGGTAAGCCTTGGTGCCGATTACGTGGCTACAGGTCATTACGCACAGGTTGAATACCGGGATGGCGAATACAAAATGCTTCGCGGTGTCGATAATAATAAAGATCAAACGTACTTCTTGAACCAGCTTACTCAAGAACAATTGGAAAAAGTCATGTTTCCGCTTGGACACATTGATAAGAAGGAAGTACGTGAAATTGCGAAAGAAGCGGGCCTTGCCACGGCAACGAAAAAAGATTCTACAGGGATCTGTTTTATCGGTGAACGCAATTTCAAAGAGTTTTTAAGCAATTATCTCCCAGCTCAGCCCGGTGATATGGTCACGATGGATGGCAAGGTAATGGGCAAGCATGACGGATTGATGTATTACACGATCGGTCAGCGTCACGGTCTGGGGATTGGCGGCAGCGGCGAACCTTGGTTTGTTGCGGGAAAAGACTTGAAGCGCAATGTACTATATGTGTGTCAAGGCTTTGATAATGATGTGCTGTATTCGAATTCCCTTCGTGCAGTGAATGTCAGCTGGGTAGCGGAACATACGCCTGCTGATGAATTTACATGTACGGCAAAGTTCAGGTACCGTCAAGACGATAGCGGTGTTAAGGTGAAGGTCTTGGAAAATGGTGATGTCGAAGTCATCTTTGACGAGCCAGTCCGCGCGATCACACCAGGACAAGCAGTCGTATTCTATGATGGTGAAGTGTGCCTTGGCGGCGGTACGATTGATGAAGTATTTAAAAAAGGTGAAAAACTGACTTACGTAGGGTAAAATAGGCATGTCCCCAGCTGTGTTTGCGGTTGGGGACTTCTTTTGGATTGCGGGTGTACCGCCTGAATTCGACCACTGGCTTATGCTATACTTTTTAATATAAAAATGGAGTGTGAATGGATATGGATAAGAATCAACAAGGAATTGAATTTATGCAGCAAGGGAAATACGAAGAAGCGGCGAAAGTTTTTAATGAAGCGATCGAGGAAAATCCGAATGAGCCTGTTGCCTACATAAACTTTGGGAATGTATTGACTGCCGTGGGTGAAACGGATAAAGCGGTCAAGTTTTACAAAAAGGCGATTGAGCTGGATGAAAATGCAGCAGCGGCATACTATTCATTAGGAAACTTGTATTATGAATCCGATTCTAAACTGGTCGAAGCGAAGGATATGTTTGAAAAGGCCATCCGTTTGGGACTGGATAACAGCGATGCTTACTTCATGCTTGGATTGACATTGATGGCGTTGGATCAACCGAAATTGGCGATGCCTTATCTACAGAGAACGGTGGAGCTGAGCCCTGAGGATGTTGATGCGAGATTCCAATATGCACTATGTCTTGCTAATGCGGAATTGTATGATGAATTGATCAATCAACTGAATTTAGTTGTGGAACAGGATCCGGGCCATGCGGATGCTTATTATAATTTAGGCGTTGCGTTTGCAGGGTATCGTGAGGATGCGAAAGCCGCGATGGGTTATTTTAATAAGGCTTTGGAAGCACAGCCTGACCATATGCTTGCTGCCCATGGTAAGAAACTGTTGGAAGAAATGAATGCTGAGTAAATAAAAAGCATATGCATGGAAAGGTGGGGAGAAGCGTTGAGCCAGCAAGATTCATTGGATTTGTTTTCAGAAGAGAAAATGTTCATGAAAGGAAGTCATTTAGTGACGATTTTTCATAATGAAGAAAATATGTACTCGGTTGTAAGAATTCGTGTGCATGAAACGAATCTGAATTATGAAGAAAAGGAAGCGGTCGTAACAGGTTATTTTCCAAGGATGCATGAGGATGAGATCTATATTTTTTATGGGGCCATGAAGGAACATCCGCGTTTTGGGCTTCAATTTCATGTAGAGCATTTTCGTAAGGATCTGCCTCAATCCAAGGAAGGCATCGTCAGTTATTTATCAGGTGACCTTTTCAAGGGCATCGGGAAAAAAACAGCCGAAAGCATTGTTGAGACACTGGGTGAAAAGGCCATTTCAAAAATTCTGGCTCAGCCTTCGCTACTTGATGATATCCCGAAGCTATCCGGGGAGAAGGCAAAGGGCCTATATGATACATTAGTCGAGCATCAAGGTCTGGAGCAGGTGATGATCGCCCTGAATCAATACGGCTTCGGTCCGCAGCTGTCGATGAAGATCTATCAAATGTATAAGCAGGATACGATCACGATGGTTCAGGGAAATCCGTATAAGCTCGTAGAGGATATTGAAGGGATTGGGTTTGGACGGGCGGATGAGCTTGGGCATCAGCTGGGCATTTCCGGCAGCCATCCCGACCGGATCAAGGCTGCGTGTTTGTATACGCTTGAATCCCAATGCCTCCAGGACGGAAATATCTACATAGAAGCCGAGCAGCTTTTGGAAGCGGTCAAACGGCTGCTGGAGGAAAATAAGCGGGATCGCATTGAGTTCACGAACATTTCCTCGGAAATAATCGAATTGACGCAAGAAGGGAAAATAGTTGTCGAGGATCAGCGAATTTATCCGCCTTCGCTATTCTATTCGGAAAAGGGAATCGTGATGAACATCAAGCGGCTGCTTGCTCAAACCGAGTATGAGGACCAGTTCCCCGAATCGGAGTTCTTGCTGGCACTTGGGGAGCTGGAAGAGCGGCTGGATGTTTCCTATGCCCCGGCCCAAAAGGAAGCGATCCAGACAGCCCTGCAATCACCCATGTTAATCTTGACGGGGGGACCGGGTACCGGTAAGACGACAGTCATCAAAGGCATCGTTGAGCTATATGCAGAGCTGCATGGTGTATCCATGGACATTAACGATTATAAAAAAGAAGGAAGCGATCCATTTCCATTCGTACTTGCGGCTCCTACTGGCCGTGCAGCGAAACGCATGGCCGAATCGACTGGGCTCCCCGCAGTTACGATCCACCGTTTGCTGGGGTGGAACGGGAGTGAAGGCTTTTCCCATGATGAGGATAATCAGCTGGATGGCCGTATCGTGATCATCGATGAGGTTTCGATGGTGGATACGTGGCTGGCCCATCAATTGTTTAAAGCTCTGCCGGAAAATGTCCAAGTGATATTGGTTGGTGATGAGGATCAGCTGCCATCTGTTGGCCCTGGGCAGGTTTTAAAGGATTTGCTTGCATCGAATTGTGTACCGACTGTCAGTCTGGAACATATATATCGTCAAGCTGATGGCTCATCGATCATTGAATTGGCCCATGAAATCAAAAAAGGAAGGCTTCCGGATGATGTCACGAAACAGCAAGAAGATCGATCGTTCATCCGCTGCCAAACCAATCAAATCCCCCAAGTAATCGAGAAAGTGGTAGCCAATGCCAGGACGAAAGGCTTCACGGCCAAGGATATACAGGTGCTGGCTCCCATGTATAGAGGGCCTGCTGGGATTGATGCACTGAATAAAATGCTTCAGGAAGTGTTCAATAGCAATGCGAGTGAAAAGCGGCGGGAAATAAAATTCGGAGATGTGATATACAGAACGGGAGATAAGGTGCTTCAACTGGTGAACCAGCCAGAGGAGGGTGTCTTTAATGGCGATATGGGGGAAATCGTGTCCATATTGTTCGCAAAAGAAAATACCGATCATGTCGATAAAGTTATCATATCGTTCGAAGGCATCGAAGTGACTTACACGAAACAGGATTTGAACCAGATTACACATGCATATTGCTGCTCCATCCATAAGTCGCAGGGAAGCGAATTCCCGATCGTCATTCTACCTGTAGTGAAAAGTTATTACCGGATGCTCCGCCGTAATTTATTGTATACGGCGATTACCCGCAGTAAAAATTTCTTGATCCTATGTGGTGAAGAAGATGCCTTCCGTTTAGGGATCGAGCGTAATGATGAGATGCGCCGGAAAACGACTTTGCGTGAAAAGCTGCGGGAGATTTTGAGTGAAGAGGAAATGCCGGTGGAAAAGGGAGAGGTACATCAAGAGGCAAGTTATCTTGATATTCTTATGCATGCTGACCCGATGATCGGGATGGAGAATGTCACGCCATATGATTTTATGTAGGTTCTTTTTGATATATTTTGTTTAAAATTCATGGTTTTGGTGGAACTAATAAGGATATAACTTATAGTGAGCAGGGGGGATTTGATGAAAAAAGGTTGGATAATCGGGATAGTCGTTGCCGTTTTACTGGTCATTTATGGGGCATCTTCGTATAACGGACTTGTAAGTGCCAGTGAAGACGTCGATAATAAATGGTCACAGGTGGATAACCAATTAAAACGAAGAGCGGATTTGATTCCGAATCTTGTTGAAACGGTGAAGGGTTATGCCGCTCATGAAACGGAAGCCATTAAAGCGGTGAGTGATGCACGCTCGAAGCTGGCCGGTGCCAATTCGACCGAAGATGCGATTGAAGCCGATCAAGAATTGAGCGGGGCCTTGAGCCGTCTTTTGGTTGTTGTCGAGAACTATCCGGATTTAAAGGCCAATGAGAACTTTAAGGGTCTCATGGATAGTTTGGAAGGAACGGAAAATCGGCTGACGGTAGCACGAAAAGACTATAATGATGAAGTTACCAACTATAATAAGATGATTAAACGCTTTCCGAAGAATATGATGGCAGGAGCGTTCGGGTTCGATGCCAAACCATATTTTGAAGTGACCGATCAAGAAAAAGAAACGCCAAAGGTTGATTTCGGGAGCGATAAATAATGAAAAAACTCGCTGTGTTTGCGCTATTCTTCATTCTCACGTTCAGTTTAGCAAACGTGGCCACAGCACAACCTAACATTCCTGAACCAGTTGGGGATATATATGTTCAGGACTTCGCCGGAGTCCTGGATGATCAGGAAAAATCCGAACTCATCGAACTTGGGAAACGACTGGATGATGCCACAAAAGCGCAAATTTCCGTTTTGACGGTTGATTCGATGGAAGGATCCGAGATCGAGGAGTACTCGGTCGAAGCGTTAAGATCATTCAAACTTGGTGATGCCGAGCTGAATAATGGAGTCCTCATTGTGCTAGCCATGGAAGAACAGAAAATCCGTATTGAAGTGGGGTACGGTTTGGAAGGGGCCATTACCGATATAAAATCTGGACAGATTTTGGACAATGTGGCTATCCCTGCGCTGAAAGAGGGCAAATATGATGTTGCCCTGACGGAAACCTATAAGGCCGTATATAACGATGTCACGAAAGAATACAACCTGGGTGACGAGTTTTATCAAGATCTCTCCGTCCAGTCTGAGTCAGAAACCTTTCAGCCATCAGGTTTACAGATTTTCCTCATTATCATCGTTGTCATCATCGTATTCATCCTCGATGCCAAGTTCTTTAAAGGGTTTTTCCTTCAAACGCTAATCAATATCCTTTTGATATTCATCAGTCGCGGAGGTGGCGGCGGCCGTGGAGGCGGCGGCGGTCCACGGGGCGGCGGCGGAGGAAGTTCCGGTGGCGGAGGTGCCAGCAGGGGCTGGTGAAAGCAGGTGGATCTGACCGGGAAACCGGTCTTTTTTTATGCATGGCACCTGTATTGGACCAACAATGGAAAACCTTTCAGCACATCTATTTTCATTAGTAAAGAGATAATAAAAATGTTCGGAAAGGCGGGATGACCTTGCGGACGTTTTCTTTATTGAAAGGAATGCCGGTTTTTACAATCAAAGGAGAAAGAATCGGCACGGTCCACGATTTATCAATTTCTGAAATGGGACAGGTAACAGGCTTGGTCGTTCATCAGCAAGCATTGTTCAAAAGAGCTTTTCATTTGAAACTTGACGATATTTCTTCATTCGGTCCAGATGGGATCGTCATCAGCCAACAAGATTCGACCTTAAGGAAAGTGCCTGCGGATTCCATTTGCCTATCGAAGGACGAATTATTGGGACGCATGCTGTTTTCAGAAATGGGCGAAGAACTTGGTTTACTGCAGGATGTATATTTCAAGGAAAAAATGGGCACGATTATAGCGTATGAAACAACGGATGGGTTTTTCTCGGAGTCGACAGTGATAGAATCAAAACAGCCGCCTGCATTAGGGAAGGATACCATCATTGTTTCAGTTTATGAACAGTGAGGTGTCCATTTTGGAAATTAAATGTCCGAATTGCCGCAGTAAAGATGTTGGGAAGATTGGCGTAAATCAATATTATTGTTGGAATTGCTTTATTGAAATGACTCTGTCCGAAGGGCTCATCAATACACACCAGGTCGAGGAAGATGGAAGTTTAAGCTCATTGGACGATTTGTTTGAGGAGAATGACCGCCGCTTCAGTATGTAATTAACGGAAGAGGTGTTTGCAATGGCTAGACGTTCACGCAATACTCTAATGAATATGGGTTCGGACTTGATGAACTCGAAGATGATCAAACGGAACATGAAGAAAATACGCAAAAGATTAAAGTCATTATTATAGCAGGAATGGGTGTCCTGATAATGAGGGCACTCTTTTTTATGTATGAAAACCTTCCGCCTTTCGAAGAATAAATGAGCGGGAGGTGTTTATTGTGAGTATTCGTCTAAAGTGGTTTTATCGCCTGGGTTTTTTATTGCTCTTATTTTTCGTCATCTATATTTTTATGAAACTTAAGCCCATGTGGGGACCTGCTGTTACTGTATGTGTGACGGTACTGCTGCCTTTTTTGATCGGTGCGTTCATCAGTTACTTGCTGCACCCTGTAGTGGAATATTTAAATGAGAAAGGGATGCGTCGCTGGCTTTCGATAACGATCATCTATTTATTGTTTTTCGGGGGGATCGGTTTTGCTGTTTATAAAGGTATTCCAGTGATCGTCAGCCAGGTTCGCGAGCTGTCGGAAAGCGTGCCGGAACTGGTTGAACAGTACCGGGGCAGGATTGATAAGCTCAATCATCAAACGGCGGCCTGGCCGTTCGGGATTCATGAAAGGTTCGAAGAGGGTGTCACCCTTTTCGAAGGCTGGCTGAAGCGTATTCCTGAAAAGGCGATGGAGTATGCAATGAAGATGATTGATTTCATCGTCCTGATTGCGTTGATTCCATTCATTGCTTTTTATATTTTGAAAGATTTCACCGTTTTAAAAAAAATGGCATGGTATATGACCCCGAAAAAATGGCGCAAGCAGGGACGGGCATTCGTTCGTGATGTCGATGCGTCGCTTGGCGGCTATATCCGCGGACAAATCATCGTCTGTGTCGTGATCGGTTTGATTTCCTCGCTGCTCTTCTGGATAGTCGGAATGAAATATCCGCTTCTTTTGGGGGCGATAATCGGGATAACGAATGTCATTCCGTATTTCGGGCCGATTATTGGGGCCATTCCTGCTGTGGTCATCGCCGCGACAATGTCAGTTAAAATGGTGTTGATCATCGCGGTCATCGTGCTTGTACTTCAATTTCTTGAGGGAAATATCCTGTCACCGCTAATAGTCGGTAAAAGCCTCCATATGCATCCGCTGTTCATCATGCTTGCATTATTGACCGGAGGCGAAATAGGCGGTATCGCGGGCATGGTCCTTTCGATTCCCATCTTGGCTGTGTTGAAAGTTTTTGTACTTCATGCCCGCGTTCACTTTAGAAAGAAGCCGCCCCTTATTGACAAATAAAAGTCTTGTGAATATAATCCATAACATAAGATAATTCGTTGAAGGATGAAGTATGCTGAAGTCCATCTAAAGAGAGGGGTCCCCCAGGCTGAAAGGGACTGCCAGGTGAAGAGCAGCAGAAAGCTAGTCCTGAGAGCAGCTAATACCTGCCGTCATGCCGCGTTAAGGCTTTTATGAAGGTGATGGGCCTGGGATGAATTCCTGCGTCCATAATCAGGGTGGTACCGCGAGTCAACTCTCGTCCCTGTTTTTGGGATGGGGGTTTTTTGTGTGCTCAAAATTACATAATTTTTTAAAAGGAGGATATATATATGAAGTATTTAACTGGTGCTCAAATCCGCCAAATGTATTTAGATTTTTTTAGTGAAAAAGGCCATAACATCGAACCAAGTGCGTCACTGGTCCCTCATGAAGATCCATCATTGCTATGGATCAATTCCGGGGTGGCGACGTTAAAGAAATATTTTGATGGACGGGTGATTCCTGAAAATCCAAGGATTACGAATGCTCAAAAGGCGATCCGTACAAACGATATTGAAAACGTGGGGAAAACGGCACGTCATCATACGTTTTTCGAAATGCTCGGTAATTTCTCCATTGGTGAATATTTCAAAGAAGAAGCCATCACATGGGCATGGGAATTTTTGACCGATGAAAAATGGATTGGGTTCGACAAAGATAAATTGGCTGTGACGATCCATCCTGAAGATGATGAAGCGTTCGAACTTTGGAATAAGAAAATCGGTGTTCCTGCTGAAAGGATCATTCGCCTGGAAGAAAATTTCTGGGATATCGGCGAAGGTCCAAGCGGCCCGAATACGGAGATTTTCTATGACCGCGGACCAGCGTATGGCGATGATCCGAATGATCCGGAACTATATCCAGGCGGGGAAAATGAACGTCATCTGGAAGTATGGAATCTTGTGTTTTCTCAATTCAACCATAATCCGGACGGTTCTTACACACCGCTTCCAAAGAAAAATATCGATACAGGGATGGGCCTTGAACGTATGGCTTCCGTCGTTCAAGATGTGGCGACGAACTATGATACGGATTTATTCATGCCAATCATCCGCGCAGTCGAAGAGATATCCGATGTGAAATATGGTGTTGATTCAGAAAAAGATGTTGCATTCAAGGTCATTGCCGACCATATTCGTACGGTAGCCTTTGCAGTAGGTGACGGGGCTCTTCCATCAAACGAAGGCCGCGGTTATGTATTGCGCCGTTTACTCCGCAGAGCGGTTCGATATGCTAAGCAAATCAACATCAATCGACCATTCATGTTCGAGCTTGTGACGGTCGTCGGTGAAATCATGAAAGACTTCTATCCTGAAGTCCTTAAGAATAAGGAGTTCATTGCAAAAGTAATCAAAAATGAAGAGGAACGTTTCCATGAAACGCTAAATGATGGACTGTCCATCCTTTCTGAAGTCATTAAAAAGGAAAAGGAAAAAGGCAATACGACCATTCCAGGCAGCGATGCATTCCGTTTATATGACACATATGGTTTCCCGATTGAGTTAACGGAAGAATATGCAGAGGAAGAAGGCATGACGGTCGATCAAGCTGGATTTGAAAAAGAGATGGATGCACAGCGTGAACGTGCCCGTTCAGCGCGTCAAGATGTTGATTCCATGCAAATCCAAGGCGGGGTATTGGGCGATATTAAAGTTGAAAGTGAATTTGTCGGATATGATCAAGTTGCTGTCGAAGCCAAAGTTGCAGCCATCATACAAAATGGCGAGCTTGTAACGGAGGCACAAGAAGGTAAGGAAGTTCAAGTGATACTGGACAGGACTCCTTTCTACGCGGAAAGCGGCGGACAAATAGCCGATATAGGAACGATGGCCAGTGAATCGGTGAAGGTAGATGTCCTTGATGTCCAAAAAGCTCCTAATGGCCAGAATCTGCACCGTGTAACAGTTACTGCAGGCACGTTAACAGCAGATTCCAATATCGTTGCTTCGGTAAATCAAGAAAATCGCATCCACATCACGAAAAACCATACAGCGACGCATCTTCTGCATCAGGCGTTGAAAGATGTGCTTGGTACACATGTCAACCAGGCTGGTTCACTCGTACAGGCTGAGCGCCTTCGCTTCGATTTCTCTCATTTTGGCCAGATAACGGCGGAAGAGATTGAAAGAATCGAAACGATTGTAAATGAAAAGATTTGGCAAAGCTTACAAGTGAATACGGATTATAAGAACATCGAAGAAGCGAAGGCTATGGGCGCAATGGCCTTGTTCGGCGAAAAATACGGCAAGATTGTACGTGTCGTTCAAATAGGCGATTACAGTCTTGAGCTTTGCGGCGGTGTCCACGTCCCGAATACAGCGGTGATCGGCTTGTTCAAAATCGTTTCCGAAAGCGGCATCGGTGCAGGGACTCGCCGTATAGAAGCGGTAACGGGTGCCGGGGCGTACAAATTGATGACTGATCAAATCGGTGTCTTGAAAGACGCGGCTGCTAAATTGAAAACGAACCTGAAAGACGTACCTTCAAGAATTGAAACGGTACTGGCTGAAGTGAAGGATCTTCATCGCGAGAATGAAAGCCTTACTGCAAAATTAAGTAATATTGAAGCAAGCAGCCTTGTTTCTAACGTAAAAGACGTAAATGGGGTTCAAGTATTGGTGGCAAAGGTTCAAGCTACCGACATGAATAATCTGCGTGCCATGGCGGATGATTTGAAACAAAAGCTCGATTCTGTCATTATCGTATTAGGTTCGGCTCAAGGCGATAAAGTCAATTTGATTGCCGGGGTGACCAAGGATTACATCGACCGCGGTTTCCATGCTGGTAAATTGGTCAAAGAAGTTGCTTCCCGTTGCGGCGGTGGCGGTGGCGGACGTCCAGATATGGCCCAAGCAGGCGGAAAAGACCCTGAAAAATTGGATGCAGCACTTAATTTTGTTGAAGAATGGGTCTTATCGATTTCATAATCAATGGAAAGTGTTGTACAATGTAGGTAATAGTGGATTCTGGACGCTGAGGAGAGGTGCATGTTAATGAGTTCCTTTGATAAAACGATGAAATTTAATTTTCCCGAAGAACCATTCGAAAGAGATGTACAAGAAGTATTGTCTCAAGTTTATGTTGCACTTCAGGAAAAAGGTTATAACCCGATAAACCAGATTGTCGGTTATCTATTATCTGGTGACCCGGCCTACATCCCGCGCCATATGGATGCTCGAAACATTATTCGTAAGCTTGAACGCGATGAAATCATCGAAGAATTGGTTAAGTCGTATCTTAAGAACCATCGAGAGGAATACTAATGCGCACAATGGGACTTGATTTAGGTTCAAAAACCATCGGCGTTGCCCTGAGCGACGCGATGGGTTGGACTGCACAAGGATTGGAAACGATCAAAATTAACGAAGCTGGAAATGACTTCGGCTTTAAACGCCTCAATGAAATTATAAAAGAGCATGATGTTTCTAAAATTGTCCTCGGTTTACCTAAAAACATGAATGGGACTGTTGGACCGCGAGGCGAGATCAGCCAAGATTTCGCCAAACGATTAGAAAATAAATTCAAGCTGCCGGTGTTTCTCTGGGATGAACGGTTGACAACTATGGCGGCTGAACGTGTCCTTCTTGAGGCGGACGTGAGCCGAAGCAAACGCAAGAAAGTCATTGATAAAATGGCAGCTGTCATGATTCTGCAAGGATTCTTGGACAGACAAACAAATTCAATATGAGGTGAATACAAATGGAACACGGCGAAAACAACATTACAGTAGTAGATGAAAACGGAAACGAGCAGCTTTGCGAAATCCTTTTCACATTCGACTCAGATAAATTCAACAAATCTTATGTACTTTACTATCCAATGTCTGCAGAAGATGAAGAGGAAGAAATTGAAATCCACGCTTCATCATTCGTACCGAGCGAAGATAATAAAGATGGCGAACTTACACCGATCGAAACAGAAGAAGAGTGGGATCTTGTCGAAGAAATGTTAAATACATTCCTTGACCAAGAAGAAGCGGAAGAAGAATAAGATCAGAAAAAAAACGGCCCCTATTAGGTCGGTTTTTTTTTTGAAAAGAGGCTCAATCTGAAATTTTAAAACAAAGTTGATTGGAGCGGGTGAGCGAGACTCCTGCGGGGAAAGTGGGTGCCTGGAAAGGAAATCAACGTTCAAATTATACAAACCCATAAAAAAACTGTAGACATAATGGCCGGTTTTTCATTTATGTACCAGTAACCCCTTATCTTTTCTTTACGAATAAAAGCATAAAAGTAGCGAACGGGCCCAAAAATAATGATAGCAAGAACCAATTCAGTGCCGTTCTATTTTTACCTTGAGCAAGTCCGGCGTTTATGAGTGCCAATGTCCCCCAACCTACAAAATAAGAATGATCCAACTCCTCCACACCTTTCTTCATCTTAAATTAATAATACCATTCCTACATGAATATTCCTGTCATTGCCTGAAATGCCTAACACATGAAGGAAACAAATTTTTAAGTTGAGTAAATAATTAACTAGGGGAGACCCCGCAGGCGTAAGCCGAGGAGGCTCCCGGACCGCCCGCGGAAAGCGAGTGCCTGGAGTGGAAATCAACATACCCTCAAAAAAAATGTAGACAAAGATATCACTATTTTCCTATTAAATAATACCTGTATATTGACAAAACCAGTGCATTTTTGCCATAAATAGAGTATTGATGAATGTAGTTTTGCAAAAAACATGTAATTATTTGTTGATTTTAGTATAATGTTCGAAGCAAAGATTAATTAGAGAAAGCATCATCTAGAAACCATTCTGTAGTTGGTGTGAGTTTGCAGGGGGAATGAACATGGATGAAAAAGATAAAAATTTATCTAAAAAGGAACATATCCGAATGAAATTGTTAGAACAGCAAGGAGAAGCCAAGCTGGTTGGTAAAATCATCATGATTACGATAGCTTCGCTTATTTTACTAATTGGAATAGTTGGTCTTGTGGGCTTTTTATATATCAACTCAGCCATGAAACCAGTCGATCCGGATGATGACACCATCAAGAAAGTGAAAATCCCAATCGGTTCTTCCGTTAACGGAATTTCCACATTGCTTGAAGAGCAGGGAATAATCAAGGACGCACGCGTATTCAAATATTATATTAAATTCCGCAATGAATCCGGTTTTCAGGCAGGGGAGTATAAATTATCACCTTCCATGCCGATTGAAGATATCGTCACAAGCATCAAAACCGGAAAACTCATGAAGGAAGCTGCAATGAAGATAACGATTCCTGAAGGAAAGCAGCTTACTCAAATTGCCGATATCATCGCAGTGAAAACGGGGGAAGATCCGAAAAAGGTCTTTAAGAAATTGAATGATAAGAAGTTCGTTAACTCCATGCAAGAGAAGTTTCCGCAGCTCTTGACCTCGGAAATTGAAAATGAAAAGGTTTTATATCCGCTTGAAGGGTACCTTTTCCCAGCTACGTATGACTTTTACGAGGAAAAGCCGACCCTGGAATCGATCGTCATCGAGATGCTGAAGAAAACCGAAGAGACATTGCAGGCTTACGAGAGCCAAATGAACAAGAACGATTATTCCGTACACGAGATGCTGACCTTCGCTTCGCTTGTCGAAGAAGAAGCGACGGCACAGGTCGATCGCGGAAAAATAGCGTCCGTCTTTTACAATCGTATTGAAGAAGATATGCCGCTTCAAACGGATCCGACCGTTTTGTATGCGAAGGGTTCACATAAGAGCAGGGTGTATTACAAAGATCTTGAGGTGAAATCCCCTTATAATACGTATAAGAACAAGGGGCTGCCGCCAGGGCCGATTGCAAATGCCGGAACGACATCGATCGATGCGGTACTGAAACCTGAGAAAACGGATTACCTGTACTTTTTGGCAACACCTGAAGGGGAAGTCCTTTACTCCAAGACCTTGGATGACCACAATAACAAAAAGGCAGAGCATATTTCCAATAAATAAATAAAAAAATGCAATGAGACTGAGGGGGGAGAGATATTACTTTCCCCTTGTTTTTATGATAGAATAGTACAAGTGAATTTTTGATCCGATTCTTATCGGTGACGTAACTCGGCGAATGCCGGGTTTTATTTTGAAAGATAAGGAAATGTAGATCGTCAAGCATACTTGTTTCAGCTCCTTGTGAAGAAATTGTTCAATCAATTTTTTCATGTTACTGACCAAGCGCTTTTGTTTTCCTTATAAATGGAGGAAACGTTTTGAACGGAAAAATAGAACAATATCTTCATTCCTTAATTCCGGAGCGTACGGGTTTGCTTAAGGAGTTGGAAGATTTTGCGATGGAAAATAATGTGCCGATCATGGAGCCTGAAGGAATTGAGGTGCTGCTTCAGATTTTAAGGCTTCATCAGCCAAAGGTGATATTGGAAGTAGGTTCGGCAATTGGCTATTCGGCCATAAGGATGGCTGAGACCCTTCCGGAAGCTCGAATCGTCACACTTGAGCGGAATGAAGCCCGTATTGAGCAGGCAAGGGCTAACTTCAAGAAAGCGGGGCTGTCGGAAAGGATCACCCTCATTGAAGGGGATGCCCTTGAAGCGGGACCGAAAGTGATGGAACATGGCCCGTTTGATATCATCTTCGTTGATGCAGCTAAAGGGCAGTACAAGCGATTCTTTGAACTGTTTGAACCATTCCTTGCTGGTGCTGGCATTATCATTACTGACAATGTTTTATTCAAAGGCTTGGTTGCCGAAAACATTGAAGAAATGGAAATGACGAGAAGAAAGCGAGCTCTTATCAAAAAAATCAGGGACTTTAACATCTGGTTACATGACCATCCCAATTTCGATACCGTAATTTTGCCGATTGGTGATGGTGTGGCCATTAGTAAACATAGAGGTGACAAAAATGAAAAAGCCTGAATTACTCGTGACTCCGACAAGTGTCGATCATATAACAGAACTCATCGAGGCTGGCGCTGACGCCTTCGTGATTGGCGAACAACGTTATGCGCTAAGGCTGGCAGGGGAGTTCAATCGTGAAGATGTAGAGAAGGCAATTGAGCTTGCACATGCTGCGGGCAAGAAAGTGTACGTATCCATGAACGCCATTTTTCATAATGAAAAAGTGGACGAGCTTGAAGGGTATGTTACATTCCTTAAGCAGGCTGGTGCCGACCGGATCATTTTCGGTGATCCCGCAGTCTTGATGGCTGTCCGTGCCGTCGCACCTGATATGCCCCTGCACTGGAATACAGAGATGACGGTAACGAACTGGTACACATGTAATTACTGGGGAAAACGCGGTGCTGTCCGTGCCGTTGCTGCCCGTGAGATAAGTCTGGACGAGATAGTGGAAATGAAGGAAAATGCCGAAGTGGAGATTGAAGTGCAAGTGCATGGCATGACATGCATGTTCCAATCAAAGCGTACGCTCCTAGGTAATTACTTTGAATACCAAGGCAAGGCGTTGGAAGTGGAAAATCGGAAGGAACATAGAAATATGTTCTTGCATGATAAAGAACGTGAAAATAAATACCCGATTTATGAAGATGAAAATGGTACACATATCATGAGTCCGAATGATATGTGCATGATTGATGAACTTCAGGAATTGATTGAAGCGGAAATTGATTCACTGAAAATCGAAGGGTTATTACAAACACCGGAATATGTCATTGAAATGACAAAGTTATATCGGGAAGCGATTGACGTATGTGCTGAAGACCCTGACCGCTATGATGATATCAAATCGGAACTTTTTGAAAAAGTCAAAGCGGTTCAGCCGGATAACCGTGAGTTGGATACCGGGTTCTTCTTTAAAGAATCGGTTTATTAAAGAAAAGGGTAAGAGAAAGAGGAGGAATAGCCTTGAATGCTATTGCTGATAAAATTTCCAAGATCGTTGATGGAAAGAGAGTCATTGTAAAAAAACCGGAATTGCTGGCTCCGGCCGGCAACCTGGAAAAATTAAAAATTGCCGTCCATTACGGCGCGGATGCCGTGTTCATTGGCGGTCAGGAATATGGTCTTCGTTCGAATGCCGGCAACTTCACGTTTGAGGAAATGAAGGAAGGCGTCGAATTCGCTAGTAAGTATGGTGCCAAAGTATATGTAACCACGAATATCTTCGCACATAATGAAAATATCGATGGACTGGATGAATACCTGGAAGGTCTTCAGGAGGCTGGGGTTCATGGTATCATCGTCGCCGATCCATTAATCATCGAAACTTGTAAAAGGGTCGCTCCGAACGTCGAGATCCATTTAAGCACACAGCAATCGCTATCGAACTGGAAGGCTGTTCAGTATTGGAAAGAGGAAGGCTTGGAGCGTGTTGTTTTGGCACGTGAGACGAGTGCTGATGAAATCCGTGAAATGAAGGAGAAGGTCGATATCGAAATCGAGGCTTTCGTTCATGGGGCCATGTGCATTGCCTATTCTGGGCGCTGCACCCTTTCGAACCATATGACGGCGCGTGATTCGAACCGCGGCGGCTGCTGCCAGTCTTGCCGTTGGGATTATGATTTATATGAGTTGGGTCAAGACGGGGAAAAGGCTTTATTCGATAAAGAAGATGCTCCATTCGCAATGAGTCCAAAGGACTTGAAGCTGATTGAATCACTGCCGGGCATGATTGAAATTGGAATAGACAGCTTGAAAGTCGAAGGAAGAATGAAGTCCATTCACTATATCGCAACGGTTGTCAGCGTCTATCGTAAAGTGATTGATGCGTATTGTGCCGATCCGGACAATTTCAAGATTAAACAAGAATGGCTGGAAGAGCTTGATAAGTGTGCGAACCGTGAGACGGCATCATCGTTCATGGAAGGGGAAATTCCTGGGTATAAACAGCAAATGTTCGGGAATCATACCGTAAAGACTCGCTTCGACTTCGCAGGATTGGTGCTTGATTACGACGAAGAAACTAAAATCGTTACCATGCAGCAACGCAACTTCTTCAAGCCTGGGGATGAAGTGGAGTTTTTTGGACCGGAAATCGAAAACTTCACTCAAAAAATCGGTACGATCTGGGATGAGTCAGGTAAGGAGCTGGAGGCAGCCCGCCATCCGCTTCAAATTGTCCGCATTCAAGTAGATAATAGAGTTTATGTGAACAATATGATGCGGAAGGAGAATTGACATGACAAGAAAGAAACCAGTGGTCATCGGAGTTACCGGAGGGTCGGGATCAGGTAAAACAAGTGTTACCCGTTCCATTTTTGAATTCTTTCAAGGACATTCCATCTTGATGATCGAACAAGATTATTACTATAAAGATCAAAGTCATTTGCCTTTTGAAGAGCGCTTGAAAACGAACTATGATCATCCGCTTGCATTTGATAATGATTTGCTAATCGATCACATTAACGCATTGCTGCGCTATGAAACGATAGAAAAACCCGTTTATGATTATTCGATCCATACGCGTTCGGAAGAAGTCATCACAGTTGAGCCCCAGGATGTCATCATCCTTGAAGGGATTCTTGTACTGGAGGATGAGCGCCTCAGAGACCTGATGGATATGAAGCTATATGTTGATACGGATGCAGACCTGCGGATCCTTCGCCGGATGACCCGTGATATTAAAGAACGCGGCCGTTCCATAGATTCCGTCATCGAACAATACATCAGTGTCGTCCGTCCGATGCATAATCAGTTCATAGAACCGACGAAGCGTTATGCCGACATCATCATTCCAGAAGGCGGTCAGAACCATGTGGCGATTGACCTTATGGTGACAAAAATTCAAACAATCCTTGAACAAAAGTCTTTTTTGTAATAACATAGCATAAATAATGATAGGTGCCATTTTCCTCCGTTTATTAAAATAATCCCATTTATTTATTGGGAAAGACTGGACAAATGTTGGAAAACGCAATACTCTATTCTTGATACAGAACGAACCGGCTGCTCACCGCAGTCGGTTTATATACTAAGGAACGGATTGTTTCTTAGTATCGAAGCGCGACTTTTTAGTCGCGCAATTATATATTTTGACTCGATTTAGGGTTAAGCACTATATAGTACATAAACTTGTCACAGCGAATGCTTGCTGTAAAGAATTTGAAGGAGTGAAGGGTTTTGGCAATTGAAAAAGAATATCCAATGACTAATGAAGGTAAGTTAAAGCTTGAACAGGAACTGGAACAATTAAAAACGGTTAAACGTAAAGAAGTGGTGGAAAGAATCAAAATCGCCCGCAGTTTTGGGGACCTTTCCGAGAACTCAGAGTACGATTCCGCAAAAGAAGAGCAGGCTTTCGTTGAAGGACGTATTACAACAATCGAAAACATGATCCGTAATGCAAAAATCATTGAAGGCAATGATTCGGATACAGATACAGTTTCACTTGGAAAATCGGTAACATTCGTGGAACTTCCAAATGGTGACGAAGAAACATATTCCATCGTAGGAAGCGTTGAAGCTGACCCATTCGAAGGGAAAATCTCCAATGATTCCCCGATCGCGAAAAGCCTGATAGGGAAAAGGGTCGGCGACAAGGTATCAATCATGACTCCTGGCGGCGAAATGAGTGTCAAGATTGTTTCCATCGACTAAATAAAATGCAAAAGAGGGTGTCCTTGGGGGCATCCTCTTTTTTAGCGGAAAAGTGCCGCGTTAAATTTGTTCATAATTGTTTAAAAATTCGCACCTCGTCAACAATGGTTACCGAGGTGTATTTTATGAAAAAGAAACGAATGAGGTTGCTGGCTCTTTTTTTGACCACTTTTATGCTGATGCTCATAGGCAGGCTTGCCTACATCCAACTTGTATCGACAGAATCTTTTTCAAAACATGATGTGAACCTGTTAGAAGCAAGCGTGAATCAGCGTTCACAGATATTAAAGATTGATGATGGACGCGGAAAGTTTTATGACAGAAATGGAGAACCGCTTGCACATGAAGAAATCCCGACGCTCGTCCTATTTCCATTTTTAAAGAAAATGACATGGCCCATAGATGAAGTGGCCTCGATAATAGGGAAATCGGAAGCGGAGTTAAAACGTGCGATAGAAGAAGCGGATGAACCTTTCGTATTTGGCGGTGATGAACCGATAGAGTTGACGTCCAGCCAATCGAAGGCAATCAATGAATTGAAGATTCCCGGGGTCTTTGCCGTGAATGAGAAATTATATCATGATCAAACGCCTGCAGCGCAATTGATCGGGACGACTAACATATCAGATGCGGAAAAGAAAAAACGTTATCCGGACATGAATTTATCTCCTGAAACGAAAATAGGCAATACAGGACTGCAAAGGACCTTCGATGAGTTCTTGCTTTCCACTGGGGAATCGAAGCTCGTTTTTCACGTGGACGCCAGCGGAGGACCAATGTTCGGTGTCGATGTTAAATATGTGGAACCTGCAAATCCGCTTTACCCGGTGAAGGTCATGACGACGATCGATAAAGAAATTCAGGAGAAAGCGGAGAAGCTCGTCGATGAACGCGGAATAAAAAAAGGCGGCCTCGTACTGATCGATATCGAAAAAAGTGAAATCGTTGCCATGGTATCACGTCCGGCGCTTAATATAAAAGATCCGAATGGCGAAGGGGCCGTCAATATGATGCTGACTCAAAAAACGCCGGGATCCGTCTTTAAAACGGTCACGGCAGCAGCGGCCATCGATTATGAAGCCGCTAGTCCCACCCGGACATTTAATTGTAATTTGACGATAGACGGCAAAACGGATAAACAAAGGGAACTGGGCGTACTTAATTTTGAAAATAGCTTTGCCCAAAGCTGCAATAGGACGTTTGCCGAATTGTCACAGGAAATAGCAGAGAAGGATCCGGACTTTTTGGACAAATATGCAAAAATGTTAGGGCTGGTTGGTGAAACGGGCTGGCAAGGGGACGTATATCACACTGAAGTCACTCAGTTGCATCATGAACAAACAGGGAAGGTCTGGCATGATGACGATTTAAAAAAAGATCCCAAAATGATTGCCAAAACGGCAATTGGCCAGCAGGATGTCCAAACGACACCGCTCGCGATCGCGAATATGATGGCAACGATTGCCCGCGGCGGCAAGAAGGAACAGGTCAAAGCCGTTTCAAAGGTCGAATTTAACAATAGTACGACCGTTGTCGATTTTCCCAATCAAAGTATTGGCGGCGCGACACTTTCTCCATATACAACGATGAAGATGCAGCATCTTCTTAGGAAGGTCGTGACGGAAGAGAAAGGGACGGGCGCTTCCTTGAGAGATTTGCCTGTGGAGGTCGCCGGCAAGTCTGGAACAGCTCAGACCAATATCGAAAAAGGGGAGCTCAATAAATGGTTTGCAGGCTACTTCCCATATAAAGATCCCCAATATGCTCTTGTTACCGTAAGTTTTGAAACGAAGGAAAACAGTTCCAGCATGACGCCTCTTTTTTCAGATATTGTAAAAGTCCTGTACTCCAAGGACCAGGACAAGAGCGAGAATTGACGAAAAGTGTAGGAAACCCTTCCCTTCTATCTCTGGCTAAATCATGTTAAAATGAGGCAGTAAGAAATGGTAAGGGAGGAATGGACCTTGGGCTCACGTTTCAATCAGAGAGATCAAAAAAGAAAAGTAAATAAAATATATAATATTGCAATCACCATCGTTTCCATTTTAATCGTCATTGTCGCAGTCTCGATTTTCTTAAGTGATGATGGCACCGAATCAAAAAAAGCCACGACTGAACCAAAGCAAGTCGCCGAGACAGAAAAGGGGAAAGTAGTGGACAAACCTTCTGGCAAAGAGGAAGAAACGGATTCAGAGAAGGAAGACGCAGTAGGTGATAATGAAGCAACAGAAGAAGATGCCGAAAAAGAAGATAGTAAAGCAACAGAGGAAGATGCAGAAGAGAAGGCTGAAGATGATGCAGATCCAGAAAAAGCAGGAGATGCCGAACTTGTGGAAGTGGAAGGCAGCGGCGATGGCAATGTTGCGGCTACATATACAAGTGAGGGCTGGAAACCAGTAGGAACGGAGCAATCCGGGGAGCACACTACTAGCTTTGAAAAGGGCTCGGTCGATTGGAATGAAATGAGTAAGGCGATAGCAAGTGGAGCTGGAATCGATGAAGGCAACATGAAGCTATGGTGGCTGCAAAACGGCGGTTCGCCCACCACAGCAATCGGTACCGTTTCTGAAGGGGATAATCCTAAAACCTTCCGGGTTTATATTGAATGGGTGGACGGATCAGGTTGGAAACCTGTAAAAGTCGAAGAGCTGAAGACAAACGATAAAAGGTAATGGTCATAAATGTATAAACGAAAAACCCCCGAAAGGAATTCCGCTTTTCGGGGGTTTTTCATGGTAATCATTTTTTTGCTTTAAAGTGGACGACTGCACTATAAAAACGTCTGCCCTCTTCACTTACATGCATTTGGTGTGACACGGATTCCACCTGAAGCATGATCGCTTTATTGATTTCAATTTGTGATTGAATTTTTTCTTCAAGATTCTTAATGCTTTCTGCCTCGAAAAATTCTATTTTATCTTCGAATAAGTTTAAGTCGAGTTGAAAACTCATGACTGTTCCCCTCCAACATTCAGATACTGTTAGTTTAACACCATTTTGGCAGAATCTGAACCTAATGAATTTGCCTAAAAACAAGAACTGTTTCTCTGTTCATTTCATACTATACTTATAGGTTTTATTATCTTATTACAAAAGGTGATTAAAAATGGGCAGAGAATTTATAGATTTATTTGAAGAATGGTCGAAATCGTATGATGATACCGTTGGTGGACACGATATTGAGTATCAAGAGGTTTTTAAACATTATGATGGCATATTGGACAGCGTCACCGATCGGGCTTTTGGTCATGTGCTGGAGTTTGGAGTAGGTACCGGGAATTTGACGGAAAGGCTTTTGAAGAAAGGCCTAAAGGTATCGGGAATAGAACCTTCACCTGCGATGAGGGAAATAGCGGTAAGCAAGCTGAGCGGAGCAACGGAAATTGTAGATGGCGATTTTATTGATTTTCCGAAGCCGGAACAGGTTGATTCGATCGTGAGTACGTACGCGTTTCATCATTTAACCGATGAAGAAAAAGAAAAAGCGATAGTCAACTATGGAAAGTTACTGAATACTGGTGGTAAAATAGTGTTTGCGGATACGATGTATCAATCAAAGGAAGCGCATGAACGAGCGATTCAAGATGCAAAGCAGGCAGGCTTTCATAATTTGGCGAACGATTTGCAAACGGAATATTATACTACGATTCCTTTTTTGGAAAAAGTGCTTGAAGATAATGGATATAAAGTGAACTTCGAGCGTTGCAATCAATTTGTCTGGATTATGGAGGCGGAAAAATTATAGGAAGAGGTTTTTACTAATGAAGGTAGCCATAATCGGAGCAATGGAAGAAGAAGTTACGATTTTACGTGATAAATTGGAAGGTTTGGAGCAGGTGACCATTGCCGGTTCCGAGTTCAATACAGGCACACTGAATGGTGTCGAGGTCATTTTGCTTAAATCGGGTATCGGTAAAGTGAATGCGGCAATGTCCACTGCAATCCTGTTGGAAAAATTCAAACCGGATGCGGTCATCAATACTGGCTCTGCCGGCGGGTATCATCCAGAACTGAATGTAGGGGATGTGGTCATATCCACGGAAGTACGGCACCATGATGTCGATGTGACGATTTTTGGATATGAATACGGTCAAGTACCTCAGCTGCCTGCAGCTTTTACACCTGATGAAAAGCTTTTTGCAATCGCAGAAGAAGCAGCAAAGGAAATCGAGGATATACAAGTTGCTAAAGGGTTGATCGTGACGGGGGATTCTTTCATGAATGATCCTGACAGGGTTGAATTCGTCAGAGGGAAATTCTCTGGTTTATACGCGGTGGAAATGGAAGCAGCAGCCATTGCACAGGTAGCCTTCCAATTCAAAACACCTTTTGTCATCATTCGTTCCCTTTCGGATATCGCAGGTAAGGAGTCCAATATTTCCTTTGATAAATTCCTGGAAACTGCGGCTCTTCATTCAGCGTCACTGATTTTGAAAATGGTTGAAAAAATGAAATGAATGGTAAGTGATCAGCGGAAGCCTTTCTGCTGATCATTCTTTATTGCATAATCCTCATTAAATTGGTAGGATAACTATGAAAGGATGTCCGAATATGAAAGTCTTTAAAAACATTCATGAGTTGATAGGGGAAACGCCGATGATGGAAATCACCCATTTCCCGCTTCCGGATGAAGTCCGTATCTTTGCCAAACTGGAATACTTCAATCCGGGAGGCAGTGTGAAGGATCGGCTTGGCCAAGAACTGTTAGCCAAAGCGTTGCAGACAGGGAAGGTGAAAAAGGGCGGGACGATCATCGAACCGACTGCCGGAAATACCGGGATCGGCTTGGCGTTGGCTGCGATAAACAGTGGAGTGGACGTGATATTTTGCGTTCCGGAGAAATTCAGTACCGAGAAACAGGAATTGATGCGTGCCCTTGGAGCGAATGTGATCCAGACCCCGACAGAGGAAGGAATGACAGGAGCAATTGCCAAGGCTAAGGAGCTGCTGGCTGAAATTCCGGGATCATATTGTCCCCAGCAGTTCGCCAACCCATCCAATCCTGATGCATATTATAAAACGCTGGGACCTGAGATATGGGAACAGATGGAAGGCGATGTGGATGTGTTTGTTGCCGGTGCCGGGACGGGCGGGACATTCATGGGAACATCGCGATATTTAAAAGAAAAGAACGCTGCTGTCAAAACGGTCATTGTCGAACCAGAAGGATCGATTTTAAATGGCGGAAAAGCAGGACCTCATAAAACAGAGGGGATCGGGATGGAATTTTTACCTGCTTATATGGATGAAACGTATTTTGACCAAATCCATACGATAAGCGATCGTGACGCTTTCCATATGGTAAAGGAATTGGCGATTAAAGAAGGCCTTCTTGTCGGCAGTTCTTCCGGTGCGGCATTTGCAGCGGCCATGAAAGAAGCGGCCAAGGCTTCCCGGGGGGCGAATATCGTCGTCATATTTCCGGATTCAAGTGAACGATACTTAAGCAAAAAAATTTATCAGGGAGGAATGTAAAATGAGAAAGAAAACACAATTGATCCATGGCGGCATTTTTGGTGATGAACAAACAGGGGCGGTTTCGGTGCCGATTTATCAAGTGAGCACCTATAAACAGGATGGTCCGGGGAATCATCGGGGATATGAATATTCACGCACAGGCAACCCAACCCGCCATGCCCTCGAAGAATTGATCAAGGATCTCGAGGAAGGAAAAAGAGGTTTCGCATTCGGATCAGGAATGGCAGCGATGACTGCGGTAATGATGCTGTTCAGCCATGGTGATCATGTATTGATGACCGATGACGTTTATGGTGGGTCTTTCCGGGTCATCACAAAAGTGCTTAACCGCTTCGGGGTGGAAGCAACGTTCATCAATACGAGTGACATTCACTCGATCGAAAAAGAGATAAAGGACAATACGAAGGCACTGTTCATTGAAACTCCGACCAATCCATTATTGAAAATCACCGATTTGGAAGAGGTATCAAAAATAGCTAAAGAAAACGGCATCCTCACCATTGTGGATAATACCTTCAGTACGCCATACTGGCAAAATCCGCTTTCACTTGGAGCCGATATCGTGCTTCATAGCGCAACGAAGTACCTGGGGGGACACAGCGATGTTGTAGCGGGTCTTGTCGTGGTGAATGATGAAAAGCTTGGCGATGACCTTCATTTCATCCAAAACTCTACAGGAGGCGTGCTAGGGCCCCAGGATTCATGGCTGCTGATGCGAGGCATTAAAACGCTGGGAATCAGGATGGAAGAACATGAAAAAAATACATCTCAAATCGTTCGTTTCCTATCCGGGCATGAAGGCGTTTCGAAAATTTATTACCCAGGTCTTGAAAACCACCCAAATCACGATATTGCCAAAAAACAATCGCGTGGATTCGGCGGTATGGTTTCATTTGATGTCGGCAGTGCGGAAAAGGCCGAGTCCGTTTTGAATAAAGTGAGATTCTTTACACTTGCGGAAAGTCTGGGGGCAGTGGAGAGCTTAATTTCAATTCCGGCCTTGATGACACATGCTTCCATTCCGGCTGAGCGTCGTGCAGAACTTGGGATAACTGATGGGTTGATTCGTATTTCAGTAGGTCTGGAAGATGTTGAAGACTTATTGGAAGACCTGGAACAAGCGCTACAAGGATAATCGTGGATGGACCGTCTCATAAGCTGACTGCCATTATTTACACCCTGTCATTTGGAATAAATATGGTAGAATGAGATATCGGTATCTTATTAGCTTGAAAGAAGGTGGAATGGCATGAAAAACCGCAAAAAACAAACGGCGTCAATGCTGCGTTCGAAAATGGTCGATTTTAAACAGTTTGCGATCACTTTGTTATGTGTGGGTTCGTTCTTCTATATAGGAACCATCCTTCCCTCTGGCGACAAAGCGATGTTAGACACATATGTCTATATGGGAGCGACAATAATGTTCCTGGGCATATCCATAGTATTTTTCTCATTATCCAAAAAATACAAGAAGATCTTGGCCGAAATGGATGACCAGGATACTTTACAACAATAGAAGCAAACCTGATTCTTTAAAAGAATCAGGTTTTTTTATTTTTCTAGTGTTTTGCCCATCATGGGGCAGATTCATCACACTTCTTGCCTCCTTCAGGTAATAAAAGCTCTTGAAAGTGGGTAAAAAGATCGAAATTTTCAAATAAATAGGCAAAAGCCGTTTACAAATATCGAATTTGTGGATATACTTACCAAGTAATAAAAAATATTCCAAAGGAGGTCGAAGAAAATGACATTGTATCTACATGGAGTCGTCGCAATCAGCCGGTCCGTTTCAATTGACAATCACATAACATTCGACCTGTGCCAAGCGGAATATTTCTAAAGCAATTTGGCTTTATTAATCATTCAGACATAGCGGCCGCAGGGAGAAGTGTTTTATCCTGCGGTCTTTTTATATTCTCAAAAAAACCCGCAGGAGGACGTAACTTTCTGCGGCCTTTTTATGCCTTTTTGTTGGGCCGCTCCCTTAAAGGAGGTGATATTATGACACTGAATATGCTTTTTTTCACAATCACGATTAAAATGAAAAAAATGACTGCCGAGGAATGTTTGCAACAGGAGAGAATCCACAAGATTCGAGAAGAACATCTAGATAAAGCGATGAAGCATCGTCCTTTTTTCTAAAAACATATGAGGTAGGTATCCCGTTCATAAAAAAATTTTAAGAAAGGTGGAGGTTAAAATGTTGAATTTGTTTTACGTAAAAGGGGAGAAGCGTTGCTATTGGCTGGAGAAGGATACCGGCTAACGGATTTGCCGGTGCATTGCCAGCATTGTCATGGTTTGTACGTATATGGACAGCGGAAAATGCGATTGGAAACATGATAAATTGAAGGTTTGTTGACATGATGGTTTTGACGCTGATCAACTAGGAACTGCAACGTTAGAAAAGAATATGTAAAATGGGAAAACTCGGCACTCGGGCCGAGTTTTTTTCTTTTGCCTGAATCAGCAGCACGGACCTGATCCCCCATAACCAAATCCACATCCCGGCAACCACCAAAACCCGAAAATGAGCAATAATATCAGGAGGACAATAAACAGGCCATAACCAAAGCCGTAACCGGACCCTGCATAACAAGGCGCAGGAGCCGGATAACCATAGCTGCATCCGTATGGTCCATAGTTATATCCCATCGTAAAAACCCCCTTTCCCTAAAAAATTCCCTATCATTATATGAACATTTGCCTTCGTTCGTTTGTGAATTCATCCAGGCTGGTTTGAACATTTGACACTTTCTTGATTTCTTTTAGTGGGACAGACACGAACAAGCCCACTGTTGCATAGGTATGAATAGGGAAACCAAAGAAACGGGGGATGAAGCCAATGCCCGGAATACTTACAGTTGTCGGTTATATTATTAAAGAATTTTACTTATTTGTTTCCTATGTGAAAAACAACGCTTTTCCCCAGCCCTTGTCATCTCAGGATGAAAAGAGATATCTGAAGCTTATGAGTGAAGGGGACGGTGATGCCCGCAACATCCTGATCGAACATAATCTCAGGCTTGTTGCCCATATCGTCAAGAAATTCGAGAATACGGGCGAAGATACAGAGGATTTGATTTCGATCGGGACAATTGGTTTGATAAAGGCCATTGAGAGTTATTCGGATGGTAAGGGTACGAAGCTTGCCACATATGCGGCGCGATGCATTGAGAATGAGATTTTGATGCATTTACGAGCGACAAAGAAAACGAAGAAAGATATTTCCCTGCATGATCCGATCGGTCAGGATAAGGAAGGTAATGAAATCAGTTTAATCGATGTGCTGAAATCGGAATCGGAAGATGTCATCGATACGATTCAGCTCAATATGGAAATTGAAAAGGTGAAAAAGTATATTGATATTTTGGATGAACGCGAAAAGGAAGTCATTGTAGGCAGGTTTGGACTGGATTTGAAAAAGGAGAAAACCCAGAGGGAAATCGCTAAAGAGCTTGGCATTTCCCGCAGTTATGTATCAAGGATCGAAAAACGTGCTTTGATGAAGATGTTCCATGAATTTTACAGGGCAGAAAAAGAGAAGGAAAAGAAAGCTAAAGGATAGGAATGGTAATCAAAGAGAGTGCGGGGAAATTTCCCCGCACTCTTTTTTTAATATTTATTTCTGATCAAATCTGCAAATGCATGATAAATCTCGATTCCTTGAAAAAGGAACAGACGTGAAGCGGTTAAAGAAAAAACCCCTATCATAATTAGTCGAAACCACATATGAATCACTCCTCCATTTTATTTTTATAAAATGTCAGAGCGTGAGGCTACGTAATTCGCCTGAAAAAAAACCGGACTGAGATATCGTCGCCGAAGATTAGAGTGAAAATAAAGAAAGCCCATGATGGAAAATTCGAAAATGAGAATAACGATAAGTGAATGCCAGGAACTAAAGGAAGGCACGAAAGGCTGTTTCTTGTCGGCCTTATCCCAATGGTGAACATCGGTATGTTCTTCAATGGTTAGCTGCTGTGCATGATGGTGGAACTGTATGGGCAGTGTCCAAAGGAGCAGGATGATGGCAGACATGTGAATAAAGAATTTCATATGAATCATCCACCCCTTTCCCGAGAATATATTCATCATAACATGCTTTTAATCTGGGATATAGAAAAATGTTCCGACAAAATACTGAAAATTCCTTTTAATTAGAAAAATACTGAATTAACCTCTATAATGGGATTAGTGATAAAAAGGGGGCAATGCAGGATGGGATATTCTTTAACATGGGATTTGGATATCTTTTTTAAAGGAGGAAGCTCTTCTAAGGAGTTCCTGGTTTTTTTAGATGAAATCAACGAGGAGGTAAAAGAATTAGACCGACTTGTAAGCAATATCAATCCGGTAGGAAATGATGAAATCAGTTTAATCCAGGCATTTGATCTTTTTAAAAATACAAATATGAAATCTTCGCAGGCAGGTGCTTTCATTGGATGCCTGGAAGCTCAAAATGCGCAGGATAAAAAGGCTGGACAGCTGCGGGTTAAACAAATGAAGATAGTCGCTTCACTAAAAATGGTGTTAAGCAAGCTGGATGAAAAGTTGATACAGCTTGATGATGCATTTTTTAAAAAAATCCTCGAAAAAGAACCATTGAATGAAATAAAATTCGTATTGAATGAACGTCGGGAAAAGGCAAAGGAAAAGCTTTCCGTGAAAGAAGAATCATTAATCACCCAATTGGCCATGGACGGTTTCGAAGGTTGGAGCCAAATGTATGATACGATCGTCGGTTCAATGACCATCCCTTATAAGGGTGAAAAGCTTTCAGTGGGCCAAGCGGCGAATAAATTTTCTGATCCTGATGAAAGGGCCCGGAAAGAATTATTCACTGCGTGGGAACAGGCTTGGGAGGAAAAAAGTGACCTTTTTGCCCGGACTTTGAACCACTTGGCTGGCTTCCGTCTCAGTGTGAATGAAAAAAGGGGCTGGGATGATATTTTGAAAGAGCCTCTTGAAATAGGGAGGATGAAAAAAGAAACCCTCGAAAGCATGTGGAATGTAATTGCCGATCATAAGGAACCGCTTGTGAGGTTTTTAAAAAGGAAAGCGGAATTACTGGATATGGATAAATTAAGTTGGGCGGATCTGGATGCACCGCTCGCTGTTACAGCAGAGTCCAAAGTAATGGATTATCAAGAAGGTGCAGATTTCATCATACAGAAATTCTCTAAGTTCGGCTCTCAATTGGCGAACTTCACCCAAAAGGCTTTTGAAGACAGCTGGATTGAAGCTGAGGACAGGCCAGGTAAGAGACCAGGCGGTTTTTGCACCGGCTTTCCATTAAATAAGCAGTCAAGGATTTTCATGACGTATTCGGGCACCCCATCCAATGTATCGACATTGGCTCATGAATTGGGACATGCATTCCATTCTTATGCGATGAGGGATATCCATCCATTGAATCGGTCATATGCAATGAATGTGGCTGAAACCGCCTCCACTTTTGCTGAAATGGTCGTAGCGAATGCAGCCGTGAAGGAAGCGGCCAGTGAGGAAGAAAAGCTGGTGCTTTTAGAAGATAAAATTCAGCGTTCCGTGGCATTATTGATGAATATCCATGCCCGCTACTTATTCGAAACAAGGTTTTATGAAGATAGGAAGCAAGGATATGTCAGTGCCGAACGGTTGAGTGAACTGATGGTCGATGCACAAAAAGAAGCTTATGGCGATGCTTTGAGTGATTATAATCCAACGTTCTGGGCTTCAAAGCTCCATTTTTATATTACAGGAGTGCCATTTTATAATTTTCCGTACACATTCGGATACTTATTCTCATTAGGCATATACGCGAATGCCCTGAAAGAACCTGCAGGATTCGAAGAAAAATATATCGCCCTATTAAAGGATACCGGTTCCATGAAGGTCGAGGATTTGGCGGAGAAACATTTAGGAGTCGATTTAAAGACCCGGGATTTTTGGGAAGAAGCAGTCAATGCCTGTATGGAGGATGTAGAAGAATTCATGCGTTTGACCGACCCATTAGTCCGAAAAGCATAAGATGGGTTCAGGCTGGAATATGAACGAAAAAAGCGGATGTCCGGTTTAGGACATCCGCTTTCTTATTAAACTTTCTTCAGTTTAAATGGACTGACCATAAGTAATGATAATATAATCATGAGGGATAAGAAAAAGACCGGATGGAAATACGGGATGGCTAGATAACTTAAAGTAGCGATGCAGCCCGCAACCGTAATTGGCACTCCTGTAAAATATCCATTGCTTTCACTTATATTGAAGCGGGCGAGACGAAATGCGCCACAGCCAATATAGAAAACCGTGAAGAGTGTGCCAGGTGCTCCGAATTCTATCAATATTCCTTGGTATAATAATAGAGCCGGTGCAACGCCAAAGGATATGATGTCACACATGGAGTCAAGTTGCTTACCCAATTCCGATTCAATGTTGAATTTCCGTGCAACCATACCGTCAAAGCGATCTGCAAGGGCAGCCAGGAAGATTAAAAGCAGGCTTAAATTTAATTGGCCGTGCATCACGGCAATTATCGCAAATCCACCAAGGGATAAATTAATTAAAGTAAGTATATTTGCTGTTTGTGCTTTCACTTTTTTAATGGTTTGATCTAGGGCGTGTAATAAAAACATCTTTTCACTCCTTTCAAATGAAACAAATTAAAACAAAATATAGTAAACATAAGTATTTATTATATAATAATATTTTATTTAACACAATTTATGCAAGGAATTTTAGAATAATTTTACAATTTGGAGTGGTTTTATTTGTTTCAGTCTTTGTATCGCGTTCTTATTGAACTGACGAATGGTCAGTATTCATCAGGTTTATTAAAACACTTTAGCCAATCTCGTTGGAGCAGGCCCTTAATTTTATTTTATGTAAAAACATTCAACCTTAATCAAGAGGAATTTGGTAAGGAGTTAAAAGCATATACCAATTTGCACGAGCTATTTACAAGGCAGTTAAAGGCGGACGCGAGGCCAATTACGGCAGTTCCGTCTGCGGTAGCTTGTCCCGTGGACGGTGTTCTTGAGGATTCAGGGGAGATACGCGCTGATAAAAAGATCGTCGTTAAGGGAAAGGTATATTCAATGGAGGAAATGCTCGGGGATGAGCTTTTTTTGGAAAAGTACTTAGGCGGCAAATATCTCGTGTTATACTTAAGCCCGAGTCATTACCATAGGATCCATGCGCCAATCAAGGGTTCCGTAGTCAAACGTTGGACCCTTGGAAGGAAATCATATCCCGTTAATAAATGGGGGATGAAATATGGAAAAGAGCCTTTATCAAAAAATTATCGGACAATAACTGAACTTCAAAATGAAGCGGGAAATCTGGCAATGGTGAAAGTCGGGGCCATGTTCATAAATTCGATCGTCATTACTGATGAATCGGATGAATTGGAAAAAGGGCAGGAATTTTCTTATTTCAGCTTTGGGTCCACAGTCGTGCTTCTTTTTGAAAAAGGAAGTTTTGAACTTGAAGGGAACATATCCATTCCCGCAGATGTCCGTGTAGGTGAAACAATCGGATTCATGAGAGCCGTCTAACTTCAAATGAAAATAAGAGGCTGACATTTGATGTCAGCCTATGTATTTCATATTAAAATATGGATCGGATTTTATGTGTTAGGGATCTTCGATGAATTTCCGTTTCTATGAGGCGGATGAAATCGGTACTCAACTTTAAATTCTGTGCTTTAAAATAGGATTCAAGCAACAGGTCATCAGATAGTTTTTGCATCAGAACGCCACTTATGGGCTGCTCACCTCCAGTAGGGATTGCGAGGAATAATTTAGTGTTTACTTGCATATATTGATAAGTCTTCCTTGATGTACCCCTACTGTATCAGAAATAAACGTGGAGAACAATCGTTCTGTTATCCACAGATAAAAGTGGATAACCTGTGGTTAAGTTGTTTACAAGGTGAACGGAATGGTGCACATCAGTATGGAAAATGTTAGTAAAGTTATCCACAGGTTGAATAAATGAAATTTTTGTCGAAATCTTTTATGAATAATTGGTTCTTTGGTTCTGGTCTTCCTGTAAATTTCCCATTATTTAAGAAAAAATGCCTTTCCATATCAGAAAACATACATTATGATGTTTCTTTACCGTCAGCCATTCTTTCCTAATTTTTTTTGAAAGTGGGCTGAAAATTCGATATGATGGAAACGGTAAATTTTAATGAAAATATAGAGGTGCCAATATGCTTAAATTATTTTTGCCGAGTGAACATGTTAAAAGCATTTTTAATATAGATCCTCAAGAATTGAAAAAAAGAGGGATTAAGGGCGTCATTACCGATTTGGATAATACTCTCGTTGAATGGGACAGGCCAACTGCCACCCCCGATTTAATCAAATGGTTCGACAATATGCGGGAACATGGGATTTTAGTGACGATTGTGTCCAATAATAATGAAAATCGGGTTCGGGCTTTTTCCGATCCGCTTCACATTCCGTTCATCTTCCAGGCCAGAAAACCGATGGCAAGGGCTTTCCATAAAGCCCGTAAGACAATGGGGCTGAAATTAGAAGAAACGGTGGTAATCGGCGATCAGTTATTGACGGATGTATTGGGAGGGAACAGAGGCGGATTTCATACGATCTTAGTGGTCCCTGTCGCACAAACCGACGAATTCAGAACAAGGATCAATCGTTATTTTGAAAGAAAGATCATGGCGTTTTTTAAACGAAAAGGAATGATAGAATGGGAGGATCACAATTGAACAATCATCAAGAATTAGTGTGCATCGGCTGCGGTGTGAAGGTCCAGACTGAAGATCCGAAGGAGTTGGGCTTTGCCCCTAAATCGGCTCTGGAAAAAGAGAGCATCGTTTGTCAGCGCTGCTTTAAATTGAAACATTATAACGAAGTTCAGGATGTATCCTTAACAGACGATGACTTCTTGAAAATCTTGAATAAAGTAGGCGAAACCGACTCTTTAATCGTCAAAATCGTCGATATTTTTGATTTCAATGGAAGCTGGCTGCCTGGCCTTCATCGATTTGTAGGAAGAAATGATGTTCTTCTGATCGGAAATAAGGTCGATTTATTGCCTAAATCCGTAAAACCGAACAAGTTGATCAATTGGATGAGGCAATCGTCCAAGGAATTGGGTCTTAACCCGGTCGATGTCCTGCTTGTCAGTGCGGAAAAGGGAAAGCACATACTTGAAGCGGCGGATGCGATCGAGCGGTATCGCAGAGGAAAAGATGTCTATGTGGTGGGCTGTACGAATGTAGGAAAATCGACTTTCATCAACCGTCTTATAAAAGAAGTGAGCGGTGAAAGTGATATCATCACGACTTCCCACTTCCCTGGGACTACTTTGGATATGATCGAAATTCCTTTGGATGATGAACAGGCATTGATCGATACACCAGGAATCATTAATCATCATCAAATGGCTCACTATGTGGACAAACGGGACTTCAAGGTGATTATGCCGAAAAAGGAAATCAAGCCGAGAGTGTACCAACTGAATGAAGGGCAGACGCTATTTTTCGGAGGGCTCGCCAGGTTGGACTATGTTTCAGGCGGAAGGCGTTCATTGACTTGCTACCTTTCGAATGAATTGAATATTCACCGTACGAAACTGGAAAAAGCCGATGAATTGTATAAAAACCATGCCGGGGAATTGCTGACGCCTCCACGGCCAGAACAAATCGAGGAGTTTCCGAAGCTGATTCCACATGAATTCTCCTTGAAAGATGGTAAAATGGATATTGTGTTTTCTGGTCTTGGCTGGGTGACGGTCAATGAGCCAGGAGCGAAAATCGTCGCACATGTTCCAAAGGGCGTCAATGTGATCGTTCGCAAATCATTAATCTAAATATAGGGGTCGTCTAGACTATGAAAAAGATATATGGGGTAATGGGAGATCCAATTGCACATTCGATGTCACCGGACATTCATAATGATGCATTTGAAAAAGAAAATATAGAAGCGGTTTATCACCATTTTCATGTGACGAAAGAAGGTTTGAACGATGCCGTGAAAGGCATGAAAGCCCTTGGTATAGAAGGGTTTAACATCACGATTCCTCATAAGACTTCAATCATCCCTTTCCTGGATGAAGTGGATGAACTGGCCCTTGCAATCGGGGCTGTAAATACGGTTGTTAACAAAAATGGTCGGTTTATAGGGTATAATACAGACGGAAAAGGATTTTTCAAATCTTTATGCGATGAAATATCAGGTGACATCAAGGCTAAAAAAACGTTAGTGATCGGAGCGGGCGGTGCTGCGCGTGCGATTTATTTTACCCTCGTGAAAGAAGGGGTAAAGCAAGTTGATATTGCAAACCGGACAAAGGAAAGAGCGGCCCAGCTTGTTTCTGATTGCCCATATGATAAAGTATCGAAGGCACTCTCGATTATCGAAGCGGAAGAAAGCTTATCACAATATGATTTAATCATCCAAACGACTTCTTCTGGAATGAGTCCTGAATTGGATCATTCACCGTTAAAGGTCGACCAGCTTAAAACCGGTGCAATTGTCAGTGACATCATCTATAACCCTCTGCAAACCAAGCTGCTGCGTGAAGCTGGGGAAAAAGGGGCCGAAACGCAAAATGGTCTGGGGATGTTCATCAACCAGGCCGCGCTCGCATTTGAGATATGGACAGGCATTATGCCGGATACAGCAAGAATGACAGATATTGTCTTGAACAAACTAGGAGGTAACACATGTTAACAGGAAAACAGAAAAGATTTTTACGATCAAAGGCCCATCACCTCAATCCAATTTTTCAAGTTGGTAAAGGCGGAGTCAATGATAATCTCATCAAGCAAATTGGTGAGGCGCTTGAAGTACGTGAATTAATCAAGGTCAGCATCCTTCAAAACTGTGAAGAGGACCGCAATGATGTGGGGCTTACTTTATCAAAAGGTGCACGGGCGGAATTGGTTCAGATTATCGGCAACACAATTGTGCTGTATAAAGAATCAAAAGAAAACAAACAACTTAAATTACCTTAAGGAACCTATCTATGAAAAAAATTGGAATTCTTGGCGGTACATTCAATCCTCCGCATATCGGGCATTTAATTATAGCCAATGAAGTGCTGGATGCCCTTGAGCTAGATGAAATCAGGTTCATGCCAAATCACGTTCCCCCACATAAGGAAAAATCGGAGGAAGTAACCGATATGGACAGGCTGGCCATGTTGGAAAACGCGATAGCCGGAAACCCATCTTTTTATATTGAGGGTATTGAAATAGAAAGAAAAGGCACATCTTATACGTATGACACGATAAAATTGCTGAAAGAACTTGAGCCAACCAATGAGTTCTATTTCATAATTGGCGCAGATATGATTGAATACTTACCGAATTGGCACCGTATCGACGAGCTGGTGCATATGGTCAATTTCGTCGGGGTGAAGCGCCCTGGATACAATGAAAAGACCTTATACCCAATCACGATGGTGAAAGTCCCCCAGATGTTCATTTCGTCTTCCATGATACGAAGGAAGTTAAGAACGGGGAAAACCGTGAAATATTTAATAGCAGATCCAGTGGTGAAGTATATTAAAGGGAATGGTTTATATGAATCGTGAGAAAGCATTGGCGCTGGTCAAAGAACAAATCACCGAGCGCAGGTACATTCATACCTTGGGTGTGGTCGAGTCAGCGATTGAACTTGCTGAACGGTATGGTGCCGACGTCAAAAAAGCGGAACTGGCAGCCATTTTCCATGATTATGCAAAATTTCGTCCAAAAGAAGAAATGGAGCAAATTATAATCGCTGAAAAAATGGACCCGGCATTACTTGAATACAATATGGAGCTGTGGCACGCTCCTGTCGGGGCTTATTTGGTGAAAAAGGAAGCTGGCATTCAGGATGCCGAAATCTTGGATGCGATTGCCTATCACACGTCTGGCAGGGTTGGCATGAGCCTTTTGGATAAAGTCGTATACCTTGCTGACTATATCGAGCCGGGACGTTCTTTTCCCGGTGTCGACGAAGTCAGGCAGACAGCAAAGCAAAATTTGGACCATGCTGTCATCCAGGCTTTAAGGAATACAGTTGTTTTTTTAATGAAAAGAAATCAGGCAATTTACCCTGACACATTTAAGACATATAATGATTTGATCATGAATTTGAAGGAGAAGATGTAATGACTGAACGTGAACTTCTTGTAATTGCAGCAAAAGCGGCGGATGATAAAAGAGCGGAGGATATCGTGGCATTGAACATGCAAGGTATTTCCCTTGTAGCGGATTACTTTTTGATCTGTCACGGTAATTCCGAAAAACAAGTACAAGCAATAGCTCGTGAAATGAAGAGTAAAGCTGATGAATCAGGAATCGAGGTAAAGCGTCTTGAAGGTTTTGACGAGGCGAAATGGGTGCTTGTGGATCTTGGCGATGTAGTGGCACACATTTTCCATAAAGATGAAAGAAACTACTATAACCTCGAACGTTTATGGGGAGATGCACCTTTTGAAGATCTAGAGAGTGAACTGACTTCATGACTTACGAACGCTTTGCCTATGTATACGATGAATTGATGAAGGACGCACCTTATGAAAAATGGCTGATGATCCTTACGGCGAAGCTGGAACAGTATGGAGTTGGTGGAAGGAAAGTCCTGGATTTAGCGTGTGGAACCGGGGAAATGACCGTTGAATTGGCGCAGCACGGATTCGAAGTCACCGGCGTGGATTTATCTGATGAAATGCTTCTTGTCGCTAATGAAAAAGCGGTTAAGCTTGGATTATCGATTCCGCTTTTCCAGCAGAATATGGCAGAACTTGAAGGACTTGGCCAATTTGATTGTGTCACGATTTTTTGTGATTCGCTGAACTACCTTCGCGGTGAAGAGGATATAGTCAAGACGTTCAGCCGGGTTCATGAGCATTTGAAGGATGGCGGATTATTTCTATTTGATATCCATTCCATTTATAAAATGGAACAAATCTTTGGTGATAATACGTTTGCTGTTAATGGTGAAGAAGTATCCTATATATGGGATTGCTTTCCGGGTGAAGAACCTTACAGTGTGGAACATGATTTAAGTTTTTTCGTAAGGGACGATGAAAGCGGTCTTTATGACCGTTTTGATGAGTTGCATTATCAACGGACCTATCCTGTTGAACAATATAAAAACTGGTTGGAACAAGCAGGTTTCAAGGTTTCTGAAATTCTGGCGGATCTTGAAGAAGCACCGCTTGTAAAAGAAACCGAAAGAATCTTGTTTGTAGCCAGTAAATGATAAAGAGGTCAAGATCCCCCGTTCGTACATCAGTCTGTACGAGTGGAGGTCTGACCTCTTCTTTTTTTTGCTTTTAGCAGGAATCGAGATCTTGATTACGAATATTAATAAGGATGGCCGAACTGTTTTTCAACTTCGTGAAGATCCTCTGCAAACTTTTCATGTGTCGCTTGAAAAAGATGATGGAACATTTCCCCGGTTTCAGCTTCTAAAACCTTGATCCCCTCACCTGTTATTCCACCCTTTACACAAACCTTTTCCTGTAGGGTCGGCAATGTATAAACCCCTTTGCCGAGCAATTCCCCTAAGCCAACCAGCATATTCTCAGTCAAAGTCGTAGCCGTTTCTTTATCTATCTTCGTCGTTTGGCAAGCTGCGTCAATAAAAGCTTGAGCTAAATAGCTGAAAAAGGCAGGACCGCAGCTGACGATATCGGAAGCTACCCGGGTGATATCATTTTCAATGATGACCGGTGCCGATATAGCGGAGGCCAAATCAAATAAAGCTGACACTTTCTCCTTACTGCAGCTCTTGCTGAAACTCAGTAACGATACCCCTGAACCCACACGGTTCGTTATGCTCGGGATAAAACGGGCACAGGGGGCATTCACTGCCGATTCGAGCTGGGAGACTGACACCGGGCTTGTGATGGAAATAACCAGCTGATCCCTTTTTATATGGTGTTTGATGCCTTGTAATAGGCTGTTAATCTGCAATGGTTTTACACAGAGAAAAATAAAGTCCGCTTGTTCGACGATTTCGGCTGCGCTTTCCGCGACCTTGATACCCGAGTGTTTCTCCTTCAGCACCAATGCTTTGGAAAGCGTACGATTTGTAATGATTAGATCTGCCGGATTCAATATCTTTGCCTCCAGCCATGCCTCGATTAAAATGGTACCCATATTGCCGGTTCCGATAACACCGATTTTCTTCAATTCCGATCAACTCCTCTCACTTAAAGCGATTGATTCTCCTAAAAACACTATGTATTTTTAATCTGTCCTATGACAAAGTATCTTACGAAATCCAATAAGGAGGTAAAGAAATGGAAGGAATTTCAAAAAAGAAGATGGCGATGATGAGCGTTGCCGTGGCATTTCTGGCAGCAGGCATTTACTTTTTTTTGCAACAAGGGGAAAGTCCGGCTGATACGGAAGATATATTTCCCGTAACTACAAAAGAAGCTGAAATGGAACAAAGTGTAAATGAGTCGGCTGCGGAAGCTGAGATTATTAAAGTAGACGTTAAAGGAGCGGTCAAGTCCCCGGGCATATTTACTGCACAGGCAGGTGACCGGGTGATTGATTTGATTTCAGCTGCGGGCAGTTTTACGGACAAGGCTGATACGGATAAAGTGAATTTTGCCCAAATCGTCGAAGATCAAATGGTCATTTATGTTCCGGAAATAGGTGAAGAAGACAAAGGGAACTTGGAGAATATACAAGTCGGGTCGTCTGGTGATGCCGTCACTAAGGGGATGTCAGGAGGACAGGTGAACTTGAATACAGCGACACTGGAAGATTTGGAAACCTTGACGGGAATTGGACCATCCAAAGCGAATGCGATCCTGGAATACAGGGAGACGGTAGGGAAATTCAAGGAGGTCGATGAATTGAAGAAGGTTACGGGAATCGGCGATAAAACGTTTGAAAGGTTACGGGATTCCATTTCGGTGAAATGAATGATTGAATATGCTACACAAATGGACAGGAAGAGGGTAAAATTGAAGAAAATCATTTAGTGGTAAGGGGATACAACATGAACAGAATTAGTTGGGATCAATATTTCATGGCACAAAGCCATTTATTGGCTTTAAGAAGCACATGTACACGCCTCACGGTAGGGGCGACCATCGTCAGGGACAACCGAATCATTGCGGGGGGATATAATGGGTCCATTGCAGGAGGGACGCATTGTATTGATGACGGCTGTTATGTAATTGATAATCATTGTGTCAGAACGATACATGCAGAAATGAATGCACTTTTACAATGTGCGAAATTTGGGGTGCCTACTGATGGAGCGGAAATATATGTGACGCATTTTCCGTGTCTTCAGTGCTGTAAATCACTCATCCAAGCTGGCATAAAGGCTGTTTATTATGCCGAGGATTACAAAAACCATCCATATGCCCTCGAATTATTTAAACAGGCTGGTGTCAAGACCGAGAAGGTTGAAGCAAAAGGGGCCATCGATGTTAATGGAAAACAAAAAAAGGACTTTGTATTCTTATTGCTAGCTCAACTTGAACGAACAGGCCTGGGAAAAGAAGATTTATTGGAGCTGGAAAAACAGGCCAATCAGATATTTGAAAATTAAATAGGACGGAGGGCAGGCATGGCCAGACAACTTATCTTACTGGCCGTTTCAGCCACCTTTGGTGTTACGGCCCATTCTCTTTTAAATGTAAGGCTGCTGATCATTATCCTTATTTTTTTCTGTTTCCTTTATTTTTCGGTGGGGTTAAGTGTGAAGGCCCTTGCTTTTCATTTGGTGATCATGGGGATATTTTTAGGGGCCGCCTCCTTCTCCGATCACCGAAACAAAACTGCCTATGATGGAACGGAAAGCCAATTTATCATCACGTTTACCGACCAACCGAATATAGATGGAAATTCATTAAAAGGTTTCATTGGCAGTGAGAAAGGCGAACGGTTAGTACTTCGTTATAAAATCACCACCGAATTGGAACAGGAAAATCTGAGTAAGTTTCTGCGAATCGGTTTATCATGTCCGGCTGAAGGGACATTGCAAATTCCGGAGGAAAACAGGAATGAAAACAGTTTCGATTACCAGCGTTATCTTTTCCGCCAAGGCATCCATTGGATATTCAAAGCGGATTCCATTTCATTTCAAGAATGCAAAGAGGGCGGAAGCTCGATTCTAGTTTCGATTCGTAATTTGCGCTTAAAGGGGATTTCATATATTAGAGAACACTTTCCTGAGGAATCGAGCGGTTTTGTCACAGCTCTCATATTCGGTGACCAGACATATATAGATGAAGGCGACCTTACTAATTATCAGCGGTTGGGTTTGGTTCATTTACTGGCGATTTCCGGTCTTCATGTCAGTTTTTTAACGGGGATGTTATTTTACATCGGCATCAGGGTTGGGAATACACAGGAAAGAATGATGGTGGCCATCTTACTCTTCCTTCCGGTTTACATGTTACTTTCAGGTGCCAGTCCATCAGTGGTGAGATCCTGTTTAATGGCTATGCTTTTCTTTCTGCTTCTGCTATTCAAGAAGCGGGTTTCGGCGGGAGCCGCAATCGGCTCGACTTATATGGCACTATTGTTTTTTCGGCCTAATATGCTCTATGATATAGGTTTTCAGCTTTCATTCGCGGTCACATTCTCCATTATCATGTCTTCAAGCATCTTCTTTCAATATCCGAAGAAAACGCTGCAGCTGTTCATCCTCAGTACCATCTGCCAATTGGCAGCCCTTCCGATTTTGCTTTTTCACTTTTTTGAAGTATCTTTCCTTGGCGTGTTTCTGAACGTATTGTATGTTCCGCTTTATTCCATCATATTGCTGCCATTTTCACTGATTTCCCTCCTCATTCATTTATTACTGCCTTCCTTAGGTCAACCTCTCATATCATTATTGAATTTCACCTTCGTAGTCTGCAATAAAGCCGCGGATGCAGCATCGGATTTGCCGCTGGCCTCCATTCCGTTTGGAAAGCCACCTTTCCTCATGATGTCATTACTTGTTATTTCCCTTTTAGGGTTGGGCATGACTTGGGAAGCATCCTTTGAAAAAAGTAAAATCTGGTGTGGAATATTAATTGTCCTTTTACTTTTGCAATATAACTTACAAAGGTTCTCGCCTTTTGGTGAAGTGCAAATCATCGACGTTGGACAAGGTGACTCCATTTTAATTATCCTGCCTTTCAATCGCGGTAATTATTTGATTGATACGGGTGGACAAATTACATTTCCAATCGATCCATGGGCAATAAAGCGAAAGAAGTTCAACACGGCAGATGATATCATTATTCCATTATTGAAAAGTAAAGGAATCCACCAATTGGACAAACTGATTTTAACCCATCCGGATGCAGATCATATGGGAAGTGCAAAAGAATTAATAGAACATTTTAAAGTTGCGGAGATCATCATTGGAGGCTGGAGTGAAGAGCAATACAGGGATATGGATTTTGTATCCGTGGCAAGAGATAAAAAAATGAAAATGACTGTCCTGAAAAGGGGGGACCATTGGGTTGCGGGCGGAGCGCCTTTTGCTGTGCTAAGTCCATTTGAGAAAGAAGAAAATAAGAATGATTCATCCATAGTTCTATTCACGGAGCTTGGGGGATTGTCATGGTTATTCACCGGCGATATGGGAGAAGAAGGGGAAAGGGAACTATTGAGAACATTTCCGCAGTTGCAGGCAGATATCTTGAAGGTCGGTCACCATGGCAGTAAAACTTCTTCTTCCGTGCCCTTCCTTGAACAGCTGCAGCCGAAAGCGGCGCTTATTTCAGTTGGAAAAGATAACCGCTACGGTCACCCCCATTTAGACGTAATTGGGAATCTCGAGGGAAATGGCATAAAAGTGTTCAGGACGGACGAGGATGGTTCTATTATTTACAAGTATTACAAAAGCAGTGGAACCTTTCGGAAGACTCTCCCATAGTATATAGAAAATCAAAAAGAAAGAGACTGCAGCGGCAGCCTCCATCAGGAAAAATAAGTGCATGTAGTGAATGAAATCAGGATCCGACAGCTTTAATGACGACAGCTATGGTGAACATGGCGGCGAAAAACACAAAAGAACCGATGAATCCTATAGCGGAATCAGCGACGTCATCTGTTTTTGATTGAACATTCTTTTCGAATTCGTTCATTATTTACCCCTCCTATTTCTGCTAATAGTATAAAACATTACCAAAAAAAAATCTACAGGCTTCATTCCTTCATTTCCTTTACTGACAAGAGTTGTCACAAATAGTTTGGGATTTTGAGGTCAAAATAGAAGTACAAACAAAGTAAGCGAAAAAGAAAAATGCTCATTTGTTCTCCCATGAATACTCTACCCGCTTTCAAGGAAGATTACCCGGGCCTCTCTTGAAAGTGTTCATATAGATCCGGAATTAGCCCTTTTAAGGGCTAGTTCCCTTTATAGCTTGTCAAATGGTCCATCCACCTATACCATTAGAGAAGAATACATAGTAAAGAGGCGGATTCTATTGGTATTAGACGTTTGGAAAAGTATAAAAAAAGGGCAATTCGCGCCAGTATACTTGTTATATGGGACGGAAGCCTATCTAATTAATGAAACAAAGCAGCTATTGATCGAGAATGTCCTTCACGAAGATGAGATGGATTTTAACTTTTCTCAATTTGATTTAGAAGAGACGCCTGTTGAAACTGCGCTTGAAGATGTCGAAACCCTTCCGTTTATCGGGGAAAGGCGCCTTGTTTTCATGCAAAACCCATTTTTTTTGACAGCTGAAAAAACGAAGTCAAGAGTTGAACATAATGTGAAAAGACTGGAAGCGTATTTGGCTGACCCGGTTCCATATTCTATTGTCGTATTGACCGCACCTTATGAGAAGCTGGATGAACGGAAAAAAATCACCAAGGAACTGAAACGTAAGGCGGTTCTCGTTGAAGCGAAGAAGCTTGGTGATCATGAGTTAAAGGGGTGGGTGAAGGAGAGGGTCGAAGCTTCTTCAGTCCGAATAGATGAGCAGGCTACAGAGCTTTTACTTGAACTTGCAGGAACGAATCTGATGATGCTGACGAATGAACTGGATAAAATGGTGCTTTATACGGAAGCTGATAAACACATTACAGTCGAGGTAGTGGAAAAGCTGGTCGCTAAATCCCTTGAACAGAATATCTTCACACTTGTTGATCATGTTTTACAGCGGAAGATGGAGAGTGCCATGACGATACTGCACGATCTTCTCAGGCAGAATGAAGAGCCGATCAAGATCTTGAGTGTCATGGCAGGACAGGTCAGGCTCATGTATCAAGTGAAGGAGCTTTCCCGTCAGGGCTATAGCCAGCAAAAAATTGCAGGTCAACTGAAGGTGCACCCTTACAGGGTAAAGCTGGCACTTGAAAAGACGGGGAAATTCCAGGAACGCGAGTTGTTGAGCATCATGAACGACTTAGCGGAAGCTGATTATAAAATGAAGACCGGCCAAGCAGATAAGGCAATCACGCTTGAGCTGCTGCTATTAAAAATTAGATGATAAAAAAGGTGGCAGATATCCTGTCACCTTTTTTATGCAAAAAACGGCACAAAAAAAACGATCCGATTGGATCGTTTAATTTTTTGTCATTATGCGTTAAGAGCGTTAAGTCTTTTCGCTAAACGAGATTTTTTACGGGCTGCCGCATTTTTATGGATTAATCCTTTAGATGCAGCTTTGTCTAATTTCACAGCAGCTGTTAAAAGAGCTTCTTTAGCAGCTTCAACGTTTTCACCAGCTAATGCAACTTCAGCGTTTTTCACTGTAGTACGCATAGTTGATCTAACAGTAATGTTATGAACGCGTTTTTTGTCGTTGATTTTTACACGTTTAATAGCAGATTTAATGTTTGGCATTCCGTTCACCTCCTACAAAGAAATCGAGATTATATGAACTCGACTTTTCAAATCCATATCAAATAGCACAAGTGATATTCTATCAGACTGCTCATAAATATGCAATACTTCAGATTGAGAATCGAAAAGGAATTATAATTTCGGGAAAAACTTCATCTCGTCATCACTCATTGTACCAAAAAAATGAATAATAAAAAAGCAAAAACGACAGAATGTTTAAGAGAGACTATTGAAAATACTAGATTAGATACAATTCAAACATCAGGAGGCCGTTATGGAAAATAATTTGGACCTTAGTGGATACGGAATTCGTACAGATTTGGCGATTGAAGCAAAGGAGATAGCCCTTGAACATAAAGGTGTAGTAGAGGAAGTGGATGTATCCCGTATTGAAGGGGTCATTATTAAGGAAAAAGAAGTGGATGATCTGAAGGTATCCTTAGTCGAGGTCACGGCTGAGGGAGAAAAAGAAATCGGTAAGAAACAGGGCAGTTATTTGACCATCGAGGTCCAGGGAATCCGCCAGCAGGATACGGAAACTCAGCAACGGGTGGAAAAGGTGTTTGCCAACGAACTGGCTTACTTCTTGAAAAGAAATAAAATCACCAAGGAAAGCAGTTGTTTAGTTGTCGGCCTTGGTAATTGGAATGTTACCCCCGATGCTCTGGGACCTGCAGTCGTTGAGAACCTTGTAGTCACAAGACATTTGTTCGAATTGCAGCCTGAATCCGTCAAGGAAGGCTATCGGCCGGTCAGTGCGATTTCCCCCGGTGTTATGGGGATTACGGGAATCGAGACGAGTGACATCATAAAAGGAGTCATCGAAAAAAGTAACCCTGATTTCCTGATCGTCGTTGATGCATTGGCTGCCCGTTCGATCGATCGTGTGAATGCAACGATTCAAATTACGGATACAGGGATCCATCCAGGGTCTGGTGTAGGAAATAAACGTAAAGAATTAAGTCAGGCTACACTGGGAGTTCCAGTTATAGCAATTGGAATACCTACCGTCGTGGATGCCGTATCGATTGCCAGCGATACGATTGATTATATTTTGAAGCATTTTGGCAAGGAAATGAATGAAGGGGACAGACCATCACGTTCACTGGCACCTGCTGGATTCAGTTTTGGAAAGCGGACAAAGCTGACCGAAGAGGATATGCCAGGTGAAAAGGAACGCCAAACCTTCTTGGGAATGATAGGTGTCCTCCCTGATGAAGAGAAGAGGAAATTGATCTATGAGGTGCTTTCGCCACTTGGTCATAATTTAATGGTTACACCAAAAGAAGTAGATGTTTTCATCGAGGATATGGCCAATTTGATAGCCAATGGTTTAAATGCAGCCTTGCATCATTCAATAAATCAAGATAATGCCGGCTATTATACCCGTTAAATCACTTTCAGTGCCCAAAAATGGTGTTCTACCCTTTCTAGCAAAGTCATAGGTATTAATAGACAAGCTATAGAGAGGGTGGAAGGATGAAAAGAAGAAATTCCCCAGGAATCATAACAGCCATTCACGGATCAACGATAATAAAAACTTTTCTAGGTATTCTCGCCTTGCTTCTTTTTGTTTTTTCAGTCAGTGGGGTCATGACTTCCCTAAGACCGGAGTATCGGATATCTTCTAACTCCGTACATACTGTAGCCAATCAATTCTCGGGAAAAATGCTGTTTTCGATGCTGGCCAATGAAAATCATTATCTTTTTAATGCCCTGCCGGAAGGTAAGCAGGAATCGATCATCACGAATCAATTGATAAAAGTCTCGACCAACATTTCATTGGAGGACCCGCGAAGTTTACTGGGAAGGGAGCTTCCTGGCTTTTCGATTTTTGATAATGAGATCCTCGTTGCTGGGGAAGGAACGAATTATACGAATATGCCGTATGAATCCTCACCACCAGTCGATGTCCTGAATGAAGAAAGGGATGCATCCCTGCAAAACCTGGATGAGATTGAAGAACCGGATAAAGGAGTGGCCAATCAGCCGAATCAAACGACCAATGGCCGGAAAGTGGTCGAGATTTACCATAGCCATAACCGGGAATCGTATCTTCCTTATTTAAAGGGCGTGACCGAACCGGACCTAGCCTACCATTCTAAAATCAATATTACGAAACTCGGGGAACGGATGGTTGAAGATTTGGCTGATAAGGGGATCGGTTCATCGCTCGATAAAACGGATATCATGGGAAATCTCAATAATAAAGGATTGAATTATGCCAAATCCTATCAAGAGTCTCGGAAATCCGTACAGACTGCGTTGGCTACCAACAAAGATCTAGAATATATCATTGATATCCATCGTGATTCTAAACGAAAAAAAGATACGACCATTAACATTAGCGGTAAAGATTATGCCAAGATTGCCTTCGTGGTCGGGGGCAATAACCCGAACTTCGAAAAAAATGCAGCGCTTGCCAATAAGCTTCATAAAGCTTTGGAGAAAAAATACCCTGGCATTTCACGAGGGGTTATGAAACAAGGCGGAGCGGGGCAGAATGGAGTATACAATCAGGATTTGTCAAGCAATGCCATGCTCATAGAAATTGGCGGTGTTGATAATACTTTCGAGGAAATGTACTTGACCGTTGATGCCTTTACCGATGTTTTCAGTGAATTTTACTGGGATGCCAAAGCGGTTGATAAAACGACTGGGGAATCGGAAGCGAAGTAATTTGAAAGGAGTTCTCTTATCATGGTTCGATTTTGGTTGAAATGTACAGGGATTGTGCTCGTATTATTTTTAGGTGTTCTGATCGGGATGCAGCAAGCGAATGACGGGATGAAAAAAATGAAGGGGTATGAAGATCCCTCTTTGAATAGTGCATTCATCATTAACCAATCGGACCAAGGGGAGATGGAAGCGGATATCCTTGGCGAAAAAGTGACGAGTCATGATTTGGAGACGAAAAAAGAAAAGCTTGAAGAAATGAAAGCTTTCAACTTTTTCTCATCGATCGGCAAAACGCTTGGAGAGACTATATCAGGTGCCTTTCAAGCACTTATTGATATGATTTAGGTAGGAAATAAGTTGAGTGTGCCCTGCCAAAAGGCTGCATCCGAATCCTGGATGCAGCCTTTTTTTATGCTTTGTCCTGCAATGATGCTTCTTTTGTAACTATTCTGTTGAATCTTGCATTTTCTATTGATATAATAAAAAATAGTGTATTGTGTCGACTAGTGGGAGTGAACGTCATGAATAGAGAAGAAAAATTAAAAAGACAATCAAAAATTCGTAACTTTTCCATCATCGCTCATATCGATCATGGTAAATCAACATTGGCGGATCGTATCATTGAAAAAACGAACGCCATGACTCAGCGTGAAATGAAGAGTCAGCTGTTGGATTCCATGGATTTAGAGCGTGAGCGTGGAATTACGATTAAATTGAATGCGATTCAATTGAAATATAACGCGAAAGATGGAGAAGAATACATCTTCCATCTCATTGATACACCGGGACATGTCGATTTTACGTATGAAGTGTCACGAAGCCTTGCAGCTTGTGAAGGCGCTGTCCTTGTTGTCGATGCGGCACAAGGAATTGAAGCCCAAACGCTTGCAAATGTGTATTTAGCTTTGGACAACAACCTGGAAATCATTCCGGTCATCAATAAAATTGATTTGCCGAGTGCAGATCCGGAACGGGTGCGCGGAGAAATCGAGGAAGTGATCGGATTGGATGCTTCCGATGCAGTTTTGGCTTCGGCTAAAGCCGGAATCGGAATCGAGGAGATTTTGGAACAGGTCGTTGAATTGGTTCCAGCTCCGAAAGGTGATCCGGATGCTCCTTTCAAGGCGCTTATTTTCGATTCACTGTTTGATGCGTATCGCGGTGTAGTTGCCTATATCCGTGTTGTTGAGGGTTCGGTTAAAGTGGGCGACAAAATCAAAATGATGTCCACTGGAAAGGAATTCGATGTCACCGAATTGGGTGTCTTCAATCCTAAGACCCAGCTTCTGGATGAACTGAACGTCGGTGATGTAGGTTTTCTTACGGCATCCATTAAAAACGTTGGTGATACGACTGTCGGTGATACGATTACAAGTGCCGTGAATAGTGCGACAGAACCATTGCCGGGTTACAGAAAGATGAATCCGATGGTATATTGCGGTTTATACCCGATTGACGCATCGAAATTCAATGATTTACGGGATGCATTGGAGAAACTGGAATTGAACGATTCAGCGCTGCAGTTCGAAGCGGAATCATCGCAAGCATTGGGCTTCGGTTTCCGTTGCGGATTCCTTGGACTCCTTCATATGGAAATCATCCAGGAACGGATTGAACGTGAATTCAAAATCGATCTGATCACCACTGCACCGAGTGTTATTTATGATGTGGTGCAAACGGACGGAACGGTCCTGCAAGTGGATAACCCGTCCAATATGCCCGATGCTCAAAAGATCGAACGTGTCGAGGAGCCATACGTCAAAGCGACAATGATGGCACCGACGGAGTTTGTCGGGGCAATCATGGAAATCTGTCAAAATAAACGCGGTAACTTCATTGATATGGAATATATCGATGAGACTCGTGTGAGCATTCATTATGAAATTCCATTATCGGAAATCGTGTATGATTTCTTCGATCAATTGAAATCCAATACAAGAGGCTATGCTTCATTCGATTATGAGCTGATCGGCTACAAACCGTCCAAGCTTGTGAAGATGGATATCTTACTGAATTCTGAAACTGTCGATGCTTTAAGTTTCATCGTTCATAAGGACTTTGCTTATGAACGCGGTAAAGTCATTGTTGAAAAATTGAAGAAATTGATTCCAAGGCAACAATTCGAAGTGCCGATCCAAGCGGCGATCGGGCAAAAAATCATCGCCCGTTCTTCGATTAGTGCAATGCGCAAAAACGTATTGGCTAAATGTTACGGCGGCGATATTTCCCGTAAACGTAAGTTGCTCGAAAAACAGAAAGAAGGTAAAAAGCGGATGAAACAAGTAGGTTCCGTTGAAGTTCCGCAAGAAGCTTTCATGGCTGTTTTGAAAATGGATGATACGACACCAAAAAAATAAATAAAATAAACGATAGTTAGAAAAAAGAGGGTAGAGGGGATCTAGCCTCTTTTTCTATCGACTCATTCGATTAAAAGGTTGTGAACACAATGATCAAAAGCGCCTACCTCCATATACCATTTTGTGAACATATTTGTCACTATTGTGATTTCAATAAAGTATTTTTGCAGGGACAGCCGGTCGACGAATATTTACAGATGATGAAAAGGGAAATGGTGATGCAGCTTTCCAAATACCCGACTGCAGGTTTGGATACGGTTTTCGTCGGTGGAGGGACACCGACCTCACTGGATGAAAAGCAGCTTGCATTCTTATGTGAAGCAATCAATGAAACCCTGCCCTTTGATCCTAAGAAGGCTGAATATACATTCGAAGCCAATCCTGGGGATCTTTCAAGGGAAAAACTCGAGATCCTTTATGATTCAGGGGTCAATAGACTTAGCTTTGGGGTGCAAAGCTTCAATGATGAATTATTAAAGCGGATTGGCCGGACTCACCGGGCATCTGAAGTCTATGAAACGATTCATTTGGCTCAAGAGGTTGGCTTTACGAATATAAGCATCGACTTGATTTATGGATTGCCGGGCCAAACGATGGAAGATTTCAAGGATACGCTGGATAAAGCGATTGCCCTTCAATTGCCGCACTATTCCAGCTACTCACTGATCGTTGAGCCGAAGACGGTTTTTTATAATCAGATGCGAAGGGGTAAATTAAACCTGCCGCCGCAGGAGCTCGAGGCTTCGATGTATGAGAGGCTGATGGGAGAGATGGAGAAGCATGGTCTGCATCAATATGAAATCAGTAATTTTGCCCGAGCTGGGTTTGAAAGCAAGCACAACCTGACATATTGGGATAATGTGGAGTATTATGGGATTGGTGCCGGTGCACATGGCTATACTGGAGGTAAAAGGGTGGCCAATCATGGGCCTGTGAAGAAATATATCACTCCGTTGCTGGCGAACGAGCTGCCTGTGTTGGAAGAACACCCAGTTCCGCTTCATGAACGGATGGAAGAGGAGATGTTTTTGGGTCTCCGGAAAACGGAAGGAGTTTCATTGGAAATCTTCAAGAATAAATTTTTTGTAGAAATGACGGAGATTTTCAGGAAACCGCTCGAAGAAGGATCGGCAAAGGGTTTGCTTAAGGTGGAAGGCGGGTTCGTGCGCTTGACTGAGCGGGGCAAACTTCTAGGAAATGAAGTGTTCCAAACATTTTTAGGCGTGATTGATCCCGACTGAAGGAAATCAGTGTTATTTTAACGATGAATTAGCGGTTTTCATTGTTGACATCATAAGCTGCATTTGATAATTTATTAGTATATTAGCACTCGATGAGACAGAGTGCTAACAGAGGTGATCATACATGCTAACTGATCGTCAATTATTGATTCTACAAGTGATAATCGAGGATTTCATCCATTCTGCCCAGCCAGTCGGGTCACGAAGCTTGTCGAAGAAAGATGAAATTACGTTCAGCTCTGCCACAATTCGCAACGAAATGTCTGATCTTGAAGAAATGGGATTTTTAGAAAAAACCCATACTTCTTCCGGTAGGATCCCCTCTGAAAAAGGGTATAGATATTATGTGGATCATTTACTTTCTCCTCAAGCTCCGAAAAAGAATGAAATGAAGATATTAAAATCCGTTTTTGTAGAACGAATTTATGAATTGGAAAAGATCGTTCAGAAGTCAGCGAAAATACTTTCGGAACTGACGAATTATACGGCAATTGTACTCGGGCCAAAAGTGAATGAGCATAAGCTGAAAAAAATCCAGATCATTCCTTTAAGTCCTGAAACGGCAATAGCCATCATTATTACGGATACAGGTCATGTGGAAAATCGAATGATTTCCTTACCGCCTTCTTTTGATATAAATGAAATTGAAAAGATGGTAAACATATTGAATTCCCGTTTGGTCGATGTTCCGCTAGTTGATCTAAAGGATAAGATCTATAAGGAAGTGGCAGTTCTATTGAGCCGCCACATTCATAACTATGGATCGATGGTCTCGATCCTTGCGGAGACCCTGACGGACACAAAGCCCGAAAAAATATTTTTCGGCGGGAAAACGAATATGTTGAGGCAGCCGGAGTTCCATGATATTGCTAAAGTAAGTACGCTTTTATCGATGATTGAGCAGGAACAGGGATTTTATGAACTAATTACTCAAAATCCATCGGGCATCCACGTCAAGATCGGTCGTGAAAATCAAAACACAGTGCTCGATGACTGCAGTTTGATTACGGCAACCTACTCAATCGGGCAGGAGCAAGTTGGCACATTGGCCATATTGGGTCCAACGAGAATGGAATATTCGAGAGTGATTAGTTTGCTTTCGTTTTTCTCGAAAGATTTAACGGCCCTGATGACAAAACTGTATCAAAAATAGTAGCAAAGGTAATATTGTTAAGGTGGCGGAGGAGTATATTCCGCGGCCTGGCATATTACTTTAGCATAAATTGTATTACCCTTTTAGGGAGGTGAGATTGTGACAGAAAATAAAAACGAAGAACAAACATTGGAAAATGAAACAATCGAGGAAAGCGCTGCAGAAGCAGTTTTCGCTGAAGAAGAAATTCCAGCGGAAGAAAACGATGGTCCGGTTGAAAAAGATGAACTTCAATTGGCTCAAGAAAAGATTGCCGAACTTGAGGCGAAAATCGAGGAAATGGATAACCGTTATCTTCGTCTGCAGGCCGATTTTGATAATTCAAGACGCCGTGCCAAGCTTGATATGGAGGCGGCTCAAAAATATAGAGTTCAAAGTATTGCTAGTGATTTAGTGGAGGCTCTTGATAATTTTGAAAGAGCTACAAAAATCGAAGCGGAAAATGAACAAACGAAATCATTGCTATCTGGCATGGAAATGGTCTACAAAGCGATTACTGATGCATTGGCTAAAGAAGGCATCGAACCGATCAGTTCGGTTGGCGAAGAGTTCGATCCGCGTTTGCATCAAGCGGTCATGCAAGTTCAAGATGAAAACTTCGGTTCGAATATCGTCGTCGAGGAATTCCAAAAAGGATACCTTCTTAAAGACCGTGTGATTCGACCTGCAATGGTAAAAGTGAACGAATAAGATTTTTACATATAAATAATTGGGAGGTAGTGAAACTATGAGCAAGATTATTGGTATTGACTTAGGTACAACAAACTCTTGTGTATCTGTACTTGAAGGCGGGGAACCAAAAGTAATCCCGAATCCCGAAGGAAACCGTACGACACCATCCGTAGTGGCATTCAAAAATGGAGAAAGGCAAGTAGGGGAAGTGGCAAAACGCCAAGCTATCACAAACCCTAACACGATCATTTCCATTAAACGCCATATGGGTACCAACCATAAAGAAGTAATTGAAGGAAAAGAATACTCACCTCAAGAAGTTTCTGCAATCATCCTTCAATACTTGAAATCATACGCTGAAGAGTATCTTGGCGAAAAAGTTACTAAAGCGGTTATCACTGTACCTGCTTACTTCAATGATGCTGAACGTCAAGCAACTAAGGATGCTGGTCAAATTGCCGGCCTTGAAGTAGAACGTATCATCAACGAACCGACAGCTGCAGCACTTGCATACGGTTTGGATAAAACGGAAGAAGATCAAACGATCCTTGTATTCGACCTTGGCGGCGGTACATTTGACGTGTCGATCATGGAACTTGGAGACGGCGTTTTCGAAGTTAAGTCAACAGCTGGCGACAACCGTCTAGGTGGCGATGATTTCGACCAAGTAATCATCGATTACCTAGTTGAAGCATTCAAGAAAGAAAACGGAATCGACCTTTCAAAAGATAAAATGGCAGTTCAACGTTTGAAAGATGCAGCTGAAAAAGCGAAAAAAGATCTTTCCGGCGTAACGTCAACTCAAATTTCTTTACCGTTCATCACTGCTGGAGAAGCTGGCCCGCTTCACTTGGATGTAACGATGACTAGAGCTAAATTCGATGAGCTTTCTACAGGTCTTGTGGAACGTACGATGGGACCGACTCGTCAAGCATTGAAAGATGCTGGTCTTTCGGCATCTGAAATCGACAAAGTAATCCTTGTCGGTGGATCTACACGTATTCCTGCGGTTGTTGAAGCGATCAAAAAGGAAATCGGTCAAGAACCAAGCAAAGGTGTAAACCCTGATGAAGTCGTGGCTATGGGTGCTGCAATTCAAGGTGGCGTATTAACAGGGGATGTTAAAGACGTTGTCCTTCTTGATGTAACTCCACTTTCACTTGGAATTGAAACGATGGGCGGAGTATTCACGAAACTGATTGACCGTAATACTACAATCCCGACAAGTAAATCACAAGTATTCTCGACAGCGGCTGATAATCAAACGGCAGTTGATATCCATGTCCTTCAAGGTGAGCGTCCAATGTCAGCGGATAATAAAACTCTTGGTCGTTTCCAGTTGAGTGACATTCCACCGGCACCGCGTGGAGTTCCGCAAGTTGAAGTGACATTCGATATCGATAAAAACGGTATCGTGAACGTTCGTGCGAAAGATCTTGGTACGAACAAAGAACAAGCGATTACCATCAAATCCTCTTCAGGCCTTTCTGATGAAGAAATCGAACGCATGGTACGTGAAGCGGAAGAAAATGCCGATAGCGATAAACAACGTAAAGAAGAAGTTGAACTTCGTAACGAAGCAGATCAATTAGTTTTCCAAACGGAAAAAACGCTTAAGGATCTAGAAGGTAAAGTGGACGAAGCGGAAGTAACAAAAGCGAATGAAGCGAAGGATGAACTGAAAGCTGCAATCGAGAAAAATGAGCTTGAAGAAATCCGCGTGAAAAAAGATGCACTTAACGAAATCGTTCAAGCTTTAACAATGAAGCTTTATGAAGAAGCGGCAAAAGCTCAGCAAGCTGGCGAAGCCGGTGCTGGCGATTCTGCTCAAGACGATAATGTGGTTGATGCTGAATATACTGAAGTTAACGAAGAAGAGAAAAAATAAAAAGTGGCCCAAACGGGACACTGATATATTGGGCAGTATTTCTGCCTGCCATTGTAAAAAAGTCAAAGTCAGGTTATCTTGACTTTGGCTTTTTTTACAGTGAATGGAATCATTGTCGTGAAGTGTTGCAATCACTGATGGGGAATCGTGGGATTTTAGGGAAAAATGTGTGCAAATTGGGCCAGGCAATGCCATTTGCAAAAATGTGTTAAAGCCGTTTGTACTTTTCTAGTTGATTATTATCTTCGTTCAGTGATAATATTACCTTTATGTGAATCGAATCGGGAGTGGATTTTAGATATGAGTAAACGCGATTATTATGAGGTGTTAGGCCTTTCGAAAAGTGCTTCGAAGGATGAAATCAAAAAAGCGTATCGTAAGCTCTCCAAACAATATCACCCTGATATTAATAAAGCGGACGATGCTGCGGATAAATTCAAGGAAATCAAGGAAGCTTACGAAGTATTGAGTGACGAACAGAAAAAAGCCCATTATGACCAATTCGGACATACAGATCCCAATCAGGGCTTTGGCGGTCAGGACTTTGGCGGTTTCGGCGGTTTTGAAGATATTTTCAGTAGCTTCTTTGGCGGCGGCGGACGCAGGAGAGATCCTAATGCACCGCGTCAAGGGGCGGATTTACAGTATACGATGACGCTTTCGTTTGAAGAAGCTGCATTCGGAAAGGATACTGAGATCGAAATTCCGCGTGAAGAGAATTGTGGCACTTGTAAAGGATCGGGTGCCAAACCAGGTACAAAGGTGGAAAACTGTTCACATTGTCATGGAACCGGTCAATTAAATGTTGAACAAAACACAGCTTTCGGAAGGATTGTGAACCGGAGAGCATGTCACCATTGTCAAGGAACAGGAAAAATCATTCCTAATAAATGTTCAACATGCGGCGGCGACGGAAAAGTCCAAAAACGTAAAAAGATCCAAGTCAAGGTGCCAGCAGGAATTGATGATGGACAGCAGTTGCGCGTAACCGGCCAAGGCGAGCCAGGAATCAATGGCGGCCCGGCAGGAGACCTCTATGTAGTCTTCCATGTACGCAGCCATGAATTCTTTGAACGGGATGGCGATGATATTTATTGTGAAATGCCGGTTACTTTTGCCCAGGCAGCATTAGGCGATGAAATAGAAGTTCCGACGCTGCATGGAAAAGTGAAGCTGAAGATTCCTGCAGGTACACAAACGAGCACCCGTTTCCGTTTAAAAGGCAAAGGGGTTCCGAATGTCAGAGGATATGGCCAAGGAGATCAGCATGTGGTCGTATTAGTGGTCACGCCTAAGAAATTAACGGAAAAACAAAAGGACTTGCTTCGTGAGTTCAGTGAAATCAGCGGACAAGGTGTAGATGAACAAGATGATGGCTTTTTCTCAAAAGTAAAGCGTGCTTTCAAAGATAGGTGAATAAAAGTAAAAGAACAAATTGGGAGTTGGTAGATTATGAAGTGGTCTGAATTTGCAATCCAAACAACGAATGAAGCGGTTGAACCTGTTTCGAATATTCTTCATGAGGCAGGTGCGAGCGGTGTTGTCATTGAGGATCCTCTAGAATTAGTCAAGGAACGTGAAAATGTTTTTGGCGAAATCTACCACTTGAACCCAGATGATTATCCGGATGAAGGTGTAGTCATTAAGGCTTATCTGCCAGTTAACAGCTTCCTTGGCGATACTATTGATGCTATTAAGGAATCAATCAATAATCTCCTTCTTTTTGATATAGACCTTGGGAAAAATGTTGTTTCAATTAGTGAAGTGAATGAAGAAGAGTGGGCGACGGCTTGGAAAAAATATTATAACCCCGTCAAGATATCCGAACGTTTTACCATCGTGCCAACGTGGGAAGACTACACTCCAGTAAGCAGTGACGAATTGATCATTGAACTTGATCCAGGCATGGCCTTCGGAACGGGAACACACCCGACGACGGTCATGTGCATCCAAGCGCTGGAACGTACTGTATCGCCTGGGGATTTAGTCGTTGATGTAGGAACTGGTTCTGGTGTTCTAAGCATTGCAGCTGCATTGTTGGATGCAAAACGAATCCAATCCCTTGATTTGGATGAAGTGGCAGTACAGTCAGCCAAACAAAACGTGGAAATAAATAACGTGCAGGATAAAGTGTCCGTGTCACAAGGCAATTTATTGGATGGTGTGAATGAACAAGCGGATATCGTCGTGGCTAATATTCTTGCCGAAGTGATCATGCGTTTTACGGATGATGTAGCGAAAGTCGTTAAACCTGGCGGACATTTCATCGCTTCCGGAATCATTCAAACTAAGAAACAAGATGTGAAGGAAGCGATTATAGCATCTGGTTTCACTGTTGAGGAAACGATCTTGATGGAAGATTGGGTGGCAATAATCGCGAAAAGAAATGCTTAATTGGAAAAGTTACTCTGATTATCGGGTTTTTTGATAGTCAGAGTACCTTTTTTTAGCTTGAATCTTTGCACGGCTTGCATTCTGGATTCCTGACTGTTAGCCTGTGAGTTTTTTAGACTAGACGAAGTAGGTGGCAGTGTGCAACGGTATTTTCTTAACGAAGTAGATATCAATGGAAACACGGTGACGATATCAGGTGATGATTTTCACCATATCGCCAGGGTGATGAGAATGGGACCAGGGGAACGGATCATCACGGTGAAAAGTAATGGCATGACAGCTATCGCGGAAATTTCAGAAATTACTGATGATGCTGTAATAGGTACTGTAGCCGAATGGAAGAATGAAGAAAAGGAACTTCCTGTAAGGGTTGTGATTGCGAGCGGTCTGCCTAAAGGGGATAAGTTGGAATATATCGTTCAAAAGGGTACTGAACTGGGTGCCGTTGAATTTATCCCTTTTATTGCTGCTCGTTCGGTGGTAAAATGGGACCACAAAAAGGTAGGTAAGAAATTGGAGAGGCTCCAGAAGATTTCAAAAGAGGCGGCTGAGCAATCTCACCGCACGGTTATCCCTGCCATCAAGGAACCGATGACGGCAGATCAACTAGCTGGGTATGCTTCCGGTTTCGATCATAAATTAATCGCTTTTGAAGAAGAGGCAAAACGGGGGGAAACTTCTGTACTCGCTTCTGTCTTGAAAGATATTACTGCTGGGCAATCCATCCTATTCGTTTTTGGGCCTGAAGGTGGTTTAGCAGATAAGGAAATTGATAAACTGACTGATGCCGGTTTTATGGCTTGCGGTCTTGGACCAAGAATATTAAGAACTGAAACAGCACCTTTATATGCACTTTCCGCTGTTTCTTATCATGTAGAACTTTTGAGGTGATGAAAAATGGCAACGGTCGCTTTCCATACATTAGGCTGTAAAGTGAATCATTATGAAACAGAGGCTATATGGCAATTATTCAAAACTGGGGGATATGATCGTGTTGAGTTTGAAAATACATCAGATGTATATGTCATCAACACATGCACGGTGACAAACACTGGCGATAAGAAAAGCCGTCAGGTCATCCGTCGTGCCATTCGTAAGAATCCGAATGCCGTCATCGCGGTAACGGGATGTTACGCACAGACATCGCCGGCAGAAATCATGGCCATACCAGGTGTGGATATTGTTGTAGGAACACAAGACAGGGTTAAGCTCCTTGATTACATCGAGCAATTCAAGGTAGAGCGTGAACCAATCAATGCCGTAGGAAATATCATGAAAAATCGTGTCTATGAAGAGTTGGATGTACCTGCTTTCACAGACCGGACACGCGCTTCACTTAAGATTCAGGAAGGTTGCAATAATTTCTGCACTTTCTGCATCATCCCTTGGGCACGTGGCTTGATGCGTTCCCGCGATCCAAAAGAAGTCGTTCACCAGGCTGAACAGCTTGTCGAGGCAGGCTATAAAGAGCTAGTCCTTACCGGAATTCATACTGGCGGCTACGGGGACGATTTGAAAGACTATAATTTGGCGATGCTGCTGCGGGACTTGGAAAAAGTCGATGGGCTGAAGCGTATCCGTATTTCATCCATTGAAGCCAGCCAAATTACAGATGAAATCATTGAAGTGCTGACGAATTCGAAAAAAGTGGTGCGTCATTTGCATATACCAATCCAATCGGGTTCCGATACAGTTCTAAAACGGATGAGACGTAAATATACGATGGATTTCTTCGGTGATCGAATCGAAAAGTTGAAAATTGCACTTCCGGGACTTGCTGTTACATCTGATGTCATCGTAGGTTTCCCAGGTGAAACCGAGGAAGAATTCATGGAGACATATAACTTTATAGAAAAATATAAATTCTCCGAACTTCATGTTTTCCCTTATTCAAAACGAACAGGGACTCCGGCTGCCCGTATGGGAGATCAAGTGGATGAAGATATCAAAAATGAACGCGTTCACCGTCTTATAACGTTGTCGGATCAGTTGGCAAAAGAGTATGCCTCCCGATTCGAGGGGGAAGTTCTGGAAGTCATTCCTGAAACGAAGTTGGAAAATGGCCTTTATGAGGGCTACACCGATAATTACATGAAAGTCGTCTTCCCGGCTTCGGAAGACATGGTCGGTGAAATCGTCAAAGTGAAAATTACAAAGTCTGGCTATCCATTTAGTGAAGGTCAGTTCGTGACGGTCGTGAAGGATTTTCCGTTGCAACAAGCATCCAATATCTAAGACAGCGGTTAATCGCTGTCTTTTTTTTGATGTGTTTTCTTGGCTCTTTCGGGTAAAGACTATATATATCGTCAAAATGAATAAACTATGGTATCATGAGAGGTACGTACAACTAGTAATAGATTGTTTTTGAGGAGGATTTATTAATGTCACAAAATGTAGCAGGTTTAATTGACCACACGTTATTAAAAGCAGATGCAACCAAAGAGCAAATAAAAGTATTATGCGAAGAAGCGAGAGAGTATAACTTTGCTTCAGTATGCGTAAACCCAACTTGGGTGAAATATGCAAGTGAACTTTTGGAAGGTTCAGAAGTGAAAGTTTGTACGGTTATCGGCTTCCCTCTAGGTGCAAATACACCGGAAACCAAGGCTTTTGAAACGAAAGATGCCATCGCCAATGGCGCTCACGAAGTCGATATGGTAATCAATATCGGCGCATTGAAGGACAAGGATGATGAATTGGTAGAGCGGGATATTCGTGCTGTGGTAGCTGCATCCACTGGTAAGGCTCTTTCAAAAGTGATCATTGAAACTTCTTTATTGACCGATGAAGAAAAAGTCCGTGCATGTGAATTGGCCGTAAAAGCCGGTTCGGATTATGTGAAAACATCAACTGGTTTTTCGACCGGCGGAGCGACAGTTGAAGATATTACGCTTATGAGAAAAACGGTTGGCCCGGATATCGGTGTCAAAGCTTCAGGCGGGGTCCGCAACACAAGCGATGCCCAGAAAGTGATTGAAGCTGGTGCTACAAGAATTGGAGCGAGTGCAGGTGTCTCCATCGTAAAGGGCTTAACGGCTGATTCCGATTATTGATATTGTAAGGACCTTATAATAAGTCCATGAAATAAAACAGGCGGAGAAAAATGAATTATTTTTTCTCCGCCTGTTTTTTATTGATTCCAATATAAATCGGATTGTAATTCAACTGGTAATAGCCCATGCCTTTGTTCATTGCGCCTATTTCATTCATGAAAAAAAGAGGACCCGTATCATTTTTGGAACCCATAAATTCAAAAATAAGTTTATTGTGGATTTAGGGGGTATCAAGCAGGGAGTAAACGTGCTTATGTTTAATCGGGTCTTATTTTCTTTATCATTAACACAATTTACGATGAGTGGTGAAATGCATGGTGGAATGTTTGGGTATTTAATACTTTAATAACCGTTTTATTTCTAATGTCAGTAAGAAGGTTTGATCGTTTTGATACTAGCTGCTGTTATATTGAGTGGTTTGAGCTTATTAAAGCATAAAACTAACTATAAAAAGATTTGCTGAAAAACCCCTCCCGTCAATCTTATCCTTTTATATCTGTTGCAGATCCATTCTTCTCCAGGAGCTGCCCAGAAAGATGGACAGCCCTTATTTTTTTAAGAGTGGCCGATGCACCAAAAGAATGAGGTTGGAGAATTGCCGTGCGAATGGCAAGACGGCCAAAGAGGTCAAGATATTGAAAATGACACTGGCATGCGCGAGCTGTGTGCCTTTGTTTTCGGTGAAAAAGGCAGCAGTCCTTTCCAGGATGTCCACAAAAGGCAGGAATGCGGCAACCCCGATGACGTTCAGCCAAATATGTGCATAAGCTGTGAAGGCAGCTTGTCTGCCAGAACCGATGCTGGCCATGTATCCGGTGATGCAGGTGCCTATATTCGATCCGAGCATGATGATGATTGCCGAGGAGACAGATAACTCCCCATTCATCAAAAAGCTCATGGCTATCCCGATGGTTGCCGAACTGGAGTGAATGAGTGCCGTCAATAATATCCCCGCAAATAGGGCATAACTCATATGGCCCTCTATGTAATGGATGAGCGTTTGTATGGATGGATAGGCTGCAATCGGTGTCGAAAGCGTTTTAAAACCGCTCATCGCCGCGAAGATGGATGATATTCCGATCAGGGACATCCCTATGCTTCTCGGTAATGCTTTTGGCATGAAGCAAAGGAAAGCGCCGCTTACGGCACCGGGAATGATCCAACGATCCAAAGAGAACGTCATGAACTCTGCTGTAAAGGTGGAGCCGATATTCGTTCCCAGAATAATCCCGATTGTTTGCGGGAATGTTAAGCTACCTGCGGAAACGAGGCCGACCGTCATGACCATGACCGCCGAACTGCTCTGCAGGATCCCGGTAAAGATGGTTCCGGCCAAGAAGCCTTTCCATGGCTTATCCGTAACCTTTGAGAGAAAAGTTTTTAATGCTGCACCGGACATATTGAACAGTCCAATTCGTAAAACTGACATACCCGCCAAAAATATCGCAATGAATAAAATGAATAAAAATAGCTCATGCATGACTGTCACCTCTTAGTAAGCTTATGGCCCATCAACGGGAGACATGCTATAAATTGGATTTTCATGCAAGTTGAATCATCGTTTAGTGAAAAATTATGATAATAACATGATTATATTCAAAATAAGTTTGATTATATTGGTTGACCTGCTAAAGATGATATATTATAATTGTTTAGTACATGTATAACATGTTGACAACTTGAGTTAGTGTGTTGTTTTCGGAGGGAGGGAAAGAGATGTCTAAAACCGTCGTTCGTAAAAACGAATCGCTTGAAGATGCTCTTCGTCGTTTCAAACGTACTGTATCTAAAGCAGGATCGCTTCAGGAAGCTAGGAAGCGTGAATTTTATGAAAAACCAAGCGTAAAACGTAAGAAAAAGTCTGAAGCTGCAAGAAAACGTAAATTCTAAGAGAGGGTGGAAAGATGAGTCTTCTCGAGCGTTTAAATAATGATATGAAACAAGCGATGAAGAACAAGGAAAAGGACAAACTATCTGTTATTCGGATGCTGAAAGCTTCTATTCAAAACGAAGCCATGAAGCAGAGACAAGATTTAACAGATGATGAAGAATTGACAGTGCTCTCTCGCGAATTAAAACAACGCAAAGACTCCCTCCAGGAGTTTGAAAACGCAGGTCGTTCAGATCTCGTGGATAAAGTCCGCACCGAACTAGTATACGTAGAGGCATATATGCCTCAGCAACTTTCAGAAGAAGACATTTCTAAAATCGTTAAACAAACGATTTTAGAAATCAATGCAACATCCAAAGCAGATATGGGGCGAGTTATGGGAGCTTTAATGCCTAAAGTTAAAGGTAAAGCGGATGGTTCTCTAGTAAACAAATTAGTACAACAACATCTATCTTAAACTCTAAACTTAAAACTCGAAACCTAACCGCAGGCAACTTGCCTGTGGTTTTTGTGTATTTCATGAATTTTATGCGTATATTATTGAAACGAAGCCAAGATAATAGGGGCACTTTTAATTTTATTTGCTTTTTTTGAAACCTTTTTCATATACATACGTAATAACTAAAGAACAGGGTAAAGGGTTGCTTCATTTGCTCCTTATTCGAATTTTAGTTGCGGGCTGAATTTATTGGTAGGTTCCTGGGTATAGGGGCGCTTACCGCGTTTAATACGGGAAAGGGGGCGTTCCGTTGAAAATTTGGCGTTATTTATCTGTACTCTTATTTGGATTGCTGTTCACCATGTCTTCTTTTGGGGGTTCGACGGTATCTGCAAACGAGAAGATCGTTTACCATGTACCAATTGAAGAGACGGTGGAAAAGGGACTCTCGGCCTTTTTGGAACGCGCACTGACCACTGCTGAAGCAGCTGATGCAGATCTTGTCGTTTTCGAGGTGAATACCCCTGGAGGTGCTGTGGATGCAGCAGGGGAAATTGCAAAGTTACTGTCCGATTCACCAATCAAGACAGTTGCCTACGTCAATAACAGGGCTTTATCTGCTGGGGCATACATTTCTCTAAGTGCAGATGAGATCTATATGGTTCCGAGTGCCACCATGGGATCTGCGGCTGTTATTGATTCAACGGGGAACGCTGCAGGTAAGAAAGCGCAATCTTATTGGTTGGCTGCCATGAAAACTGCCGCTGAACAAAATGGGCGTGATCCCATATACGCCCAGGCGATGGCGGATGTTGACATCGATCTACCCGAATATGGAGCTGAAAAAGGGAAGTTGCTGACATTTACAGCCGAACAGGCAAAAAAGGCTGGATATAGTGAAGGCACCGTCTCTGGGAAAGCGGAGCTGTATAGTATACTTGGAGTTGAAGATGCTGATATTCGGTCAATCGAAGAAAGCTTCCCTGAGAAACTTGCCCGCTTTTTGACCAATCCGATAGTCGTTCCCATTTTATTGACGATAGCGGGAATCGGGATTGTGATGGAATTGTTTTCACCTGGTTTTGGAATTCCGGGGGTCATTGGAATCACCAGTCTTGTCTTATTCTTCTATGGTCACCTTGTCGCTGGTATCACCGGATACGAATCGTTAGCGATGTTCATCATTGGGGTCATTCTCGTACTAATTGAATTTTTTATCCCAGGGGGGATTATCGGGCTGCTCGGGTTTACAGCGATAGTGGGGAGTCTGTTCCTCGCGACAGGTGATCCGGTCCATATGACGATCTCCTTGCTAATTGCGGTCACCGTATCCATTTTGGTATTCATCCTACTTGTAAAGGTGTTTGGAAAACAGATGAAATTTTTCAGGAAAATGATATTAACCGATGCAACAAAAACGGAACAAGGATATGTCAGCAATCCGAATCGTTTGGATTTATTAGGTGCAGAAGGGAAGGCCCTAACAGATTTGAGGCCTTCAGGTACAGCTTTGGTCAAAGAAGAAAGAGTGGATGTCGTGTCCGAAGGAAGTTTTATTTCCAAAGGTTCGACAATCATTATCGTTAAAGTTGAAGGATCAAGGGTAGTCGTCCGGGAAATTCCGGATTCAAATTAAAATCAAAAGATACAGGAAGGATGAATCATTTAGTGATAACTTCAGGAACGATATTTATTGTACTGGCAGTGATTGCTGCTATCATCGTATTGGCAGTGTTTTTCACATTCGTACCAGTAATGTTATGGATTTCTGCTTTAGCGGCAGGAGTCAAAATCAGCATATTTACATTAGTTGGGATGAGGCTTCGCCGTGTTATACCAAGCAGGGTCGTCAACCCTCTTATCAAGGCCCATAAGGCTGGAATCAATGTTTCAACGAATCAATTGGAGAGCCATTACCTTGCAGGCGGTAATGTCGATCGAGTGGTAAATGCATTAATTGCTGCAGAACGTGCCAATATCGTGCTGCCTTTCGAACGGGGTGCAGCTATTGACCTTGCTGGCCGTGATGTACTGGAAGCCGTTCAAATGAGCGTTAACCCGAAAGTTATCGAAACTCCATTCATCTCTGGTGTGGCGATGAATGGTATTGAAGTGAAAGCGAAGGCAAGGATCACGGTCCGAGCCAATATTGAACGCCTGGTCGGTGGTGCCGGTGAAGAGACGATCATTGCCCGTGTAGGTGAAGGGATCGTATCGACGATCGGTGCTTCGAAAATGCATACGGATGTACTGGAGAACCCCGATTTGATTTCAAGAACGGTTTTATCGAAAGGGTTGGATTCAGGAACGGCATTCGAAATCCTATCCATTGATATCGCTGAAGTGGATATCGGTAAAAATATCGGGGCCATATTACAGACGGACCAAGCCGAAGCCGATAAGAAAATAGCCCAGGCAAAGGCCGAAGAACGACGTGCAATGGCTGTTGCGCTTGAACAGGAAATGGTTGCCCGTGTTCAGGAAATGAGAGCGAAGGTTGTACAATCCGAAGCGGAAGTTCCATTGGCCATGGCCGATGCACTGAAAAGCGGAAACCTTGGAGTGATGGATTATATGAATATCCAAAATATCACGGCCGATACGGATATGCGCGATTCCATCAGTAAAATATCAGACAATCCAAAAGATAACAACAATAACCATAATAATAATTAGGTCAGGGAAGGAAGGTCTTTAAATGGGAGATTTTATTGATTTCTTTCTCGAGAACCCATTCCTTATCATTGTCTTGATCGGTATTTTATCATCCATGTTAGGAAAGAAAAAACAGCCTCAAGATCCTAACACGCCTCCGAAAAAGAAATGGCAGGAGGTAATGCAGGAGCTTCAAGGTGAAATGCAGCAAGGGAATCAGCAGCAAAGACCTGCACCTGCTCCCGTAAGGAAAGTCGAACAGCAGGCAGCTCAGGCTGCAGAAGTGATCGATGAAACGAAGAACGAAGCGAACAAAAGGATTGCGGAGCTTAGACGGCTGCAGCAGAAGTACGATCAAGAGCGTTTGCATCAAAAAGCGAAGGCGGATCAACTTACATCAACGATTTCTGATAATAACAGTCCGGTCTATCGCAAAGGACCGTCTTTTGGCAAAAAGCAGCTGATTGATGGCATCATCATGTCAGAAGTGCTGGGACCGCCAAGAGCGAAGAGAAGTCTTCATAGGTCCAGAAGGTGATTCGGAGCCCCGGGCTTTTTTTAGACCGTCATTAAATGAGCATGAAAAAATAGACTTTCATTCACTTATAATTTTGTGCTAGAACCCTCTTTCATTTCATACATATGAGATGTTTTAAAGGGGGTTCTTTTTATCTTTACACTAACTACAGAAAGAATGAATTTATTATGGCGTGTGGATGAACCGACTATGGGGTTATCCTGCCCAAGACACCAGTGAAAATGTTGAAATATACCCCCCGTATCTTCAACATAAATAAAAGACCCCTTGAGGAGTCTTTTATTATTGCATTGCTTCTAGTTCATTCTTCCTGTTAATCAGTGTTCGCTTCTTTATTCCAGTCATTGCTTCAACTTCTTTGTATGTGTGAGTCTTTAACAATTCTAATGCGTGTTGTACTTGTTGCTTGGAGTGTTTTCTAGGTCTACCTTCTCTGAAATCATCACGTTGTTTTGCCAATGCTTTACCTTCTTGAGTTCGTTCTACAATCATATCTCGTTCAAACTCTGCGAATGAACTTAATATATTGAAAATCAGTCTGCCTGTTGGGGTGTTTTCAACCAGTCCCATATTAAGAATGTGAACCTTTACACCTCTTGTAAATAGCGCCTTAACCGTTTGAATACCTTCAAGTGCCGACCTAGCAAATCTATCTAGTTTTGTGACGACTAATGTGTCGCCTTCTTGTAATACGTCAAGCACCTTGTTGAACTCAGGTCTATCTGTTTTAGTACCTGTGAACTTCTCCTTATATATAACCTCGCATCCTTCTGCTTGTAACATTTGGATTTGAACCTCTAAATCTTGTGCAATTGTTGAAACTCTTGCATATCCATATTTCATTATTAATTCCTCACTTTTCATCATTCATTTATTGCACTAAGTTATTGCACCTCTTGATGCTTATTATAGCAAGGTCATTAAAAAGGTGCAATAACTTTCAAGTATTTGCACTTTAATCAAAAACAATACGATAAAAGGGTAGTTATTCAGTTACGATTCTAAACAGTAATCTTTACTCCAAGAACACCCTGCTAAAAGAATGGCAGTGATTCATTATCTAGGACTAAAATTCATTCGATGATTGCTATCGAACAAAATAAGTGTTTTTCTATCACATTTAATGATTTATGAATGTTTAACATCCCTATTAATTGCATCGTATCGAACAATAAACGATTGAGTGTATGTGAGTAAGGGCGGTTTCCGATATACAAATCATCAAACAAACTATCCTGTAGCAGGCTTACACCACGTTCAGATATAAATGATAAGGGGGAAAGGTGCAAAACCTCACCCTATGCCATTATAAGCGTCTCCGAGCGTGTTATAATGAACCTTAGTGGTAATTTCTACCTCAAGGTTAAAAGTATACCATATGGTTTGGTAATCATTGGGAAGTCGGGTGAGGAAATGAAAAAATGCTGTGTTAACTGTTTTGAAGACGATGGTTTTTGGAGTTACATAAATGAAAATGGTTTTATAGGTAATTGCGATTTTTGCAAACAAATTGATGAAAAGTGTTTATACTTGGACAATGAAATTTTTGCAAAGATGTTTAGTCTATTTAAAAAGATGTATATAGAAAATCAAGGTATAACAAGTAAAACGTTGTATTCTACTATAGGGGAATGGAAGCTGTTTTCAAATTCCACTGCGGATGATACGTTACTGATTAAGTTATGCCAAATCCATGGCATGAAATACGAGGGGTATTACGTATTTAATTCTGACTACAACCATTTAACTAATGAGTGGTATAAGTACAAAAACTCAGTTAAACATCAGAATAGATTTATTAATTCACTTCCAGTTGAAATTGAAAAATTGTTGTCTAACCCCCCTTGGGAGTTTTATAAATTGGTACATAAAGAAAATACTCTTTTTCGAGCAAGAGTTGGTAGCGCAGATGGTAAAACTGCCCCTCACGCTGCAAATTTGTTTGATATGGGAATGCCACCAATTCACCGAGCGAGGGCAGGAAGAGCCAATCCAGATGGAATACCTTATCTTTATTTAGCAGGTAGTGAGGAAACTGCAATAGCTGAAGTAAGACCTTCGTGCGGAGCATTAATAACGATAGCAACATTCAACTTAAAAGAGAGTCTAAATACCATTAACTTTTCGGTTTTTAATGACAAAAGTTTATTTGATTATATGAAAAGTGAAAATGTTGATGAAGCAATAAGCCAACTTCAATTCTTTAATAATCTCAGTTCTGAAATGTCTCAACCAATTTCGCCAAGTGATTCTTATCTTGAATACATTGCAACACAATACGTTACTGAGTTTATTAAAAATGAGGGTTACGATGGTATTATATTTGATAGTTCATTAGGTACGTCGCAAAATGTGGTTCTTTTTACGCAAGAAAATGTAGAAGTAACTGCTACAGAACTCATAAAAATTGAACAAATACGATATGTATTTTCTGAAGCATATTAGGATTGAAGTTGAAGTTAAAAGTCAAGGTTAAGGAAACCGTATAACGAACGCAAGAAGGTAAGTCACGATCGTTGCTTACCTTCTTGTTAGACTCACAGTTTCTAGCGGTTAGAGGTAAAGAATTCATCAACCTCAAGTATAATCTCGGGACAATAACGAATAACAATTAAAGATGAACACCAATCTACAATACTCCTGCCAAGAAGGCAGGAGGTATCATAACCAGAATGACGATATCTAAGTGGTGCGAGGAATTGTTTCTTTGTCTCTTCGTCAGTTAAAATATTCTGTAGTGCTGTATATCCATGGCTTTCTAATGAATAGCCTGAATACAATAAAGGATGCGTGCCTTCAAATCTTGAGGCTAATTGAGTAAAACTACTTGCACCCCCATAGAGACTATACCACTTGGGAGGAAAATGTTTGTTTTTCTTTTCTAACTTTGCTTTTTCTTTATGCCATACTTTATTTACAGATTTCAACGGTTCTTTTGACAAAGAGGATTTGAAATTTGCTACTCTTTCTTTCAGTTCTTCTAAAGAGTATACATCTGAGAGTTCGTCGTATTTAGCTGCATTTTTTGCCCATGTTAATTGTTCGTGCATGTAAGCAACATAGTATGAGTTTGCACGATTTGGCAATAAGTTCTCTTTTTCAAAAATGAATTGTATACCAATAAATGTTTCGTACAATGTTCTAATTGCTGAGGTGGCTGCACTGTTTGATTCATGGTCTAGAAGAATAAATAAGCCATCTGCTTGCTCTAGTACCTTTCTATACATCGAAATAATGATTACATCATGGTGTTTTAAATTATCTTTACTAGCGCACAATTCTAGAATTTGTTGACCAGCTAATATCGCTTTACTCAATGTATTAAGGACTGGATATTCAGTCCAGTCTTCAATATTTGTTTTCAGAACTTCATCAAATAAACTCACTCAGAATCCTCCTTGTTGTAATGGCTTCCCCAATACCACAGCCTTATCTAAAGCAGTTAACAAGGGGAATTTTCGTCAATTAACTCAACCCCATCCACAACTTTAACTTTACCATAAAGCACCATGTATTAAGTTGTTTGTTGAACTAATCTGTCCTTTTGTTGATAATGAATTTGAATTTTTCAAGCCACGATCGTAGCTTACCTTCTTGTTAGAACTGTCATCTATTAGTTTGGTGTGAAATCAAGGGAGTTTATAAGGGGATTGATTTTACGAAAAACTGCTCAAACTTTATTACTTGTATTATAATTAACTATAGAGAGGCAAAAACTGGGAGTGGGTGTGTAAATGAGAAAGAACTTTGTCATTTCAAAACAAAGTGATATTGAGGGTTTTAGTTCTTTTAAATGCTCTTTATGCAGTGAAGAATTCAAACTGAAAACAAACGAAGTTCAAGAAGATGATGTTCTTGAGGTGTTTTGTCCCAATTGTGGGTTACCAAGTCCCATTTCCTCATACTACACTGATGATATATTAGAACATGCAGAGACACTTGTTATGAACGAAGCAATGGATATGTTGAATGACATGTTTAAAGGCTTAGAGAAAACTGCAAAGAAGAGCAAGAACATAACTTTTAAAAGAGGCAAGTCGTTACCAATTACACAACCAAGGGCATTGTATGAGAATGACGACTTGGAGCAAATTGAGTTCATATGCTGTAATAGAAATGCAAAACTCTCACTATTGTCTAAGACAATAAAGCCGTTTTGTCCATATTGTGGGGTGAATTAATTGGAAAAAATCATCGATGTAAAAGAATTCAAATTAATATCTAGGCAATTCAGAAGAACTGCAGGGGATTTACTCAATGCTCAAAATACAAATGAAGCAATGAGGTTAGCTATAAGGTTTATTTCGAACATAGACAGTGAGCCAATCCTGTCCGACTTTATAAGTAAAAACAATGTTCTAGAGTTTGATATGAAGGAAATAATAGAACAACGGAACTATCATGATAAATTTAACATTCCAATAAAAGTAAATGAAGAAATAGCTTTCATTTATCAGCTTTTAAAATACGCCACGGAGAATTTTGACAGATACGATACTATTTCACGTAGTTATGCAATGTACCGTGGTGCAAAGATTTCTGACAGTATTCGTGAGTTTAACAGGGAAGTTGTAAAGCTATTAGTAAATCATATAACAGACTATTTGGAAGAGAAGGCGATCGAATTGGGTATTGATGAAAAACCAAATGCAAAAGTATTAGTACATGGAAACGTTGGGCAACTCAACTTTACTGAAACAGGAAATATTCAAGCTAACCAAACGAACAATCAAAGTGGTAATGAAGAACTTCTAACGTTGGCTAAAGACCTCATTGCCATTTTGAAGGAAACAAAAATTGAAAATGCCACTGATAAAGAAGATGCTATTGATTTTGTGGAAGAAGCAACAAATTCTATTGAAGCTGGAAACCAACCAAAACCATCTGTTATCCGTAGAGCAAAGGAGTCTTTAAGCAAAATAAGACCTGCTGTAGAGGATGCTTCTTATTTAGCTTCCCAAATGGATAAGGTTATTCAAGCATTTGGGAACATACAATTCTAAATATGGAAAAGCCTATCTTGAAATAGTAGTAGATACAGAAAAAAGCTTGAGGATGTAAACTACCCTCAAGCTTTTGTATTGATTGTAATGATTAACTAAAGCACACGTTATTTTACAAACCTATTTCATTGACCTTGCAATTTCTAACATTTTTTCTTCCGATAATCTTGAACTATTCATTTCTATGTACGTTCCATCTTGAATCCAACGAAGTAAGCCACCAGTAATGATTTCCCCATTATTATCCACATTTCCACTATCTACCCACTTTAAAAAATAACCCTTATTTCCATTAATATCAACTTGCTGAGCAGGGGGTAATTCGGCTTCTGATAATGTTGAACCTCTACTCTGATGAATAGCAACCATTAGCTTTGTATCGTTGCTGTCCATATAATGTAGCATTATCCAAGGAGTAGTTTTGGTATCTAATGTCCAATAATCAGGAATCTTTTTGGGAGTCAAAACGGTAAAGTCAACCTTTTTCTTTATTTCTGAAATCGTTACGCTGTTGTGATTATACTTAATTTCTTTAGCCGTGGTTGTCATTGGGCTACTACCTAACAGGATTAGGGCAATGAATAAACGAATAAGAAATACCATTTTACTTCCTCATTTCTAATTGAAAATTTCTGTATTAGTTTCTCCGTTCAGTCCCCGTTTAAGTACAATGCTTTACAATCAATATAGCTTTTTGCGAAAACAAAATAAAAGACTGGTTTTATTAGCTTGCCGTATCATGTCTTGAAACCAACCCAAGTCCAATCATCTGCTCCATTAATCTAATTCATAGTGAATTCGAACATACGTTCTAAAAGAGCGGAAAAGAGAACAGCCGAATGGCTGCTTTAATTTTTGGCTTTGTTAATTTGGTAATTCATTTTACAGAATTTGCAATTTCCACCAATGTTTCTGATGTTACTTTATCAGAAATTCTCTTATCAACACTTAACATATATTGCCATCCATCTTTTTCGAAAATTAAAAGGTTAATCACACTAGAAGCCTTGGCACTATATATGGCAGTATTTCCATCATTTAATTTGAAAGTTTGGTCAATAAAACCTTTTTTAAATTTAATTCTATTTTCAACTGGTCTAACCCGAATCATATAGTGGTTTTCAGAGAGGCCTTTATTAAAGTATTCAACCTCAAAGCCATCATTGATTTTACCTTTAGGGTTATTAAACCTGCCGTAATTATGAGTGAACGGTACTGGAGGTAATTGAATAGGCAAAGAAATAGTATGATTAAAATGCTTATTACTATCTTGTAAAGCTTGATGTACTGAAGTGTAACCAATTTCAGAAAGCGACTTTTCAAACTCTTTACTGTCATTACTTGCGTAAGTTGTTCCAGTGAATGTGAAGTAAAAAGGAATACATAGGACAAATAATCTTAATAACCTAATAACAATCACGCCCTTTCTTATTATTAAATAAGATGCCCTGAAGCATTGAAGATATGAGTTATTAAGTAGTGTTTATCTTTAATACAGCACAGTACGAGTACACTATGCTTGTTGCCTGCCTCGTTAGTTCGTCAAGAATATCAACAACATCCTTTAACAGAGCCTAATTTTTAAAGATGATGGTTTTACTTGATTTCAAGTTAAATTTTTCCTTCAATTCCTTATTAGCCTTTTTGTACTCTAAGGTATACTTCTCCTTAATTTCAGATATGCTCCTATCAAATTCTCTGCTTAATATTGCCTTTTTGTTCTGCTTTTCTTTATTAAATCCATATTCCCAAGGTTGCAGTTGAGAGTAATCTATTTGTACATACCTTAATATTCTGTCTTTAGTTGTGTACCCGTGACGATCGATATCATTTAAGATAAACCTCTCAATCTGAGTTTGAACATATTGACTGTACTCTGATATATAGCGTTCATCATGGAATACTGAATCTGCAAACTCTTGTCCAAATACCCTTATTAAGAAGAACTTGCTGAATCCATTTGCACGAAAATTATTATCTATAAGGAGTTTGGCTCTTCGATTTGCTTCAGTCAACAATTCATCATTGTAAAGAGGGATAGTGTAAAAATTGATGGGTGACAGCTTTTTATAGTCTATACCCATTTTTTTGGCTAATGCTTTTGTTTGACTAATTGCTCTACGCTCTGTCATTCGATTATTAGTTTCATCGTATTTGATTTTGTTCAATAACCCTACCGTACAAAAGATTGAAATGTTTCGATTCCACGTATTGTAACTACTAAAGTATTTTGCTAAGTATCTTGATGATGCAAAAAAATAGTAGTTCCCTTCATTTCGTGCTACGGGACTAACTATTTTTTCTCTTGAATACTCAATTAATGTTGTTAAGAAGTGTACTCTACGTTTAATCATTCTATAGAGGAAGGGATACTTTTTCTCTAATTGTTCTTCGTTGTTTAGTTGTTCAAGATTCCATTCTATTTTTACATAATGTGGGGTTATTTCTTCGAAAGTTAAGTTATATTTGGCTTTAAATTCCTCGGTTCTTTCTTCATTGACCGCAGTGGATGTAAACTCATAGTTAACTCCATCTTTTTTATCTTGAATGGTTCTCATATCAATGGGTATGAATTGCTTATATACCTCTTTTTCGTTACTACTCAATTTATCACCCTTAATCCATTGTTTTTACTGTGAGGTTATCATACTTATAACTAAGTGGAACAATAAATCATATCAGTAATTTAGATGCACTCAGGAGCAAATCAATACATACTGTCAATCACTGTTAAGCTAAAGGATACCATTGTTCATACTTCATAGGATATCCTTTGGGTGTATAGACAAATCAACAAAATCACCTTGTTCAACTTCATAATATCCTTCTAATGGACTTGTAACTTCAATTCTTTCATTTACCCTTACGTAATTAACCTTCTTAATTATCAGCTTTAACAGCCTGTTACATTCTTCTAATTCCCCGCTTTGATAGGTTGTATGGAACTGCATTATCCGCTCCAATTTAGCTTCATATTGATTGCTTAAGGCTTCTATGTCTAATGATTGCAATTTCTCTTGTAGGTCATCAATGGTCTCAGATAAACGCTGCAATTCAGCTTCTGTACTTGCTTTCTTATCATGAAACTGTTCCCTTGTTAAATCTCCGTCTGCACGCATTTCAATATATCCCGCAAGTCGCTTTTTCAATTTACCCTGTGTTTTTTCAATTTCCTTTATAGCTTGTACTAGGTTATCTTTTGAGTCAACTTTAGGGATTTCAAGTGCCTTCTGCCATTCATCACGATAGAACCTTTCCAAAAATTCAAAATCAGTAATGAATTGTTCTAGCAATTTGTTTTCTACAATGCCCCTATTTCCGCATTTACAAGCTTTGAGATAGATTGTATTAGCTTGTTTGGAATCCTTCTTCATTCCCATCTTCGAACCGCATTCCATACAGTATACAAGGTCTTTTAATATAGATATCACATTGCCCCTAGAACGGTTTCGAACTTCTAAATCACCGCTTACTCGCCCTCTGACAGCTTGTTGTACTGTAATGAATTGTTCCTTGCTAATGATTGCTTCGTGAGCATTCTTTGAGATAATTGTTTCAGTGGTTTTCCCTTTCTTATCTTTAACATTGTATATAATTCTTCCTGTGTAGGTTTCATTTTTAAGTATGGTATTAATAGAAGTTAAAGTGAATGCTTTACCAGTTCTCGTTTTTTGTCCAGTTAGCTTTCTTACGATCGTGGGGATTCCATTACCGTTCTCAGCATAGTTGAATATCTGTCGAACAAGGTTAGCTTCTGATTCAACTATTACAAGCTTCTTGTCGTCCCCTCGTTTGTATCCAACGGGAGGGACACCTTGCACCCATTGACCTCGTCTTACACCTTCTATTTTACCGTTCCTCATTCTGCGAATGATGGTTTTTAACTCTTTACTTGATATCATTGATTCCATATCAAAGATAAAACGGTCTGATTCATCGTTCAGATTCAATATTCTGCTTGGAGTGATGATGGGTACATCATTCTCTTCTAATACCTTTGCAATCATTTGTGAATAGAGATTATCACGAGCAATCCTACTGAGTTCGACTACAACTAGTCCATCATACAAGCCTTGTGCAATATCTTTAAGTAATTGTAATAGGACTTTTCTCTCTTCAAATTTGCCTCCCGATTCAATCTCTTCATATAACGTGTACTTATATGATTTTGATTCGCATAATCTTGTAGTAATTGTTCTGTGATTGAGTAGAACATCTTCAGATTCATTATTATCCCTTGAGATTCGATTATAGATGGCTACCGTTTTAATTAGCATGTTATGAACTCCTATAGAATAGTATGGTATTAAGATTAAATTATATCATAGCTACAGTCTGTAAGTAATCTCATACATTGAGATGAAAGGGGGTTCTTTTTTATGGCACGCAATTGGGGAAAAAAAGTGAAACAGCTTATGACCAAAACAATGGACCTTCCGCAAGATGTCATGATGGACCTGCCGCGAATTACAATGATCGGACAATTACATATTTATATTGAAAACCATCGTGGCTTATTGGCTTTCACAGACAGCGAAGTACGGTTGATGCTGAAAAATGGGCAGTTGCTGATAAAGGGAAATGCCTTTGTCATAAAGACGATTTTGCCGGAAGAAATCATGCTCGAAGGCAAAATTGACAAGGTTTATTTTATCAATGAATGATCCCGGGAGGTCTCCATGAAAAACCAATGGACAAACTATTATACAGGCTATGTAAAGGTGAAGGCTTATGGAAAAGGTGCAGAACGGTTGATTAATATGCTGACGAGAAGGGGGCTTCATATCTGGGAAGTGAAGCGTGTCGGAAGTGAAGCCCTGATTTTCCATATGGAAATCAGGGATATCCCCAAACTCCGTCAGGTCATGCGTAAGAGTGATTGTAAAGTAAAATTCATGCAGGGAAAGGGTTTCCCTTTCCTGATGAAGAGAGTCATGAAAAACAGCGGGTTTTTAGCGGGGATGATCGCTTTCCTGCTTTGCATATTCGTGCTTTCCAATATGGTATGGGGCATTGAGGTTCAAGATGCCAAACCGGCAACCGAGCATGCCATCCGGAAAGAATTGGACAAGATGGGCGTGAAGATCGGTAAAGTGCAATTCTTTGTTGATGATGTGGATACGATTCAGCGTAAGCTGTCGGACCGGATTGGTGCATTGACATGGGTGGGGGTTGAGCTAAAGGGAACGACATATCATTTTCGGGTTGTGGAAAAACGGCAGCCTAAAGAGGTCGAGAAAACATCTCCACAGAATTTGGTAGCATCAAAAAAAGCGATCATCACTGATATGTTCGTTGAAAAAGGACAATCTATTGTTAATGTGAATGATTATGTAGGAAAAGGACAACTTCTTGTATCAGGGTTGATTGGAAAAGAGGATAAACAGGAAATTGTATCCGCAAAGGGAGTAATAAAAGGGAAAACGTGGTATAAAGCGAAAGTGGAGGTTCCGTTAAAAACCAAGTTTTCTGTTTTTAACGGGGATGAAACGAGCAAGCACTTTTTGAAAATGGGGGGCTTTTCCCTTCCGGTATGGGGTTTCAAGGATCCGGGATATGAAAAACAGGAAAAGGAAACGACAGTGAGGCCTTTTCACTTTCTTCAATGGGAATTGCCTATTTCTTATAAACAAGTGACCTTAAGGAGCAAGGAAGATATTGTACGAAGTTATACGGAGAAAGAAGCCGTTGAGGAAGGCAGGAAAATGGCTAAAGCGGAATTAAAAAAACATTTAGACGAGGAAGATGAAATCGTCGAGGAAAAAATTTTGCACGAAAGCATGGAGAATGGTAAAGTTAAATTATCTATACATTACCAAGTTATTGAAGATATAGCGATTGGACAGCCAATCATTCAAGGAGACTAACGAATGGCAGATGATGTGAAAGTAATTAAGCTCGAAATCGAATCACCCAATGAGGCGATCGCTTTATTGGGCAATGGAGATTCAAATGTAAAAGTGCTCGAAGAGGAACTTGGCATTTCCGTCATAACCCGGGGCGAAGCGGTGAGTGTTGCCGGGGATATCGAGCGGGTAACGATGGGGGAGGAAATCCTCAAGGCATTATTGACAGTGGTCAGAAAAGGAATTGCGATTAGTTCCAGAGATGTGCTTTATGCAATTGAATTGGCAAGAAAAGGCACATTGGAGTATTTCGGTGAATTATATGATGAGGAAATCGCTAAAACGGCTAAGGGGAAATCCATTAAAGTCAAAACAATCGGGCAGAGATACTATATCCAGGCAATAAAGAAACAGGATCTTGTATTTGGAATTGGGCCTGCCGGAACCGGGAAGACCTATCTTGCTGTAGTGATGGCCATCAATGCTTTGAAAAATGGACATGTTAAACGGATCATCCTGACACGGCCTGCCGTCGAAGCAGGGGAGAGCCTTGGTTTTCTGCCTGGTGATCTGAAGGAAAAGGTAGATCCTTATCTAAGGCCGTTGTATGACGCTCTCCATGACCTCCTAGGGATGGAACAGACGCAAAGGATGATAGAGCGCGGAACGATCGAAATAGCTCCCCTGGCTTATATGAGGGGGCGTACGCTTGAAGATGCCTTTGTCATTTTGGATGAAGCCCAGAATACGACGGAAGCCCAAATGAAGATGTTCTTGACCAGGCTTGGTTTCGGATCGAAAATGGTCATTACGGGAGATCGGACCCAGATTGACCTTCCAAAAGGTATGAAGTCAGGTCTTGTCCGGGTAGAAGAGATATTGAAGAATGTTAAAGGCCTTTCCTTTGTTTATTTTGAACAAAGTGATGTAGTAAGACATCCGCTTGTCGCCAAAATCATCACTGCTTACGAGCAGGCGAAGTCATAAGAAAAAATCCGCCATTTCAATCGGCGGATTTTTCGTGATGTGTCTAAATAACAAACTTTATGGTGAAAAAGTGGATAGGAAATGACAGAACCTTTACATTTATCAATACGAAGGTGAAAATTCATATGAAAACTGTTATGATTTTACATATCTAGAATAATAAACATCATTTTTTTAGGAGGACCTTCCTTGAATCGTATCCAGAAATTTTTCACTCAAATAAAAGGGCTGTTGGTCCATCGCTTTTTTCAAGTGCTTTTGTTCATCATTCTTGGTTTGTTTGCGTATGGTTTGATGTTCTCCAATGTTAAGCCGGAAAGGGTACAGGTAGAGCTTTTTAAGCCTGCTGAACAAACAATCCGTTCAACCAAGACTGTGGAAGATACCTATAAGACGGAACAGGAAAAAGAAGAGATTTCAAAACAGGTTGCGGATGTTTATTCTTTAAAAAAAGAATATGCCAAAAATAAAGTCGATCTGATTTCATCCATTTTCGATTCAGCAATTGAGGTGAATAAAGAAACGGACACCGATGAAGATCATAAAGAGGATGAGGATAAAAAAGAGACCGTAAAGACGGATGCTCAAAAAGTTTCCATACTAAAAGAAAAATTGACCGATGAAGTGAATAAAAATATCGAGGAATCCGTTTTCCTAGCATTAGTGCAGGCGGATGAAGATGAGTTGAAAATAGCGAAGGATTCAACCATTACGGCAGTGAATAATGTGATGAGCTCCCGAATCGCTGCAAGTGACGTCGAAAATGCCAAGAAAAAGGTAGTAGAGGAATTGGGTTATATGAGCATTAGCGGCGAAATGAAAAAAGCCTCTACTTCCCTTGCGCGTACGGCAATCATCCAGAATGTATTTTTCGATAAGGACAAAACCGAGGAACAGCGAAGGAAAGCGGTTGAAAGCGTGGAGCCAATCAGGATCCTTCAAGGTCAGATCATCGTTGAAGAAAATCAATTAGTGGACAGGGATGTATATAGGCAGCTTGAACTGGCAGGCTTCTTGAATACGGAGTCTACCATATACCCGTATATCGGCCTGCTGTTATTCATATTCCTGACTTTTGCCGCTTTTTATTACTATTTCTACTATTCCATTTCCAAAAAGGATAACAAGTACAATCAGTTATTGATCTTCAGTCTTGTCTTTATCCTTTCAATGGCTACCATGAAAACGGTCAGCATTCTGGCAGACCTGAAAAACTCGAACCTGGAATACATTTTCCCGGGTGCCATGGCGGCGATGCTCATCAAGATATTATTGAATGATAAGTTAGCGGTAGCAATGATCATATTGTTAGGTTCGTATGGTACGATTATATTTAATGGTGATACCCCTGGAAATCTGGATTTCTCGATGGGGCTGTATATCATTTTCGGGGGATTGACGGCAATCATCATTCTATCCAGGCCCAATTTCAAATCAAAGGTGCTGGTAGCGGGGCTGCTATTGTCTTTAATCAATATGGCATTCGTTTTTTCGCTCATCTTTATTATGGACAGCCATTATACTAGAATGGAGTACCTATATTATGCTGCTGCTGCCATGGGTTCTGGAGTGGGTTCAGCCGTTTTGACTATGGGACTGCTACCGTTTTTCGAGGCTGGTTTCGGGATTTTATCATCGATTAAGCTTATCGAGCTCGCGAATCCCAATCATCCGCTATTGCGGAGGATCTTGATTGAGGCTCCGGGGACATATCATCATAGTGTAATGGTCGCCAATTTGGCGGAATCCGCTTGTGAAGCCATCGGCTCGAATGGATTGCTGGCAAGGGTCGGCAGTTATTACCATGATATCGGTAAAACGAAACGGCCGCACTTCTTCATCGAAAATCAGATGAGTGAAGAGAACCCGCATGATCGGCTGCAGCCGGAAACGAGCAGGGATATCATCATTGCCCATGCCGTAGATGGCGGGGATATGCTGCGCAGTCACAAATTCCCGAAAGAGATTGTGGATATTGCAGAGCAGCATCATGGAACCACATTATTGAAATTTTTCTACCATAAGGCAAAAAAACAGGATGAGTCCACACTCGAAGCGGCCTACCGATATCCAGGGCCGAGGGCGATAATGAAGGAAGTAGCCGTCATCGGCATAGCGGATAGTGTGGAAGCTGCAGTGAGATCGATGAAGCACCCAACTCCGGAGAAGATTGAAGAGCTGGTAAGTTTCATCATTCAGGACAGGATTTCTGATGGTCAATTTGATGAATGTGACATCACTATGAGAGAATTGAGTATCGTGAAGCATTCCTTATGTGAATCGCTGAATGGTATCTTCCACTCCAGGATTGAATATCCGGAGCCGGATAAATTAGGACAGAAGGTGAAAGAATGATTTTAGCTATCGATTTAATGGATGAAACGAATGAAGTAACGGAGGAAGCTCAGCAGCTTGTTGAAAGCATTCTGCAATTTGCGGCAAGAAAAGAAAACATTGAAAAAGACACCGAGCTGTCTGTCACATTTGTAGACAATGATAGGATTCAGGAAATCAATAAAGAATATCGTCATAAAGATTCAGCTACAGATGTAATTTCCTTTGCGCTTGAAGAAATGGGCGAAGACGAAGTGGAAATTGTCGGAGCGGAAATGCCCCGCATGTTAGGGGATATCATCATTTCCATTGAACGCACGAAAGAGCAGGCTGAAGAATATGGTCATTCATTTGAACGGGAACTTGGATTTTTAGCGCTGCATGGTTTTCTTCATTTATTGGGATTCGACCACATGAATGAAGAAGATGAAAAAGTGATGTTCACAAAACAAAAGGAGATCTTGGAAGAATATGGACTTTCAAGAGAAGGGTAAAAAAAGGTATCCTTTATTAAAAAGTTTCTCTTTTGCCTGTCAGGGAATTTTGGAAGCTGTTCGGACTGAACGCAATATCAAGATTCATTTCGCGTTAACGGCAATCGTCGTATTCTTTGGTTGGCACTTCTCATTGAATGGGATGGAGTGGCTTTTCATTTTGGCGGCCATAGCCGGTACGATTACGTTGGAGCTCGTTAATTCTGCGATCGAAAGGGTAGTGGACCTGGTAACGGATCAAATCCATCCGCTTGCCAAGCAGGCAAAAGATATTGCAGCCGGAGCTGTATTCATATATGCTATATTTTCTATAATAGTTGGATTGATTATCTTTTTGCCTAAGTTTGGCCTGTAGGTTGCCGAAATGGTACTCAATTTGAAAGGAAGATGTGAATTGAATACAAAAGAATTGATTGAGGAAGCTAAAAAAGCAAGGGATAAAGCATATGTGCCTTACTCCAAATTTAAAGTGGGGGCAGCCCTTTTGACCGCTGATGGAAAGGTCTATCATGGTTGTAATATAGAAAATGCTGCATACAGCATGTGTAATTGCGCCGAAAGGACAGCTTTATTCAGCGCTTATGCCCATAACGATAAAAAATTCACCAAACTTGCAGTCGTGGCAGATACCGATGGTCCCGTTTCTCCATGCGGGGCATGCAGGCAGGTTATTTCAGAACTGTGCGAAAAGGACATGCCGGTCGTTTTGACCAACTTAAATGGGGATATTAAAGAACTAACAGTACAGGAATTGCTTCCAGGAGCTTTTTCACCGGAGGATTTAAATGGATAAACTATTTGACGATAAACAAGTAAAAGATTACAAATCAGGTTTCATTTCAATTATTGGACGACCTAATGTTGGAAAGAGTACATTTCTGAATCGGGTCATCGGTCAAAAAATCGCCATTATGAGCGATAAACCGCAAACTACAAGAAATAAGGTCCAGGGTGTACTTACGCAAAACGATTCACAAATGATTTTCATCGATACACCCGGCATTCATAAACCAAAGCATAAACTTGGTGACTTCATGATGAAAGTGGCAACGAATACATTGAAGGAAGTCGATTTGATTCTCTTCATGATCAATGCGACTGAAGGATACGGACGCGGTGACGAGTTTATCATCGAAAAACTTCAATCCGTAAAAACGCCTGTTTTCTTGGTGGTAAACAAAATCGATGCGATGCATCCAGATGATTTACTTCCGATCATTGAAAAATACCAACAGCTTTACCCATTTGCGGCAGTCGTTCCGATTTCTGCGCTTGAAGGAAATAATGTGGATACACTGCTTGAACAAATCAAAGAGCATCTGCCTGAAGGTCCCCAGTTTTATCCAGCTGACCAAGTGACCGACCACCCGGAACGTTTTATCATTTCCGAATTGGTCCGCGAGAAGGTACTGCACCTGACACGGGAAGAAATTCCTCATTCAGTGGCTGTTGTCATCGATTCAATTAAAAAAATGGACAACAGCGACACCATCAATGTGATGGCGACGATCGTTGTAGAACGGGATTCACAAAAAGGCATTGTAATCGGAAAGCAAGGGAAAATGCTTAAAGAAGTCGGTAGCCGTGCCAGGGTGGATATCGAAAACCTATTGGGCTCTAAAGTTTTCTTGGAACTGTGGGTGAAGGTACAGAAGGATTGGCGCAACAAAGCAAGCCAGCTTCGCGATTATGGTTTTAATGAGAGCGAGTATTAATTAACAAAATTTACGCATCATGAAAGTTTGGAAAACGGTCAAGCTAATCATATGGTCGGATATTAATATTGCTAGTTAAAAATGAAAGGTGGGCTTTTAAATGTTGGATTTTACCTGGGAATTATTCACTGAAACAGGTAATGTGGACACCTATTTGCTGTTTAAGGAGATAGAAGTCGAGAGACAGGAAGGACACTTGGGAATGAATGATGAGCTAGCAGAAATTGATTTTCCTGTTTCATAGGTTAGCCTTGGCGAGCATGGGTGGTGTCTTGGTATGCTCCAAAAATGTGAGGGCATTGTCATAAGGCGTACTGCATATGGAGAAAATAACAAAATCATTACTATATATACCCGTGAGCTAGGAAAAATTGGCGTCATGGCTAGAGGAGCCAGTAAGCCTAATAGCAGGCTTTCTGCCGTCACACAGCTTTTTTGCTCCGGGTATTTTCTTGTAACTACATCAACCGGACTCGGCAGTCTTCAGCAAGGCGAAATGGTCGATTCACTCCGTTTCATAAGGGAGGATCTTTTTGCCACTGCTTATGCTTCATATATTGTTGAATTGCTTGATAAAAGCGTCGATGATAAGAAACCGAATCCATATTTGTATGAATTGCTTTCGCAAACCTTGCATTACATAAACGAGGAATATGACGCAGAGGTTTTGAAATTCATTTTTGAAATGAAGATGCTGCCCGTCAATGGGATTAACCCAGTGCTGAATCAGTGTGCTGTATGTGGTGAAACGGAAGGGGAATTCTCCTTCTCGCTTCGGGAAGCGGGCTTTATCTGTCACCGCTGTCTGGGGAAAGACCCTTATCATTATAAAATTTCACCTGCAGCCGTCAAATTGCTCCGAATTTTTTATTATTTCGATTTATCAAGGCTCGGAAACATTTCAGTCAAGCCAGAAACGAAAAAAGAACTGCGGAAGATAATCGATGCATATTATGAGGAATATTCCGGTCTGCATTTGAAATCAAAAAAGTTCCTGAAACAGATTGATACGATGAAAGATATGTTTTAGGATCTGACCTATTGACATTCCATGCTAGTTTGTATAAAATTCTAATCATCAAAATAAGAAGATTGCGTTGATGGAAAAGAGTATCTGTCATTCTCCATAAAAAGCGAACCCGGGACGGTGGAAGCCGGGATATGGATTTACAGGGAAGGGCGTTCCGGAGCATGTTGCTTTGAAAAGAGGCCGTTTAATAAACGGCAATTAGGGTGGAACCGCGGGTATACTCTCGTCCCTATGCATTTCGCATAGGGACGGGAGTTTTTTGTTTGCCAAAATGTAATGAGTTCCGACCTTTAATCTTAAAAAAGCCGTTTTAAATAACCTGGAGGTGTACGATGAATATTCAAAATATGATTTTAACGTTACAAAAGCATTGGTCTGAACAAGGGTGCATATTGATGAATGCTTATGATGTCGAGAAAGGGGCAGGAACGATGAGCCCATACACGTTCCTGAGAGCCATTGGACCGGAGCCATGGAGCGTCGCTTACGTAGAGCCTTCCCGCCGTCCGGCTGACGGTCGTTATGGTGAGAACCCTAATCGACTTTATCAGCATCATCAGTTCCAAGTGATCATGAAGCCGTCACCTGACAATATCCAAGAGTTATATTTGGATTCATTACGCGCTTTAGGGATAAATCCGCTTGAGCATGATATTCGCTTTGTGGAGGACAACTGGGAAAATCCATCACTAGGGTGTGCCGGTCTCGGTTGGGAAGTGTGGCTTGATGGGATGGAAATCACGCAATTTACCTATTTCCAACAAGTGGGCGGTCTTGAGTGTAAACCGGTTTCCGTGGAAATTACATACGGGATCGAACGTCTCGCCTCTTACATTCAAGATAAGGAAAACGTATTTGACCTAGAATGGACAGATGGATTCACAGTTCGGGATATATTCGGTCAGCCGGAATACGAACATTCGAAATATACGTTCGAAACCTCCGACCTTGATATGCTGTTTCAGCTTTTCACGATGTATGAAAAGGAAGCGCATCGCCAAATGGAAGAAGGACTTGTACATCCTGCATATGATTATGTTTTGAAATGTTCACATACATTTAACCTTTTGGATGCCAAAGGTGCCATCTCGGTGACGGAAAGAACGGGTTATATAGCCCGGTGCCGTAACTTAGCGCGTAAGGTTGCCAAAACCTTCTATGAAGAGCGGGAAAAATTAGGCTTCCCGATCCTGAAAGTGAAAGGGGAGAATACAAATGAGCAAGCGTGATTTGTTATTGGAGATTGGATTGGAAGAGCTGCCTGCCCGTTTTGTGACAGCATCAATGAAACAGTTGTCAGATAAAGTGCAGCAATGGCTAACGGAAAAAGCGATTGAATTCGGAACGGTTGAAGCTTTTTCCACACCAAGACGTTTGGCCGTATTGGTGAAGGACGTGGAAGAATCCCAAAAGGATATCGAAGAAGAAGCAAAAGGTCCGGCCAAGAAAATCGCTTTGGATAGCGAAGGCAACTGGTCTAAAGCTGCATTGGGATTCGTCAGGGGTCAAGGCATGACTTCAGAGGACATTTATTTTAAAGAACTCAAGGGTGTGGAATATGTCCATGTGAATAAATTCATAAAAGGACAGCAGACCGTTCAGCTTTTAACGGAGCTTGCTGAAATCATCAGTGGCATGACGTTCCCGAAAAATATGCGCTGGGCCAATCAGGAGCTCCGCTTCGTCCGTCCGATTAAATGGCTGATTGCCTTATTCGGCAATGAAATAGTGCCATTCAGCATTGCTGATGTGGAAACCGGCCGTGAAACAAAAGGTCACCGTTTCTTGGGCGACAGCGCCATCATCGAGCAGCCGGAACGGTACGAAGATGCGCTGAAAGAACAATATGTAATGGCGGATCCAGAAAAGCGCCGGCAAGTTATATTGGATCAGATTAAAGAGCTGGAACAGGAGAAAGGCTGGATCATCCCTGTCGATGAAGATCTGCTAGAAGAAGTAAATAATTTGGTAGAGTATCCAACGGTGTTATTTGGACATTTTGAAGAAGAATTCCTTGAGCTTCCTGCAGAGGTACTTATCACATCAATGAAGGAACATCAACGTTATTTCCCTGTTAAAGATCAGGACGGGAACCTGCTTGCTTACTTTGTAACCGTGCGTAACGGCGATGACCGCCATTTGGATAAGGTTTCTAAAGGTAATGAAAAAGTATTGCGTGCCCGCTTATCGGATGCAGCATTTTTCTATAAAGAAGATCAGAAAAAAGAGATTTCGGATGCTTTGAAAAAGCTTGACAGCATCGTTTATCATGAAGAAATCGGTACATTATCCGAGAAAACTGCCCGGGTAACTGAAGTGACCGGTGCCCTTGCGGATGCTTTGAATTTAAAGGCGGAAAAAGAAATGGCGCTTCGTACAGCGGCAATTGCCAAGTTCGATTTGGTAAGTAACATGGTTTATGAATTCCCTGAATTGCAAGGGTATATGGGTGAAAAATATGCTCTCTTGAAAGGGGAGGCCAAAGAAGTGGCCGCGGCTATCAATGAACATTATATGCCAAGGCATGCGGATGATAATGTACCGCCTTCAGTCATCGGAGCGGTAGTGAGTTTAGCTGAAAAAATTGATACTTTGTCTTCATTCTTCGCTATTGGCGTCATTCCGACAGGTTCCCAGGATCCTTACGCATTAAGAAGGCAGGCGAGCGGTGTCGTCCAAATTCTAGCTGAGAAGAAATGGAATATTTCATTAGAGGAGCTTATTACTTTAGGTCTTAAAGGACTGGAATCAAAAGGCATCTTAAAACGTGATCTTGAAGAAGTTAAAGCGGATATGTTCACATTCTTTAAAGCCCGTGTCAAACACCTGCTTCAAGAACAGCAAATCCGTTACGATTTGATTGACGCAGTTTTGCTCAATGAGATCGGTTATATCCACTCCATCGTGGAACGGGCACATGTATTGGATGCTAAAAAAGACGAAGCAGGCTTTAAAGAAAGCATGGAAGCTTTAAGCCGGGTCATGAACATTGCCGTAAAATGTGACAATAAGGTGACAGTCGACCCTGGTGCCTTTGAAAATGATCAAGAAAATGCGTTATACGTCAAATATCAAAAAGTGGCAAAGCGTTATAATGAATCTGAAGATGAGAATGAGCGGTTTGAACAGCTTGTTTCGCTTCAATCGGAAATAGAGCCATATTTCGAGAATACAATGGTCATGGCAGAAGATGAAGCGATCCGCAACAACCGTTTATCCTTAATGAAGGAAATCAGTGATTTGGTTGCAGGTTTTGCTGCCATGAATAAAATCATCCTTACATGATCGAAGGGATGTATGGGTATCGGAAACACTTTGAATAAGGGTTTCCGATTTCTTAAAAAGATAAATGATCAATAAATAGGCCAAAAATGCCCTAATTAAATAATTTAGTATATAATTATTAAATGAATAACTTTTGTTACTTTACTCTGCGAAAGCAGTGGGGTGGTGATTATAATCCAATTGAATAAGCGTCAGGAACAAATTTTACAAATTGTAAAAGAAAACGGACCGATTACCGGAGAACATATTGCGGATAGATTGAACCTTACCAGGGCGACACTTCGTCCAGATTTAGCGATTTTAACGATGGCAGGTTTTCTTGATGCCAGGCCCAGAGTGGGGTATTTCTATACAGGCAGGTCGGGGACACAGCTTTTGACAGATAGCCTTAACCATCTTTATGTACGGGACTACCAATCGATACCTGTCGTCGTTGACGAGGGCATTTCCGTGTACGATGCAATCGTCATGATGTTTTTAGAGGATGTCGGAACGATGTTCGTCGTCGATAAGCATGCATTGCTTGTTGGTGTCTTATCAAGGAAAGACTTATTGCGTGCGAGTATTGGGAAACAAGAGCTTAACTCCATTCCAGTCAATATCATCATGACTAGGATGCCCAATATTACAATGTGTTCAAAAGAAGACCTTTTGATTGATGTTGCCAAAAAATTGATTGATAAACAAATCGACTCATTACCGGTCGTTAAAGACACAGAAAAAGGCTATGAAGTAATTGGAAGGATTACAAAAACCAATATTACGAAAGCATTCGTAGCTTTGGCTGATGAAGGCTATTAGGGGGCTTGCAAAAGGAATGACGGAGAATATGAACGGTTCTATTATATATGTTGTATCGGATTCAGTAGGGGAAACAGCGGAATTGGTCACAAAAGCCGCTGCAAGCCAGTTCTCGGGATCTGCTTTTTCCATAAAGAGAATTCCGTATATTGAAGATGAACAAAACGTGGATGAAGTGATATCACTGGCTAAGTTGGATGGGGCAATCATTGCTTATACTCTGGTGAAGCCAGCTATTAGAGCGTATATGAAAGCACAGGTCGAGAAAGAAAACCTGTCTGCTTATGACATTTTAGGGCCGCTCATGGACATCCTTCAGGAAAGGGCGCCGAAAGGGCCGCTTAATGAACCAGGTCTGGTAAGAAAGCTGGATGATGACTATTTCAAGCGTGTGGAAGCCATTGAATTTGCTGTAAAATATGATGATGGACGTGACCCTCGGGGAATTTTACGTGCAGATATCGTCTTAGTGGGTGTTTCACGCACTTCCAAAACGCCATTATCACAATATTTAGCACACAAACGCTATAAAGTGGCGAACGTACCTTTAGTGCCTGAAGTGGAACCTCCAGAAGAGCTGTTCCTGGTACCTCCTGAAAAATGCATTGGTTTAAAGATCAGCCCGGAAAAGCTGAACCATATTCGTAAAGAACGATTAAAGTCACTTGGGCTCAATGATCATGCCATTTACGCAAATGTGGAGCGCATAAAAGAAGAATTGACATACTTTGATACAATCATATCAAGGTTGAACTGTCCAATCATTGATGTAACCAATAAAGCTGTCGAAGAAACAGCCAATTTGATAATCAATATCCTTCAAAACAAAAACCGTTGATCCTTAAAATTAACGAAAATCAAAATGTGAGCTAGACACTCTATGTGTCAGCTCACATTTTAATGCCAAGGCCGAATGAGGGAATAATAAGAATAAATTCAAAATAATTACATAAAATTCCTCTTAGTTTCCAAGTGTAAATCGATTGATTTGCATGAAAACATATTCGGAATTTAAATGTTGGCATCTTCTAGTCAAATAGACTATAATAAAAAATTGTGAGAAAAAAGTAATCTTAAGGTTTAGACTTAATTAATAAGGAATAAACTAAAGGTTAATGAGATGTCAAGGTTTATATCATAAAAATAATTCGACATGTTCCGTATAATTCAGGAGGGGCTGGTCTTTTTCAAGGCAAAAGAGGTGCTTTCACTTAAATAAGCAGGTATTCTTTGAAGAATAATGTTTGCTCTTTTAGAGGGAACGCTCTGAATCAATGCTGGAAATTCACCATATCTTCATAAAGTTTAGGGGAGAAAAAGGATTATGCAGAAAGATGTAGAATTAGAAGGTATGAATAATAAACCTACGATACACGTCGATGCCGATGCATGCCCGGTGAAAGACGAAATCCTCCATTGTGCAAGTTTGCACGATGTTGAAGTCTGTTTTGTTGCATCATATAAAAATATGATGAATAACCCTGAAGGTAAATGGGTATATGTCGATGCAGACAAAGAAGCGGCAGATCTTTATATAGTAAACTCAGTAAAAAAGGGTGATATTGTCGTTACTGCAGATATTGGTTTGGCTGGGACCCTGCTTCCTAAAAACGTTTATGTCCTCTCGCCAAGGGGAAAGGAATACACTGACGAGAATATTTTCATGCTCTTGGATATGCGTTATCAGTCGGCGAAACTCCGCAGGCAGGGTAAGCATACGAAAGGGCCGAAAGCATTCACAAAGGAAGATCGTGCATGTTTTACAAATAAACTTATGAAAACATTGTCGAACATTGCAGGGAATTAAGAAACAGTATCGAATAAGAAACTATCACCAATATTGCAAGGTGGAAAAATGATAAATGGCCGTATAGAAGATGAGAAAATTAATCAAATTCGTGAAGCTGTTGACATTGTTGATTTAATTGGGGAGTATGTCCAGTTGAAGAAGCAGGGGCGCAATTACTTTGGCCTATGTCCTTTTCATGGTGAAAACTCGCCCTCGTTTTCCGTTTCAACGGAAAAACAAATCTTTCACTGTTTTGGTTGCGGGGCAGGCGGAAATATTTTTACCTTCTTAATGGATATAGAAGGATACAGCTTCGTGGAATCTGCAAAAGTTTTAGCTGAAAAAGGAAATGTTCCTTTGGATGTTGAAATCAATAAGGATTCCAAGCGTTCCAACATGCCGGCAGGCGCTCAGCAAATGGTTGAAGCCCATGACCTTCTGAGGAAGTTTTATCATCATCTCCTCGTTAATACGAAAGAGGGGCAGGATGCTCTCGAATACTTACTTAAACGGGGGTTTACTGAAGAGACGATAGAAAAGTTCCAAATTGGCTACTCTTTGGATTCATGGGACTTCGTGTCCAAGTTTCTTTTAAAACGCGGGTTTCCAGCGGAATACATGGAGCAGGCAGGGCTTATTATTTACAGGGAAAAAGACGAGTCATATTTTGACCGTTTCAGAAATAGAGTCATGTTTCCAATTATGGATCATCAAGGAAATACGATTGCGTTTTCAGGAAGAGCGATGGGGGACGATGAGCCCAAATATTTGAATAGTCCTGAAACGCCAATCTTTAATAAAAGTAAAACTTTATATAATTTCCATCATGCAAGACCACACATACGAAAGAAAGAACAAGCAGTCATTTTTGAAGGCTTTGCCGATTGCATTTCAGCAGTTGGCGCAGGTGTGGAGAATGCGGTCGCTACAATGGGTACTGCCCTGACGGACCAGCATATCCAGCTTTTAAAAAGAAATACTGACCAGATACTTATTTGCTACGATTCGGACTCTGCGGGATTAAACGCTGCCAATCGTGCAGTTAATATGCTACAGGACCACGAGTTTTCCGTGAAAGTCGCTCTCATGCCTGATAACATGGACCCCGATGACTACATAAAGGAATTCGGTGAAAAAAGCTTTGTTTCTGAAGTAATAGGGGCCAGTTTAACCTACATGGCATTCAAAATGCATTATTTGCGTCGAGGGAAAAATGTAAATAATGAAGGAGATCGAATTCAATATATCGAAGAAGTCCTTAAAGAAATTTCGCGATTGCCCAATGCAGTGGAGAGGGATCATTATCTCCGGCAGCTATCCTCTGAATTTTCCCTTTCATTGGATGCGCTGGAACAGCAGCAGCGTCAGGTGTTCTTTACGGAACGCAAGAAGGGTACACTGCCGCAGCCAGCAGCCCAAAAGAAAATGGCCCTGCAATATGAGCATAAGTTGAAGCCTGCTCACCATAATGCTGAAATGAAGTTGATTGCCCATATGCTAAAAAGCAGGGATACGGCTTTCAAAATTCAGCAGTTGCTTGGGCAAACGGTCTTTCATGTAGATGAACATCAGGCAATCATCACCTATTTATATGCGTTCTATGAAGATGGACACGAACCGGATACAAGCTTTTTCCTTACTTATTTACCGGATCCAAACTTGAGAAGGATCGTTTCGGAAATAGAAATGATGTCAGTGAATGAGGAAGTTACCGATAAAGAACTGACCGATTGTATAAATCAAGTGTTGAAATATGAAAAGTTGTTAAAGATAAAAGAAAAACAAGTTGAAGAAAAAGATGCAGTTAGACGAAGTGATTATGTCACTGCTGCACAAATTGCCATGGAAATCATTAAATTGCGTAAAATGTTGTAGTCGTTTAGGTGTAAGTCCTGGAAGGAGGGGAACTAATGGCTGAAAAACCAGCACGTTCCAAACAAGTTGATAATGAATTTAGCCTTGAACAGGTGAAAGAAAAATTACTAGAGCTAGGTAAAAAACGAGGCTCTTTGACTTTAGAAAAAATCGCTGAAATGATTGGCGGTTTTGAGTTGGATTCCGATCAAATGGATGAGTTCTATGAGGTGTTAGCAGAAAACGGCGTCGAAATACTCACTGATGGTGAGGAAGACGAAGATGAAGATGATCCAGATGAGAAGAAACTTGCAAAAGAAGAAGAGTTTGACTTAAATGATTTAAGTGTTCCTCCTGGCGTTAAAATTAATGACCCAGTACGCATGTATTTAAAGGAAATTGGTCGGGTCGACCTTTTATCGGCAGAAGAGGAAATCTCTCTGGCGACGAGAATTGAAGATGGAGATGAAGAAGCGAAACGCCGTTTGGCAGAAGCTAACCTTCGTCTTGTTGTCAGTATCGCCAAGCGCTATGTCGGACGCGGAATGCTTTTCCTTGATTTGATTCAGGAAGGTAATATGGGACTTATCAAAGCTGTGGAAAAATTTGATTACCGCAAGGGATTCAAATTCAGTACGTATGCAACATGGTGGATTCGCCAAGCGATAACCCGTGCCATTGCCGACCAAGCAAGAACGATCCGGATACCGGTGCATATGGTGGAAACCATCAATAAATTGATTCGTGTCCAAAGACAGCTTCTTCAGGATTTAGGTCGTGAACCTTCACCGGAAGAAATTGCGGAGGATATGGACTTAACTCCTGAAAAAGTTCGTGAAATCTTGAAAATAGCTCAGGAGCCTGTTTCATTGGAAACGCCAATAGGTGAAGAAGACGATTCACATTTAGGTGATTTCATTGAAGATCAGGATGCGACTTCCCCATCGGAACATGCAGCATATGAACTATTGAAAGAACAGCTTGAAGACGTCTTGGATACTCTTACTGACCGTGAAGAGAACGTCTTGAGACTCCGCTTTGGACTTGATGATGGCCGCACCCGTACTCTTGAAGAGGTAGGTAAAGTGTTTGGGGTCACCCGCGAGCGTATCCGTCAAATCGAAGCGAAGGCACTACGTAAACTGAGACACCCAAGCCGCAGCAAACGCTTGAAAGATTTCCTTGAATAGAATATATATGCCCTTAACAGAGCCCTCTTTGAATGCCCAGCGTTCGGGAGCGGCTCTTTTTTTTCATTTCGAGTAAAAATATCCTAATAAAACAAAAGTTATCGGTTTTTCCATATAACTGAAATTATAACAGAAACAAATTTTAAAAAGCTAAGCCGTTAAAAAGAAGATCATCATGAGGATGTGAGATTCATGGATGAGATGAGAAAGAAAATCATCATTCAAGAAATAAACTCCTGGAAGGAAAGTCGTATGCTTCCGGAGCAATATTGTAATTACCTGCTTGCGTTATACTGTCAAGGCGAACTTCCGCCATCAAAATCGATTGAAACCGGGAGCAAAAAAAACAGCATCTTTTCCGGGGTGTTGATTGGAACCCTTTTTGCATTTATTGTATTTTTGAATTATTTTACTGAAATAACCATAAGAATGCAAATGCTTATGACAACAATTTCAATACTTGTCTTTGGGCTGGCTGTCCGCCGCTTGAACGGCAGGAAAATCATTTTTCAGATGGCTTTGATGGGAATGGTATTATCATTGCTTTTAGTAACTGTCAGTTTGGCGGAATTCATGGCACCCGGCAAAGAGGGTATCCTTTATATTTTCTTATTCATTAATTGCGGTCTCTGGGTTTTATTGGGCAATAAATTGAAGCTGCTCCATTTTTCCATAGCGGGATGCCTGGGAGCACTGGTCACTCTTTACTTTTTATTAATATAATTCAAGTGCATTCCAGCGGTTTTAAATAATGATTTTTGGGTATTATGAAACATATGTAAGAAAAAGTAAAATTGTTTGGAAATATACATAAGTTTTTGACAATTTTAAGAAATTATATAATATCTTCTATTTTTGGGCTTTTACTTGAAACTCTTTTCAAGTAAAATAATATATAGTTGTTTGTATATAATATTAAATATGGTAAGTTTAGGTTCTACATAGGGGAGGAAATACTATGAATCGCAATCCAGTAATGCCTTTTATTATTATCATGGTTTTTGGTATTGGACTTATGTTTTTACTTTCGTTTAAAGGTTTGGGTGATGCCAAAGATCTTGCTAAGGAAAAAGAGGGCGGCGAAAAGACAGAAGAAACAGAAAGTGCCTCAGCATCACCAGAGGACATTTATAAGCAAAACTGTATCTCTTGTCACGGTGACGCCTATCAAGGCGGTGTCGGGCCTGCTCTAAAAGGAGTTGGCGATCGTCTGTCGGTGGACGAGGTTAAAGACGTGATCACTAATGGACGAGGTGCAATGCCACCAGGATTAGTCGAAGAACAGAACGTTGACGCCATGGCCGAATATATTCATGGACTGAAATAATTCATGAAACTGACTCAAGAAATCGTTGGAAAGCGAACTTTTTGAGTCAGTTTTTCATTTATTCAGAAAAGGAATATTCCAGATGGAAGGTTTATTTCGCTCAGTGATAGAAAGAGCCCTGTTTCTCCTTTCTGTAATTTTTCGATTGAACTTGGTATAATCGAATGGGAAACTAATTATAGTAAGACATTATTTGAATTAAGAGAGTTGATAAATGTGAATCATGAAAAACTATCGATGAGATTAGAACGTGTTGCCATACATATACCAAAAGGAAGCATCCTTGCAGATATAGGTTCAGACCATGCTTACTTGCCGTGCTATGCGGTGACCAACGGCTTGTGTGACAGCGCCATAGCAGGTGAGGTTGTAGAAGGGCCCTATCAGTCAGCACGCAAGCAAGTGGCAATGACGGGGCTTGGAGACAAGATAGAGGTACGTAAAGGAGACGGGCTTGAAGTATTGAATCCCGATGAAGCGACATGCATTACGATTGCAGGCATGGGAGGGACTTTAATATCAAGTATATTGGAAAGTGGAAAAGGGAAACTCGGCAAGGCAGAAAGGCTAATCCTTCAGCCTAATGTGGGTGCAGCGAATGTTCGCAGCTGGCTAATCGAAAACGGCTGGGAACTTTGTGGAGAGGAAATCCTAGAGGAAGATGGGAAGATCTACGAGATCTTAATTGCCAAAAAAGGAGACCCGCTCCGCCCATATGGGGTAAACAAGCAAGCGGGCCTCACTTTCGGTCCATTCCTAAGAGAGCAATTCAGTGATATATTCATAAATAAATGGCAGCTTGAGAAAAAACATTTGGAGAGAATCATCGAACAATTGGATGAAAGCGGAAGAAGCGGACTGGAAACGAAGCGCAATGAATTAAAATCCCAAATTTCAGTAATTGAGGAGGTGCTTAAAGGTTGAAGACAGTGAATGGTCACAAAATCATTGAAGTGTTTGAACAATTCTCCCCAAAGCATTATGCAATGGAGGGTGATCCGATCGGGCTGCATGTCGGGCAGCTCAATAAGCCGGTTACTAAAGTGCTGATTGCCCTTGATGTGCTGGAAGAGGTTGTAGACGAAGCGATAGAAAATGGCGTGGAATTGATCATCGCCCACCATCCGCTTATTTACCGACCATTGAAAAGGATCGATACAAACACAGCTGGAGGCCGCATCATCGAAAAGCTGATCAAACATGATATTGCTGTTTATGCTGCACATACCAATTTGGATGTTGCTAAGGGAGGAGTGAATGATTTACTTGCCGAAGCGCTTCAATTGCAGGACACAGAGGTATTGATTCCAACCTATGAGACAGCTCTTAAGAAATTGGTCGTATATGTTCCGAAGACCGATGAACAAAAGGTGAGGGAAGCCCTAGGTAAGGCAGGGGCCGGAGCGATCGGGAATTACAGCAATTGCTCGTTTTCGGGGGAAGGTACCGGACGCTTCTTGCCAGGTGAAGGCAGTGAACCGGTCATCGGCTCTAAAGGAAAGCTTGAAGAAGTAGCTGAAATGCGGATTGAAACGATATTCCCGGAAAATATCGAGAAGAAAGTGCTAGCTGCGATGATTAAAGCCCATCCATATGAAGAAGTTGCTCACGATATATACAAACTGGAGAATAAAGGGGAGTCACTTGGATTAGGAAAGATTGGTGTACTTGCTGAAGAAATGACACTTGAACAATTTTCCGAACATGTGAAGCGGACACTAGATGTTGAAAAGGTGCGTGTCGTTGGAGATTTGCAAAGTCCGATAAAAAAAGTCGCCGTTCTGGGCGGAGACGGCAATAAATACTTTACGACAGCTAAATTCAAGGGTGCCGATGTTTACGTTACAGGTGATATGTATTACCATACAGCCCATGACGCGATGATGATTGGATTGAATATCGTCGATCCCGGCCACAATGTTGAAAAGGTGATGAAAAAAGGTGTATCACGAATCCTTGAAAAAATGTGCCGCGAAAAGAACTACGATGTGGAATTCATACCATCCAGTCTGAATACAGACCCTTTCCGTTTCATTTGAATAGCACGAAAAAGGCAGCCTTAGTGGCTGCCTTTGTATTTGTGCAATCATTTCTTCACTTTAATCTTTGGTAAAATTTTATGCAATGGCGTTTTCTTTTCGGTATTCCAAGTCGCTTCATCATTTGCTTCATATTGTTCTAGAAATGCGATGACTTCCTTCGTGATCGGAGTTGGTGTAGAAGCCCCCGAAGTGACGGCAACCGTTTCTGCATCTTTTAGCCATTCAAGGTTCAGCTCGGAAATGTCAGCGATCCGATAAGCTCTCGTGCCGGCAATCTCTTGGGACACTTGTGCAAGACGGTTTGAATTATTACTCTTAGGGTCTCCGACGACGATTAAAACATCAGCTTCGCCAGCTTGCTCGGCAACCGCTTCTTGGCGAACCTGTGTCGCTAAACAAATTTCCTTATGGACTTCGGCATGTGGGAACTTTTCCTTGACCTTATCCATGATATCCAAAACATCCCATTGGCTCATCGTTGTTTGATTGGTGACAATGATCTTATCACTATTCAAAGTCAAGGCTTCCACATCTTCAGCCTTTTGAACCAAGTGAACGACATCGGGAGCAACTCCGACAGCACCCTCAGGTTCCGGATGGCCTTTTTTGCCAATATAAATGATTTGATAGCCTTCTGCTTGTTTTTCCCGAATTAAGTCATGTGTTGCGGTAACATCGGGACATGTTGCATCAAGCGTCACAAGACCTTTTTTCTCAGCGATCTTCCTAATCTCAGGTGAAACGCCGTGAGCAGTAAAGATGACGGTTCCGCTGTCCACCTGTTCGATGATATCGTTGCGGTTGCTGCCGTCCAACGTGATGATGCCTTCTTCTTCAAACGCATCCGTCACATGTTTGTTATGCACGATCATTCCTAAAATGTAAATGGGACGTGGCAAGGTTTTATCTAAAGCCGCATTTCGGGCGATGACCATGGCATCGACAACGCCATAACAATAGCCGCGCGGGGAAATTTTAATCACTTTCATCTATGTGTCCTCCTTCAAGGCAAGAAACTCTCACTTTTTATACCTTTCTATTATATAAGACCATAGATGATATTACAAAACATCCTATTTACATAAAATCAGTTATTGGTAAATTTTTTATAGCCTTTAAATATAAAGCTTGGGACCTGACGATCTTTTCCTTTTGGTTTCGGTACGAACTGGGGCGCCGGGGTTAGCTTCGATAGTTTTTTCTTTTTTCTTCGAATCCGTTTTTACCTCACTGTTTTCTTGTGCCCCAACCTTGGGCTCGCTTTCAACGGAAGCTCCCTGATCCTTGGTCTCATCCGCTGATGATATGCTTCGGAAAACTTTCCACATGGAAGGCAGGTTTTTAATCACTGGTCCGTATTGTTCTACCATAGGAGTGAATTGTTCCGCCGCTTGCAACACCTTTTGCGTGTTGGAAAGCATATTATTAAGGGAATCGGGGTTTTTTAATGTTTCTAAGATACCGCCTCCGCTGCTTCTTGAAGAACCTTGGTTAGTGGAACCAGCTGGCGCAAACAAATTGGGAGAAGCTGCTTTTTGTTTGGACTTACCGAGTATTTTTGACAATAACCCTTCTTTCTTTGCTGGCGGCATTTCCTGCCGCTGCTGTTGGCTGAAATGGCCGCGGAAACCTTGAGGCCCCTGTGGCACCTGCGGTCTGTTTTGAATCATCGGCCGCTGCATCTGCTGATAAGGATGGGGAATTTGCGGTGACTGTCTGAATGGAGCAGGGTGCTGCTGCCTCCTTCGACCGTATGGTGGCGGAAAACCGGGTCCGGGTTGACGATTTCTATTTGGGAACATAGGTTTCACCTCCTAAGAATATTATATGCTGGTGTAATCTTCTATATAAATTATGCAACTCGACAAAAAAGGTTTGAGGAAAGAGTGACTGGGCAGTTGTGAAGTAACCGGAAAGAAGGTAAGATGGTAACGGTAGTCTTTTAGCTCCATGTCTGCGGGGGATACGCTATGACCAGGACAGGGGCTTTTCGTTTGCAAGAGTCCATTTTAAGAGAACTAACCTCAGCGCATGCGCTATTGTTAAGGATATGGGTCACATTGAAAAAAGTAGATGGCCTGCCCATTATGGGACAATCCCTATTTTCTTCACGAGCAACCCAGGCGCTTGCGCTTTTTGTGTAATCCAGCTTCAGCGCCTAGCTCGATGTGAAAAAGAGGATTGCCCTCACAAGGCAAAAAGCGCCTTATGGGACAATCCCTATTTTCTTCACGAGCAACCCAGGCGCTTGCACTTTTTGTGTAAAATTTATTATAATAACAGGACATGTCTTATGACTGACAGGATAAAGGAGTTTTTTGATGAAACAAAATCAATTTGAACGATTTAATTTGAAAAGCTACATTCTAGATGCGGTTCGTACTTTAGGGTTCGATAAGCCGACGGAAATTCAAGAGCGTGTGCTTCCGTCGCTTTTAAAGGGAAGTAGCTTAATTGGACAGTCGCAGACAGGTACAGGAAAGACACATTCCTATTTGCTGCCGATCATGAACAGGCTTGATGCTGGTAAAAATGAGGTTCAAGCGATTATTTCCGCACCAACCCGTGAGTTAGCGAACCAAATCTACAAAGAAGCTTTGAAAATTGCTGACCATTTCCCTGAGGATGAGCAGATTCAAGTCCGTTGTTTCATCGGTGGTACTGATAAACAGCGAATGATAGATAAATTGAAGACACAGCCACAACTGGTAATCGGTACGCCGGGCCGGATAAAGGACTTGGTTGAAGCTCAGGCATTACAGGTGTATACGGCTAAAATGCTTGTAGTCGATGAAGCGGACCTTATGCTAGACATGGGATTCATTGAAGATGTCGATTTATTTGCATCACGTATGGCTGAAAAAATTCAAATGCTTGTCTTTTCGGCAACCATCCCAGAAAAATTGAAGCCGTTTTTGAATAAATATATGGAGAATCCAAAGTATGTTCAGGTGAATCCCAAGCAGGCGACCGCTTCGAAAATCGAACATGTTCTCGTCCCGCTTCGCCACCGGAACAAAGAGCAGTTACTTCATGACATCATCGTTCGTTATAATCCATATTTGGCGATTATTTTCACGAACACAAAGAAAATGGCGGACCATGTGGCAAATTCCTTGATTGAAAAAGGGTTGAATGTCGGCCGTATTCATGGGGATCTAACGCCTCGTGAGCGTAAAAAAATGATGAAGCAAATCAATGATTTGGAGTATCAATTCATCGTTGCGACAGATCTGGCTTCCCGTGGAATCGATATTGAAGGTGTAAGTCATATCATTAACTATGAATTGCCTTCAGATTTGGATTTTTATATCCATAGGACGGGAAGGACGGCTCGTGCAGGATATTCAGGCATTGCCACTACCATTTACGATACTTCCGATGAAGATTCATTGAACCGCCTTGAAAAAATGGGCATCGAGTTCCGTGATGCCGATATCCAAAACGGTGATTGGGTTGATATCGACGAGCGTAATAAACGGAAAAACCGTAAAAAACAAAAATCTGAAATCGATGTTAAAGCGAGCAGGCACGTCAAGAAGCCAACTAAAGTCAAGCCAGGATACAAGAAGAAAATTCAACGAGATGTGGAAAACTTTAAAAAACGCGAACGTCGCATACAGAGAAAGAAATAGGGGAGAAATCAGATGCTGAAGATTGGATCGCATGTTTCAATGAGCGGGAAAGGTATGCTTCTTGCTGCGAGTCAAGAAGCGGCTTCGTATGGCTCCAACACATTCATGATCTATACAGGAGCCCCTCAAAACACAAGACGTAAAAAAATCGAGGATTTAAATATCGAAGCCGGAAGACTGCATATGGAGGAAAATGGAATCAGTGATATCGTCGTCCATGCTCCGTATATCATTAATATAGGAAATACCACGAATCCAGCCACATACGAACTTGGAGTCAACTTCTTACGCAGCGAAATCGATCGGACCGAAGCGATTGGCGCAAGGCAGATCGTACTTCATCCAGGTGCGCATGTTGGTGCAGGCAGCGAAATGGGAATCAAGAGAATCATCGAAGGTTTGAATGAAGTGCTGACTGCCGACGATAAAGTTCAGATTGCCCTTGAAACGATGGCAGGCAAAGGTTCTGAATGTGGCAGGTCTTTCGAAGAGCTGGCGATGATCATTGATGGTGTGACCCATAATGAAAAATTATCGGTTTGCTTCGATACTTGCCATACTCACGATGCCGGGTATAATATCATCGAGGATTTTGATGGAGTCCTGAATGAATTTGATAAAGTGGTCGGTGTTGACCGCATCAAGGTACTTCACATAAACGATAGCAAAAACGAACGCGGCACGCGTAAGGACCGCCATGAAAACATTGGATTCGGTCATATTGGTTTTAAGGCTTTGAATGATATTGTCCACCATCCGCAATTAAGCACTGTTCCGAAAATCCTGGAAACACCATATGTAGGGGAAGACAAAAAAGACAAAAAGGCACCATATAAATTTGAAATTGATATGTTCAAGAATAAACAATTTGAAGAAGATTTATTGGAAAAGATCAGATTCTAACAATAATCATAAATAGTAAGGGACGATTCATCGATATGTAGATGAATCGTCCTTTCATTTTGCATTTGGATTAAGTATGCTCAAATAAAGATTGTCGGCAGCAGGCTTAAGATCTTTAAAAATTGGATGTAAGGTTGTTGAAGAGGGATTCTATTTCCCTGGCCGTGGTTGCTCCGGCAACTTTTGTAATTTGACCGAGTACGTTCTGTCTTTGACGTATATCAAAAATGTTAATATTTTTACCGGCTAGAAGTGCAGTAATATCCTGTGCTTGTTTTTGAGTGAGTGCAACCTTATGCTGTTTAGCAAGGGAAAGCAGTTCATCTGGGCGTATACTGTTGATTTTATGATTGACCATCATTTCAAATAATTTCAAACGATCTCCTCCTTTGTTAAAACATATGAAGGAAGAGGACGTATGTGAACATGAAACTTTGTTTGATAACGAAATTGGTTCAAATAACATTTTTTTTGTGATTCAGGGCATATCGGCACTTGTTCGGAGGACCGGATTCTTTACATCTGGACTTCTTTGATTTATACTAACGATTGTTAATCGTAATGATTCTTAAAAAATAGGTGATCTCTTTGGATAATGTAGTAAACCCCATAGTTAAATTTGAAGATATATCTTACAAATATACAAAAGATCTGGTGCTTGAACATGTTTCGCTTGAAATTCCCAGAGGGGCATTCCTAGCTATCGTCGGGCCGAATGGATCAGGTAAATCAACGCTTTTGAAGTTGCTGCTTGGTCTGTTCAAGCTCCAAAAGGGGAAAATTGAAATATTCGGGGAAGACATTCGACGCTTTAAAGATTGGCAAAAGGTCGGGTTCGTTTCCCAAAAGGCGAATTCCTTCAACTCAGGATTCCCTGCCACTGTATTTGAGGTGGTTCAGAGTGGTTTGACCAAAAAAATAGGCTTATTTAAGTTCGCTGGCAATGAGGATAAGCAAAAGGTGAAGAAGGCTCTGGAATCAGTGGACATGCTGGAATATCAGAACCGCAATATCGGGGAATTGTCCGGAGGCCAGCAGCAGAGGGTATTCATTGCCCGTTCACTGGTCAGCGAGCCGGAATTGATGATATTGGATGAGCCCACTGTTGGCGTTGATTCAAAAAACGTCCACCAATTTTATGAAATGCTTGAGATGTTGAATAAAAAATTAGGAATAACCCTGATTTTAGTAACCCATGATGTTGGTACTGTGACCGATAAAGTCACACATGTCGCCTGCTTGAATAAAAAGCTTCATTTTCACGGGGATGCCTGTGAATATAATGAGTTGGATGAAGGTGAACTCTCGTCCATTTATGGACATGGAGTCCAATTTTTAAATCATGATCATTAATATGTTTTGGAGGATAGCCCAATGATATCGGGGATATTGCAATTTGAATTTTTGCAGAACGCATTCTTGACCGGAATCATCATCGGAGCGATTGCGCCATTAGTGGGCGTTTTTGTCGTGGTAAGGCGGATGTCGATGATTTCCGATGCGCTCAGTCATGTAGCGCTTGCTGGTATCGCGTTTAGTTTATTGCTGCAGAAGAGCTTTCTATCTTTAGCAGGATTGAATCCACTTTATATTGGAATGGCGTTTTCTGTAGGTGGTTCATTATTCATTGAAAAATTAAGAGGGGTATACAAGCATTACCAAGAGCTTGCAATCCCGATCATTATGTCCGGCGGCATGGGTCTTAGTGTCATTTTCATATCCATTGCTGATGGTTTCAATACCGATTTATATGGTTATTTATTCGGCAGTGTCAGTGCCGTCAGCCGGGCTGATTTGTACGTCATTTTGGCAGTGGGGCTAGTCGTAGCATTGATGCTCACATTATTGTATAAAGAATTATTTCTGTTATCATTTGATGAAGAGCATGCCAAAGCGTCTGGAATCCCTTATAAAGCGATTCATTTTATTTTTATTGTCATGGTCGCATTGGTTATTGCCGCTTCCATGAAAATCATTGGCATATTACTTGTTTCTTCGCTCATGACGCTCCCGGTAGCAGCTAGTCTCCGCTTTGCGAAGGGCTTTAAGCAGATGATTGGTTTTTCGGTATTATTCGGTGAAGTTTCTGTCATAGGCGGACTATTCTTATCATACAACCTTGACCTCGCTCCCGGCGGGACCATTGTAATAATAGCAGTACTAATTCTCATCTTGTCAATTTTGTTTGATAAGTGGAAAAATAGATAGATGGGGTGATGTATTTTGAACGTAACTACTGCCATGCAACTTTTAAAAGATAAAGGTTTTAAGCATACAGGTAAGAGGGAAGAAATGCTTCAGCTTTTCTCTTCCAGCGATAAATATTTAACGGCCAAAGATGTATTGGAGAATATGAAACAGGATTATCCAGGTTTAAGCTTCGATACGATTTACAGAAATCTTTCATTATTTGTCGAACTGGGCATCTTTGAAGCGACCGAGTTGGAAGGGGAAAAGCATTTTCGTTTTACATGCGGTCATTCTTCCCACCATCACCACTTCATCTGTTTGAACTGTGGAAAAACGAAAGAAATCGAATTGTGCCCGATGCAGGAACTTCAGGAAAGCTTGAAGGACTACGATGTTTCGGGGCATAAATTTGAAATTTACGGACGCTGTCCCGCATGCAGCGTATCTTTGGAAGCATAAAAACCATTGACCTTCAGTCAATGGTTTTTTCTTGTCTCATTTTATAGTTGCCTGTTTCCCTGACATCCAATGATTCACCCAGGCAGAGGCTTCTTGCCAATTGTTGACCCGAATCACCCTTTCAGGCACGGGATCTTGGTTATAAGGGGTATTAAATAAAATTACGGGTATTTTACACTCTTCTGAAATCGCCACTGCATTATCGTGCTTGTCCTCTAAAAATAGATCGACTTCGAATTTTTTGGCTGCAGCAATCTTATCGTGTGAACCTACAAGCTCTATATGATCATATAGGACTTGATTACTCGTGAACCAATTCTTCGTTACATCCAATAAACGGGAGCTCCTGGCACTGATGAAATAAAGGTTGGCTTGTTCTGTCCATTTTTCCAATACATCTTTTGCACCCTCAGCCAATAATGATTCGGAATAGATGAGTGGCTCGGTCTCAATGAACCATTTAGTGAAATCCTCTTTTGGAACATTCACGAAAGGTAATAAGTCATATTCGGTAATGTCTTCATAAGCTAAATTCAGCTGAAATGCTTTATTTAAAAAGGGGACCATGGAATCAGGTCTTGTGACGGTCCCGTCTATATCGATGCCAAAACGTTTTTTCATGATGAATCTCTCCTCATTTTCAATACTTGTAATAGTGTAACATATCCCATCATAGCTTTGGTAAAAACCCGCATTTATTTCCAAGACATGAAACCATTTTCACGATGGGTTCCTGCAATTTTTACATACACTATAAATGCTTCACAAACGAAAGTGAGGGATGCACAAATGGAAAAAGATCAATACTCCAGTATTGACGATGAAATGCAATTGGCGAAAGAGGGCAGTGAACCAACCGTTGTGGATGATCAACATCATGAGCGGTATTATAATGAAGATACACCTGAAGATGACAGACGATATGAAAATCGTGGGACCATAACCAATATGGATAACCGATATCAGGAAGAGACGTCTGCCGAAATTTCAACACCGCCTCAGCGAATCAGAGCTTATAAAGATGACGAGCCTGCAGGGGATAATGGTTTGGGGGATGTGGCATCAAGAGGAAAAGCGATTGGTGTAATAGCATTGATCATCTCCATTTTATCGTTATTCATGATGCCTTTCATTTTAGGGATTGTGGGTATCATTGTAGGGATAGTGGCCAGAAACAGGGGATCGAACCTGGGTACTTGGGCCATCGTCATTGGTGCAATCTCCATCATCGTTGGCATATTCATCCTGCCGTTCTTTTAGCATTATTAAACCCTTTGATGTCATTTAAGCATCAAAGGGCTTTTCAAATGATTAAAAACAAAAAATCCCGATAATGAAAATTCGGGATTCTTTGTTTTATTTATTTAGTAAAGCTGCTGCAGCAGCTTCAGCTCTTTGTTTTTCATAGTACTCTTCAGCGATTTTGTCAATTTCCTTTTTCAGTTCCTCGACCATCGTCGCTTCAGGCACTTTACGTACGATTTGACCTTTTCTAAACAGTAAACCTTCACCGCGGGCCCCGGCTATGCCGATATCAGCCTCACGGGCTTCTCCAGGGCCGTTTACCGCACAACCAAGCACTGATACCTTGATTGGTGCTTTAACCGTCTGGATGTATTCTTCAACTTCATTGGCGATGGAAATCAAATCTATCTCGATTCGACCGCAAGTAGGGCAGGAAATTAAAGTGGCCATGTTGGAAGCAAGGCCGAATACTTTTAGAAGCTCCCTTGCCACCTTCACCTCTTCGACAGGATCGGCACTTAAGGAAACGCGGATCGTGCTTCCGATACCCTGACTTAGGATGACACCTAGTCCGGCAGCGCTTTTTACGGTTCCTGAGAACAGTGTACCTGATTCCGTGATCCCAAGATGTAAAGGATAATCGAATGCTTTTGAAGCTTTTTCATATGCCTCGATGGCTAAATTCACATCGGAAGCTTTCATGGAAACGATAATATCATGAAAATCCAGGTCTTCCAGGATCTTGATATGGTGTAAAGCACTCTCCACCATTCCATCAGCAGTCGGGAAGCCATATTTCTCGAGGATTTTCTTCTCTAGAGAACCAGCATTGACCCCGATCCGGATTGGTATTCCTTTAGCCTTCGCAGCTTTCACGACTGCTTCAACCTTTTCACGGCGTCCGATGTTACCAGGATTTATCCTGATTTTATCCGCCCCGCCTTCGATTGCCTTCAGCGCAAGTTTATAATCGAAATGAATATCGACTACAAGAGGGATGTTTATCCGTTTTTTTATCTCAGAAATTGCATCAGCTGCCCTTTCATCCGGACAGGCGACGCGTACGATTTGACATCCAGCTTCTTCAAGGCGAAGAATCTCTGCAACCGTTGCTTCAACATCATGTGTTTTTGTCGTTGTCATGCTTTGTACTATAACTTCATTATTGCCGCCAATCGTTAAGTTTCCGACTTTAATTGGCCGCGTCTTGGTGCGATGTATGATTTCACTCAAGTGGAATTCTCTCCTTTAGGAAAAAATCAGTTTTGATTTTTAATTTGCTTCTCTGAAATATTGTATCAATGTACATACCGCTTGACAAGGAAATAGGACGCATAATCTTTTTCAATATGAGGCATTTCCCATTTCAGGATATATCTGGTGCTCGGAAATCCCCTTTGTAATTGTTGTGAAGGCGCAGATCCCCATTTGAAAGTTATTTATAAATGGGAATTTTATAAGTTTTGCCAATCTGCATATTTTCGGGCTTCAATCCTTCATTCAAACTTTGAAAGTCAGAGATGATCGTTTCGATTGGCTGATTGGATTCGCCTTTTTCCGTTTCAACGATGGAAAGTAAGGTATCCCCGGGTTGCATGGTGATTTCTTTATAAGCGGCAGATGGTGCGGATGCAGGCTGGCTGGCCGGCACGGCCCGTTCGCCTGTTGGGGCCGGTGGATGGGAAGCCGGCAGGGTACCCGTAGTCAAATCAAAATAAATAATAAATAAAGTGAAACAGAATGAGATAAAAAGCAGTAGCCGTTTCAATTTTCCATCCTCCCAAGCTTGTCTTTAATTCATCTATACTTGGAGGGGGCAAAAAATATGCCTAAAAATGGGCGATTTTCAAATGGAATCTGGGAGTGGCCATTCAAATTTTCTATTTCAGTTGAGTAACATCCTTATTATTTGAATGAGTGCTAAGAAAGGAGCGAATTTCCTTTTGGGTCAGACCACTCTTTTTTGCCTCCAATATAAGTAACAACCACTGTACATCAATATGACTCTCCTTCACATCTATCACCTCTTAAATACTATTTCAATCATAAGTATAGGAATAACTTAGTGAGTATTTTGTCGAATTAAGTAGATATAAAAAATGATGACTGCAGTCATATGTGGGAAAGGCATGGATTACCCGATTTTATGCAAAAGCAAGAAGATCCGGACCCAGGTGGGGCCGGATCTTCTTTCTCAATTTCCGCTCTTATTGTCTGATGTTTCTTTAATGGATAAATATAACATCATTAATGTCACAAACCAGCTAATGATGGAAGCGAATGGTACCATTGCTTGAAAAGCATCCATGATGGTGAAGAATATGGTGGCAAGAGTTATGCTGTATGCACTAATTCTCCAAAGATGCCTGTAGGAAAGAGGACGGCTAAGAGCATTTTTGAAAAAAAGACCGAAAGCAGCAAGGATTGTCACTTTAATGAAGATTCCGCTAGCAGTAAACAGGTATAATATAAGTAGAAGCAGTGGAATGATGATCGGCAGCACAGATTCAACTGAATCAAGCCAATTGGATATTTCCTGATTATCTCCCTCCAGAACTGAATATGGAGAGGATTGTACATTGCCTCCGGATACGAACACCAGATCAGACTTCAAAAGCGCGACAGCCTCATCAGCTTTTGCAGCTACCTCTTCCGGGGTCAAGGTTCCCGTGCCATCTACAAAAATTTGATATCCGTTTTTATTCAGGCTAAATGGCTCATCTTTTTCAGTCGTCAACGTGCCATTTTTGATTTCAAATGCCGGTAAGTCTTCGGATACTGTTTCGTGCATGGCATCTATCCCGTCAACTATCATTGTACCGAAATAAAAAGCTGAAGGGAGAAATGCGATGAGACTTATAAAGAAAACGTATAATATCGTTTTCCCGATACCTTGGTTTTGAAAGGAAGCGATATCTTTAGGAGAAAATATGCTTACCCATAGTTGTTTGAATATGTTCAATGTTTTCAGCACCTATCTATATAAGATTCCTAACCAATTTTAACTATATGGGAAAAATAAAACAACCTGTATTCAGCTTCATTGGTTTCAAACAACAGTAATGAGGTAATTATGGAGAGAATAAATCAAATTATAAATGAAAAGGGAAAGGGGCGTTTTAGTTATGGACACACTATTTTGGATAATAATCACCCTCATGTTCATAATGGGATTTGTCGGTCTGATTTTTCCAATCATCCCAAGTGTTTTGTTCATCTTTGGCGGAATATTGTTATATGGACTTTTTTATTCTTTTGAACCATTTGGCTGGTTTTTCTGGACAGTCCAAATTTTATTCGTCATCCTTTTATTCGCAGCCGATTATATTGCCAACATGGTCGGGGTCAAAAAGTATGGCGGCACGAAAGCGGGAATTTGGGGCAGTACGATTGGGCTTCTAGTCGGGCCATTCGTGATTCCATTTGTCGGAATACTGATAGGTCCATTCATCGGGGCATTTCTGGCAGAGATCCTAGTTCATAAGCAAGACCCTGTTACTGCTTCCAAAATCGGCCTTGGTTCCGTTGTCGGCTTTATAAGCAGTGTAATCACAAAAGGCATCATTCAGCTTCTGATGATTGGATATTTTATATTCGTGGTATTCTCATAGGAAATATAATCGAAAAATGAAAAATTGAGGCATAAGGTTTGAAACGGTTACAAAAATTTGATACTCTATTGCTAGCGAGCTTTAGGTATCTTTCGAGAACTGAAGCCCTCAAAAAAAACAGCTTACATAGGGAGGAATTTTATTATGGCTTTTGAACTTCCACAATTACCGTATGCATATGATGCATTAGAACCACACATCGACAAAGAAACAATGAACATTCACCACACTAAACATCACAACACATATGTGACAAACCTGAACAATGCGCTTGAAGGCAAACAAGAACTTCTAAGCAAAAGCGTAGAAGAAATCGTCGCTAACCTTGACGCAGTACCTGAAGCTGTTCGTACAGCTGTACGCAACAATGGTGGCGGACACGCTAACCACACTTTATTCTGGGAAATCCTTTCACCTAACGGCGGCGGACAACCAACTGGTGAATTAGCGGATGCTATCACTTCAAAATTCGGAAGCTTTGACAGCTTTAAAGAAGAGTTCGCCAAAGCGGCTACTACTCGTTTTGGATCTGGCTGGGCTTGGCTTGCAGTCAACAATGGCGAGTTGGAAGTAACAAGTACACCTAACCAAGACAATCCATTATCAGAAGGCAAAACACCGATTCTTGGATTGGACGTTTGGGAGCATGCTTACTACTTAAACTACCAAAACCGCCGTCCTGAATACATCAATTCTTTCTGGAATGTTGTAAACTGGGATGAAGTTGCAAAACGTTACAGCGCTGCAAAATAATTAGTAATCAGGTAACAAAAGACGGGATTCCTTTTGTAAAAAGGAATCCCGTCTTTTTTTGGTTTCTTTTATCGGAACGGGAATATTAAAGAAAAGCAAATAAAGGCAACTCATATTGCTTGTTTCGCCCAAAAGAAATTCGCGAGTGAAAGCTGCGAATTTACGAGAACGCAAAAATTCACGAGTAAAATCTTCAAATTCACGAGTAAAAGCTCAAAACTCACGAGTAAAAGCCCGAAATTCACGAGTAACACTCCAATTCCTAAGTAAAATCTTCAAATTCACGAATAAAAGCATCGATTCACGAGTGAAAATCCCAATTCATGATTGAAATCTCGAAACACACGAGAAAAAAGTCCGAATTCACGAGTGAACGCCCCAAATCATGAATACCCCCTTCGTTTCCCAGTCGAATAGTTTTCTTTATACTGTTCTTGATTTAAATAGGAAGTGCTTTTAAGGAAAACAGTATAAGTGCAACTACTTCTCTGTCATCGCAAACCTGGCTCGCCAATCGAATAGTTTTCTTTATACTGTTCTTAATTTTATTTGAGAGAGCTTTTAAGGAAAACAGTATAAGTGCAACTGCTTCTCTGTCATCGCCATCCGTCTCGCCAGTCGAAGAGTTTTCTTTATACTGTTCAGGGAAAGGCATTTTAGGAAAACAGTATAAGAGCAACTACTTCTCTGCCATCGCCATCCTGTCTCGCCAGTCGAAGAGTTTTCTTTATACTGTTATTGATCAAGTTCAAAAGGAAAACAGTATAAGTGCAACTGCTTCTCTGTCATCGCCATCCTGTCTCGCCAGTCGAAGAGTTTTCTTTATACTGTTATTGATCAAGTTCAAAAGGAAAACAGTATAAGTGCAACTACTTCTCTGTCATCGCAAACCTGGCTCGCCAATCGAAGAGTTTTCTTTATACTGTTCAGGGAAAGGCATTTTAGGAAAACAGTATAAGTGCAACTACTTCTCTGTCATCGCCATCCTGTCTCGCCAGTCGAAGAGTTTTCTTTACACTGTTCTTAATTTTATTTGAGAGAGCTTTGAAGGAAAACAGTATAAGTGCAACTGCTTCTCTGTCATCGCAAACCTGGCTCGCCAATCGAAGAGTTTTCTTTATACTGTTCTTAATTTTATTTGAGAGAGCTTTTAGGAAAACAGTATAAGTGCAACTGCTTCTCTGTCATCGCCATCCTGTCTCGCCAGTCGAAGAGTTTTCTTTACCTTTTTTTACATAAATTCTTTTGTTTTTTCAAACACTAGAGTGGAATTTAAAGGAGAGTTAAAACAATGGGTATTTTAGAGAGATGGTTGGGTGAAGCGGGAGGGAAGAAGGATCTGCACCTCCTTTTGTTTATTGGCGGGCTGTACAGCCTAAGTATTGCTTTATCCAATACATTCGTTAATGTGTACTTGTGGAAACAATCCGGTCAAATTGTTGATATTGCCGTATATAATCTAACCGTGGTGCTTTTTCAACCGCTTACTTTTGTCTTTGCCGGCAGGCTCGCGAAAAAGGTTGACCGAATCATTGTTTTGCGTCTGGGTGTTATCTTTTTGGCCCTATTTTATTTATCGGTCCTATTGGTCGGCACACGGGCAACGGATTTCCTTTGGTTGCTTGGTGGACTGTTAGGAATCGGTTATGGGTTTTATTGGCTTGCCTATAATGTCTTGACTTTTGAGATAACTGAACCGGAAACAAGGGATTTCTTCAATGGTTTTTTAGGGATTTTATCATCCGTTGGGGGAATGGTCGGTCCGATTCTTTCAGGGTTCATCATTTCGAGGCTTGAAAAATTCACGGGATATTCCATTGTATTCGGATTGTCTTTGCTATTGTTTTCCGTTGCGGTATTTCTTAGCTTTTCGTTAAAAAGACGTCCTGCTCATGGCAGATACTGCTTCTTTAGAATATTGCAGGAACGGAAAAATAATCGGAATTGGCTTTTGATCACTCGTGCTCATTTTTTTCAAGGGATACGAGAGGGCACATTCATGTTCATCATTTCGATTACCGTTTTCATTCAGACGGATAGTGAACTTGCCTTAGGGAGCTATGGCCTGTTAAATTCGGCCATATCATTCGTTGCGTATTTTTTTGCTTCACGATATATAAAACAGCCGATGCGAAAAAAGGCGATTCTTATTGGAGGAATCCTGTTGTATGCAGGGGTCTTATTGATTGCATTCGATATCACATTCGGGAAGCTTCTCATTTATGGGGCAATTGTCGCTACCGCTTATCCTATTCTTTTGGTCCCTTATATATCACTGACTTATGATATTATAGGCCGGGCTTGGAAAGCAGCGGAAATGAGGATTGAATATATCGTGGTCCGGGAACTGTTTGTTCATATTGGAAGGATTGTCTCCATATCAGGATTCATACTTTCCGTCATGTTATTCGACCTAAAGCAATTACTGCCGATTTATCTGTTAATCGTCGGGGCAGGGCATACTGTGATATATTGGTTTGTACGGAAAATCGATATCATTGACCAAGATTGAAAAGAGGCCATAGAGGCCTCTTTTCCATATCAGGACTTACGGCATTAGGATTTATGAGCCGTAAGTCACTTTTTATGTAAAGTTAGTTAGATGTTTAATATTTCTAGAACACTAAGGTAGAAAAAAATATAAATGTTCTATAGAATAGTATAGGACTATTATGACTATGTAAAAAGGATGTGTGGCTTAGTGTGAATAAAAAGAAAAAGAAAAAGACGCATGTGCCTTTCAGATTGAATATTCTTTTCTTTTTAGTGTTTGTTTTGTTTTCCGCTTTAATTTTGCGCTTGGGTGTTGTACAGATTGTTTATGGTGATGATTACCGGCGTGAGATTGAAAGAACAGAGGAAGTGACCGTGAATAATTCGGTGCCCCGTGGGAAAATGTATGACCGGAATCTAAAACTGATGGTCGATAACCAACCACTGGATGCAATTACATATACACGAAAGCAAGGTACGAAACAAACAGAAATGGTGAAAACGGCTGAGAAACTCGCGAAGTTGATCGAAAAGGAAACAGACAAAGTGACTGAGCGCGATAAAAAGGATTTTTGGATTTTAAATAATCCAAAGTTGGCCGAGAAAAAAATTACCGATAAGGAAAGAAAAAAAGTGGAAGAGGGCGAAATGGAAGAAAGTGAGTTGTATAAGCTTCAGCTTGATCGGATTACTGAGGAAGAAACAAAGCTTTCGGAAAAAGATCTTGAAGTTCTCGCCATCTATAGGGAATTTGCAAGCGGATATGCCCTTACCCCGCAAATTGTGAAAAACAAGGAAGTAACAAAAGAAGAATTCGCCAAGGTGAGTGAAAACCTTGATTCGCTCCCAGGGGTCGATATATCTACAGATTGGGATCGTTTTTATACATATAATAAAACACTTAAATCTGTATTGGGTAAAGTCTCCTCATCTGAGGAAGGGTTGCCTAGTGAAAGCCTGAACTACTACCTCGCGCGTGATTACAGCCGGAATGACCGTGTAGGTAAGAGTTATATCGAGGCTCAATATGAAGATGTCCTCCAAGGGCAGAAAGCGAAAGTAAGGAATGTGACCGATAAATCAGGAAATGTCGTCGATTCCGAAGTGATTACTGAAGGTTCGCGGGGAAAAGATCTTATATTGACAATTGATATGGATTTACAGCTTGCAACAGAGGAAATCATTGAAAAGCAATTGATTGCCAAGAAAAAAATGGGTAACACCAAATTCTTGGACAGGGCCTTTGTCGTCATGATGGATCCCGATACAGGGGAAGTATTGACGATGGCTGGCAAGAAATATGAGAAGGACCCAAAAACGGGGAAATCTTCCATTGAGGACTTCGCATTAGGAAATATCACGACTTCCTATACGATGGGGTCTGCGGTTAAAGGCGCTACCGTTTTAACCGGTTATCAGCAAGGTGCGATCCAGCCGGGTACGTACTTTTATGATACAAAGCTTAGGATCAAGGGAACAAAAGCAAAAGGTTCATATAGTGACTTCGGGAACATTAATGATTTGACCGCATTGAAAGTATCTTCGAACGTTTATATGTTCAGAACGGCAATTAATATTGCGGGTGCGCATTATGTGCCGAATGAACCTTTGAACATTAGTTCAGGCGCGTTTTCGACCATGCGGAATTCATTTGCCCAGTTTGGCTTGGGTGTCCGCACGGGTATTGACCTTCCTAATGAAATGAGCGGATTCAAAGGTTCCGAAACATCTCCAGGTAAGCTGCTTGACCTTGCTATCGGACAGTATGATACGTACACGCCAATGCAGCTCGTGCAATATGTTTCAGCCATTGCGAATGGCGGTAACCGCATGAAACCGCATATGGTTAAGGAAATCCGCGACCCGGTTGATAATAATGAGGAATTGGGACCTGTTGCCGAAGACGTTTCACCTACTGTCCTTAATCGTCTTGATATGAAGGACGAATGGATTGAACGTGTTCAGAGCGGTTTTGAGAAAGTTGCCATGGAACAAGGCGGAACGGCTTATACCTATTTTGGGAAAAAATCTTATACAGTGGCAGCTAAAACCGGGACGGCGGAAGCATTCTATGACGGCCCGAACCGGATGGATTATAGCGAGCCACAAGAAACGATGAACATCACGCTTGTTGGCTATGCCCCAGCTAAAAATCCTGAGGTCGCTTTTGCGGTCGTTGTGCCGTGGGCATACCAAGGACATACGGGCCATAGCATGAGTAAAGAAATAAGTGAAGAAATCATGGATACTTATTTCGAACTTAAAAAAGAACGGGCTAAGAAGGAGAATACCGAAACCTCGACAGATTTGAAAGTGGAGAATGGTAAAGACGTTCAAAAGGACCAGGCTGAAGTTAGAAAAAGCCAGGAAAATGAATAAAAAAAGGTTAAAACACGTTTTTGGGTAAAACCGGAAACGTGTTTTTTGCATTTAAAGAACGGAATCAGTACAGTTTTTTCATCTTTACAATTATCACACAATTATTTACTGAATGTTTACAAATGCTTTAAACGGAATTTACAGTCTGAAAGTATGATGTGAGAGTAGGACAAAATATTCATATAAAATTCTTAGGGGGATTTACAAATGAGACGTTTCAAATTTATGGCTATGACCGCAGTAATGGGTGGAGTAATCGCAGTGGCAGCTGGATGTGGATCTAATGATACTTCAAACAGCGGTAAAGGAAATGAAGCGGCTTCAAATCAACTCAAGGGCGAAGTTATCACGGATGGTTCTTCAACGGTCTTTCCGATCATGGAGGCAGTTGCAGAAGAATATATGGCTACACAGCCTGATGTGAAGGTTTCAGTGGGATCGTCAGGAACAGGTGGGGGATTCAAGAAATTCATCGCTGGTGATACGGACCTAGCCAATGCATCCCGCCCGGTCAAAGAAGAAGAAAGTGCCTTACTTGATGAAAAGGGTGTTAAATATACAGAATTGAAACTGGCATTTGACGGTATTTCAATCGTCGCCAATAAAGATAATGATTTCATCGATTCACTAACGGTTGAAGAACTTCAAAAACTGTGGATTGATAATGGAAAGGTAAAGAAATGGTCTGATATACGTCCTGAATGGCCGAACGAAGAAATTAAATTCTACTCTCCGGGAACAGATTCAGGAACATATGATTATTTCAATGAAGTGATCCTTGAAGAAAAACCAATGGTGGAAAATGCTACGCTTTCAGAAGACGATAACGTTCTTGTACAAGGTGTAGAAGGTGATAAAAATGCAATTGGATTCTTCGGTTATGCCTACTACTCTGAAAATAAAGATAAGTTAAAGATCATTTCCATCGACAACGGCAAAGGTGCCGTAGAGCCAACGCATGAAACGATTAAAAGTGGGGAGTATGCACCATTGTCACGTCCACTTTACACATATGTAGCTAATAAGTCGGTAGCTGAAAAAGAACAAGTCGCAGATTATACTCAATTCATCATTGAAAATGCAGGAGAGCTTGCAGAAGAAGTGGGTTATATCAGCCTGCCGGAAGAAGAGTACCAGAAAGATCTTGATAAATTAAAAGAACTGGAAAAATAAACGATATTACAGGCTATTGAAATCCCGCCTTGACTCGATTAAGGCGGGGGTAACAGCTTGTAAATCCAAATATTGCGTGTCTGAAATGGAGGATGCAAGTTGGAACTTAGAAAAACAGAAACCTATTCTGTACAGCAAATGATTCTGGAAAAGAAAAGTAAGAAAAAAATCAATATGGAAAAAGTCATACCTAAGCTTTTGTTCATTACGGCGGCAATTTCCGTATTTACTACAATCGGGATCATCCTGACCCTTATATTTGAAACATTTATCTTTTTTGACAGAGTATCCATCGTCGAATTTTTTACGGAAGCTAAATGGCTGCCATTTGCATCTGCACCTTCCTATGGGATTATGCCCCTTATTGTTGGAACGTTGAAGATAACAGTCATAGCAGCGGTGGTTGCAGTTCCAATAGGACTTGCAACAGCCATTTTCTTGAGTGAATATGCATCAGAGAAAACACGGAGAATCATCAAGCCGATTTTAGAAGTTTTAGCTGGGATTCCTACTATCGTTTATGGCTTTTTTGCCTTAACTTTTGTAACACCGGTTTTGCGGGATTTATTTCCTTCCCTTGACATGTTCAATGCCTTGAGTCCTGGAATCGTTGTAGGTATCATGATCATGCCGATGATAGCTTCTTTGTCGGAAGATGCCTTAGTATCAGTACCGAAGTCGATTCGAGAAGGTGCGTATGCTTTAGGAGCAACGAAACTCGAAACGACAATTAAAGTGGTATTGCCAGCAGCCATTTCTGGAATTGTCGCATCCATCGTTCTTGCTTTATCCAGAGCGATCGGGGAAACCATGATTGTAAGTGTTGCCGGTGGCTCGACCCCAAATATGAGTATGGATGTCACTTCATCGATTCAAACGATGACCGCTTATATCGTTCAGGTCAGTTCGGGGGATGCAGGGTATGGGACAACGATTTACTACAGCATATATGCGGTTGGAATGACACTGTTCGTCTTTACGCTTGTCATGAATTTACTGGCGCAGTTCATCTCTCGCAAGTTCAGGGAGGAATATTAAGTCATGAAACTGATAAACAAAAGTCATGTTGCAAAAAAAATGCCTGCTAGGCTGGCTGTTAACACGATTTGTAAAGGATTATTCTTCTTGGCAACATTGGTTGGCCTCCTCGTATTGGCCATCTTATTTTATCGGATATTCACTCAAGGAATTGGTAGTCTGAATGTGGACTTCCTTCAGAATTTCGCTTCCAGGAAACCTGAAGAGGCTGGTATAAAGGCCGCGTTGATCGGTTCAATATGGTTGATGGTAGTGGTGGCCCCGGTTTCCCTGCTTCTCGGTGTTGGAACGGCCATTTATTTAGAGGAATATGCGAGGAAGAATTGGATCACCACTTTTATCAAAGTGAATATTTCCAATCTGGCAGGTGTCCCGTCAATAGTATTTGGACTTCTGGGCTTAACGGTTTTCGTTCGTGCTCTTGCCTTGGACCGGTCCATATTGGCAGCGGGCCTGACCATGAGCCTACTCGTTCTCCCGGTCATCATAGTAGCTGCCCAGGAGGCAATACGTGCCGTACCTCGTGATTTAAGGGAAGCTTCGTTTGGAATGGGTGCAACAAAGTGGCAAACCATTTTGAAAGTGGTCCTGCCTGCTGCGATACCTGGCATTTTAACTGGAGGGATACTTGCTTTGTCACGGGCAATCGGTGAAACGGCGCCATTGGTGGTGGTTGGCATACCAATGTTCATCGCCTTTTTACCTCAAACGGTCATGGATACATTTACAGTGCTGCCAATGCAAATCTATAATTGGACATCTCGTCCGCAGGAGGAATTCCAGCAGGTTGCTGCCGCGGGAATCATCATTTTACTCATCCTGTTAATATTCATGAATTCAATAGCGGTTATAATTCGAAATAAATTCCAGAAAAGATACTGATAGGAGGAAGGAAGCATGAATATGACCTTAACGAGAGAAAAAGAGTCACCGGCTATCGAGATCGATAATGTCGGATCAGCTGCCTTGACGGAAAAGGTGTATGAAACATCCAATCTCAATTTATGGTATGGTGAAAACCATGCTTTGAAAAATATTAATCTGGATATGCACCAAAATGAAGTGACGGCCATCATAGGGCCTTCAGGATGTGGGAAATCCACCTACATTAAAACATTGAACCGAATGATAGAACTAGTCCCGGATGTGAAAACGACAGGTCAGATTAAATATAGGAACAGGAATATCCTTGATCAGTCCTATAAGGTGGAAGATTTAAGGACACAGGTGGGGATGGTCTTCCAAAAGCCTAATCCTTTTCCTAAATCAATTTATGAAAATGTTGTATACGGACCAAAGATCCATGGAATTAAAAATAAAAAAATTCTTGATGAGATAGTTGAAAAGAGTTTAAAAGGGGCAGCCATTTGGGATGAAGTGAAAGACCGTCTGCATGAAAATGCATATGGACTTTCAGGTGGACAGCAACAGCGCCTTTGTATTGCCAGATGTTTGGCAATCGAACCAGATGTCATTCTAATGGATGAACCTACTTCTGCCCTTGATCCGATATCCACTTTGAAAATAGAAGAATTGGTCCAGGAACTGAAAAAGGACTTCAGCATCATCATCGTTACCCATAACATGCAGCAGGCAGCACGTATCTCTGATAGAACAGCCTTCTTCTTAAATGGGGAAGTCATCGAATATTCTGATACAAATACCATCTTCTCTAATCCGAATGATAAAAGAACAGAAGATTACATTACCGGACGCTTCGGTTAAGAGAAAAGGAGATGCGATAATGATCGTTCGTGAAAATTTCGAGCTTCAATTGAAAGAGCTACAAGGGAAAATCGTGAAGTTGGCTAATTTAGCTTCAGGTGCCATATCAAAATCATATGCCGCACTGGAAAGCAATAATGTAGATGAGGCTCTTGAAGTTATTGATGATGATACAATAGCTGATTTACTGGAAGAGGAAATAAACGACTTTGCGATTTTACTGATTGCTAAGCAACAGCCGGTTGCGATTGATTTAAGGCGTATCATTGCTGCCATAAAAATCGCCTCGGATATTGAAAGGATGGCGGACTTTGGTGTGAATATCGCCAAATCAGCGATCCGAATCGGTGACCAGCCATTTATTCTGCCTTTAACACCATTAAAGCAGATGCATGATATTACATTAAAGATGATTCAACTTTCAATAGAAGCATTTGAGAAGGAAGATGTTGTTCTTTCAAGGGAAATCATTGAAATGGATGATGAGGTCGATCGCTTTTATGGAGAAATGATTCGAAGTCTCCTTCGCCTTTCAGATGAAAAAAATCTTCAGCAGGTTACACAGCTTTCCCTAATTGCTCGATATTTAGAAAGGACAGCGGACCATACAACGAATATCGCCGAGAATATTTACTTCCTGGTAAGAGGGAGATATATCAGCAGGAATGAATGACCCCATTAATTGAAAAAAAGAGAGGCTTTTTCTCGGACATAGTCCATTTAAAAGTCTCTCTTATTCATTAATGTGTCAAAGTGTTGGCCAATTGTCTATATGTCATATTATTCGTAACAACAAACTCGCCGATTTGTATTTTTTTCGATAAATCACGGTCATTCATGTAAGCTTCAAATTCAGCAGCATCATCGATGATTTTTTCCTTGGAAAGGCAATCGGCAATTTCGGTTGTGGTCATATTCGTTTTCACTTTAATTGTATAGGTGACGATGGAGGGGGCCTTTTTTGAAGCTTCCTTCCCCATTAAATCTTTATCCGAATCCTTTGGTTGGACGGTTTTTTTAGCTTCCTCAGCAGTAGGAGTGGTGCCTTCGAATATTCCGGTGGCATAATAAAAGCCAGCAAAGATTGTTGTTGTAAAAATGATGCCAGCGGAAAGACCTTGCAGTCTTGCTTTGTTCATTTTCATTCACCCCGCAATCTTTGCTGCTCGATCACTGAAAGGGTTTGTTCCTTCGTTAACGAGGATTGTCTAGCGATCTGGTCCAAAGTAAGACCTTGACTATATAAAGATAGAACCTGGCTTTTTAGAATATCATGAATGGGTTCGATATCATTGGAAGTGACAGTTGATTTATCCTTTACAGGGGGAACAGGGTCGTCCTGGATAACGAATTCCTCTTCAAGAATCTTCACCTTCTTCTTTAATTGGTAGATATCCTGCATATATGTTAGTGTCATCTGTTCCAAATCTTCTTCTAATTTGGCAACTTTATCTTTACCGAAAAAAGAAATGATGAGAAGGATGAGCGCTAATGAAAAAAGAAGGATGATAAGTGTTTCCATGTTTTCACCTCAGAAGATAATTTTCGACAATATACTTATATTTTACACATATTTTAAAAAGAATGGAGATTTTCATATTTTTATATTTTCGGAAATGGGCAGTAAACTTCATTTATTGTCTGTTTTCTTTCAAATATTGTCGAAAAGCCTTACGACCGTCGTTGCAGAAAAAAAATTAGGCATTAAAATGGGAAAAAAACCTTTGAGAGATAACATACATAAAATTCGACAAAATGTGTTTATTGTCCATCAGCCAATTCAGTGCTAACATTAAGATAGAATAAATCGAAAAAACAAAATATTTTGAATAATTAAAAATCATTGTACCTAATAAGAAAATGGTGTGCAGAATCTAAAGTGGATAGTTTCACTGTCAGCGCCTACCGATAAGTAATATAAAGATAATGAATGGGAAGGGATGATTTATATGAATTCGCTATACGCATATATGCCGCAGGATAACCAGGATTTATTTCGTAAGGGATTAAAGGCTGGATTATGGATGGATGAGAGTTTTGATTGGTATCCTGAGGAAGATATGATGAGTCATCCTAATGGAGAGATCCGGACACTTTCACAAACGTATACCCAAGGGCAGGTGACCTTTTCGAAGTTCACGATCAGGAATACCTCATTCGAGACTAAGCGTCCAAAAGTGTTTTTTCACTATGAAAACGCTTTCGAAAGGCAGGCGGTGGCTTTTTACAGCCCGAATGAACGGGCGATTTTACATGTAGCCCCTCAATCGATTGCCTTATTGGGTGGATTGGTGAAAGGAAAAAGCATCTCTCAATATTGCATCCAAGGTAAGGGAAGCCTATATCAAGAAGGATGCTTCAAATCATTGAAAGAAGGTCTCCTGGCTTATTCACCGCTCGCCAAAGGGGAAGTTACCAGCGTGTTTACACTAGAGACGGAAATCTTACCGAAAGAATGTGTGGAAGCTGTGGCTTGGGTCATTCATGCTGAAACGAAAGAAGAAGCGAAAGTTATAAATAATCAGCTCCTCCTGACGATGCAAAACGTAAACAATTAAGAATTCAAAAAAGTTATGTTGGATTTCCCGAAAAACATACTAGCAATTCGCATTGAATAATGATATTATAGAAAAGTCCTATGTGAAAATGTCAATATGTTTGGAGGGAAATACACAATGCGCGTGAATATTACATTAGCTTGCACTGAATGTGGAGACCGTAACTATATTTCTAAAAAAAATAAACGTAACAATCCAGACCGTCTTGAGCTTAAAAAATACTGCTCAAGAGAAAAACGCAGCACGACTCACCGTGAAACAAAGTAAGCAACAGGATTTTTCCTGTTGTTTTTTTTATGCATTTTTTTAAGTCCTTCTTTTCTCTCTTTCCTTTAGTGAGTATTTTCAGAATGCACGAATGATTCGGCGATTATCGACACGTATTTTCGTAAATGAACAAATATTATGAGATAATAATAGAAGTAGACTAAAGGAGTCGGAAGAGATGAGAGAAAACAAGAATAAGCTCCGTCAGGAAGTTAGGTCCCGCTTAATGGGGCTGACTAAAGAGGAACATGAAGAATTATCTAACAGAATCGCTGAAAACTTATTTACATTGGAGGAATGGAAAAATTCTGAAACCATTGGCATCACCATCTCCATTCCGCCTGAAGTTCCAACGGTACGGATCATCGAACAAGCATGGAGCGAAGGGAAAGAAGTGGCTGTACCAAAATGTGATCCCGAAAAAAAGACAATGGAATTCAAAAAAATTTCGTCCTTCAATCAGCTGGAGTCTGTTTATTACGGGTTGCTGGAACCAGTGGCTGAAACAGCCAAGGCCTCCAAAGAGGAATTGGACGCATTGATCGTACCCGGCCTTGCTTTTACCAAGGAAGGGTATCGCCTGGGCTTTGGGGGGGGTTATTATGACCGTTTCCTATCTTATTACCGAGGTGATACATTGGCCCTTGCATACGAGCTTCAATTAATGGATGAACTACCGATAGAGGTACATGATATAGCGGTGGGCAAACTCATTACCCCATCAAGGATTATACGCACGTACGCCCATTAAGAAGAAGTTTATTAATTATCACTTTTAGCTCATAAAAATCCTCTCCTGTATCACACTACTGATAGGAGGGATTGTTATGCTTCGATTAATCATTCAAATCTTCTTGGTTGGTTTAGTTGTTTATGCAGGTTACCAAAACCGGTACCGCCTGATAAATGTTGCGCTGTCCAACGGCATACTGAGAAGATTTCTAGTGACTAAATCCTTGGATATGCCAATGTTCAGGGATAAAATGATGCAAAGCATGTTCACTCAGACCAAATGAGGATGCCGGCATCTTAAAAAGGGAACCTGAACAGGGTTCCCTTTTTTTATTTAATAGGAGCGGAAAAACAGTCTCCTTTTTACTTTTTACATGATTTCGTCTATAGTTTTAATTAAAGAACAGGAATTTTAGAAGCTTAAGTTTCATTGGAAAGTGGGGAAGGCATTGGGATTTAAAGAGGATTATTTTTTTTGGGAAACCATAAGGGAGTTGTCTGCCCATTATGATTATCGAATGATCACTGTCACGGAAAACCATAAGGAGATATGGCTTGAGAGCGATAAGAATAAGGAGTTTCCAGTCATAAGACTCATCCGGCATGATTTGGATTGGGCTAATTGGCTGAAACGCGATATCGACCGAACATTGCAGAATGGGGAAAGAATCAGAAGGAAATTATACAAAAAGCCCATAAACATATTAAGTATCTATGTTAGTAAATTCGCCCCGGTGGATGATCATGACTTTAGTTCACGGGTGGCCTCCTTTAAAAAAACGAATGTCAACACGTTCCTTCTAACTTGTGAGAACTTTCAGGATTCGTTGCAAAACCTTGAACATGTTTTGAAAAAACCACTTTCAATTCGAGTTCTTGAAGAAAATGAAATAGATGAGGAAAAGGTTCTTGCAGTAAAGAAGGACGCTATCTCGGAGTCAGTCAAAAAGGCTAAGGCAGAACAGAAGGTATTTCAAAATGCCAATAAGCCATTCTTTACATATATATTCATGGCGGTACAAATAGCTGTGTTCATCTTGATGGAGTTTAATGGGGGCAGCACCAATTCCAAGACTTTGATTGAGTTTGGCGCTAAATTTTCCCCTTATATCATACAAGGGGAATGGTGGCGGTTCTTTACACCGATGGTCGTCCATATTGGGTTCATTCATTTACTGATGAATACATTTTCGTTGTATTTGATCGGTGCTGAAGTTGAAAGGATTTACGGGAATGCCAGGTTCCTTTTCATCTATATATTCGCTGGTTTCGCTGGAACTCTAGGCAGCTTCATCATGACCCCGAATCTTTCCGCCGGAGCGAGCGGAGCCATTTTTGGCTGTTTTGGGGCACTTCTGTACTTTGGCATCGTCTATCCGAAATTATTCATGCGCTCGATGGGCTCATCGGTTATCGTGTTGATCATCATTAACTTAATATATGGTTTCACCGTTTCGGGAATTGACAATGCAGGGCATATCGGAGGTTTGATCGGAGGGTTCTTGGCCGCTGGAGTGGTCCATCTCCCAAAATCCAGGAATATCTTTCGGCAGCTGGCTTTTCTGATCGGGACGGTAATACTGACCTATTTGCTGCTGCAATTTGGTTTCAATCATCAGGAAAGTGCAGCTTTGGATGATAATACCATGGCAATGCTGGCTCAAAAGTATATTGATGATGATGAAGAGAATAAGGCGGAAGAGATGCTATTCAAATATGTGGAGTCAAATCCTGATGCACCGCTGTCGCTTTTTATTCTAGGAAATTTATCTTTTGATAAAAAGGACATATACAAAGCTAGGGATTATTATGAAAAAGCGATTGAAAGTAATCCGGATTTGCATGAAGCCCGTTACAATCTTGCCTTGGTCTACATGAATCTCGAATCATTCGATCAAGCTAAAGAGCAAGCTGATAAGGCTATAGAGCTTGCCCCGGATAATAAGTCATACACTAAACTACTGGAAGAAATTGAAAAGCAACTATAACTTTTGACGCAGCATGATTGGGGTACCGTCTTTCAGGGTAAACAAGACAAGTATTTCACTTTGATTCTTCGCCATAAGCAATAGGGGGATGGTGCTACCTTGTGGACTCACAGTGGATCCATCCTCCTTTTTTATTCCCAACACATAATTTTTGTAAAGTCCTTCCCATAGTTTTCCCACTATTTCTTCCCGTTTGAATTGGGGGAAGGCGGCGAGCCATTGATTCTTCTTAGAAGGCAGATCTGTTAAAGAGATGATTTTGTACTGATCAAGATTAACCTGAAAGGCTTGCCCGGCTTTCTCCAAACCATTTCGAACCGTTTGATCTGTCAAGCCGTCCAGCGTTTTTTTCCACTGAATCTGTTCTTCTGAAAGGGGGCGGTGAAAAAATTGAAAAACCGGTGTCGTTACTGTATAGAGTTTATCTTTACTGAGCTGCTGGGCACTGGTGAAAATTGTGTCACTTGGATGAACCTCGGCATAATGAAACGTTACAGCTTCATAACGCCCACTCTCGGATTCTTTAGTCTTCGCTTTCTGAGAGAGTTCTTGTTTATTTTGGCGCCAATTTTTTAAGGCTCCTGCCAATTTTCCATTTTTGTATAAAAGCGATACGTCTTGACGTAAGTAAGCAGGCTGGTCCAACTTAGAATCCACCCTCCAAGTGATGGTATAAGTGGAATCCCCGGTACCCTTTGGTGTCAGATGGGTGGAAGCATGTTCAAAATGGAGTGAGGAATCGATGGGAAAAAAAATGATGGTTTCCTCTGTCTGTTTATGATTTGATAAATAAAGGATGACAAAAATGGTGGTTAAAACCAAAAAGACGGTATACTTCAATTGTACTTTCATTTTTCCCCTCCGTTTTCACGCGTGATGAATGGTTTAAAAACATTAAGCTGTTAAATCAAATCGAAAGAGTCCAAATTCTTGATATTTCATCATATGAATACAGTTGGACATGTATGAGGGGGATGGGGGAAATTATCAAAAGAGGAAATGGGCGCTTGTTACAAAGGTGCTGATTCGATATACTTTCCTAAAGAAAAGAGTAAAGAGGTTTACTATGAAAACATATTATGATCTTCAACAATACTTGAAAAGATTTGGCACATTTATCTATATTGGCGATCGCTTAGCCGAGCTTGAACTGATGGAGGCCGAAATAAGGGAAATCCACCGGATGCAGATGATGGATACGAAAGATTATCAAACGGCAATTCTTTTAATCAGGCAGCAATTGTCTCTTGAAAGGGAAAAACAGAAAAAAAATTGATAAAAAAGGTGAGAATGATGGAAAAGTGGCTGATGGGTGTGGATTTAGGCGGTACAACTACCAAACTGGCTTTAATCAATTTATACGGAGAGATAATTCATAAATGGGAAATCAGCACGGACATCTCCGAAAAGGGAAAATACATTACGATTAACATAGCTAAAGCAATTGATGCGAAGCTCGTGGAACTTAATGAACCGAAGAGTAAGATAGTAGGGATAGGAATGGGTGCTCCCGGCCCTGTGAAATTTGTTAACGGTTCCATATATGAAGCGGTCAATATTGGCTGGAAGGACTATCCTTTAAAAGATTTATTGGAGGTGGAGACATCTCTTCCAGCTGTGATCGATAATGATGCCAACATGGCAGCATTGGGAGAAATGTGGAAAGGTGCAGGTAATGGTGCCAAAGACCTCGTTTGTATAACTCTGGGAACGGGTGTAGGCGGAGGGATCATCCATAATGGGCAAATCGTCCATGGTACCAGTGGGGCTGCTGGAGAAATAGGGCATATAACGGTCGTAACGGATGGAGGGGCACCATGCAATTGCGGCAAGACTGGTTGTTTGGAAACGGTTGCTTCGGCGACTGGAATTGTCCGTATGGCTTTAGAAGCCTTGGATGCCGCCGTTGAAAAGTCAATGCTTCGGCAAAAAGTCGACGAGGGAAATGCGGTAACTTCCAAACTGTTATTCCAATGCGCTGCAGCAGGTGATCCTTTGTCCAAAGCTGTGGTGGATAAGGTGGGCAATTACTTGGGGCTGGCACTATCGCATGTTGGGAATGTCATGAATCCAGATAAAATCGTCATTGGCGGGGGCGTCTCACAGGCGGGAGACATTTTGCTTGATCCTGTGCGTTCTGCCTTCGGAAAGTATGCATTCAAACGGGTTAGTAAGTCAACGAAAATCAGCTTGGCCACACTAGGCAATGATGCAGGGGTAATAGGTGCAGCATGGCTCATTAAAAGTCAACTGAATACGTGACCCCATGCTGCCCATGGCAATCAGGGTTATAAGAAAAAAGGTGGATTCTTCAAAAAAAGTTCCCCCTTTAGAGGGGTGGGGGCAGCCGTTCCTGCTTTTGCATAAGGGGGAGAACCATGACCCATTATTGAGGCGCCCTGGATTGTAGCTCCAGCGCTTCTTCGATGAGGAGGGACCAGGATTGAAAAGGGTCTTCAAAAAACAGCGATATTCATTGTTTTGGGTCGTATTGGTTTCACTTTGGCTTAAAACATATATCGCTTATAAAACAAGTTTTGAGATAGATATTGATAATTGGATCCAGGAGTTCATACTATTCATCAATCCTGTCAGTTTCCTTTTACTTACACTTGGCGTGAATATATTTTTAAAGGAAAATAGAAGGAAAGCATACTTATTGACCATGAGTTTTTTCATCACCTTCGTCCTCTTCGCCAATCTTGTTTTTTTTCGCTTTTTCAATGACTTTTTAACCATTCCCGTTCTTTTTCAAACGAGCAATATGAACGACCTTGGAAGCAGTGTACATGAATTGATCAATCGGAGTGATCTTTTGTATTTTGCCGATATTCTGTTCTTGATGCTTCTGCTGAAATACAAACCAAAAACATTCCGTGAAAGTCGATATAATCCCCAGGACCGTAAATTCTTTTTGTTAATGGCTTTAGGAGTGACATTTTTTAACTTAGCTTTAGCGGAAGCGGCGCGTCCTGAACTCCTGACAAGAACGTTTGACCGCGAAATCCTCGTTAAGAATATCGGTACTTACCATTATCACCTCTATGATGCAATATTACAGACGAAATCATCAGCTCAACGTGCACTTGCGGATGGCAGTGAATTGTCGGAAATTGAAAATTATGTCCGTGCCAATCAAAAAGAAGTTAATGATGAACTTTATGGTCTGGCAAAAGGCAAAAATGTGATCCTTGTATCATTGGAATCCACTCAAAGCTTTGTCATCAATAAAACTGTCAACGGGGAAGAAATCACTCCTTTTCTGAACCAATTCATTAAAGAGAGCTATTATTTCAATAACTTTTATCACCAAACTGGCCAGGGAAAAACATCCGATTCAGAATTCATTATTGAGAATTCCCTCTACCCTTTAGGTAGAGGTGCAGTATTTTTCACTCATGCCCAAAATGAATACAAAGCCACCCCTGAAATCTTAACGGAAAAAGGTTACTATACGGCTTCCTTGCATGCCAATAATAAAAGCTTTTGGAATCGTGACATAATGTACGATTCTCTTGGGTACCAACGGTTTTATGATAGTGATGAATACAAAGTGTCTGAAGGGAATTCCATCAATTGGGGTTTGAATGATAAATCGTTCTTCAAGCAATCAATCTCTCACTTGAAGAGGATGCCTGAGCCTTTTTATGCCAAGTTCATAACGTTAACCAATCATTTTCCATTCACTTTGAATGAAGAAGACCGGACATTGGAACCTTACGGTTCGAATTCCAAAACATTGAATCAGTATTTTCCGACTGTACGTTATACCGACGAAGCCTTGGAACGGTTTATCGGCGATTTGAAACGTGATGGATTATATGAGGATTCCATCATTGTACTATATGGAGACCATTATGGGATTTCAGAAAATCACAACTCTGCCATGAGCCAGTTCCTTGGGAAGGAAATTACGCCTTTCGAATCCATCCAGCTTCAGCGTGTCCCGCTCATCATACATGTCCCCGGGCAGAAGGGAAAAACGATTTCCACCGTTTCCGGCCAAATTGATGTAAGGCCGACTCTCCTTCATTTATTGGGCATTGAAAATAATGATTATATAGAATTCGGCAAAGATCTATTTTCCGAAGAGAAATTAGAATTCACCGTTCTTCGCGATAGCAGTTTCATCACGAAGGATTATCTCTATACGATGGATACCTGCTATGATAAAAAGACCGGAGCGGCGACTGCAAAGAATTCATGTGAGAAGTATTTGGAAAAGGCAAAGCAGGAGCTTGATTACTCCGACAAAATCATTTACGGGGATTTGCTCCGATTTTATGAGCAACCTTGAAAAAAGAAACCTGGCGCAATCCAGGTTTTTTTGTTTTTTCAGGAGAATCAGTACCCATAACAATTATGAAACACGTGAGATTTCCTGAACATCTTTCTGTTTTTCCCTTCATAAAGATAAAACAATGAAAGGGGCGGAGGCTGAATGAAAGTTGTGAGCAGAAGCGGGGATGATTTGGCATATTACAGTCAATTGTTCCAAATTCCTCGGGTTTTGATTGAGGATGCCAATCCGGCCATAACTGGCGGTGTTTTGCCAAATGGCATGGAAGTACAGATACCTGGTTACATTGTTCAGGAAGAGTCCCGGTTAGATATCGATTTTGCCGAAATCGCTTTACAATATCACCTGCCCATCGATGGGATATTATTATTGAATCAAGATGGACAAAAACCTTTTTCCGTACCCGTCCGGGTGATGAATCCCGTGATTGTCACCGACAAGCCCTACGAATATCAATCACTTCTTGACGATCTTGATATTCTATCTTGTCATTACCCCTTTATTAAGGTTGAATCGATTGGTAGGAGTGTGTTGGGAAAAGAACTACTTGAGGTAAGAATCGGTCAAGGGGAAAAGATCATACATTATAACGGTTCATTCCATGCTAATGAATGGATCACTTCGGCGGTTTTGATGAAATGGCTGAATGATTTTCTGCTGGCAGTAACGAATGATCGTACACTTTGCGAAATGGATTGTATGCCGTTCTATCGGGATATGACCATTTCGGTGGTTCCAATGGTGAATCCGGATGGAGTCGACCTTGTCCTAAAGGGGGAGGAGGCGGCAGAGGGGAAGTTTGATGTTTTAAAAATAAATAATGGTAATCCCGCCTTTTATGCTTGGAAAGCCAATATTCGCGGTGTAGACCTGAATAATCAATATCCTGCCAATTGGGAGATTGAAAAGCGTAGAAAGATTCCAAAAGCCCCTGCCCCGAGGGATTTTCCAGGAGAGAACGCGTTATCAGAACCAGAAGCATGGGCCATGAAGGAGCTGGCAATAAGACGGAATTTTGAAAGAGTGCTTGCACTTCACACCCAGGGAAAAGAATTCTATTGGGGATATGAGGGACATGAACCTGAACAGGCAGCGGATGTTGCAAGGGAGTTTGAAAAGCGCAGCGGATATCGGGCCGTAAAATACGTTGACAGCCATGCTGGGTATAAAGATTGGTTCATTCAGGAATTCAAACGCGGGGGATTCACAATCGAACTGGGAAAGGGCATCAATCCGCTTCCGCTATCCCATTTGCCTGGTATATATGAAGATACTGTCAAGATTTTGATGGCAGGCCTATATATGTGATGCATCCCCCATAAGGAATATACTTCCAAAAAAATATAAGATCATTATCCGCCACATTTTCTCTTTTTTACTTTATAATGAAAGAGAGTATGGATTCAATTGGTTAATCCTTACTCTCTTTCTAATGTCTCGCTCACAAATGCCAGGCGTTTTAGTTTTGAAGTGGGAGGTGTGTGGAGATTAAAGTATCCAAAGCAGCACTTTGTATGCGGCTTTCCATTTGTAAGATGTTGTGTTTCGTCCCATTATTTATCTCCACTATCCTTCTTATCTCGGCTTGTGAGCCTTCCAAGGACCTTAGTAAACCCGTAAATGATACGGAAAAAGAACACTCCCAATCTAACCACCTGGAAACTTCAGTAAGCAATTTAAAGGTCCCGACCGCAGAAACGGAAAAAATCGAAGCCATTTTTGGATGGCTGGATTCGGAAACCATTTTATATTCTGTGAAGCGGGATGGTAATGAATTATCCCAGTTGATGGCATGGAATTTGGAAACGAATGATACTTCCGTTTTCTATCAGCCGGCTTTTGCGTTTTCTGAAGTATCGATCAGTCCGTCTGGTACGCATATTTTGTTGTCGTCCTTCACCTCTTCGGATAAAGCATCAATCACAATACTCGATAAAACGGGGAATCCACTGTATTCCGTGGCGATTCCAGCCTATGAATTAGCTTATGAGTGGAATTCATTTAAAGATGGCCGGTTGTTTGTATCGAGTTTTTATGAAGATTGGACATACAGCAGTTATGTGTTGAATCCAGATGAACAAACTATGGAAACTCTGGACTTTCCACAGCCCTTTGCTCAATGGGCAAGTGAAAATGAATTGATGTTTCTGGATTGGGACAAAGAAGAACCTGCTTTGACGGCTCCCCTTGAAAGAAAAGCGCTTAATGAGGATGGGGCAGACAGCATTATGCTCGATGTCATTCACTTTAAAAAAATGAAACAAGAGCTGATGACTATTCAAGTGGAGACAGAAAAACAAGATCGGGGTACATATGCATTTTATGATCCAACAAACAAGCCGATCCACTCTTTTTCCGTGCCACTATTGAAAAGCTTTTCAGATTGGGTCATTCCATCCTATGATTTCATTGAAAAAAACAAGGAATTCATAACGTTTATTCCTAATGAATCAAAAGATGCGGACCAATATGAAGGAAGGTTTACCTTAACTAAATTAAATTGGGAAAAAGGCACACAAGAAGAATTGATGAAGGACATGGAAAATGAACCATTAAGCTGTTCGCTTGATGGCAACTTCTGCTTATATGGATATCAATTTGAGAAAATCATTGATATGAAAACCCATCAAATACAAAGATTGTTCAAACAAACATGATGACCTAAAACAAAAGCTCGCCGGATGGCGAGCTTTTTTCTTCAATGGGCAACAGGAAAGCCGCTGTTGATGACTGTCATGACAGTGAACCAGCCAAACACGACTGCACTGCCGGCTGCAAAAATGAATCCTAAGAAGTTTCTCTTTTTTAATGAGGTAAACACAGCTGCTACTCCTAATATAGCCACAAGACCGAAAACAACCATTAATATCATGTCAAAACCCCCTTTTTTTCGTAATGAATACCTAATCCCTAATAATATACCCAGAGAATAAAGCAACTACCAAAAATATGTAGAAAAGATTGCATTTGTTAATATCTTAATATTTTTTCAATTATTTGTCGAGGTTTAATAGATGACACTTCTATGACTTGAGTAAACTGGATTAACATTAGCAGCTTAATTAGTGTAAGATAAAGATAGAAAATCATATTGGAGTTGATGGAAATGAAATGGACACAAATTCCTCTAGGACCGCTGCAAACGAATTGTTATGTAGTTTCCAATGGACAGGATTGCATCATTTTCGATCCGGGTGAAGAGCCACAGAAAATCATTCAGTACATACAAACAAAAAATTTAAAGCCTTTAGCGATTTTATTGACACATGCACATTTTGACCATATCGGTGCTCTGGATGCTATTCGGGAGCATTATGGGATCCCTGCATATATTCATGAAAAAGAGGCCAAGTGGCTACTTGATCCCGCATTGAATGGTTCCCAAAACTGGTTCCCGGAAAATCCAATGCGCATGAAGCCTGCCGATCACATCTTGGCAAATGAGCAAGAACTTACTATTGGAGGATTCACTTTCGAAGTATTCGAAACCCCCGGACATTCACCAGGGAGTGTTTCGTATTATGTGAAGGACGAACGTCTCCTCTTTTCTGGGGACGTCCTGTTCCAAGGAAGCGTTGGCAGGACCGATTTAATAGGCGGAAGCGAGTCAGTGCTCTTAAATAGCATTGAAACGAAGCTTTTGACACTTTCTGATGATTCTATCGTTTTTCCTGGCCATGGGCCTGTAACGACCATTCTAGATGAAAAGAATACTAATCCCTTTTTGAGATAATCCCTTTTACAGGTGCCATATGGCACCTGTTTTTTAAGTTCTTAATAATCTAAAAATATTGAAATGGGTCAATTCCAGAACTATACTGAATATAAAAAATCGGGGTCTTCCCTAGTGTGCATGACTTTTTTGAATCTGCTCTGGAAGTAGGTGCATAATTTAATTCAGTTGTAATGATGCACTCTTATGACTGCGAGATAAAAAAATGAACACTTTGCGAACTTTAAATTTGTTTTCGGGTATGACTGTCGATAAAACTTATTTATGTATTTTATTAAGAAATCAATATGATGGAAGATCCATGGAGACGGAGGCTATTGTGTTGAAAAATCACTTGAAGGAATTGATTTCAGGAAGCCCGCAAAAAAGGATTTCCTATAATGACTATATGGATGCTGTTTTATATACGCCCAATATAGGCTACTATGCACGCGCAAAAGAGAAGATTGGCTCAAGAGGGGATTTTTATACGTCTGGCAATGTTGGGGATGCATTTGGGAGATCACTGGCGAGATGGTTCGTATATTTGATAAAAAGATGTGGAGTATCACCAAGAATCATCGAGGTCGGCGCTGGGGACGGTAAGCTGGCGTATGACATCCTCGTTTTCATAAAAGAAACGGAACCGCAGTTATGGGACTCTTTGACTTATATCCTTGTGGATGGCAGTCCATTTCATAGAAAGATTCAGCAAGAACGTATAGGGATGTTCAAACAGGCAGTTTCTGCTGCCAGTATAGAAAAATGGACGAATGTAAATGGAATCGTCTTTTCAAATGAACTTTTCGACGCGTTGCCTGTATTTGTCATTGAAAAATATAAGGGATCTTTGGTAGAGGTATTCGTCACTGAAAAGGAAGGCGAGTTGGTAGAAGAGAGAGTACCTTTGGACAACCCTGACATCCTATCTTACCTTACTGAACGAAAAATCACCTTAAATGAAAATCAACGATACGAAGTTCCGCTAAACATGGTCCGTGAATATGAGAAGATCGTTTCCTGTATCGAATCGGGTATTCTCCTTACAATTGATTATGGCTATACCGAAAGGGAATGGAAGGAGCCAGCTCATCTTCAAGGGAGCCTGAGGGGCTATTATCGGCATCAAATGATTAAAGATGCACTTCTGTATCCTGGTGATATGGATTTGACGACACATATCCATTTTGACACAATAATCGAGATTGGAAAAAGAAAGGATCTTACCAATCGAGGGCTTTTTCATCAAAATGAATTCTTGCTTAAAGCAGGGATACTAGAGGAACTGAAGGACCATCAAGGAACTGATCCATTCTCGAAAACGGCAAAGCGTAATCGTGCAATTCGGGGGCTAATCGTTCCAGGGGGATTTAGTGAACATTTCAAAGTGTTGCTTCAATCGAAGAGTTTAGGAGAAGATGTAAGGATCTTTCCTGAATGGTGACAAGTAAAAACCCATGAATCAAAATTCATGGGTTATGTAATATTGCTTGTTCTTAATGCGAAGCACCCGGAGTCATCATAAATACGCTCCAGTAGGAAAATCCTGCAAAGAAAACGGTAAGATAGGCGCCGAAAACATAAATATACATGCGCTCAGATAATTTCAAATAACTTAAAAGTACAAAAAAGATCGTTTGTGCAAAGAAAAGCAAAGACGTTTGATGCATATGGCCAAGATAAAAGAAAATGGCCATAATTCCTGTCCAAAATCCACATACTCTGAACATGCGTTCCACCCGAATCCCTCCTTATGTCTAGTCGTGTACATTCTAAATAATTATAAATGAAATTGTAAGGTAATGTAAAGGATGCCTTTTGTTTCTATGTGAGAACCGAAGCCTGGTATGAGCATGCTGTACAATTGGACATCATATTTTCTAATTCCACAATATTGACATTCTCAAACAAGGCTTCGAACATACCTTTTAAAAATGAATTATGCATGGAGCAGATGGTTCCTGGCTCGACTTCAGTAACTTCCTTAAACGGGCAATTGAAGATACGAAAGTATATTTTATTTTCCTCTTCGCTTGCTTGTATTTCGGGAGATAACCCTGCAATGGTAGCCGCATTTTTAAGCATGTTGACTTTTTCCGCAAAAGCAAGTCGAGCAATCGACGTCGAGTTCAGCGCTAGTTGCTGATAGATCAATTCTTCCCCGAATACTTTTCCCGTTTCATAAAGAGCCTGTTTTCCTTGTTCCCCTAATGTCATCATCGTCTGGACGGCAATCCTTGAAAGCAGCTGATAGTTCCTATATGGAAAATGAAGCTGTATGACTTTGTCAGATAATCGATAAAGTCTGCTGGGGCGACCGCCTTTCCCGGTCTTTCGGGCATCCGAGGTCAACATATCGACATCCTCAAGTTTTGACAAATGTAGACGGGCGACATTTGGATGGATGTTGAATGAATCGGCGATTTCCTGTACCGATACATCACCATGGTTGTTCACAATATGCTGATATATATAATATCTGGTGGGATCAGCTAACACGTTTGTTATTTTTAACGTTTGTTCCATTACACCCTCCTGCTATTCCATAGTTTACCTATGTTCATTATAATGCAGGCAGAAAAAAATGGAATAAGAGAAAAGGCAAACACCCTTTAGTTTAAAAAAAGTTCACATTTAAAACGGTCTTATAAAGAAAAAATATATACATTAGTTATACAAATATTGTGCGATAATTATATAGACTATAAAATGTATACAAAATGTGAACGGAGAGTGATTATGGCACAGTTAACTTTCTTTTCGTATCGATGAGCGACATTTATTCAGGAAGACTCCAACTGTAGCAGAGTTAAAAAGAATTCTTGAATTGACAACGGAAGGACTTGATGAGTCTTGGCGACAAGAAGTGAAGCTTACAAAGACTTACAAGTTAATATTGACGAAATGATGCTTTCTGATGTCATCCAATTATTAACAAAAGAACCGAAGTTATTAAGAAGACCCATTCTCATTGACGGGGAAAAATCTGGTCATTGGCAATAATGTAGACGCATTAAGAAATTTTGTTTCCAAAAGGCTTGATTTGAAAATGAGCATGTAAGATGATTCTCGAAGTTTTTTCGGAAATTTTTTTTATTTTAAAGCAGGAATTTGTCGTGGATTGTCGAATCAATACAACAAGAAACATAGGAGGTGATGAATGAATTGATATCGATTGAAAAGACCGCAGAAAAAATACTAACCCGTGCCATACAGGAATCGGCATCGGATATCCACATTTTTTTTCGCGGAGAGGGACCTCTCATCCAATTCAGGATAGACAATAAGCTTGTTCCCCAGGAAACATTATCATTCTTTGAAGCTGAAAGGCTGATCTCTCATTTGAAGTTCCTTGCCTCGATGGATATTGGGGAGAAAAGGAGGCCACAGAGTGGTGCCATCACCATCAATTTGGCTAACCAGGTGGTCGGGCTCCGCCTTTCCACTCTACCCACTGCCCATCTCGAAAGTTTGGTCATCCGCTTAATACCCCAACAGAATATCCTTCCTCTAGAAAAGTTATCCTTATTTCCAAACACCGTTCAAAAATTGATTGCTCTCCTGAAGCATTCCCATGGCATGCTCATATTTACCGGCCCGACAGGCAGTGGGAAAACCACGACACTATATTCCTTGCTTCACCATGCCCATGAGATGATCAATCGAAATATCATTACACTTGAAGATCCCATTGAAAATGTATCCGAAAAAGTATTGCAAGTCCAAATCAATGAAAAGGCGGGCATTACGTATTCTGTCGGTCTAAAAGCAGTTCTGAGGCATGACCCAGACGTGATCATGGTTGGGGAAGTCAGGGATGCAGAAACTGCCAAAATCGCAGTGCGTGCCGCATTAACCGGACATTTGATACTGACAACCATGCATACAAGGGACGCCCAGGGCGCCATTTCCAGGTTACTGGAATTTGGTGTCAGCCTGCTTGAGGTTGAACAGAGTTTGATTGGCGTGACAGCACAGCGGCTGGTTGAATTGCGATGTCTTCCGTGTAAAGGGGACAGTGCTTTAGCTTGCAAAATGATTGCCAGGAATAAAAGGGCAAGTGTATATGAATTGCTATATGGAAAAAGCCTGGCTGAAGTTCTCCGGATAATGGGAGATGAAAAAGGAAAGGCAACGGTCAGCTACCGCCAATTAAAGGATGAAATCGGAAAAGCGGTTGCGATGGGCTATGTGGATTCAGAGGAATATGAACGGCTGGTATACCATGAAACCAAAAAGTAAATGGAAGGTAAAAGAGCAGGCGGTCTTTATTTCGAAGTTAGGTGAATTATTGAATCATGGCTATCCTTTGGCGGAAGCTTTACATTTTCTTGAGTTTCAGGAATCAAAGAAGAAAGCGGAAGACTTCACACAAGCTAAAGACGATTTAAGGAACGGTTACCCGTTGCACATAGTGCTGACCCGTCTTAATTTTCATCCGCAGCTTGTAAGTTATATATTTTATGGAGAACAATATGGCGACCTGGAACGGGCGTTGAAAGAAGGAGGGCGATATTGGAAGAAAAGAACCGAGGATATGGATAAAGTAAAAAAGTTAATGGTATATCCCGTATTCTTAGTCTTTTTTGTAAGCATCGTTTTTTATATTCTTCAGACTGTTCTCCTTCCCAAATTCCAGACAATCTATTTCACGATGGATGTCGATCAGCATACACTCTTGAGATTAATGTCAGCCTCCACATTCATTCTTCCAGCACTCCCCTTCTTAATACTCGGTTTGCTCCTATTCTTGTATGTATTCAAACGATTTTGGTTCAATCGATTGTGCCCATTAAGGCAGCGAAGGATTTTGATGGGAATTCCGATATTCGGGACCTTCATCAAATTATACGAAACTTATTTTTTTGCTAGCCAATTCAGTGGCTTACTTTCCGGAGGGCTATCGATTAACGATAGCATCAAATTATTCTCGATAAATCAACAGCAGCCTTTTTACCAAAAACTTTGCAATATCATCAAGGATGATCTGATCGAGGGCAGATCACTTGAAATGATTTTTCGGGAGCTCCCATATTTTGATGGGAATTTACCGGTGGTCGCTGCTAATGGTCAAAAATACGGCAGACTTGATGCGGAGCTACTTCATTACAGTCGATTTATACTGGAGAAAATAGAAGAAAGAATGAATGTAATCTTGAAAATCATTCAGCCTCTAATGTTTTCACTGATAGGTCTTTTGATCGTGTCCATTTATTTGGCGGTTTTGCTGCCGATGTTCTCACTGCTCGAAGGTATATAGGATTTTATTTTTGTATTCCGGAGGTGAAAATGCCCGAAGGTCATCTGGTATGCAGATGCTTCAGGAGCATGATGATATGTTAAAGAAATTGATGAATGAACGTGGTTTTACACTAATTGAGATGCTTATTGTTTTACTGGTGATATCCATCCTTTTGATTATAACAATCCCCAATATCACGAGGAACCAATCCACAATCCAGTCTAAAGGTTGTGAAGCTTTCGTGAAGATGGCCCAAGCACAGGTGCAGGCTTATGAGATCGACAATGCTAAACTGCCCGTAAGTATCGGTGAATTGGAAAGTCAAGGCTATCTCAAACAGACATCCTGCCCTAATGGGGATGAAATTAGTTTGGATAGTAAAGGAAAGATAACGGTCGTTGAGTAGGAGTGAAGTGAATATACGTCATTCCGAAGGTGGGTATACACTATCTGAAACCCTTATTGTCCTCGCTATTTTTGTACTCCTGATTTCGATCGGTCCTAATTTATATCCTAGCTTCACTAAAGGAATGGAAAATAGACTATTTCTTTCACAATTCCATGAAGATCTTTTCTATGCTCAACAGTATGCCATCAGTCATGAGACCTTGATCTACCTCCATATTGATAATACCAAAAAGGTTTATACCGTTTCGTCTTATAAGGAGGGGATTGTTTTAGAGAGAAGCATACCAGGGGATATACAGTTTTTAAGTGGCACTTTGGGGTTCAGCTTTCATTTTAATCAATATGGAAATGTTTCCAAAGCCGGAACAATTATGATTGACACCTCAAAGGGAAAGTACAAGTTGGTCCTCAATATTGGTAAAGGGAGGTTCCGGATTGAGAAATTGTAAAGGTTATGTCTACCTTGAGCTGATGGCCGCATTTTCCGTTTGTATATTACTGGTCCTTGCCATTTTACCAATTCTTGAAGAGTTATTGACGCATCGGAAAGATATTGCCGTAAGGACAGAAGCCCACCATTTATTATATGAAAGATTGACGGCGTTCATGGATGGGGAGATTGATGCAGTTGGTCAGGAAATCATTTATAAAAAAAGAAGCTATGAATTGGTTTGGAAGGACCACGGGGATTTCCCGGGAATGATTGAAGGGTGTGTACGCTATGAAGATGGAACGGGTAAATTGGAATCCGTTTGTGATGCTGCGAAAAAATGATGGCTTTACGATGATCGAACTGCTTTTTTCTTTAATGATTTTAATGACGACGACCCTCTTTGTTTTGCAGCTCTTTTCAATCATTCACACCCATGTGGGGGCCGCCGTTGATAAATTGCATCCTAAAGAGTGGGAGGTCTTTACCATGCAAATGAAGCAGGATGTCCGGAGTTCCAAAGCTCAGGATGTTATGGGAAATAAATTATATTTGCTTTCAGGTGAACAAATATCATCGCTAGAACAATATGAAGATAAGGTCAGAAGACGAGTGAATGGTATGGGGCATGAGGTCATCTTGCATAATATTTCGGAATTCCGGGTCGAGAAGCATGGCAGTGTCATTGTTATAAATATAACGGATAAAGCAGGGACTACTTTCAGTCGAAGATTTCATCCTTTCTTTAGGAATGTATCGAAAGTCGATGAATAATCAAAAAGGAGTCGTTTTCCCGATGGTCATGATTGTAGCGAGTGTTTTCATCATGTTCACGATACTAATGATCGATCAGTTCATCATTGATAAAAGGTTTTATAAAGAAGTGGAAGAATCCCTTGTGGCCGACCACCTTGTCCATCTAGCCATCAAGGATGTGACGGCAGAGTGGGGCGAAGAGATCCCAAAAGTCATCCAGGGGGAAATATCATATCCAAATGGTGTTGTGCGATATTCCTTAATGAAGCATGAAGGTCCTTACGTCTATATCGAGTTTTCTTCCAAAACTAAAAATGATCGTGAGGGCAAGGTCATCATTCAATACGATACAGAAGCGGGGGAAGTGAAAGAATGGCTGGAAAAGCAAGCTGTTTAATACCAAAATCAAGACTCGTTTATAACGGAATGTGACAGGTTCAAGTGTTCAGGGAACAAGTGAAGGAATAAAAAAAGCGTAAATCGGACATACTTTGCGTAGGGTGATGATTTTATATGTCTACAAACGCTTATATTAAATATCTTACGCAACAGCTTGTCGAGTATTTCAATCTGACGAAAAAAGAACGAAAAGAAAAGCGCCGTCACAGAAAAGAGGACAAAAACCAAGGTATGTCTCATTGGTTTGGCATAGTCCCTTTCGCTTTGTCGATGTTCATAAGGAAAACGATCAAAAAGTAAAACAGATGTCCTGAACTTAGGACATCTGTTTTTTTCGTACTTACTTATCCCAACGCCCTATCTGAAAGGTAAAATAATCCTCCGTTGATGATGGATATTCTGATGTTGGGTTCATATTGTGCTTTTAGTGCTTCTTTTTCGGTATAATAGCTCTCACTTTTTTCGTCCATATCCTTGTAAAAATGCTCCAATAAATTCAAGTCATTCTGCCAGCGCAGCATTGCTTCCTCCGCCCAGGAATGGTCATCATCCTCGAAACTGGTTCTGATGTAAGTATCCAGTCTTGCCAATCCACTCTTGGGCATGATCAGAGGTGAAAGTGTAAAGGAGTAATCCGGTATTTTTGGGGTGACGTTAATCGGTAAAACCCGATGGTGGAACCCTTCCAATATTTCACCCGAGATTAAATTCAATCCGATCGACATGAAAGTATCTTTTTTACGGTCACATTGATAGGATATTTTCACATTCAGGGTCAGCCAAGGAAACAAAGGGTTATTTCTGCCTTTTGATGGAGGAGTATCCTCAAAAAGTCTAGTATACCCTGCCAGCTTTTTGGTTGATTGAATAATCTGGTGAAGGCGAGGGGAGCCAAAATGAATCATTTCTCCCTTTAAATCGGATGGAGCTTGTTCTGGATCAGTAATGAAAGTTATCTGTGCCGGGTTCGGAACGCCACCTGTTTTTTCTAGATAATGCCAATAAAAGGGTCTGTTCATTAATTCTTTATCCATTTCAATCGTCAATTGCACTGTAAGGTGGGTTTGTGCATTATCCAGTATTTCACAATCATTGGCTTTAAAGAAAGTTATTAAAAAATCATGAATTTCCCGTTGCTGCATGAACCTCACCTTCCTTCATTGATTGAGCGAATTGGATCAACGATGAAAAGTTATCCATCTTGATTTTCATTTCGCCCTCTGTTTTGGACTCGCCGACCACATCAATTAAATATTCTTCAATGTTGTTAATATCCAGTTTGGTTAGAATATCATCCAATTCACCGATTACTTTTTCAAATAAATTTATTTTTTCGTATAGTAACTTCAGTATATGTTCTTCAACTGTATTTTTTGTGGCAAAGTTATAGATCATCACATCTTCTTCCTGACCAAGGCGGTGAATCCGTCCAATTCGCTGTTCGAGCCTCATTGGGTTCCATGGCAGGTCAAAATTAATCAAGTGATGGCAAAACTGAAGGTTTATCCCTTCCCCGCCAGCTTCTGTTGCAATTAATACCTGTATATTCTTTTGGAATAATTCTCGCATCCAGTCTTTCTTTCCGCGCTTAAAACCGCCTCGGAAAGGAACGGAAGAAATTCCGTTCTGCTGTAGGTACCATTGGAGATATAGTTGAGTCGCCCTATATTCCGTAAAGATAATCACTTTGTCATCAATTTTCTTGATCAGTTCCAAAGCTTTTTCAGCCTTTGAGTTCTGAACCGTTTCATTCACTTTAGAAAATAAATCATCAAGCTTTGCCAAAAAGTCAGGGGAAGGCTGATCGTATTTGTCTCTCATATTTTTTAATGTATAAAAGACCGCCTCTCTGCTGCTGCATGCTTCCCTTTGGAGAGTGAGAGCCGAAAAGGCGCTTCCTTTTGATCCATCCGAAATTGGCTTGAATTTGGAAACAGCATCGTACAATGCTTGTTCCGTTGGAGAAAATTCAATGGTGATGGTTTCCACATGCCGTTTGGTCCATTCAATGCCAGTGTCGGCCCGCCGGTTTCGAATCATGACAGTGTTGACCAATTCCTTTAGGTGTTCATCTTCAATAATGTTCCGGCCTTTACCTTTATACTTTTCCGAAAAGAGTGAGGCATTTCCCAAGTGGCCCGGTTTCAATAATGAAACGAGGTGGAAAATCTCCTCGACTTTATTTTGAATTGGTGTGGCTGTCAGGAGTAAACAAAATTTCTTTTTCAGATTTTGGACGAATTCATAGTTCTTCGTCTTATTATTTTTAAGTTTATGAGCTTCATCAATAATGATGAAGTCATATTCCTGAGTGAAGATGATATCTCGATGTGGAGCGCGTTTCGCCGTATCAATGGATGAAATGACCACATCACAGGAGTCCCAGACATAACTTTTTCTCTGAACGACTGCCGGAATATGAAACTTGGTATTCAATTCAAATGCCCATTGTGAGACAAGGGAAGCCGGAACGAGGATCAATACTTTTTTTACAAGGCCCCTAATCATATACTCTTTTAGGATCAAGCCTGCTTCAATTGTTTTCCCTAGCCCTACCTCATCAGCCAAAATGGCTTTTCCATTCATCTTTTCCACCACTTGCTTCGCTGCTTCCAATTGATGGGGAAGCGGGGTTAACTGCGGAAGGTGCTTGGGCGCCTGTAAACCTTCAAAATCAGGTATGATAAGATTTTCTTCCATTTGAACCGCCAACTTATAAAGCTCCCAATTTCCCCATGGACCGTCATTTTCCATCTTTTGCAGAAACTCGTCATTCCATTCAGAATTGAAGGATATATTGATTTTCATAGAAATAACTCCCTCTTAAATCATAATTTCCTTAATATAAGGTCAAAACCCGAACATTTCATATGTGAAGTAAGAAAAATATTTCTCTTCAAAAGATATTGCAGAGATAAGTTTCTTAGGGTAGGATATAAGTATATTTAGAAAATTCCAATTTCCAATCGCTATTAAGAATGTTTGTACATTGATTGTGCAGTTCGCGTTTTCTTAGTATGGGCTATAGGCTCCTAATTTATCCAAGATAACTGAAGGAGATCAGCAAACGGTTTCTGAAGTTTTAGGAGAATTGGCAGAGAATGCATTCCATTTATGCTCAAAGGTTTAACTGATGCTTGGGGCTTATTCGCTTCCCTTCATTGGTAGACCATTTATATGCGGGTGAAGATAAGGGGAGAGACTACGGATGTAGCGCCGAAGGAGCAAACTTAGCAGTGAATCTCTCAGGCAAAAGAACTCTTATTGGACGCAACTCTGGAGAGCGCCGCCCGTTTTGGGACGGCCACCAAAGGGGAAAACCTATTACATAGGTAAACTTTCAGGTTTCAGGACAGAGAAAAAGCTCAAACGGGCTTTCTCTGTCCTTTTTTGTGCTTTTTTTACATCATGAATCAGGTTATATCTGATGCGTAATGACTAGAAGCTTTTGATAATGAAGCCAATTAAATTAAAAAAATCTGAAGGGGGTCATTTTTTGACCAATTTAAAAAGAACACCACTATTTGAGGTTTATCGTGAATACGGAGGTAAAACGATTGATTTTGGCGGCTGGGAACTTCCTGTCCAATTTTCGGGTATAAAGGACGAACATGAAGCCGTACGAACAAAAGCGGGGTTATTCGATGTTTCCCATATGGGGGAAGTCGATGTTAAGGGTCCTGGAAGCCTTTCCTTTTTACAGAAGATGCTGACCAATGATATCTCAAAGCTGCAACTGGGCGGTGCCCAATATACCGCCATGTGTTATGAAAACGGAGGCACGGTTGATGATCTAATCGTGTATAAAAGGGCTGAGGACGACTATCTGCTCGTGGTCAATGCGGCGAATACAGAAAAAGATTTCAATTGGCTGCAAGCTAATTTAGCGGAAGATGTCCAAATTACGAATGTATCGAGTGACTATACACAGCTGGCACTTCAAGGACCAGCTGCAGAGAAGATATTACAAAAACTATCGGGAAATACTGACTTAAGTGAAATTGGATTTTTCAAGTTCAAGGAAAATGTCATGATTAACGGTATCTCCACGCTGGTATCCCGTACTGGTTACACTGGTGAAGATGGTTTTGAGATATATAGCGACAGTAAAAATGGCCCTGCCCTTTGGAAGGCGATTATGGATGCCGGAAAGGAAGAGGGGGTTCAGCCGATAGGTTTAGGTGCTCGTGATACTCTGCGTTTTGAAGCGAAACTGCCGCTATATGGGCAGGAGCTTTCAGCGGACATCACCCCGATAGAAGCCGGGATTGGTTTTGCAGTAAAAGTGGATAAGGAAGCTGATTTTTTCGGGAAAGCCGTACTTGCTGAGCAAAAGGAGAAAGGAGCTCCCCGCAAGCTTGTGGGAATTGAAATGATTGACCGTGGCATTCCACGTCATGGGTATAAGGTCTACAGCGGTGATAAAGTCATTGGCGAGGTCACGACCGGTACCCAATCACCAACATTGAAGAAAAACGTTGGATTGGTACTTATCGATAAGGAATTTTCGGTGCTGGATGCGGAAGTCGAAGTGGAAATCCGTTCCAAACGTTTGAAAGCCGTTATAATACAAACACCTTTTTATAAAAAACCACGTAAATAGAGGGGAATGGTCATTAGATGAAACATCGTTATTTACCCATGACAGAGCAAGATAAACAAGAAATGCTGGAAGCGATAGGGGTATCCACTGCGGAAGAACTTTTCAATGATATCCCTGAAAGCGTTCGTTTTCAAGGAGAATACGATATCAAGCCTGCCAAATCTGAACCTGCGTTAATGAAAGAATTATCAAGGCTTGCTGCCAAGAATGCTGACCTTAAAAACTATGCTTCCTTCCTTGGTGCGGGTGTCTATGACCATTACGCTCCGGTCATCGTCGATCATGTTCTTTCCCGTTCTGAGTTTTATACGGCTTATACACCCTATCAGCCTGAAATTTCACAGGGCGAGCTTCAAGCAATCTTTGAATATCAAACGATGATCTGTGAATTGACGGGCATGGATGTGGCTAATTCCTCCATGTATGACGGCGGGACGGCGCTGGCTGAAGCAGCGATGCTCGCTTCAGGACAGACACGGCGGAAGAAGATTCTCATTTCAGGAACCGTACATCCTGAATCAAGAGAAGTCGTGAAGACATATGCGAAAGGGCAACGCGTGGAAGTGATCGAAATTCCTTATAAAGACGGTGTGACGGATTTAGCTGCTTTAAGGGAATTGGCGAATGATGACATTGCAGGAGTGATCGTGCAATATCCGAACTTTTTTGGCCGGATCGAGCCATTGAAAGAAATGGAAGAAATCATTCATGGCGTCAAGTCAATGTTTATCGTTTCCAGTAATCCGCTTGCATTGGGAGCTTTGACATCCCCTGGTGCACTCGGTGCGGATATCGTAACGGGGGATGCTCAGCCATTCGGCATTCCAGCGGCATTCGGTGGACCTCATTGTGGATATTTTGCCGTTACTAATAAACTTGTTCGGAAAGTTCCGGGCCGACTCGTGGGTCAAACAGTGGATGAAAATGGAAAACGGGGGTTTGTACTGACGCTTCAAGCTCGTGAACAGCACATTCGCCGTGACAAAGCCACATCCAACATATGTTCCAATCAAGCCTTGAATGCCTTGGCAGCTTCTGTTGCAATGACCGCACTTGGGAAAAAGGGTGTCAAAGAAATGGCCGTGCAAAATATCCAAAAAGCGCATTACGCGAAAAAAGCAATTATGGCAAAAGGGGTGGAAGTGATATTCGAAGGTCCTTCGTTTAATGAATTTGTCATTAAACTGCCTGCTCCGTTTTCAGAAATCAATAAAACCCTTTTTGAAAAAGGGATGATTGGCGGCTTCGATTTAGGGACGGTTTATCCTGAATTGAAAGACCATATGCTTGTTGCGGTAACTGAACTAAGAACAAAAGAAGAAATTGATGCACTTGCGCAGGAATTGGGGGATCAACATGAATAATCAAGATCAATCACTCATTTTTGAAATCAGTACTTCCGGTCGAATCGGTTACAGTCTGCCAGAAATGGATGTTGCAACTATTCCGCTCGAAGAAATTCTTCCTGCCGACTACATCCGTGAAGAAGAGGCAGAGCTTCCTGAGGTGTCCGAACTGGATATCATGCGTCACTATACAGCACTTTCCAAACGGAATCATGGGGTGGATTCGGGTTTTTATCCGCTGGGTTCGTGCACGATGAAATATAATCCGAAAATAAATGAAAATGTGGCACGCTTCAACGGTTTTGCCCATATCCATCCGTATCAAGATCCCGCTACTGTACAAGGAGCATTGGGACTATTATTTGATTTGCAGGAACACTTAACGGAAATCACCGGAATGGACCAAGTGACATTACAGCCTGCAGCAGGTGCTCACGGTGAATGGACAGGATTGATGATGATTCGCGCTTTTCACGAAGCGAATGGCGATACAGAACGGACGAAAGTGATTGTACCTGATTCGGCACATGGTACAAATCCTGCCTCTGCCACTGTTGCCGGACTTGAAACAATTACAGTGAAGTCCGATGAAAATGGATTAGTAGACCTTGAAGATTTAAAGCGTGTTGTCGGTCCGGATACGGCGGCCTTGATGCTGACGAACCCCAATACATTGGGATTGTTTGAAGAAAACATTTTGGAAATGGCACAACTTGTCCATGACGCAGGTGGAAAGCTTTATTATGATGGAGCGAATCTGAATGCAGTCCTATCAAAAGCACGGCCGGGTGACATGGGCTTTGATGTTGTTCACTTAAATCTCCATAAAACATTCACAGGCCCTCATGGCGGAGGCGGCCCGGGTTCTGGTCCTGTAGGTGTGAAGTCGGACTTGATCCCTTACTTGCCTAAACCTCTTGTAGTCAAACAAGGTGAGCAATTCGTTCTTGATTATGATCGTCCGCAATCCATTGGCAGGGTAAAACCTTATTATGGTAATTTCGGGATAAACGTGAGGGCATATACGTACATTCGTTCAATGGGTCCTGATGGCCTTAAAGCTGTCACCGAAAATGCGGTCATCAATGCCAATTATATGATGCGCAGGTTGGAACCTTATTTTGACTTACCATATAATCGTCATTGTAAGCACGAATTCGTATTAAGCGGACGCCGCCAAAAGAAATTGGGGGTAAGGACTCTCGATATAGCTAAAAGATTGCTGGATTTCGGGTATCATCCTCCAACCATTTACTTCCCGTTGAACGTGGAAGAAGGAATGATGATAGAACCGACTGAAACCGAGTCAAAAGAAACGTTGGATGCATTCATCGATGCGATGATCCAGATTGCCAAGGAAGCGGAAGAAACCCCGGAAATCGTTCAGGAAGCTCCGCATACAACCGTTATAAAGCGGCTTGATGAAACTCTTGCTGCAAGAAAACCTGTTTTACGTTATCAAGCCTAGACTAGAAGCTTAACCGAAAAAAATCCCTGCCTGCCGGCGGGGATTTTTCATGTTTATGTAAGATTTCATTAAAGTACAACATGGAACATTCTTTTACTTGAGCTATTGAATTAAAAAGAGCCCATGCGGAGATGGGGTCTTATTTCTTTGCTTTGATTTTCCCGGTCCACATCTTGAAACCGCCCTTTAGGTGAAAAAGTTCCCTGTAGCCTTTTTTGTATAGCATGGCTGCTGCTCTGCCGCTGATGATTTCACTTTGAGCGTACAAATATACAGGCTTGTCCGGCCTAATTTCGACCAAGCGGGTTTTCATTTGAGTCATGGGGATGTTTCTTGCGCCTAAGATATGACCATTATCGAAATCATTCGGTTCCCGCACATCGATTAGCTGCACTTTTCTGTAGTTAGCGATAAATTCGTCCTGTGTTAGTGTTTTGACGATTTTACGCTGGCGGTACCAATTAAAAAGTGAATACGCAATAACCACTCCTAAGATGATGAGCAGTGTATATAATATTTCCAAACATAAAACTCCCTTCTACCTTAACGAATACAGACAATCTTTATTATATAATTGCTTTACCCAATAATCAAAAAGAATTTTCATCAAAATTCTTCATGACTTGATAGCACTTTCTTTTTTAGAGTGTTAAAGTCTGTTAAACTACTACATGTGAGTTTTTTGTGAGGGATTGAAAAACAGTCTATCGAAACGAGGGGTAAAGATGACTAAAGAAAAATGGGGTTTTATAGATTCGGGGTATTGTTCACCGGCTTTTAACATGGCGCTGGACGAAGCGCTGTTAAACTGGCAAAGCAAAGGGGAAATTCCGCCAATCATACGCTTTTACGGCTGGGATCCAGCGACATTGTCGATCGGTTATTTTCAAAAGGCAGAAGCCGAAATTGATATGGAAGAGGTCAAAAGGCAGGGCCTTGGTTTTGTTCGCAGGCCAACAGGAGGACGAGCGGTACTCCACGAGCATGAATTGACTTATAGCGTAATCGTTCCAGAATCCTATCCGGGAATGCCAACTACCGTTACTGAAGCATATCGTGTCATTTCTGAAGGGATATTAATGGGGTTCAGGAATCTGGGATTGGATGCTTATTTTGCCGTGCCTCGAAGCGATCAGGAAAAAGCGGCTTTAAAATCGCCCAGGTCTTCCGTTTGTTTTGATGCTCCAAGCTGGTATGAACTGGTCGTTGAGGGCAGGAAGGTCGCTGGCAGCGCTCAAACCAGGCAAAAAGGCGTCATCCTTCAGCACGGGTCCATTTTGCTTGAACTTGATGATGATAAGCTCTTTAGCGTATTTAAATTCTCAAATGACAGGGTTAAAGAAAGAATGCAAAAAAACCTAAAAAACAAAGCTGTGGCCATAAATGACATTGCCGGGAGAAAGATTACCATCCCTGAAGCGAAAGAAGCTTTTGAAAAAGGTTTTGCCGAAGGACTTTCGATTGATTTAGAGCCATACGTCCTCACCGAAAAGCAATTGCTGGAAGTGAAGGCCATTGCAGAAAGCAAATATGAAAGCGATGAATGGAATTTCATGAGATAGAGGAAGCATAATTAGAGTGGATAATAAAAAAGTTTTTTCAGATTTGTTTGACCAAATAACACATCCCTTGCAGGGATAAGCCCTGAAAGGGATGGGGAAAAAGCAAGGTCCAAATTAATTGAAATCTGATGAAAAAATATCGTTAATCGACATTTTCCTCCCTTTTGCTAACTATATTAATTGATTTAACGTTTGACAAAATTAAAAGTTATTCAAAACAAACACAATATATAGTAGTTGAAATATTTAATGCGACACTATATATTGATTTTTGAGTTTCGCTATGATAAATTTAGGGTACTTGTTAAGCGAAACGGACATGTAAGGTTACATAAGGATTTTTGCGGCAGCAAGAACGGATCTTGAAACATATAAAGGAGAGGGAATTATGTCGGTTGTAATAAAAGAAGCTTTAAAGGTTGATCTAGAAAGGTTGAATAAGGATATTTCTTTATTTCCCCAGGTTCACCCTGTAACTGCTGATATGAAAATGGCGCATAAGGGAGTGTCCCGTCTAGTCATGCTTGACCGCTATTCTTTTAAGGATACTGAAAAAATCACACTCTCGGCAGGCGATTTCGTCGTTTTGACGATTAAGGAAGATCCGAAATTCCCGGCAAGGGGTCTCGGTTACATCGTTGAAATTGATTGGGAAACCAAAAAAGCCAAGGTATTGGTGGATGAAGAATTCCGTGGCGTATTGGATAATCCGGAGGAAATGGAGACGGGAATTGTAAACCGTCCGCTGGATATAATCGAAAAGCCGCTTGAAATATACTATGAACAAATTGCGAAACGTAATGCAACGGGATTGGCATCAGTGGAAACCACGGAAGAAAAAAGGACGGAATGGTTCAATAAATTCTATGAAGAATTAAAGAACCTTAATTTCGTCCCGGCAGGCCGAGTATTATACGGTGCGGGTTCCAATACGGATGTTACTTATTTCAATTGCTATGTAATGCCATTCGTACCGGATTCACGCGAAGGTATTTCAGAACATAGGAAACAAGTGATGGAAATCATGAGCCGCGGCGGCGGAGTGGGTACGAACGGATCGACACTTCGTCCAAGAAACACTCTGGCAAAAGGGGTAAATGGAAAATCCTCGGGTTCAGTGTCATGGCTTGACGATATTGCAAAACTGACGCATCTTGTTGAACAGGGCGGTAGCAGACGAGGCGCGCAAATGATCATGCTTGCTGATTGGCATCCTGATATTGCAGAGTTCATCATTTCCAAAATGCAAAATCCAAGGATCCTGCGTTACCTAGTGGAAAACACTAAAGATGAAGCCATCAAGAAATATGCGACGGATAAATTGAAATTCACGCCGCACACGGAACAGGAAACGGCTATGTATCAAGGGATCATCAATTATAAGGAGATTCCTGGCCAAGGTGGGTTCAGCGAAAAAATCATTAGGGATGCCGAGGAAAAGATCCGTACAGGTGGAACGTACAGTGTCCATAATTCAGATTTCCTGACCGGAGCCAATATCTCTATTTGCCTGACTAAGGAATTTATGGAAGCAGCGGAACAAGATGCGGAATATGAATTGCGTTTTCCTGATGTTGAAAGCTATACTGCCGAAGAAATGGCCATTTACAATGAAGAATGGCATAATGTCGGTGATGTTCGCGAATGGGAGAAAATGGGTCATAAAGTCCGTGTTTACCGTAAAATCCGCGCTAAAGAGCTTTGGAACTTAATAAACATTTGTGCAACATATTCTGCCGAACCAGGTATTTTCTTTATCGATAATGCTAATGAAATGACGAATGCCAAAGCATATGGTCAACAGGTCGTTGCCACGAACCCTTGTGGAGAACAGCCATTGGCCCCATATTCAGTATGTAACCTTGCGGCTGTCAATCTGGCTGAAATGGCTGATAAAGATAGCAAAACGGTTAATTTCGAGAAACTTAAGCAGACAGTTGAAGTCGGTGTGCGCATGCAGGACAATGTCATTGACGCAACTCCTTATTTCTTGGATGAAAACAAAAAACAGGCACTGGGAGAGCGACGGGTTGGACTTGGTGTAATGGGTCTGCATGACCTGTTGATCTACTGTGAAACGGAATATGGCTCTGAAGAAGGAAATATCCTTGTGGACAAGGTGTTTGAAACGATTGCGACTACAGCTTACAGGGCTTCCGTGGAGCTTGCTAAAGAAAAAGGCAGTTTCCCGTTCCTGATCGGGTCAACGGACAAAGAAACCAATGAGCTTAGAACACGTTTCACACAAACCGGATTTATGGAAAAAATGCCGGAAGATATCAGGGAAAGTGTTGCTGCACATGGGATCCGTAACTCTCATTTATTGACAGTGGCTCCTACGGGAAGCACAGGAACGATGGTTGGGGTATCAACAGGTCTTGAACCATATTTCTCCTTCACGTATTTCCGCAGCGGCCGTCTTGGTAAATTCATTGAAGTTAAGGCTGACATTGTACAGGAATACTTGGACCGCCATCCAGAAGCCGATACAGAAGAGCTTCCAAAATGGTTCATTTCCGCTATGGAATTAGCTCCGGAAGCACATGCTGATGTTCAATGCATCATCCAACGCTGGATTGACAGCTCAATCAGCAAGACGGTCAATGCTCCAAAAGGATATACTGTCGAACAAGTTGAAAAGGTATATGAACGTCTATACAAAGGCGGAGCAAAAGGCGGTACGGTATATGTGGATGGCAGTCGTGACAGTCAGGTCCTTACGCTCAAAGCGGAAGAAAACCAAATGGACGAGCAGCTTGAAATGGATGAATTGACAGATGTGGAAGAAAAGAAAAAAGTTGTATTGGTCGATACGATTAATGAGCTGCGTTCGACGAATGTTACGATTGGTTCGGAAGTGGGTAACACTTGCCCGGTATGCCGTAAAGGTGAAGTTCAGGAAATGGGCGGATGCAATACTTGCACGAATTGCGGAGCGCAATTGAAATGCGGGCTATAAGCTGATCGAAAGGAAGTCGTTAAGTATGCTGAAAAGCTATCTTAACGGCTTTTTTTAGAGTCATAAATGCAGGGTAGTGACAGTCTGTTCAATTAAATACCAATAGAGAAGACCGAATCATCGTAAATTCGGTCTTCTTTTCGTGTTCAATCAACCATTTTCATTTTGCTGCCCTATTTCCTTTTCGGCTAGATATTGGTTGCCATCTTTTAATACCGAAAATTTATCGACCGAGTCTCCAGGTATATTCCTTGGATTTGGAAATTTATTATCCGTTTGGACGGTGATCGTTTGTTTCCCCATTCCATTTGTCAAGAATTCTCGTTTATTAGTCATATCGCATCTCCTTCATTTTGAATTTCCAAGTAAAAACAATCATGAGGATAAAAGAATAAAGAAAACCTATCCTTATGAATTAGATTGTGTAGTTCGATTGAAAGTATGAACAAATCGAAAAAAGAATGGAGATCGAAATGAAACCATTTATGCCACAGTTAGTTTATATCGAGCCCAGGGCACTGGAATACCCGCTCGGTCGGGAATTGAAAAAGAATTTCGAAGGTTTGAACATTGAAATCCGTGAGACCACATCGCATAACCAAATTAGGGATCTTCCTGGAGAAAATGATCTGCAAAAATATCGTGTCGCCAAATCGACGCTCGTGGTAGGTATCAGAAAAACATTGAAATTCGATTCTTCAAAGCCATCTGCTGAATATGCCATCCCTCTTGCCACAGGGTGCATGGGGCATTGTCACTATTGTTATTTACAGACGACACTCGGATCAAAGCCATATATTCGGACATATGTGAATCTTGACGAGATTTTCGAGGCAGCCGAAAAATATATAAATGAGAGAAAGCCTGAAATTACTCGTTTTGAGGCAGCCTGTACATCGGACATCGTCGGAATTGATCATTTGACACATTCGTTAAAAAGGGCCATAGAGTATTTTGGGAAAAGTGAATATGGGGTTCTAAGGTTCGTCACTAAATTCCATCATGTCGACCATCTGTTGGATGCTGAACATAATGGAAAAACGAGATTTCGCTTCAGTATAAATTCACGTTATGTGATAAAGAATTTCGAACCCGGGACTTCAAGCTTCGAAGAACGGATGGAAGCGGCACGTAAAGTGGCAGGTGCCGGATATCCCCTGGGTTTTATCGTTGCTCCAATATACCGTCATGAAGAATGGAAGGAGGGCTACCATGAATTATTCGAACGGTTGAGTGAGGCTTTAAAAGGGGTGGATATCCCTGACTTGACTTTCGAATTAATCCAGCATCGGTTTACTGGTCCAGCAAAAAAAGTGATTCAAAAAAACTACCCGAAAACAAAATTGGAACTGGATGAAACGAAGCGTAAATATAAATGGGGCCGATATGGAATTGGTAAATATGTTTATCAAAAAGAAGAAGCCGCAGAACTGGAAACGACCATTCGTGGGTATATTGCGGAATTCTTCCCGAAAGCGGAAATTCAGTATTTTACCTGAATCAAGGCAAATTCTTCTTAAAACTGTCATAAATCGCTCTAATCCTGCTTAGAAATGTAAAGACCGGATTAGGGGAGGGCAGCTATGATTATTGACGGCGTTTTTTCCGGAGGCGGGATTAAAGGCTATGGTTTAGTGGGAGCCCTGCAGGAATTAGAAGAAAAGGGATTTGTATTCCATCGAACAGCAGGTACGAGTGCAGGATCCATCATTGCAGCTTTCGTAGCAGCTGGGTACACGGGAAAAGAAATGGAAAAGCTTTTTCTTGATATAGATTTAAGCGGCCTGCTGGATAAAAGGCGTGGTCTTTTGCCTATCCCATTTGCCAAATGGCTCCTTTTATACTGGAAACTGGGCCTTTATAAAGGCAACGCTTTGGAAGCCTGGGTCGCCGGTAAACTTGCCGAAAGGAATGTAATCACCTTTAAGGATGTTCGACCGAAATCACTCCGTATCATAACCTCTGACATTTCAAATGGGAAATTGGTCGTACTGCCTGATGATTTACCGAATTATGGAATAGATCCGGGCGCTTTTCCAGTGGCTAAGGCAGTAAGAATGAGTTGTAGCATTCCTTATTTCTTTGAGCCAGTCAAACTTAATGTCGGAAAAAGCAAGTTCCTTTTTGTTGATGGAGGTGTGTTAAGCAATTTTCCAATGTGGTTATTCAATTCAGATCATGTAAGAAAGGAAAGACCGGTCATTGGCTTGCGGTTAAGCGTCGATGAGATATGGAAACCGCATGAGGTGGATAATGCGGTTGAATTGTTCTCCGCACTATTCAAAACGATGAAAGATGCCCACGATGCACGGTATATTTCCAAGAAACACGTCCATAACATTGTATTTATCCCGATGAAGGGAATTTCTGCAATGGATTTCAACCTGAATGATGAAAAAAAGGGTGAATTGATCAATAGGGGCAGGCAGTGCACGAAAGAATTCCTTAAAAAATGGACTTATTAAAAATCGGGCTCTTAAAAATAAGTCCGATTCAGACCGTAGACAAACTCGATAAAATTGAGTTTGTCTACGGTCTTGTTTGTTTTAAAATAGAAGTTGAATCGTCTGCAATTAACTCACTACAGATAAGTGTAGACGATTCAAGGGGGGAAGGTGCAGATAGAATTAGCTGATATAAACCATGCACCATAAGTCGTATCCTTCTTCAAAAACAATTTAGATCATAATAACAGCGGGTTTATTCTTAAGAGTTTTTTTGCCCCTCAGAATTAGAGCAGCTATAAGAAGAAAACAAATGATTGTGGCGATAGTCGATGGTCAAGTAGTAGGAGCTTTTCGATTTTACAGAAAAAAACATCCAATAGCATTTCGCTATATCAATTTGCTTTAAATGAGGTTTATCGGGGGCAAGGGTTGTTAAAAAAGATGTTAAAAACTATAAATGACTTACCAATCCTAGCGTTATGTCCGATCGAATCAAAATTAATGAATACTTTTACACGTCAGGTTGGCATCTACAAGAACAAAATGCAGAGGCTTTTAACGACTAAAAAACTTTGGGAAAGTATCATTATGAGGGATTAAACCATTAGGCATATGCTATCTCTTCTTCAACTATTACTTTACATGAAGAAGCCAACTAAAAAGTCGGTGTTCCTTAACGTACAGGAAACAACCGCCTTTTTTTAGGTTTAAATTCGTTTAGCGTATGTTTTCCGAGTTTTGTTGGCTGGACCACAATTAATCTAAGAGGCGGTTTAATAAACGTGACTTTTTGAGAATCCAGAACAAAAGCAACTGTCTAGCAGAAAAACTTTTATCAGACAAGTCAACACCTTGTATGGAATGATTGTTCTCATATCTACTCCCCATTTACTTGCTGACCAAAGCTCTGCTTCCATGTCGTTTTTCTTAGTAGGTTCAAATTAGCTCCACGGAACTCAGTGTTTGTAAGGATAGCTTACTCATTCTCTTACAAAATAGAACATAGAGGGGTACTGATTTGGTCTAAATTGTGTCTAAGAGTTCAAATTATATAAGAAAATTTTAACAAATATGGAATTTTATATTGTTTTTATTACATAATATGTTATTTTCAGAAGAGCAATATAGTACCAGAGGAGAGCTTGTTATGAAAAAAAATAAAACTCAATCAAGTGTTAATTGGGATTAGTACAATGGCACTATCATTAGGAGGGTTACAAGAAGAAATAGCAACAGATAAAACGCCTTATAATGTATTACAAATGAAACCTGATGGCATAGAAATTCCAAAAGATGAAATTGTACATTCTTCAAAGGCTGATGAAACCTTATCATTTGAAAAATGATTAAAATAGCAGATTTTTCACAACGCCCAGCTCCAATTATTAAACGCGCTGAAACGAAGCAATTGGAGCAACAGAACTCGATAGCAGAGCTTAAGAATGAGTGATAGTGAGCTAATTGATAAGCTTGGTAATATTCACTGGAATCAAATTACAGACATATCCCAATTCAGTTAGGAAACAAAAGTTTTATCAAAATAAAGAGCGCATGCAACTTATCATCAATGAATTAGGGAAAAAAGGAAGTACTTTTACGAAAGATGATTCAAAGGGAATCGAAACATTTGTTGAGGTATAACGTTCTGCTTTTTATATAGGATTTTATAATAACGAACTATGCTATTTAAATGAGAGAAGCTTCCACGATAAGTGTTTATCGGCATTAAAGGAAATGGCTAAGAACCCAAACTTTAAACAAGGTAACAGGTCAGCAAGATAAAGTGGTAGCTTCTTAAGGGAAATGCTTCTATTGATGCTGAAATAGTACAGTATGCGACGAAGATTTTTAAAACGGTATAATGAAAATCTCTCTACATATGAAAGCGATCGTTTAAAAGGACAAGCTATATATGATTTAATGCAAGGGATTGATTATGACATACAGTCCTATTTGCAAGAAACAGGTAAAGAAGCTAATACGACGATGTGGTATGGAAAGATTGATGCCTTCATAAACGAGGTTAGTAAAATTGCCCTCATACATAATGTGACAGATGAAAATGGTTGGTTAATTAATAATGGCATTTATTATGCAGGACGTTTAGGCGGACTCCATAGTAATCCAGCCAGTCAGCTATATCACACGAGCTTTGAAGCTAACTGGCTAGAGAGTTGGAATGACCTATCGTTGTTCTTTTTTAGTAAACTTAAGGAGCTCGTTTTTATGAAAACTACCGACTCAAAAGGGCTATGGGGAAATACAATTTATTTACAAGTTTTTTCTGCGTATTCACTGCTTATGCTCGGAGTATTTATTGACATGTTAGCCATTATGACCATTGTTGCTTTTGAATGGGAAGCAGACCCCACCATGATTGGATTGATTCCCGTTGCGTATGCACTACCTGGAATTTTATTTAGTTCATGGGCAGGTGTGATTGCTGATCGCTTTAGAAAAATTCCAATTATGATGTTTTGTAATCTTATGGTTGGTCTATTAACAATTGTTCTTTTATTTGTCCAAAATATTCATTGGCTTTTGTTAGTATTAATGATTCGTTCCATTTTCACCGTTTTCTATTATCCTGCACAGCAAACATTAACACGAAAGATTGTTTCCCCTGATCTGCTTACCAAAGCGGTAAGTATCAATGGGATAGTTGAGCAAGGAACCAAAATAGTGGGTCCACTTATAGGAGGAATGTTACTGGGCTGGTTCCAGCCAGATTTTTGTCTGGTTATAAGGGCAATATGCTGTTTTCTAGCTGCTTTGGTTCTGTTGCCGACATTAAGGTTAAAGGAATCTCTGTCAAGAGAACAGGTAGAAAAGCAACAGCAAAGTACTTGGACTGCTTGGTTACAAGCTTGGGTTTATGTATTATCCAATCGGATGATATTATCAACCATGATTTTCTTTACAATAGCTATGGCAGTATTACAATTAGTAGACTCACAGTTCCCTACTTTATTTAAGAGCTTGTTCCCAAATGATAAGAGTAAAATGGGATACATCATTTCTATTATTGGTATTGGGGGAATAATTGGTGCATTCTTAACTCAGAAATTGAAACATTTTCAATATGGTTGGGTATTATGTGGAGGCATCGCTTTAATGGGAATTGGCTTTGGTGGGATTGGTCTGATAAGTCCCGGTACATCCCTCATTTTTGGCTATCTGATTAGTTTTATTGCTGGTTTTGGAAGTGGACTTATGCTTGTATCCAATCAAGTCATTTTGCAAATAGAATCTCATCAAGAACAGGTCGGAAGAGTATTTGGGATTCAAAGCAGTTTAGCAAATGCAGTCCTCATCATTTCTCCTGCTATGAGCGGACCACTGGTTCACATTTTCGGAGTAACTCAACTCTATTTTTATGTGGGTATTGGGCTCATCATTATTGGAGTAATTGGGGTCTTATTACAAAAATATTTTTGGGTTAAACACGAACCCATAAGTGTAAATCATCTTTGAAGGGAGAATTTTTTATGTCCAATGAGGAGTGTTATCCTTTAAGTCATCCACAGAGGAGAATATGGTATACAGAATTTATTAATTCAGGTAAAGGGATATGTAATCTGAAATTCTTGTTCAAGATCAATCGAAAAATGAATTATTCGATATTAAATCGAGCCGTGAATCGTGTCATCAGTGAAAATGATGGTCTGTGTATCAGGCTGAAAGAAAATAGGCACCAGGAACCTGAGCAATATTTTGTTAAACATCAAGAACGAAAATTTGACTTCTTCGACCTCAGTTCCGTGAGAGATTCCGATTTGCTGGAAAAATGGATTGAGCAGAAGGCGCAAGAGACGTTTACGTTATTTGATTCTGAATTATACTATTTTGCTTTAATAAAAATAAGCGATAATGAGTGTGCCGTCTTTGGCAATGTTCATCACATTATCATGGATGGTTTATCAATCCAAATTTGGACTAGTCAGATTGCTAAATATTATCATGAGTTTCATAGTGAGAAAGATATGAACATCCCTAAAAACTCATATGTTGAGTTTTTAGTCAATGAACAGACGTACTTGAACAGCAGTCGTTTTCAAAAAGATCAAAGCTTCTGGTTAGAGGAATTCAAAACACTTCCATCCGTAACGGGATTGAAACCCTATAATGCTTACCAAGTCAGTACGAGAGCATCACGTGAGACGTTCGAATTATCTGAATATTCAAAGAGGGGGTTAGAAGAATTTTCTGATCATTACGGATTTAGTATATATACTCTTTTTGTTGCTGCGCTTTCGTTGTCGATGTATCGTTGGACCTCGTCGCTTGATATTGCCTTGGGAATGGCTTATGGCAATCGTATGACTAAAATGGAGCGGGAATTAATTGGAATGATGGTGAGTACAGTTCCTCTGAGAATGGATATCGATCCTGATGAAGAAGTACTCTCATTTATTGGTCGAGTGTCGAGGAAGCAACGTAAAGTATTAAGACATCAGAAATATCCATTTGATTTGTTATTAAAGCAGATGAATCAAGAGAATAACAGTAATGTTCGACTTTTTGGAACTACGATCGATTATAGAGAGCGTGGTGAAAGTGGTGACTCTCTTTGGATTCCAAATCGTGAAGAAGTACAAGATTTTGCAGTACATATCGAAAACTTGACTGATATAGACTCCTTGCAAGTACATATTGATTATCGTGAAGAATTATTTTCCAAAGAAGAGATGATTCGCTTTTTTAACACCATGCTAGCATTAATGGAAAACACATTTAAAAATCCGAAACAGAAGGTTGCTGAGATTGAAATCCTTTCAGAAGTGGATAAAAGAAAAAGTTTAGTAGAGTTCAATGATCCTAAGCTTGACTTTCCACCTCAAGCAACCATTCATGAGCTGTTTGAGCAGCAAGCGACGCTTCATCCCAATGCCATTGCAGTTATGTATGAAAAGGAGAGGCTTACCTATAGGGAGCTTAATGAACGTGCGAATCAATTAGCTCACTATCTGCAGAAAAAAGGAGTAGGACCCGATTCGTTGGTTGGACTTTGTGTTGAACGTTCTCCTGAAATGGTTGTAGGTATTTTGGGAATTCTGAAGGCTGGCGGAGCTTATGTTCCACTAGATCCAACATATCCAGAGCAGCGACTTCAGTATATTTTAGAGGACGCTAGCATTCAGTTGGTCGTAACGCAAGAAAGTTTAAAAGGATCGAAATGGTTACCAGAGAATATCAAATCGATTTGTCTTGATCGAAATCAAGTTGAAATTGAGAAAGAAAGTACTGCTTTACCGATTTCTGATGTTAGTCCTCAACACCTCGCTTACGTGATTTATACTTCAGGATCAACAGGGAATCCGAAGGGAGTTATGGTAGAGCATCACAATGTGATTCGTTTATTTAAATCAACGGAATGCTGGTATCAGTTTGATGAAAAAGATACTTGGACGCTTTTCCATTCTTATGCGTTTGACTTCTCGGTATGGGAAATTTGGGGGGCATTGCTCTATGGTGGTAGATTGGTCGTTGTTCCTTACTGGATCAGTCGATCGCCCAAGGATTTCTATCAACTGTTAGTAAAGGAAGAGGTTACGGTTCTTAATCAGACACCATCCGCATTCCGACAATTGATACAGGTGTGTGAACAAGAAGATGAGAATAAAAACTTGAATCTGCGCTATGTCATATTTGGTGGGGAAGCACTCGATCCTACCAGCTTGCTACCATGGTTTCAAAGATATGGAGAGCAGAAGCCACAGCTAATCAATATGTATGGAATTACAGAAACTACCGTTCATGTTACTTATAATCCAATTACCCAAGATGATGTGCAGCATTCTTCAAAAAGTAATATCGGAAAGCGGATTCCAGATTTAGAAGTGTATGTTCTAGACGCTTGTCAACAGCCTGTGCCTATTGGCGTAACTGGCGAACTATATATTGGTGGAGCAGGACTCGTACGTGGGTATTTAAACAGACCCGAATTGACAGCAGAACGTTTCATTCCTCATCTATTCAGTAGTGACCCGGCAGCGCGATTATATCGGACAGGAGACTTAGCGAGATACTTGCCTGACGGAAATCTGGATTATCTTGGGCGAATTGATCACCAGGTGAAGATCCGTGGTTTCCGAATTGAACTCGGGGAAATTGAATCTGCTTTACACGCGCATACATCCATAAAAGAGGCTGTTGTAATCGTGCGAGAAGATCAGCCAGGTGATAAACGATTAGTGGCATATGTCGTGGGTGATGGGAATGTAGGTGCATGGAGAGATTATCTCAAGGCGGAACTACCAAGCTATATGGTTCCTTCAGAATTTGTGATGATGGAAGCCATTCCACTAACTGCTAACGGTAAAGTTGATCGTGAGGCCTTACATGTACCAGGGGAGAGGAAAATTGAAAGTGAATGTGTTGCCCCCCGGAATAGTAACGAAGAAACACTGGCTACCATTTGGAAACAAATATTAGGGATTAAAAAGGTGGGAATCCATGATAACTTCTTTGAAATTGGTGGAGACTCGATTCTCAGCATTCAAATCATATCAGGAGCGAGTCAATTGGGCTTAAAACTTACACCCAAGCAAATGTTTGATCACCCAACGATTGCCGAGTTGGCACAAGTAGTCAAAGAAGATCAGGGAGTGCAAGCGGAGCAGGGTGTTGTGACGGGAGAGGTACCGCTCACCCCGATCCAGTACTGGTTCTTCGAGCAAGATCATCCGCATCCACAACATTGGAATCAGTCGATGCTTTTGAGAGTAAGAGAGAGATTGAATGTGGAGTTACTAGAGGAAGCGCTATTAAACTTACTCAAGCATCATGACGCCTTACGTTTCCGATATGGACAATTGCCCAATGGAACCTGGAAGCAGAGAAATGAGGGGATTGATGAACAGTCTGTACTTCGTGTGATAAAGCGAAACGATGCTGATCAACAAGCGTGGAATCAAGTGATACAAGATGAGATGGATATCACTCAAGCCAGTTTCAATTTACTTACAGGTCCATTGATGAGAGTAGTGTACTTCGATGGTGGTTCGAATGGGAACGATCGATTATTCTGGACGGTTCATCATTTAGTAGTAGATGGGGTATCATGGCGAATTCTATTGGAAGATTTACAGGCCGTATACAACCAGATAGAACAAGGTCAGAAAGTTCGGTTACCTGCGAAAAGTACATCCTTTAAAGAATGGTCGGAACGACTACAGGCATACAGTGAGTCAGATATTTCAAAAGAAGTACAAGATTATTGGCATGAACAGGCAGCAAAACAAGTGATGACGATTCCGATGGACTATCCTATACAGGAAACGACAGAAGCATCGACTGATCAAGTGACGGTGACGTTGGGAGCAGAAGAGACTCATGCGTTGTTACAAGAAGTTCCGGCGACTTATAAAACACGGATTAACGAGGTACTAATGACGGCATTAGTACAAGCTATAGCCGACTGTACAAATCAGCATAAGCTTTCTGTTCACTTGGAAGGACATGGGAGAGAAGAGATGATCGAAGGCGTTGACCTATCGCGGACAGTGGGTTGGTTCACAAGTATTTATCCGGTTCACTTTGATCTTCAAGGAACAACGACACCTATTGAGGGATTAAAGGCTGTGAAAGATCAATTGCGTCGAATTCCGAATCATGGCATTGATTATGGTATTTTACTTTACTTGAGCAGAGAATTGCTTCCGATCTATCAGCAGCAAAAACCATCGATAAGCTTTAACTATTTGGGACAATTTGATCAAGTGTTTTCCAAAGAATCTTTGTTTATGCAGGAGACAGGATTTACACGCTTAGACCATGCTCCAGAATCGAAACCATCTCACCCGATTGATGTTGTCGGTATGGTAAAAGATGAGGAGCTACATTTTGTTTGGATGTATAGTAGAGAACAGTTTTCCAGATTGACAATTCAAGCGATAGCAAAGGGCATGTTAAATCAGCTTCGACTCCTGTTAAATCCACCAACGACAGAGTCTGCTTTTACAGTATCTGACTTTGCTGATGCAGAGGCACTTACGGAAGATAGCTTGAGTAAAGTATTACTTAAATTAACAAAGAAGAGGGTGTAACGATGAGGGACATTATTGATATATACGGATTATCCCCCTTGCAAAAAGGGATGCTGTTTCATACTTTATATGATCAAGATGATGATCATTCTTTTTCCTACATTGTACAGGTAGGTTTCTTACTCGGTGGTCGATTGGATGTTGCCACTTTCGAAAAGTCTTGGGAATACATCATTCACCGACATGAGATCCTTCGTTCTGTATTTGTTTGGGAGGAAGTAGAAAAGCCATTGCAAGCTGTTTATCAACGTCTTCCTTTTACCATTCGTCGAGAAGACTGGAGTGCTCTTCCATGTGGAGAGAGGGAAAAGAAATTACACCAGTTTTTGAATGCTGATCGAAGGCAAGGGTTTTCGTTAGACGAAGCACCGTTAATGAGAATCACTGCGATTAAAGAAGCAGAAGAAGAAACGAGAATCATTTGGACGCATCATCATATTTTGTTGGATGGGTGGAGTGTGTCCCTGATCTTCAGTGAAGTAATGGAAGTTTATCTCAAGATGATAAAGGGAGAAGCATTCGATCTTCCCAAGTCTCTTCCCTATAAAAAATATATCCAGTGGATTAATAAACAAGATCTAAGTAAAGCTGAAAAATTCTGGACAGAAGAATTAAAAGGATTTCATGCACCTACGCCATTAGCGACGGAAAGAAGTGACCAGGGGCAGGAGAAGGGTTATGGAGAGTGTGTTTATCGGCTATCTGAGGAACTGACTGAGTCTTTACAAGAGTGGGTGCGAAATAATCAGCTAACATTAAATACGTTACTGCAAGGAGCCTGGGCTTATTTGATGAGCCGGTATAGCGGCGAAAGCGACATCGTATTTGGTGTGACTAGCTCTGGACGTCCTACTGAATTAGTTGGAGCAGAGAAAATGGTTGGTCTATTCATTAACACATTGCCTACACGAATTCGTGTAACGGATGATACATCAGTAGTAGAATGGCTCCGTAAGATACAGATGAAAGAAATGGAACGGAGACAATACGAGTATAATTCATTGGTCGATATTCAAGGTTGGAGTGAAGTTCCAAGGAGTAGTGCTTTATTTCATACTTTGTATGTGTTCGAAAATTACCCGATCCAAGGAGAACGCAATGCTGATTTAAGATTACTAGAGGCTCAAAGTGCAGAACAAACAAATTATCCTTTGACGTTCATTGCAATGCCAGGTAAGGAAATCACTTTGAAGTTGATGTATGACCGGAATCATTTTGATGAAGAGACCATTCATCGGATTCAGGGTCATCTATCGCAAACATTGATCCAGATGACGAAAAGCTCGGATCCAAAGCTATCCGAAATTACCAATTTAACAATGGAAGAGCGGACACAACTACTAGAGAAATGGAATGATACCCAAGTAGAATATTCATGTGAGAGCATGATTCATGCGTTATTTGAGAAGCAAGTAGAGAAAACACCAGAAGCGATCGCGGTTATTTATGAAAATGAGCAACTTACCTATAGAGAGCTGAATGAGCGTGCTAATCAGCTGGCTCACTATTTACAGAAGTGTGGTGTGGGTCCAGAGTCTTTAGTCGGCGTATATATGGAACGATCCCCCAAAATGATGATAGGGTTGCTAGGGATTCTAAAGTCAGGAGGAGCCTATGTTCCGCTTGATCCTACGTATCCCGAGAGTCGGCTACGCTATATATTAGAAGATGCTAGAATCGAAGTACTAGTGACTCAAGAAAGGTTAGAAAAAATAGGTATATCCGAACAAATTGAAATAATTTGTATGGATCAAGATCGCATTGCGATTGAAAAGGAAGAACCGACCGCATGTATAAGTAGTGTAGCAGGAAAAGATTTAGCATACGTCATGTATACTTCAGGATCTACAGGAAAACCAAAGGGAGTGATGATCGAGCATCATTCGGTGATCAATTATCTTGAATGGATGCAACATCAATACCCACTCTCTGAAAGGGATGTGGTCTTGCAGAAAACACCTATTTCATTTGACGTATCTGTGTGGGAGTTATTTTGGGGTATTAGTGTAGGATCATGTGTATCCTTCCTGCCTCCGGGGGGGGAGAAAGAGCCTTCCATAATAGCTGAAGTGATAGAGAACCACCGGGTTACCGTTGTCCAATTTGTTCCCTCGATGCTATCTGTTTTCTTAGATCATTTCGATCATATTGAGTTGAAACGGAAATGTTCATCCGTGCGTCATGTGTTTTCTGGTGGGGAAGAGCTTAGTCCAGGGTTGGTTAGACGATTTCAACAGAACTGGGATCAGGGTGGACAAGTTAAATTGACCAACTTTTATGGACCGACAGAAGCGACCATTTACGTGAATGCATATGACTGTCAACTCAATCAAGAATTTGTTTCTATTGGAAGCCCGATACAGAATATCCAACTATATGTATTGGATCAGAATCAGCGCTTGCAATCGATAGGGATAGAGGGTGAGTTGTATATTGGTGGTGCAGGCTTAGCACGTGGTTATTTAAACCGCCCTGATCTAACTGCTGAACGATTCGTTCCGCATCCGTTTCAATTAGGAGAACGGCTATATCGAACCGGAGATCTAGTAAGATATCTAACTGATGGGAATTTAAAATTCATAGGAAGAATGGACCATCAAGTGAAAATGCGTGGCTTTCGGATTGAGCTTGGAGAAATTGAAGCGACTTTAGAAAGGCATTCGTCTATCAAAGAGGCTGTCGTGCTAGTAAGAGAAGATCGCCCAGGCGATCAGCGATTGGTAGCGTATGTGATAAGCGATGGAAATATCCAAAAGTGGCGAGAGTATCTCCAAAACCAATTACCGAATCACATGGTTCCAGCACACCTTGTAGAGTTGGAATATTTCCCGCTTACTCCGAATGGGAAAATCGACCGAAAAGCCTTACCAGCACCTGATGGACAACCTATAGGAGATTTTAACGCCCTACCGCGAACGCCATCGGAAGAGCTCATCGCCTCGGTTTGGAGTCAAGTGTTAGGAATAGAAAATATCGGCATTCAGGACTCTTTCTTTGAACGGGGTGGGCACTCACTACTCGCTACTCAAATCGTCTCTCGATTACAAGAAGCATTCCAGATCAGAATCCCGCTACGCGAACTTTTCAAGTACGATACGGTAGAGGCATTGGCGAAGCGACTGGATCAGTTGTGTAAAGGAGACAAAAAACGAGAGATTCCACCACTTGTACCTATGGCACGGGAAGAATCCATTCCGCTTTCCTACGCACAGAAACGCCTATGGTTCATTGATCAGTTAACGCCAAATAGTGCGATGTACAATATTCATGCAGCATGTCGACTGACAGGAAAATGGTCTCTTGAAGCATTGGAGATGGGATGGAATCAGTTGATTGAACGTCATGAATCATTGCGGACGGTGATTCAAGAGCGGGACGGTCAACCCGTTCAACAGATTAAGTCGCATATTTTCAGGCCCCTCCCCCAAATGGATCTAACAATTCTCTCTCTGGATGATAGAGAAAGAGAGATGAAGCGGCTCATTCAAAACGAAGCGGAAGAACCATTTCATTTGGGACAAGCTCCCTTAATTCGAACGCGAATTTTGAAAATAGATAAAGAGGAATGGGTACTTCTTTGTACGATGCATCATATTATTTCGGATGGATGGTCAATGGGGATTTTGCTCGAAGAATGGATGGCTTTTTATGAAGGAGCGCTAAGTGGAAAGCCGGTGGAGCTGAAGAAGTTACCTGTTCAATATGCGGACTTTGCTCTGTGGCAAAAAGAATGGCTAAAAGAAGAGGATTTTAATCAGCACCTTCAATATTGGAAGGAAGAATTAGCTGGTGAGTTACCGGTCTTGCAATTACCGATGGATCGTCCTCGCCCTGCTGTTCAAACCCACAGTGGTGCAAGTCAGTCTCTGATGTTGTCGTATTCCCTATGGGAAAAGATTAAGGAGTTAAGTCAGCGAGAAGGATCCACCTTATTTATGACCTTGATGGCGGCGTATCAAAGTTTTCTTGCGCGTTATACGGGACAAGACGACATCTTGGTTGGAAGCCCGATTGCGAACCGGAATGTTATGGAGATTGAAGGATTAATTGGTTTCTTTGTAAATACGTTGGTTTATCGAGCTGATCTCAGTGGAAATCCGACGTTCCTAGAACTTCTGTCGCAGATACGAAAAAAAGCACTAAAAGCATACGAGTATCAGGACATTCCGTTTGAGAAAGTGGTAGAAGCCGTAAAACCTGAACGGAATACCAGTCATTCGCCGATTTTCCAAACCATGTTTACCTTACAGAATATGAAACAAGGGTTGCCTCAGCTATCTGAAAGAAACATGGAGATGATGCAAAGTCATACTTCGGTTGCCAAATTTGATTTGAGTTTGTTTGCATCGGAGACGGAAGAAGGTTTATTACTAACTTTCGAATATAATACCGATTTATTTAATGCTGCAACCATTGAACGAATGGCAGGCCATTTTGAACATTGGTTATATGAAATTGTATCTCATCCAAAAGATTCTCTATCAAAACTGAATATGCTATCGAAAGCAGAATATAATCGGTTACTAGAGGAATGGAATGACACAGGTGTCGTGGACCTACGTGAAAGCACGATTCATACATTGTTTGAGGAACAAGTGGAGAAAACGCCAGAAGCAATCGCGGTAGTGTGCGAAGATGAGGAGCTAACGTATCGAGAACTGGACGAACGTTCCAATCAGTTGGCCCATTATCTCCAGAAGCGGGGGGTGGGATGTGAATCATTGGTTGGGATTAGCGTTACACGTTCATCCGAGATGATTGTCGGTCTCTTAGGAATCATGAAAGCAGGAGGAGCGTATGTACCGATTGATCCTGCGTATCCGGAGAGCCGACTACGGTATATTTTAGCGGATGCTCATATCGAAGTACTGGTGACACAGGAAAAGTTGCAGCAAAAAATGACGTTACTTGAATCCGTTGACATGATTTGTATCGATCGTGATCGAGCAGCGATCGAACAGGAAGTAACGACGGCATGTACGAGTGAAGTGACAAGCGATAACTTAGCTTATATCATCTATACCTCAGGATCCACTGGTAATCCTAAGGGAGTGATGATTGAGCATCGGAGTACGTTGACGATGATCCATTGGGCACATCAAACCTATTCCCGAGAGGAATTAGCGGGAGTGCTGGCTTCAACTTCACTATCCTTTGATCTATCGGTTTTTGAAGTGTTTGTTCCTTTGACGATGGGTGGCAAGGTGATTGTCGCTGAAAGTGCTCTTCATCTGGACAAGTTGTCCACGAAGGATGTGACTTTGGTCAATACTGTACCATCAGCAGCGAAGGAACTGGTTCGAGCAAAGACAATCCCTTCTTCGGTAAGGGTGATGAATTTGGCTGGAGAACCGTTGCCGCAGTCATTGGTCCAGCACTTGTATGAGAGAAGTCCGATTGAAAAGGTGTACAACCTATACGGTCCATCCGAAGATACTACTTATTCCACGTATATGAAGTTAGAAAAGGGTGTCATGCACAAGGTACCACCGATTGGTAGACCCATCTCTAACACAGAAGTATATGTACTCAGTGCAAACCAGCAAATGGTACCGATTGGTGTAGTCGGTGAGCTTTACATTGGGGGATCAGGCTTGGCACGTGGCTACTTAAACCGCCCTGACTTAACAAACGAGCGTTTTATCCCGCATCCATTTAAAGAAGGGGAGCGAGTATATCGGACGGGAGACCTTGTGAGGTACCTACCGGACGGGACTTTGGATTATCTCGGTAGGATCGATCATCAAGTGAAGATCCGTGGATTCCGGATTGAGCTAGGTGAGATTGAAGCAACGTTACAAAGTCATTCATCGGTAAACGAAGTTGTTGTGATGGTACGCGAAGATTATCCGGGTGATCAGCGTTTGGTTGCCTATGTAGTGGGAGAAGAAAATGCTCATGATTGGCGTGATTATCTCAAGACCCAGTTACCAAATTACATGGTTCCGGCACACTTTGTAGGATTGACAGCTTTCCCACTCACCCCAAATGGGAAAATCGATAGGAAAGCCTTACCTGCACCAAATTGCAAGGAAGCAGAGGGTGGTTATGTTGCCCCTCGTACACCTACGGAAGAAGCAATTGTTTCGATATGGCATCAAGTTTTAGGCACGGAAAATATCGGGATTCATGATTCGTTTTTTGAACTCGGTGGTCATTCATTACTCGCTACACAAGCTGTTTCTAGTCTGAAAGAAGCCTTTGGAATTGAGTTGCCACTGCATGATTTATTTACGTATACCACGGTGCAGGAATTGGCAGAAAGGGTTAATCAGTTGCGCCGTAGTGGAAATGAGCAAGCGCAGAATGATAGTAAGGGGAATGTAAGTTTTCAAGACTATATTCAAAAAGAAGCAGCAGCGAGTAATGATGAAGAGTTACTTGAACTTCTTAAGCAATTGGAAGAGTTATCAGAGGAAGAAGCGCAAGGTATATTCGAGAGCAACTTGGTTGAGGAAGGGTTGAAAAAATGAGAAGTGATTTACTTGCGAAGCTGGATTCGCTTTCTCCTGAGAAGAGAGCGTGGCTTCAGAAGCAGATGCAGAAAAAGGAGAATAAAGAAGCGCTTCCGTTGTCCTATGCACAACAACGTTTGTGGTTTATGGACCGATTTAACCCAAATAGTTCATTATATAATATTCCGACAGTATGGCGTCTAAAAGGACATTGGATACCTGAAGCATTGGAAAAGGGATTAAATCGACTCATTGAGCGTCATGAATCATTACGCACCGTTTTTAAGGAATTAGGAGACCGACCGGTACAACATATTGTGGAATTCCTTCCTAGAAAACTACCTGTAGAGGATTATTCTCACCTTCCTCTGGAAGTAAAGGAAAAAGAGATAGAGAGTTTGATTGCTAGAGAAGCGCAGGATCCGTTTGATTTAATGAATGGCCCTTTGATTCGTAATCAACTGGTTCAATTAGGGAAAGAGGAATGGTTATTGCTATGTACCATGCACCATATTATTTCTGATGCGTGGTCCATCGGCGTATTGATCAATGAATTGCTTGCCTTCTACGAGGAGGAAACGAGTGGGAAGCCTGCTGGACTAAGTTCGCTATCGATTCAATATGCAGACTTTGCGAAATGGCAAAAGCAGTGGTTGCAAGGTGAAGTGTTAGATCGACAACTCACGTATTGGCAGGAAGAATTGTCCGGTGAGCTTCCTATACTACAACTGCCAGTGGATTTCCCTCGACCGGTTACGCAAACGTACGCTGGGGACACGTATCGCGTGATTCTTCCTCACACACTACTCAGTTCATTGAAGGATTTAAGTCAACGAGAAGGATCCACCTTATTCATGACCTTAATGGCTGCGTATCAGAGCTTTCTTGCTCGTTATACGGGGCAAAAAGATATTCTCGTCGGAAGTCCGATTGCGAATCGGAATCATAAAGGAGTAGAGGGATTAATTGGCTTCTTTGTTAATACGTTAGTCTATCGGGTGGATCTGAGTGGAACTCCTACGTTTCGGGAGATTTTGTCTCAGATAAAGAAAAAGGCGTTGAAGGCGTATGAATATCAAGATATTCCGTTTGAAAAAGTGGTAGAAGCTGTACAACCTGAACGGAGTACGAGTCATTCGCCGATCTTCCAGACCATGTTTACGCTACAGAATATAAAACAAGAACGATTAGAGCTGTCTGGGAGAAGTTTGGAAATGATAGAAAGTAATATTTCCATCGCGAAATTTGATTTGAGTCTAACCGCTTTTGAGGTGGAAGAAGGTCTATTTGTCTCTTTTGATTACAATACAGATCTATTTGACAGGAGAACCATTGCACGCATGGCAGGGCATTTTGAAAACTGGTTGAACGAAATTGTTCATCATCCAGATGAATCATTTACAAAGCTGCCGATGCTATCGGACACAGAACAGAAGCAGCTCTTGGAAGAATGGAATGACACTGACGTAGTTTATGCACATAAGAGCTTGATTCACGAACTGTTTGAGCAGCAGGTTGCGCGTACACCTGAAGCGGTGGCAGTAGTGTATGAAGGTGGACAGCTGACGTATCAAGAACTCAACGAGAAAGCGAACCAATTGGCACATTATTTACAGAAACGGGATATAGGACCGGAGTCATTGGTCGGTATATGTGTCGAGCGTTCACCCGATATGATCATTGGTCTCTTAGGGATTCTCAAGGCCGGTGGGGCTTATGTCCCGCTGGATCCGAGTTATCCCGAAAATCGCCTGAGATACATATTAGAGAACTCAAAGATTCAAGTGCTATTAACAAAGGAAGCGCTACTGGGTTGGTTGCCCGAAGGTATCCAAGCGATTTGTTTAGATCAGGATCAAGCAGCGATTTCTAAAGAGAGTAGCTTGGCGCCAGTGAGTGGAGTGACAGCAAACAACTTGGCGTATATCATTTACACTTCGGGTTCGACAGGGAATCCGAAGGGAGTGATGATCGAACACCACTCGGTTATCAACCGATTACAGTGGATGCAAAAAAACTATCCATTATCTGAACAGGATACGATTCTTCAAAAAACGCCGTTTTCGTTTGATGTCTCTGTCTGGGAATTATTTTGGTGGTCATTTGTAGGAGCACGTGTTTGTTTACTTCCACCGGGTGGAGAGAAGGATCCTGCAATGATTGAGGAGTGTATTGAGCGATATCGCGTGACCACAATGCACTTTGTTCCGTCGATGTTATCTACATTCTTGGATTATATGGAACAATCCAAAGCGAAAAAGGACGTATCGTCTTTGTGTCAGGTTTTCACTAGTGGAGAAGCGTTAAATACCGAACAGGTTCGCCGGTTTAAGGGTGTGTTTTATGATTTTCAGCAAACGAAATTAAGCAACTTATATGGTCCTACCGAAGCGACTGTAGATGTTACTTACTATGATTGTGATTTAGAAAAAGAACAGATGCTTATTCCAATTGGTCGTCCGATTGATAATACCGAATTGTATGTGTTGGATCAAAACCAACAGATGGTACCCATAGGTGTGGCTGGGGAACTTTACCTTGGTGGTGTAGGCTTGGCACGTGGCTACTTCAATCGTCCAGAGTTAACTGCTGAACGTTTTATTCCGCATCCATTTAAGGAAGGGGAACGGCTCTATCGGACGGGGGACCTGGTGAGGTATCTGAATGACAGCAACTTGGAGTATATCGGAAGAATAGATAACCAAGTGAAAATCAGAGGCTTCCGGATAGAGCTGGGAGAAATTGAAGCGGTCCTACACAATCATTCATCTGTGAAAGAGGCTGTTGTGTTAGTAAGGGAAGATCATCCAGGAGACAAGCGGTTAGTAGCTTATGTGGTGGGTGAAGGACACAATGAAGAATGGCGCGAGCATCTCATGACGCAATTACCGAATTACATGGTTCCGGCCTATTTTGTCGAAATGGAAGCGATGCCACTCACTCCGAATAGCAAAATCGATCGCAAAGCCTTACTGGCATTGGATGTACAGTCCATGAGTGTAGATATTGTCTCACCGCGAACACCAGTGGAAGAGCTCATCGCATCGGTATGGAGTCAAGTGTTAGGTATGGGAAATATTGGTGTTCAGAATTCCTTCTTCGAACTTGGTGGCCACTCGCTCCTCGCTACCCAAGTTGTCTCACGTTTACAAGAAGTCTTCCAAATCGAACTACCGGTGCGAGAACTGTTTGAGTATTCAACGGTGGAGGCGCTGGCGAAGCGACTGGATCAGTTGCGTAAAGGAGACAAAAAACGAGAGATTCCACCGCTTATGCCGATGGAACGGGGAGGAGCCATTCCGCTTTCCTATGCCCAACAGCGCCTGTGGTTCATTGACCAATTTACGCCCAATAGTGCACTTTATAATATGCCGATGGTATGCCGTCTTACAGGGAATTGGGTACCCGAAGCATTGGAGAAGGGATGGAATCAGCTGATAGAACGTCATGAATCTTTACGGACGGTGTTCCATGAAGTGGATGGTCATCCAGTACAGCAGATTCAACCGTATGCTTTCCGGTCCCTTTCTCAAATGGATTTAACTATGCTTTCTCCGGAAGAGCGAGAAGCGGAAGTTAAGCGTTTGATGCTGCAAGAAACAGAAGTGCCATTTGACTTAGGAGAAGGCCCACTGATTCGGACAATCCTCTTACGAGTGGGAGAAGAGGATTGGGTCCTCCTCTGCATCCTGCATCATATTATTTCGGATGGATGGTCGATGGGAGTCCTACTTGAAGAATGGATAGCTTTCTATGAGGAAGCAACGGATGAGAAGGTAGCAGAACTTGAACCATTACCGATCCAATATGCGGACTTTGCTCAGTGGCAAAAGGGATGGTTAAAGGAAGAATTGCTTGAACAGCAACTCCACTATTGGCAGGAAGAATTGTCTGGTGAGCTTCCCTTGCTACAACTGCCGATGGATCGCCCTCGTCCGGCGGTACAAACCCATCGCGGATCGACACACACTGTGTTACTGTCACGTTCATTACGCGACAAACTGAACGAACTCAGTCGTCAAGAAGGATCGACTCTCTTCATGACCTTGTTGGCTGCGTATCAAAGCTTCCTCTCCCGTTATACAGGACAAGAAGATATTCTCGTCGGAAGTCCAATTGCGAATCGTAATTACAGAGAGGTTGAAGGATTAATCGGCTTCTTCGTGAACACGCTGGTCTATCGGGCTGATCTGAGTGGTACACTGACCTTCCAAGATATTTTGTCGCAGGTGCGTCAAAAGGCACTGAAAGCATATGAATATCAAGATATTCCATTTGAAAAAATTGTGGAAGTTGTGCAACCCGAGCGGAGTACAAGTCATTCTCCGATCTTCCAGACGATGTTCATCTTACAAAATATGAAACAAGAGCTTCCGGTGTTGTCTGGTAGAAAGATCGATATGATAGAAAGCCATAGCCCGATCGCGAAATTTGATTTAAGTGTAATGGCAGCCGAGACGGAAGAAGGATTAATGTTCGCTTTTGAATACAATAAGGATTTATTTGATGTTACAACCATCGAACGAATGGCAGGACATTTTGAGAAATGGCTACATGAAGTTTCTCATCATCCACAAAAGTCGTTGAATAGTCTGGGGATGCTATCCGAATTTGAGCGTGATTTGTTAATAGAGACATGGAATGACACCGCAATGGAAAAGTCCCAAGAGGGTCTTATTTGCGACGGGTTTGAGGACCAAGTAGCACGACGTCCCGATGCTATTGCAGTGGTCGATCAAATGAGAGAGTGGACCTATGGTGAACTGGATGCGCTAGCAAATCAGTTGGCACATGTTTTGCAGAAAAAAGGGGTTGTTCCTGAATCAGTTGTGGGCGTCTACCTCCCGAGATCGGCTGAGCTCATTGCAAGTTTACTTGGCATATTAAAAGCTGGCGGGGCCTATGTCGTCCTAGATCCGTTGTATCCGAAATCACGGTTACAATACATGATTGAAGATGCAGGAATCCAAATCGTGGTGACGACAGCAGCGCAAGAAAGTCTATCCGAACAGGTCGAAACGGTGAGATTAGAAGAAATAACAGATGAAAGCGTGATCGCACCGAAGCGGCGGGTAAAACCCGAGCACTTAGCTTATATCGTCTACACCTCTGGTTCCACAGGAAAGCCAAAGGGTGTCATGGTCGAATATCAGTCATTGATGAATATGGTTTCTTGGCATCAAGCAGTATACCAAATTACAGCACAGGATCGTGCGACTCAGATTGCGGGGATTGCCTTTGACTCAGCTGTCCAGGAGATTTGGCCTTATCTCACTGCTGGTGCAGCACTATACCTGTCAACAGAAGAGTTGCGAATTAATCCAGAGGCTCTACGAGATTGGCTCATTGAATCACGGATCACGGCTAGCTTTGCGCCTACACCTATTCTCGAAAGACTCTTGAAATTATCTTGGCCAAAGAAGACGGATCTCCGTTTTATCATTACGGGGGGAGATCAGTTAACACAGTATCCATCTGAACAAATCCCTTTTGCGGTGATTAATCAGTATGGTCCATCGGAAAATACCGTCGTTACCACTGATTGTTACGTGCCTGTAGGAATGACAACAGGTACTCCGTCAATTGGTCGACCGATTGCGAATACAGAAGTATACGTGTTAGATTCTCACCTTCAGCCGGTGCCGGTTGGAGTGATTGGAGATCTCTATATCGGAGGAAAGAGCCTTGCTCGTGGCTATGTCAATCGTCCGGAACTCACAGAGGAAAAATTCATTCCGCATCCGTTTAAGTCAGGGGAACGTCTCTATTACACCGGGGACAAAGCAAGTTATCTTCCTGACGGTGATCTCCAGTTCCGTGGTCGTATGGATGACCAAGTAAAGATTCGTGGTTTCCGGATTGAACTGGGAGAAGTTGAAGCAACTTTACAGGCGCATTTGTCTGTTAAAGAAGCTGTTGTGCTGGTAAGAGAGGATCATCCAGGAGACAAGCGATTGGTAGCTTATGTAGTTGGTGAAGGAAGTGTACATGAATGGCGGGAGCATCTGCAAACACATTTACCGAATTACATGGTTCCGGCACACTTTGTCGAGATGGCACTTTTACCCCTCACACCGAATGGAAAACTTGATTTGAAAGCATTGCCTGTACCTGATGAACCATCTACTGAAAATACCGTATACCCAAGAACTCCGATGGAAGAGCTCATCGCATTGGTATGGAGTCAAGTGCTAGACATAGAAAATATTGGTGTTCAGGATTCCTTCTTTGAGCGAGGTGGACACTCGTTACTTGCTACCCAAGTTATCTCCAGGTTAAAAGAAGCATTACAAATCGAACTGCTAGTGCGTGAACTGTTTGAGCATTCAACAGTAGAGGCGTTGGCGAAGCGATTGGACCAATTGTGTAAAGGAGACAAAAAACGAGAGATTCCACCGCTTATGCCGATGCAACGGGGAGAAGCCATTCCGCTCTCTTATGCCCAACAGCGCCTGTGGTTCATCGACCAATTCACGCCCAATAGTGCACTTTATAATATGCCGATAGTATGCCATCTTACAGGGAATTGGGTACCCGAAGCATTGGAGACGGGATGGAATCAGTTGTTAGAGCGTCATGAATCTTTGCGGACGGTGTTCCATGAAGTGGATGGTCATCCAGTGCAACAGATTCAACCGTATGCTTTCCGGTCCCTTTCCCAAATGGATCTAACTACGCTTTCTCCGGAAGAGCGAGAAAGAGAAATGGAACAATTGATCCAAAACGAAGTCGAAGCCCCATTTGACTTAGGACAAGGTCCGTTGATCCGTGGGAAAATCATACAAATCGCAGAAGAATGGATCCTTATTTGTACCATGCATCATATTATCTCGGATGGCTGGTCGATGGAAATCTTGCTCCAAGAATGGATGGCATTCTATGAAGATGCAGTTGGTGGTAAACCAGTAGAACTCGCACCATTACCGGTTCAATATGCTGACTTTGCCCAATGGCAAAGGGAATGGTTGAAAGAAGAAGTACTTGATCTGCAACTTGCATATTGGAAGGAAGAGCTGTCTGGCGAGTTACCAGTCTTAATGTTGCCGATGGATCGTCCTCGTCCTGCTGAGCAAACCCATAGCGGATCGACACACACTGTGTTGTTGTCACGCTCGTTACGCGACAAACTGAACGAACTTAGTCGTCAAGAAGGGGCTACGCTCTTCATGACCTTACTGGCATCGTATCAAAGCTTCCTCTCCCGTTATACAGGACAATCCGATATTCTTGTCGGAAGCCCGATTGCAAATCGGAATTATCGCGAGATTGAAGGGTTGATTGGTTTCTTCGTCAACACGTTGGTTTATCGGGCTGATCTGAGTGGCGCACCAACATTCCAAGAGTTGTTGTATCAGGTAAGGACAAAAGCATTGAGAGCGTATGAGTACCAAGATGTTCCGTTTGAAAAGATTGTAGAGGTCATACAACCCGAGCGAAGTATAAGTCATTCTCCGATCTTCCAAACTATGTTTACCTTGCAAAACACGAAACAAGATCTACCAAAGCTTCATGGAAGAAGTTTAGAAGCGATGGAAATTCATGCTTCGATCGCCAAGTTTGATTTGAGTTTAAGCGCCGCAGAGGTGGAAGAGGGTTTAGTCCTTTCTTTTGTCTATAAGACTGATTTATTTGACGTTGTAACTATCAGACGTATGGCTGAGCATTTTGAAAACTGGTTGAATGAAATCGTGGAACATCCTGATAAATCACTGACGAAGTTGACGATGCTATCGGAAGTGGAGCAGCAGCTGCTAGAAGAGTGGAATGATAATGCTGTAGCGTACCCACGTGAGAGTGTAATCCATAAACTGTTTGAAGATCAAGTGGATCGTACACCTGACACCGTGGCGGTGGTGGATGAAAATCATCAGTTGACGTATCGAGAGCTGAATGAGAAAGCAAACCAATTGGCCCATTATCTCCAGAAATGTGGGATTGGGACAGAGTCATTGGTCGGGCTCTGCTTCCAACGTTCAGTTGAGATGATTGTCGGTCTCATGGGAATCTGGAAAGCTGGGGCAGCCTATGTTCCGTTGGATCCATCGTATCCAGAAAGTCGCCTACGATATATTCTGGAGGACACAGGGATTCAAGTATTGGTCACGAACGAAGCATTAAAAGGTTGGATACCTGAAGAAGTTGAAGCAGTTTGTTTGGATCGGGATCAAGCGATGATCTCACGAGAAAGCACCCTTTCACCAATATGCGAAGTGACAGGAGAAAACTTAGCGTATGTGATCTATACTTCGGGTTCGACCGGGAATCCAAAGGGGGCTTTGGTACAGCATCATTCTGTACTAAATCTATCGTATGGTTTACAGAAAGAAGTTTTTTCACATGAGACACCTACTAACATGCGCGTCGGTTTAAATGCTTCGATCGCCTTTGATGTATCCGTTCAGCAATTACAAATGCTTTTGTATGGCTCTAGTTTGTATATTATTCCGAACGAAGTTCGCAGTGATCCTCAACAGTTTCTATCTTATATTCGGGAGAATAAGTTGGAAATGTTCGATATGACACCTTCATTACTCCAATTACTCATAGATGGCGGGTTGTTAGAAACAAATGATGGTGTTCATGTTCCAAGTAAGGTACTGGTCGGTGGCGAAGCAATTGTGCCGTCACTATGGGAACAATTAGTAGAGGCTGACAAGATCCATTTTTATAACGTATATGGTCCTACAGAATGTACGGTTGATGCGACATGCTATCGTATCAAAAAAGATAGTAAGAGAGTAACCATTGGGCGTCCGTTGCCGAATGTTCAAGCCTATGTATTAGATGGAAATTGGTTACCTGTTCCAGTTGGTGTAACGGGTGAACTTTATATTGGTGGAGCAGGCCTAGCGAGAGGATACTTGAATCGTCCAGAGTTAACGTCCGAACGTTTTATTTCTCATCCATTCAAAGAAGGAGAGAGGCTATATCGAACAGGAGATCTCGTGAGGTACCTTCCTGATGGTAACTTGGATTATCTAGGAAGATTGGATAACCAAGTGAAAATAAGAGGATTTCGGATTGAGCTTGGGGAAATTGAGGCAACCTTACAGGAGCATCTCTCGGTAAAAGAGGCCGTTGTGATGGTGAGGGAAGATCAGCCAGGAGATAAGCGATTGGTAGCCTATGTAGTGGGTAAAGGGCGTAAAGAAGAATTGCGCGAGTATCTCAAAGCACAACTTCCAAGCCATATGGTTCCCGCCTACTTTGTCGAGATGGAAGAGTTACCACTGACCCTAAATGGAAAGATTGATCGGAAAACTTTGCCTGTGCCAGATCATCAAGGGACAGAAGGGGGCTACGTGGCTCCAAGAAATAAGCGTGAACAAATACTTACCATGATATGGGAAAGTGTGTTAGGCACAAAACAGATTGGCATTCATGAAAACTTTTTTGAAATCGGTGGAGACTCGATTCTCAGCATTCAGATTGTCTCTCGCGCGAAACAAGCAGGTTTGCAATTGACACCGAAACAAATGTTTGAACACCAAACGATTTCCGAGTTGGCGCAAGTAGTCAAAGAAGAGCAGGGTGTTCAAGCGGAGCAAGGAGCTGTAACTGGAGACCTGATTCTTACACCTATTCAGCAATGGTTTTTTGAACAAAATCATCCCAACCCACATCATTGGAATCAATCCATGTTTTTTAGAACTAAAGAGCGACTGGATATCGTATTACTGGAGAAATCTGTGCGTAACCTTCTGATTCATCATGATGCCTTGCGTTTAAGATATGAACGTTTACCGGATGGAGCTTGGAAACAGCGGAATGAAGGAATTGAAGAACAATCGACGCTGACAGTGATTTCATTAGAAGAAGTGCCACAAGCAGAATGGCATCAAGTGATTCAAGCAGAGATTGACACTGCACAAGCAAGCGTACACTTACACGCAGGACCGCTAATGAGAATGGTGTATTTTGATGAAGGTGAGAAGAGACCCGGCCGATTATTCTGGGTGATTCATCACTTAGCAGTGGATGGTGTTTCTTGGCGAATTTTACTGGAGGATCTGCAAACGGGGTATAATCAAGCGAGCCAGGCTCAGAAGATCCAATTACCCACAAAGAGTACATCCTTTAAAGCATGGTCGGAGAAATTGCGTCATTACGCTGAGTCTGGGATTGTGCAAGAAGTGCGTGATTACTGGGAGCGGCAGTCCGAACAAGAAGGGGCTATGATACCAGTGGATGCCACACTCGAAGATCCAGCAAACACAGCAACCGAGGAGATTACTGTGGTGCTAGATGAGAATGAGACCCGTGCGTTATTGCAAGAGATTTCAAGCACCCATCGTGTCCAAATCAATGAAGTACTATTGGCAGCATTGGTACAGGCTACGGCAGCATGGACAGGTCATCCTACGCTGACCTTGGATTTGGAGGGTCATGGTCGGGAAGAGATCATCGAAGACGTTGACCTATCGAGGTCCGTGGGATGGTTTACAAGTATCTATCCTGTTCACTTGAATATTACAGGTGCTAACACGCCCATCGCAGCTTTAAAAGCAGTCAAAGAACAATTACGCCAAATTCCTAATAAGGGCGTTGACTATGGGATTTTGCGGTACTTAAATCCAGCGATGCGTGAGCAATTCCAATCTCAAATCACGCCGTCCATTAGCTTTAACTATCTTGGACAATTTGACCAAATGTTCTCTAACGATGCAATGTTTGCTCCGGAGACCGGGTTTACGCGCTTAGATCATGCTCCTGGTTCCAAGCGATCACATTTGATCGATGTAATCGGGATTGTAACCGATGGAAAACTTCATTTCACTTGGGTGTACAATGTTGGACAGTTTGCGAAGTCGACCATTCAAAGTGTATCAGAGAATATGCTCCATCAATTGAGTAGATTGATTCATTCTTCGGGTGGAGAATCTGCGCTGACCGTTTCGGATTTTACGATTGCAAATCTCACCCCAACAGATTTGAACAAAGTACTATTTAAGATGAATCGTGGAAAGAATTATCCGATTACCGACCTGTATCCGCTATCACCTTTGCAGGAAGGCATGATCTTTCATACGCTGCATGATCAAGGGGATGAACATTCGGCGCCGTATATGGTGCAATTAAGTTTCCTGTTTAAAGGAAACTTGGATATCCTTACTTTCGAGCAGGCGTGGAAATCGACGATCCAGCGGCATGAGATCTTTCGTTCAGCATTTGTGTGGGATGAGATTGAAGAGCCCTTACAAGTGGTGTATGAACATATCCCATTTAAGCTGAATGAAGTGGATTGGCGTGCGTTGTCTGATGAAGAAAAAGAGGTGAAACGAAAAGCCTTTTTGGCATCGGATCGAAAACAAGCCTTTCTTTTTGATGAAGCGCCATTGATGCGGGTGACTGTCATTCAAGAAGCGGAGGAAGAATATCGGGTTGTTTGGACGCATCACCATATTTTGTTGGATGGATGGAGCCTGCCACTGGTCTTTAACCAATTGCTTACAGAGTACCAGAAGAGGATGAAAGGAGAGGCTGTGGATTTACCTAAGTCACCGCCATACAAGAAATATATTCAGTGGCTGAAAGAGCAGGATCAGGAGCAAGCGGAAAAATTCTGGAGAGAGAAACTCAGAGGCTTTACAGCGCCAACCCTGCTTGGCTTAGAAAGTAAGGAGCAAGAAAAAGGTTACACAGAGAAGGTAACTTATTTATCAGAAGAGCAAACCCAAGCGTTAGAAAACTGGGCGAAGCGCAATAGGCTCACTTTGAATACGGTAATTCAAGGTGCATGGGCGTATCTCATGAGCCGGTATAGTGGAGAAGATGACATTGTCTATGGTGTAACTAGCTCAGGACGCCCTACGGAGATTATTGATGTTGAAAACATTGTAGGTCCTTTTATTACCACATCACCGACGCGAATTCAGTTAATAGATGATATAAAAGTAATGGATTGGTTGCAGAAGATACAAGAGGAAGAGATAGAAAGAAGACAATATGAATATGCTTCTTTGACAGAGATTCAAGGATGGAGTGAAGTTCCTAGAGGAACTCCGCTGTTCCATAACTTGTATGTGTTTGAAAACTACCCAGTGAAAGAGGAGTCTTCAGGAAATCTAGAAATTGGTGAGTTGGAAGGAGTAGAGCAAACTCATTATCCATTAGGATTGACAGTTGTTCCAGAAAGCCAGTTGTTGTTAAAGTTGAAGTATGATCGTAGCAAGTTTAATGGCCTCACCATTGAACGGATGCTGGGTCATTTAAGCCAGGTGTTAAAGCAAATGATCGAGAACGTTGATCAAACTCTGTCGGAGCTGGTGTATGTTACGGAAATAGAACAGAAACAACTACTGGAAGAATGGAATGATAATGCAGCAGCGTATCCACGTGAGAGTGTGATCCACAAACTGTTTGAAGATCAAGTGAATCGTACACCTGACACGGTGGCGGTAGTGGATGAAAATCATCAGTTGACGTATCGAGAGCTGAATGAGAAAGCAAACCAATTGGCCCATTATCTCCAGAAATGTGGGATTGGGACCGAATCAATGGTCGGGCTTTGTTTCCAACGTTCAGTTGAGATGATTGTCGGTCTCATGGGAATCTTGAAAGCTGGATCAGCCTATGTTCCGTTGGATCCATCGTATCCAGAAAGTCACCTACGATATATTCTGGAGGACACAGGGATTCAAGTATTGGTTACGAACGAAGCATTAGAAGGTTGGATACCTGAAGAAGTCGAAGCAGTTTGTTTAGATCGGGATCAAGCGATGATCTCACGAGAAAGCACCCTTTCACCAATATGTAAAGTGACAGGAGAAAACTTGGCGTATGTGATCTACACTTCAGGTTCGACCGGGAATCCAAAAGGGGTTTTGGTGCAGCATCATTCGGTATTAAATCTATCCTATGGTTTACAGAAAGAGGTTTTTCCGCATGTGATACCTGTTAATATGCGCGTTGGTCTAAATGCCTCAATCGCCTTTGATTCATCCGTTAAACAATTACAAATGCTTTTGTATGGTTCTAGTTTGTATATTATTTCAAATGAAGTTCGCAGTGATCCTCAACAGTTTGTATCTTATATTCGGGAGAATAAGTTGGAAATGTTCGATATAACACCTTCACTACTCCAATTACTCATAGATGAGGGGTTGTTAGAAACAAACGATAGTGTTCATGTTCCAAGCAAGGTACTGGTCGGTGGAGAAGCGATTATGCCATCACTATGGGAACAATTAGTAGAGGCTGACAAAATCCATTTTTATAACGTATATGGTCCTACAGAATGTACGGTTGATGCGACATGCTATCGTATCAAAAAAGATAGTAAGAGAGTAACCATTGGGCGTCCGTTGCCGAACGTTCAAGCCTATGTATTAGATGGGAATCGGTTACCTGTTCCAGTTGGTGTAACTGGTGAACTTTATATCGGTGGAGCAGGCCTAGCGAGAGGGTATTTGAATCGTCCAGAGTTAACGTCCGAACGTTTTATTCCTCATCCATTTAATGAAGGGGAACGGTTATACCGGACGGGAGATCTGGTCCGCTATTTAGCTGATGGCCATTTGGATTATCTGGGAAGAATCGATAATCAAGTGAAAATTCGAGGCTTCCGGATTGAGCTTGGAGAGATTGAAGCGAATTTAGAAAGTCATCCATCGGTGAAAGAGGCAGTAGTCTTGATAAGAGAGGACCAAACAGGAGATCAGAGATTGGTTGCCTATGTGGTGGGTGAAGGAAGTATGCTTGAATGGCGTGAGCATCTCAAGAGACAAGTACCGAATTATATGGTTCCTGCACACTTTATTGAGGTAGACGCGATTCCGCTTACAACAAATGGGAAGGTTGATCGAAAGGCACTGAACAGCTTAACGATTCAAAGAGAAAGTACCTTTTCTACACCAATCATCCCACGGGATGAAATCGAGTATCAGCTGATTACGATCTGGCAGGATTTACTACAGATAGAAGATGTCCATGTAAACGATGATTTCTTCAATAGAGGGGGTCACTCTCTCCTTGTAATCAAATTGATTTCAAAGGTCAGAGAGAAATTTGGAAAAGAGATTAAGGTGTCCGCACTGATTAAGAACCCGACAGTGGAAGGGATCGCTTATCTCATCCGTGAGAATCATGGTATGGCAAAATCGTTATCGGTTCTGGTTCCACTACAAGAATCAGAGAAAAGACCTTTCTTCTGTGTTCATCCGTTTATGGGTAATGTATTCTGTTACATTCAGCTAGCAAGATTACTCAAGGATCACTGCTCATTTTATGGTCTACAGAATCCTCTCGTAGAGAAAGAAGGAATGAACGGGTTGACTTTATCGGAAGTAGTTCAACTCTACATCGAGGAAATGAAGCGCGTTCAGCCAGAGGGGCCGTATCGTCTGGGAGGATGGTCTCTGGGCGGTGCCATCGCCTATGAAATCGCAACTATGCTACGGAACCAGGGAGAAGAAGTTGAGGTGTTGGTACTCATGGATACAAAGGTGCCTTCAGAACAGGATTACAAGACAGAGGATGAAATGCTATCTTATATATTGAAGCATTTCATCCATTTAGAGCTAGTGGAGCAGGAAGAAGAGCTCGTTAATCAACAGGATATGCTTGTTGATCGGTTGATCGTGGAAGGAGTGCTCCCGCCCGATGCGGATCTTACGAGTCTAAAGCAGATTACCAATGCTCACAGGAAGTGTCTAAATTTAATGGCAGAACATGTTTTAACACCATATTTTGGGGAGGTCATCTACTTCAGTGCTGAAGAAGGCATAGAGTTGTTCACGGAATGGAAGCCGTTATTACAGGGGAAAGTGAATAAGTATTCGGTGCCAGGTTCGCACGAGGAGATCGTCTTCTCCCCAGCGGTGGAAAAGGTAGGAAAATATCTATTGAATGAATTAGAAGGGGTAGAGGGAGCGTACTGAGGGATATACAGATTATGCTTCGATAACGTCTAAGTTGGAAAAGAATGAGCTAGAAAATACCAATAAGCATGCGTTGCAGCTAATAGAAAAATTGTGTTCTTACTACGCTTTTGACGTAAATAGGAAAATAATCAAGCAAACTTAGTAACTATCTTTTTAATAAGTATAAGAGAGCACTGATTTAACAATCAGTGCTCTCGGTTTGTAGACAAAGGGGTTCGGAATTATAAAATTCCGAACCCCTTTTGAAATTCCCTTTGAATTTTGGCCCAAGGTTAAGAGATTGGGGCTCTACGGGCCCACTTTGTTAGGACATTTTTGGACCTTGCCATGTCCAATTGGCCATCTTCTTTAAATTAATGTCAGCGAAAGTGAGCATCGCCTGCATCGACAATTTTTAAAGTCCATTGCATGCCATGCTTTTCTTTTGCATCTGCGAAAACACGCTCTACCGTTTCTTTACGTTTCGCATAGATAGGTTGTACATCTTGATGAAGACGCAGATAATCTGCTTCTTCTAATTTTATTGCCAAGTAGGTAGCTTGTAATCGCCGGTGTTTTATAAGCTGCATCTGCAGCAATAGCTTCTGGTTTCCCAACTTTTTCAATTACTTGTTCATCAAATGGCTCTAAGATATGACTATCATGCGTATTTCCAGGTGTTACAATCGTCCCTGGCACAAAACCGTTGCGGTCTGCGGCCGCATGAAATGAATGGGCAAACTGTTCTGTTCGTTCATCATTGACATAGTAGCCACTCTCAGGGGCAGTTTTCTTTAATTTCTTTGGTTTCTTCCTTATTAAATTATCAGGTGGAAAAAATTTTTCATCATGGTTTTCACAATCTTGATTTATTTCTACTTGAAGACGTCCTTGATACGCTCGTGTTTCCTTGCGAATGATTTTCTTTTCAAATTTCCGCTTATTCGCACTGGCTTTCACGTGCGTGGAGTCAACGAATACGTGCTCAGCACTTATTAACTTTCTTTCGGCAGCTGTCATTAAGATACGATAGAAAATCTGTTCAAACAGGTCCGTATCTTTAAAACGCTTGCACATAATTTTTCCCGAACGTTGAGAAGTGGGGAACTTTATCATGGAAACCGTATCCTAAGAACCAACGATTGTCCATATTTGTTTCAACTTCTTCAATGGTTTTACGCATCGAACAAATGCCGAATATATTGAATAAACGTCATTTTGATTAAAATCACCGGATCAATACTTGGGGAGACCAACATCGGAGTACATATCTTCCATTAAAGGATAAATAAACGCAAAATCAATCGCAGCATCAATCTTGCGAACCAAGTGATTCGCTGGCACAAGTTGATCTCTTTGAATAGAATTATTTTGATAGCATCGTAAGCACCCAAAATAATTTTGATAATCCCATTTTAAAATAAAAAAGACAGTAGATAAACTCGTTTTTTATCGAGTTTGTCTACTGTCTGAATCGGGCTCTTAAAAAGAAGCCCGATTTTTCTTTTTATTCTTTTTCCCTTCGATGACGGTTAAGTGACTATCCGTTTTCTTTCTCCATTTTATTTTCTTTGATGATTTTGCTGCAGAGAAGCTAGCCACATTATCTTTTTTCGAAGTTCGGTTTTTTAGCCTTTTTTTCGATTGGCGGGCAGCCTTTCGGAATGCTTGCTGCTCTTTTTTAACTGGTTTTCCCTTTGTTAATCCGGTATAAATCATATAAATAATCCCTGCGACAATGGCTATTATGAGAATGTTTCTAAAAAAGCCAATCGGGTCATTAAATAGTCGGCTCAATAGTCCGAGGACTCCGAGGGCGATGATTCCGTATATCATGAAAGATATGAAACGTTTCAACAAAGACACCTCCTTAAGAGCATCATAAGCATTTTTAGCTTATTTTAAACATTCTTCATGTAAAATATTTGAAAAAAATGAAGACCATTCATTTAGTTAGTATATGATTTTCCATCATCAAAATGTGTATAGATGTTTTACACAATTACATCCGATTCTAAACCTTTTTCGGTCTCTTTTTCCATCCTCAACAGTTCTTTGAAGGAGGCCAATGCGACTTCGACTTGATCATCGGTAGGGGCTTTGGTTGTCAATAACTGAAGCCAAAGGCCGGGATAGCCAAGGTATCGCAGGATGGGAATATCCCTTACTTTGTTGGTCAACTGCAATACTTCGAATGCTATGCCAAGCACGACGGGGATAAGCAAAATGCGATCCACGACACGGAGCCATAATGGATCGGTCGGAACAATCATATAGACGAACATACCTACAATGACTGTAAATAAAATAAAGCTGCTGCCACAGCGATAATGAAGGCGTGAACTTTCCTGCACGTTTGCAACCGTCAATTCTTTTCCGCTCTCAAAGCAATTGATCACCTTATGCTCTGCTCCGTGATACTGAAAGACCCGCTTGATCAAAGGCGTCATGGATACTGCGTAAATGTATACCAGCAATAATATCAACTTGAACAAGCTTTCCATTAAAACCTGGGCCATATGGCCGCTGAAGATGGGTCTTGTCAATTCGGCAAGAAAGACTGGAATCAAAGTGAAAAGCAGCTTCCCGAATAGGAAGGAAAGAACACCGATTACGGCAACTCCAAGCCATACACTTATTTTAGAAGATTCTTTCGTTTCTTTTTTCTCTTCCTGCTTTTCCCCGTCTTCTTCTTCATACTGTTCAGTTGAAAAGTTAAGATGTTTCGAACCGGTGGCACTTGACTGTACAAGTGATACGATACCCCGTAGAAAAGGTATTTTTTTTATGCGGTTTACAACAGGTTTCGATTCACGCGGCAGATGATAATATACAATCGTCGAATCTTTGCGGCGTACCGCAGTGACTGTGTGATGTTTGCCACCGAACATGACGCCTTCCACCACAGCCTGCCCTCCATAAACGGGTTTTTGAACCTCAGACATTTCTACACCAACCTAATAGTTATTCACGTAGCTCTCTCAAGGGTGCTAACATGTGTATTATCAAGCATCACAAGGGTTTAAAAGGCGGTCCTCCAATATAGAATGGAAGCAATACCCCTGCAATTACTTTATGAATGTTGAACTACAGGAACGTATTATCCTGTGTACATTATAAATTTCAACAGAGGATGGGTATTTTCCTCTGAAAAAAGCAGATTATTTATGATTTAATCATACAGAATAATTCAAAAAACCTCTAGTGATTCTCCTCCCTAACAATAAAAAAAATAGTTCTATTTAACAAAGGGCATACTACGTAGCGGAGGTGTTTGATATGTCTTCTAATGAAAATGGACAAATTCAACAGGAATATCAAAGCATGTTAATCTACAATGTACTTGCTGTCGGTTTTGTAGGGGGGGCTTTAGCCAGTTTTATCGGAATCTTTGCCCATTATGTTAACTTTATGGATTTTAGCCCAAAATTCATACTAACTTCGTGGTCCAATATGACCTGGATCGATCATTGGCTCGGTACGGTAATGACCATGATTGTATTCGGAATTCTATCCGTGGGGATCGCTTTCATATACTATAGTCTTTTTAAAAGGATGAAGGGTATTTTTCCGGGTATTTTTTTGGGAGTGGTTTGCTGGGCTTTGCTGGTATTTGTCCTGAAACCGATGTTCATCGATTTGCCAACCTTTACTAAAATGTCCGCAAATACGGTTATGACAAGTGTATGCATTTTTATTATATACGGTCTTTTTGTAGGGTTTTCCATATCATACGATCATCAGGAATATATACGTCAAAAAAACAAGGCCGAAAAGCAATCGGAAAGCTGATTGCTACTTGGTTGTAAAAAAGTAGTAAGACAATTTGTAATTATGATAGAATGTTCATGGAAAGCATTCTTTTAACATGAGCAGGTGTTTGATGATGACAAAAATCTTACTAATCAATGGTCCGAATTTAAATCGCTTGGGGAAGCGGGAACCTGCGCATTATGGATCCTCGACGCTTGCGGATGTGGAAGCGCAATTAATGCAGCAAGCTCAAGGGTTAAATGTGGAATTAACCTCTTTTCAAACTAACCATGAAGGAGCGATTATCGACAAGCTCCATTGGTCAGAGGATCATGGGATCGACGGGATTATCATTAATCCTGGAGCTTTTACTCATTATAGCTATGCGATTCGTGATGCAATAGCCGGAATCGATGTTCCAGTGGTGGAAGTGCATATTTCGAACATCCATGCCCGTGAAAGCTTTCGGCATGAATCAGTGACCGCAGCGGTATCGGCGGGACAGATTGTCGGCTTGGGGATACACGGATATGAATTGGCGTTGCAGGCGATCACAAAGATTGCAAAGGGGAGAAATTAAATGGATAAACTAATGCGCTTAAGAGCCTCAATGGAAAAGGTGGGCATTGATGGTTTATTGATCACCAGTACATATAACCGCCGATACATGACCAACTTCACGGGAAGTGCAGGCGTTGTCCTTATTTCCCAAAAAGAAGCTAAATTCATCACTGATTTCAGATACGTGGAACAAGCGGGCAAGCAGGCACCGGACTATGAAATCGTTCAACACAAAGGAACCATCAGCGAAGAAGTCGGCAAGCAGGCTAAAGCGATGAATATCGGCAAGCTGGGCTTTGAGCAAGAGCACCTGACTTATGCTACATATAAAGCATATGAAGCGGCCATTGATGGTCAACTTTTGCCGGTGTCGGGGGTTATTGAGAATTTACGCTTGATAAAGACTTCATCAGAGATTAAGATATTAAAGGAAGCGGCTGCTATTGCTGATGCTGCGTTTACACATATTCTCGATTTCCTGCGTCCAGGGATCTCGGAACTGGATGTATCCAATGAACTTGAATTCTTTATGAGGAAACAAGGGGCAACTTCTTCTTCCTTCGATATTATTGTAGCATCAGGCATAAGGTCCGCACTTCCGCATGGAGTGGCTACGGATAAAATCATCGAAAAAGGCGATTTTGTCACATTGGATTACGGGGCATATTATAATGGGTATGTGTCTGACATCACTCGGACATTAGCGGTTGGCAAGCCAAGTGAAGAACTTATTAATATTTATGACATTGTTTTAGAAGCTCAACTGAGAGGAATGGCTGGGATCAAACCCGGTATGACTGGCAGGGAAGCGGATGCACTAACTCGTAATCTAATTGAAGAAAAAGGATATGGGCAGTATTTTGGACATTCGACCGGACATGGAATCGGTCTTGAAGTTCATGAAGGTCCAGCATTATCCTTTAGGTCTGATATCATTTTAGAACCAGGTATGGCCGTTACCGTTGAACCGGGCATTTATTTACCGGGGGTAGGCGGAGTGCGGATTGAAGATGATACGATCGTTACAATTGACGGTAACGAAGCACTTACTCATTCAACTAAAGAGTTAATCATTCTGTAAACATGTACATGTAGGAGGACAATTTTATGATTTCTGTAAACGATTTTCGCACGGGTGTTACGATTGAAGTAGATAATGGAATTTGGCAGGTTATCGAGTTCCAACACGTTAAACCTGGTAAAGGTGCAGCTTTTGTACGTTCTAAACTTCGTAACCTTCGTACGGGTTCAATCCAAGAGAAAACATTCCGTGCTGGTGAAAAAGTTGCTAAAGCACATATCGAAAACCGCAAAATGCAGTATCTTTATGCAAGTGGAGATAGCCATGTATTCATGGATAACGAAACGTATGACCAAATCGAGCTGCCGGCTTCAAGCATTGAACGTGAACTTAAGTTCCTTAAGGAAAATATGGAAGTACATATCATGACTTTCCAAGCGGAAACACTTGGTGTCGAGCTTCCAAACACAGTGGAACTTGAAGTGGCGGAGACTGAGCCGGGGATTAAAGGCGATACATCTTCAGGCGGCACGAAAACAGCCGTACTTGAGACGGGCCTTTCGGTTCAAGTTCCATTCTTCATCAACCAAGGTGATAAACTATTGATCAATACAAGTGAAGGTTCTTACGTATCACGTGCATAAATGAAAGAAGGCCGAGATTAATTTCTCGGTCACGAATTGTAGACAAAAAGGTTTCGGGATGGTCTCATTCCGAAACCTTTTTGATTTTTTATTGGATTAGACTTCGGATGACCCAGATGATCTGCTTCTTCCATATATTCTTGCCAAATATGGAGTGTCACCACTTTCTGATGGCCATTTACTTTCTGTACACTGTCATAAAAAAGAACGAGTCGCACAAATGGATTTGGATGATTTGTACACACGATAGCCCTCTTTATTTGTTGTTGCGTATTTTAAATCTTCATTTTACAAGCTAGCCACACCAGTGGTCTAAAGTAATCATTTCAAGCTGATCTCGCTGAATAGAATCATGTTTAAAAAGGATCCTTATCACCTCAATTTTTAATAATTCTAATTTAAAACAATAAAGACTTTAGGCAAAAGGGTTCTATCTAAAAGTTAAAACAAAGTTGATTGGAGCGGGTGTGCGAGATTCCTGCGCGGAAAGCGAGTGCCTGGAGTGGAACCCTCACTGGATTTCTGAAATCAACTGCAACTTTTCTTAAATAAAAGGATTGTAGACCGAGATTAATTTCTCGGTCTTTTTTTGGTTTTTTTGATCAAGGAAGATATAAAAAACCAATAATAAGTCTGTTTCTTTAATAGCCTGTCATCTTTATGGGCTTGTCGGCATATATTTTATTGAAAGTGGTGTATACAGGAGGATTGTCAAAATGGAAACGATTCTTTCTTTTTTACCGAAAAGATTATACGAGCAACTCCGGGGTATGACACCGATGATGATCGAAAAGATGGAAGAGCTGCGAATTCGAGTTGGAAGGCCGCTTGAGGTCATTGTAGGAGGGGAACCATACTTCTTTTCCTATGAAGTGACCCATTCGGATGCAGATCAATTATTGAATCAGATAGGTCAATTTTCGTTATATACACTTGAGGAAGAATTAAAGCGAGGATATATAACCATAGCGGGCGGACATCGGGTGGGTCTTGCTGGCAAGGTGATTCTGGAAAATGGGTCGGTCAAAGCGATCAGGGATATTTCCTCGTTCAATATTCGGGTTGCACGTGAAAAAATAGGTGCAGCTGAACCTCTCACTTCATATTTATATGACGGGGAATGGCAGCATACAATGTTGATCGGTGCTCCGCAAACGGGAAAAACGACCATATTACGTGATATTGCAAGAATGATATCCAGTGGTAATGAAAAACGCGGCATTACCCCTCAAAAGGTGGGGATAGTGGACGAGCGTTCAGAAATTGCCGGATGTGTACATGGAGTGCCGCAGCTCGAATTTGGAACAAGGGTTGATGTGCTTGATGGATGTCCTAAAGCGGAAGGGATGATGATGATGATCCGTTCGATGTCTCCGGATGTATTGATCGTGGATGAAATAGGCCGCGCAGCGGATACGCAGGCTGTGCTGGAAGCCGTGAACGCAGGTATTAAACTCATGATAACCACGCATGGCCATACACTTGATGAAATCAAGAAGCGACCTTTTATCGCCGAAATATTAAAGCAAAACATCTTTGAACGTTTTATTGAATTACAGAGAAGTAAATCCGGTAGGAGGAGCTACAAAGTCCTTGATGCAGCGGGGGTTCCCGTTTTCTTGGGAGAAAGTGTGAACCCGCATGTTTAAGTTAATAGGGGCAGCGATAATTATGATTGCAACGACATGGGCAGGTTTTGAAGCAGCGAAAAAATTAAGTATGAGGCCTCGTCAACTGAGACAGCTGAAAGTCGCCATGCAATCACTTGAAGCTGAAATCATGTTCGGTCATACACCTTTGAAAGAAGCGGCAAGGAAACTTTCTAAACAGATGGCCAAACCTTTGTCCAGCTTTTTCGATACATTTGCAAATCGACTCGAGTCAGGTGAAACCACCGTCAAAGAAGCATGGGATGATAGTTTGAAGAAAATATGGCAATCCCTTGCTTTAAAACAGGGGGAATTCGAGATTCTTTCACAGTTTGGGGAGACGCTTGGAAAAAGCGATAAATATCATCAGCAAAAGCAAATCATGCTAACGATGGCACACTTGGAACGGGAAGAAACCGATGCACTCGACCGTCAGGGAAAATATGAAAAAATGATGAAAAGTCTTGGTTTTTTATCAGGGCTATTATTGATCATCTTGCTGATGTAGGAATATGTGGGAGGAATGAAAATGGGCATTGATGTTGACATCATATTTAAAATTGCGGGTGTGGGGCTTGTTGTGGCATTTCTTCACACGATACTCGATCAGGTTGGGAAGAAAGAATATGCCCAGTGGGTGACACTTTTCGGATTTATCTATATTTTATTCATGGTTGCTTCTGTAGTAGAGGATTTATTTCAAAAAATTAAATCTGTATTTCTATTTCAGTAAGGGAGGGATTCGCGATTGAAATCATAAAAATCGTGGCCATTGCCCTAGTTGCCACCTTTTTGGCACTGATCGTCAAAGAGCAAAAACCAAATTTCGCATTCCTGCTCGTCGTTTTTGTAGGATGCTCCATTTTTCTTTTTTTAGCTGACAAAATATACGAAATCATTTTAATGTTAGAAAAAATAGCAGTTAATGCGAATGTAAATACCGTGTATCTAGAAACCATTTTAAAAATAATCGGAATTGCCTATATTGCAGAATTCGCTTCTCAAATTACAAAAGATGCCGGGCAAGGTTCGCTCGCTTCCAAAATAGAATTGAGCGGAAAAATCTTGATTCTTGCCATGGCGATTCCGATTTTGACGGTCATTATCGAAACGATTTTACAGATGCTCCCAAGTTAATGGATTACTCCTACTAGTCAATGAGGTGAATGTATGAAGCAGCGGATGCCTTACTTATCCATACTATTCTTTTTACTCTTTTTTTTGCATGCATCTATTGGACAAGCTGCCGAAAATCCAGAAAATGGTGAAATCGATCAAGAGCCGATCATGCAGTCCGAACTGGTACAAGCCCAAATAGAAAGGCTGGGCGTCGATGAGCTCAAACAATATTGGGATGACATCGTTACGGAGTATGGAGGGTTCTTACCGGAAAGCCAGAAAGGGAGCTTCATGGATTTTGTAAGCGGCGATAAGAAATTTTCCTTTGATGAATGGATAAAGGGAATGACAAAATTCATTTTTCATGAACTGCTCGTGAATGGAAAGCTGCTGGGATCACTCATTTTATTAACCGTTTTCAGCATGTTCCTACAGTCTTTGCAAAATGCCTTCGAGCAAAGCTCCGTAAGTAAGGTCGCATATGCAATCGTTTATATGGTGCTGATCATTTTGGCACTTAACAGTTTTCATGTAGCGATTGAATATACAAAAGATACGATAGATTTGATGATTTCCTTTTTAATGGCGCTCATCCCTTTACTCTTGGCATTGATAGCTGCTTCAGGCGGACTTGTATCGGCAGCCTTCTTTCATCCGGTATTGATGTTTTTGATGAATACAAGCGGTATCTTGATACAGTTTGTCGTCCTTCCGTTATTATTCTTTGCAGCGATTTTAAGCATAGTCAGCACGTTGACCGATCATTACAAAGTGACTCAGATGGCACAACTTCTCCGTAATTTTGCCATCGGGATCCTTGGAGCATTCATGACCATATTCCTTGGTGTGATCTCCGTTCAGGGAGCATCCTCAGCTGTAGCCGACGGAGTGACGATCAGGACAGCCAAATTCGTGACAGGTAACTTTATACCGGTAATAGGGCGCATGTTTACCGATGCAACGGATACGGTCATTAGTGCCTCCGTCCTGTTGAAAAATACAGTGGGCTTGTCAGGCGTCATCATTCTCTTGCTCATTACCACATTTCCTGCAATTAAAATCTTGATGATTTCTTTTGTCTATAAATTGGCAGCGAGTCTTTTGCAGCCGCTGGGCGGGGGACCTGTAATAAAATGCCTTGACATTATAAGTAAAAGCATGATTTATATTTTCGCTGCATTGGCCATTGTCTCACTCATGTTTTTTTTAAGTATCACGGTAATTATCGCCTCTGGAAACATTACCCTGATGGTTCGCTAGAAAGGAGGGGGGATTGGTGAGTTTTTTAGCTGGCTGGGTATCCAACATCATCATATTTGTATTGCTGGCTACTGTGATCGATATGCTTCTGCCGAATTCAGCTTTACAGAAGTATGCCAAAATGGTTATCGGGCTTTTACTGATTGCAATCATCATCACTCCTATATTGGGATTATTCAATAAGGATTTTGATGAGATTCTCACTGCTGCTACCAGTGAATTTGAGGATCAGAAAAAAAAAGATTTAGGAAATTTGACAGAAATGAAGAAAAAAGAAATACAAGCTACCCAGGGTGCATATATTTTAAAACAAATGGCTGTTGACTTACAGGCAGAAGTGGAAGAGGAGCTGATGGTGGATTATAACATGAAGATTAGTTCGATTGATGTAGGGGTCAAGAATGAGGAAGAACCGGGTGTTGATGATCTGCAGAACATAACCATCTCATTGGAAAAGGCAGAAGGGAAGGAAAACTCGGAGATAGAGGCAGTGGCGAAGGTTGATATCAATACAGATAGTCCATCCACTTCGAATGATGCCAATCTGGATGCTGTCAAAAGGTTTCTGGCAACAAGTTGGTCTGTTGATGAAGAGATCATTGAAATCGCCGGGGAAAGGAAGTGACTGAGTATTGAATAAAGACAAAGGTCCATTATCCTGGCTGCAAAAACTATTAAATAAAGACCCTGACCAAAAAGAGCCTAAGGAGAAAAAGCCTTCCCTGTATGTCTATGCTCTAATAGTTGTCCTTTTGGGATCGGGAATCATGCTGGCCGGGAATTTGTTAACCACCAATCAGACGGGACAAACATCTGAAGTGACGACTGTATTCAATAATGATAAACAGCAGGATGAAGAAGAGGATGTTGAAACATTCGGTCAGAAGAAGTCAGAATTCAAGACTACAAAAGACTATGAAATATATCTACAGAATGAAATGAAGGAAGCGCTAGAATCCATCGCAGGCGTCCAGGATGTAAAAGTCGTAATCTACGTCGATGCATCTGAGAAAAAAGTATATGAAAGAAACAAAGTCACCCAAAAACAAGTCACTGAAGAAACCGACCAGGAAGGCGGCAAAAGGACGGTCGAAGACACATCTGTTGATGAACAGCTAGTTTTGGTGAAGAGCGGTGAAAAAGAAGGACCGATCATATCGGAAACGAAAAAACCTAGTGTACGAGGAGTCCTGGTAGTCGCTAAAGGGGCCGAAAACATTCAAATAAAGAAGTGGATCATCGAGGCTGTCACACGCTCACTTGATGTACCGAGTCACAGGGTTTCTGTCATGCCTAAAAAATAAGGGGGAAAATCTACATGTTATTAAAAAAACAAACGGTTTGGTTATTGACTATGCTAAGTCTGGTCGTTGTGCTTTCAGTCTATTATTTAACCGCTCCTGAAGAAAATGCCGCCGATATGACGGCAACAGAGCAAATGGAACAAGAAGAAAATAAAACAGAAAGTAAAACAGAGAACCAAGCAGAGACAAAAGGGGAAAATAAAAGTGAAAAAGAAACGTCCAAAAATACAGAAGGTTCCTCTGTAACCATTGCATCTGGAGATGAGTTCGAATCGTTAAGGATGCAGATTGAAGATGAACGGGCGAAGCTGAATGAAGAATTGACTGCAAAGATGGGCAACACAGAACTATCAGCTGAAGAAAGAGACGAGGCATATGCAAAAATTGAACAATTAAGTGAAACGAAAGTGAAAGAAAATATCATCGAAAACTTAATTGTTGCCATGGATTACAATGCCGCACTGGTCCGGGTTGACGGAACGGATGTAAAGGTGAGTGTCAAGGCCGATAAACAAACGAAAACAGAGGCCAATAACATTATCCGCCTCGTAAGGAAAGAAGTGAGCGATGCACAAAATGTAGTGGTCGATTTCCAACCGGAAAAGTAAACACACATACAGAAAAAAGTGCTGATACAGAACAGTTCAACATCATAAAAGTTTGAAAGCCCTCCTTAATAAAAATAAGGGAGGCTTTTTATTATGATTTTTTAACTAGCTACAACCTGGAAACTTTAGAGGAAAAGTTTTTTTATGTCAATTGGAATCAGGAAATCAATTGGAAATGGTGATAATGATCATCCGTAATATTCTAGAAAAGTAATTACAATGGATGTTATGGTGATTTTCTAGGAAATAAAAGCCAAATTCAAGAGAAAGCGTTAAGCTGCCCCAGGTGAAAAATATTCACAATATTATAATAAAGGTGTAAGATAGAAGTATGGATAATAAGTAACAATTAATCTATCATTGAATTTGTATAAGCTAATATTGTATGATGTTAGAAGCTGGTCATAAACTTTTCAATTTTCTTAGGGAAACAATATTTTGAGAAAGTGAAACATCTGTTATAATACAGATGAGGTTTGTATTCAGTTTATTCGCATTCGCATAAAGAAAGCGGCTACTTTGTGCAGTATTGGACAAAGTAGGATAAGCTATGGGTAGGGTTACATAAAATATTATTGCCTCACAAATTCATATTAAATTAGACAAGGGGTGCCACAAAATGAAAGTGCAAGAAATTCGTGAAATTATTAAGCTAGTCGATCAATCAAATATCAGTGAATTCGTTTTTGAAAATGAAGGAACGAAAATTAAATTGAAAAAAACTGAAACGGGTACAGTATTACACCAAGCAGCAGCTGCTCCAGATGTTGTTCAAGCCAATGCAGCTGTAGAGGTCAAGCCCGCAGCGGCCCCTGCCCCTGCCGTGCCGAAAGCCGTTGAACCTGCAAAACCTGCTGCTGCCGTCACTGAACAGGAAAATTTACATAAAATCACTTCTCCGATGGTAGGGACATTCTACCAATCTCCAGCACCGGATTCACCTGCTTATGTAAAAGCAGGCGATAAAGTAACTGCGGATTCCATCGTCTGCATCGTGGAAGCCATGAAACTTTTCAATGAAATCGAAGCTGAAGTAAGCGGTGAAATCGTTGAAGTCCTTGTAAAAGAAGGGCAGCTTGTAGAATATGGTCAACCATTATTTTTAGTAAAGCCGGAATGAGGAGCTGTTTCTAAATGATTAAAAAGGTATTAATTGCCAATCGTGGGGAAATTGCTGTCCGAATCATCCGGGCATGCAAGGAATTAGGAATCGAGACTGTTGCTGTCTATTCAGAAGCAGATAAAGAAGCATTACATGTTCAAATTGCTGATGAAGCATATTGCATCGGTCCTAAATTATCAAAAGACAGTTATTTAAATACAACCAACATTATCAGCACAGCCAAGAAAACGGGATCCGATGCAATCCATCCAGGCTATGGATTCCTAGCTGAGAATGCCGACTTTGCCGAGCTGTGCCGTGAATGCAATATCATTTTCATCGGTCCCAGCCCCGAAGCCATCAATAAAATGGGAACAAAGGACGTAGCAAGGGAAACCATGCGCAAAGCTGGTGTACCGATCGTTCCAGGTTCTAAAGGCATAATTAAAGATACGGATGAGGGTGTAGCCTTAGCTAATGAAATGGGCTATCCAGTCATCATCAAAGCTACTGCCGGCGGAGGCGGTAAAGGTATCCGCGTCGCAAGGACGGAAGAAGAGCTCATTAAAGGCATTAACATCACGCAACAGGAAGCCGCGACGGCATTTGGGAATCCTGGCGTGTATATTGAAAAGTTCATCGAGGACTTCCGTCACGTTGAAATACAGGTCATGGCAGATAATCATGGCAACGCCATCCATTTAGGTGAGCGTGATTGTACGGTCCAACGACGTTTGCAAAAACTTGTTGAAGAAACCCCGTCACCGGCGTTGGATGGTGAAACACGTGCGGAAATGGGGCAGGCTGCAGTAACGGCTGCACTTGCCGTAAACTATTCAGGTGCCGGAACAGTAGAATTTATTTATGACTATGTGAATAGAAAATACTACTTTATGGAAATGAATACACGTATCCAGGTTGAACACCCAGTTACAGAAATGGTAACGGGCGTGGATTTGATTAAAGAACAGATCAAAGTTGCTTCAGGCAACAAACTATCGCTTTCGCAAGAGGATGTCACTTATAACGGATGGTCTATCGAATGCCGGATCAATGCCGAAAATCCAGAAAAGAATTTCATGCCTTCCGCAGGTAAGATTCAAATGTATTTACCGCCAGGCGGCTACGGGGTTCGTGTGGATTCCGCGGCATACCCTGGGTACTCGATACCGCCGTATTACGATTCCATGATCGCTAAATTGATTGTCCATGCACCGACTAGGGAAGAGGCGATCGAGAAGATGAAACGCGCCTTGGGTGAGTTTGTCATTGAAGGGATCAGTACCACAATTCCTTTCCATATTAAGTTACTTCAGCATGAACAATTTGTTTCCGGGGAATTTAATACCAAATTCCTTGAAATATATGATGTAATGAACTCATAATGTAAAGGAAGACAGGAGGTGCTTTTGAATGAGTGAAATGGAAGGCCAATTACTCGAAATGAATGATTATAATAGTGGGCTGGGCAAAGTGGAGATTGCGCCTGAGGTGATAGAGGTGATTGCGGGTATCGCTGCATCGGAAGTTGAAGGTGTTGCACATATGCGCGGGAATTTCGCTACGGGTGTTGTTGAAAAGCTTGGTAAAAAGAACCACGGTAAAGGTGTTAAAGTGGACTTAACGGGAGAATCCATCAAAGTCGAGCTTTATTGTGTCATGAAGTTTGGTGTTTCAATTCCGAAAGTTGCTCAGGAAGTGCAAGATAACATTCGTGAAGCTTTGTTGAATATGACCGCTATCGACGCTGGCGAAGTGAACATCCATGTAGTGGGCATTGCGTTTGAAAACGCTAAACAAGAAGCGGATTACGAACAAGAAGTGTAAGTGGGCTTCATTTGATTCACATCTGCAAAAACCCGGCAAAAAGCCGGGTTTTTGTTTTTTTGAATGCAAACTCCATGATATCCCGTTTTTGGAGCCTGCTTATAATATTAAATTTAAATGTACATAATAAGGCGGTGTCTGGAATTTTCCCTTTAATTCAAGGGTGATTTCTGTTAGAGTGTAAAAGGTGAAATATGAGCATGAAAGCTAGGCAAGAGCTTTTTGACACTTTCAAAAAGTATGGGACTGTGTTGGCCGTTTAATTGGAAAGTAATCTTGAGTTGTTATCTTGAACCTTTTGGCCTCTAATTTAGTGGGATTCAGCTTGTTTTTTAAGTAATATAGCGAGAATCTTAATATTTTTGAAAAAATGTTATTTAATGTTCGTTTGTTCTAGCATTTTCATATATAATAGTAGATGTTAAAGGAGTAAGATTATGAAAAGAAGAGAAGCCCGTGAAAAATCCCTTCAAGCACTATATCAGATAGATATTGCCAACTCGAATGCAGAAGAAGCAATGGAAAGCGTACTGGATGGTGCTCCTACTGATGAATATTTCAAAAAATTAGTAATGGGGATAACGGAAAATCGTGAACAAATCGATGGGATGATCAGGGACAATTTAGAGAATTGGACGTTGGAAAGACTGGCGAACATTGATCGGAATTTACTGCGGATCGCGGTGTATGAAATGGTTCACAGTGAAGGTGTTCCTGTAAGTGTTGCAATGAATGAAGCTATTGAAATTGCTAAGAAATTCGGTGATGATCAATCGAGCAGCTTTGTAAATGCCGTTTTATCCAAAATAAAGGTGAAAAGCGGCAGCTAAAGCTGCAGCCTTGAACAAGGATTCTCTCAGTAATTTCTTTAGCAAAATTAACTTGGGAGGAATAAACACATGTCAGCTCAACTCATTAATGGTAAAGAAATTGCAGAGTCAGTTAGGCAGGAAATCAGTAAGGAAGTTCAACAGTTACGTGAAAAAAATATCGTTCCAGGTTTAGCCGTAATCCTGGTGGGTGACAATCAAGCATCGCAAACTTATGTGCGCCATAAGCAAAAGGCCTGTGAGGACTTGGGGATGCATTCCGTATTAATTAAAAAGCCTGCGGAACTTTCTCAGGAGGAATTAATTCAGAGCATTGCTGAATTAAACGAGGATGACAGCATTCATGGTATATTGGTACAGCTGCCATTGCCTGGACATATTCAGGAAAAGGCGATCATTGAAGCGATTTCCCCAGAAAAGGATGTAGATGGATTCCACCCGATTAATATTGGGCGGATGATGACGGGACAGGATGCATTTTTACCTTGTACTCCATACGGCGTCATGGTGATGCTTGAGTATATCGACTATGACCTTGAAGGTAAGCATGTTGTCATCGTAGGGAGAAGTAATATCGTCGGAAAACCAGCCGGACAATTGTTCTTAAATGCAAATGCAACCGTTACATACTGTCATTCACGGACAAAGGATCTTGCCTATTATACTAAGCAAGCCGATGTCGTTGTGGCAGCGGTCGGAAAGAGGGACACGATCACGAGTGACCATATTAAAGAAGGCGCTATCGTCATTGACGTCGGAATGAACAGGAATGATGAAGGGAAGCTTTGCGGTGATGTGGCGTTTGATGAAGTGAAAAATAAGGCTTCATACATTACACCAGTTCCTAAAGGCGTTGGTCCCATGACAATTACGATGCTTATGAAGAATACGGTCAAATCTGCTCAAAAAGCACTTGAACAGAACAAGCAAGCATTAAAAAGCTGAAAAAAACGTTAAATTATTTTAAAGAAGCGGACCTCTTGTTTTATAATAACGGGAGACCGCTTTTTTTTCATTCATGGATTACTTATAATCTATAGGTGAGTTTTCTTTATATCCGATTTCCATCGGAAGGAGACATTATATGAGCAACCAACAATATTTGAGTGTGTCGGCTTTAACGAAGTACATCAAAAGGAAGTTCGATGCCGACCCCCATTTGCAAAATGTATACATAAAAGGTGAAATTTCAAATTTTAAACAACATACAAGCGGACATATGTATTTTACTTTAAAGGATGAGAAGGCACGACTTCTCTCCGTTATGTTTGCCGCCAATAATAAAGGGATGAAATTCCTGCCTGAAAATGGCATGAAGGTACTTGTTAAGGGCGATATATCATTATACGAAGCGGGAGGACAGTATCAGCTTTATGTGAAAAGCATGGCCCCTGATGGTGTAGGGGATTTATATCTTGCTTATGAACAGCTGAAGAAAAAGCTGGAGGCGGCAGGTTTGTTTTTGGCCGATCACAAGAAGGCGATCCCGCAGTACCCAAAGTCTGTAGGAGTCATAACTTCGCCGACCGGAGCTGCATTAAGAGATATCCTGACAACGATCAAGCGGAGATATCCAATCGCCAGGGTCATCGTTTATCCAGCACTTGTACAAGGGAATAATGCCGCTAAATCGATTGCGAAGGCAATTTCCATGGCCAACGCAAGGGCGGAAAGCGATGTTCTCATTGTCGGAAGGGGCGGTGGGTCGATCGAGGAACTATGGGCCTTTAATGAGGAGATAGTGGCTGAATCCATTTATGATTCCGATATACCGGTAATTTCTGCGGTCGGTCACGAAACCGACTTTACGATTGCTGATTTTGTCGCCGATATGCGTGCTCCTACACCGACTGGTGCAGCAGAGTTAGCGGTTCCTCATTTGAATGAAATACTCGAACGCCTGATGAACCGCAAGAATCGATTGACCCGCTCCATTCAAGAATCGGTGAATTTTGAACGAACCCGCTTGACCAGGATGGAGAGGTCTTATGCCTTCCGTTACCCACATAAAATGTATGAACAGAAGCTGGAACAGCTAGACAAGACGATGGACAGGCTAGGGAGGACCAGCACGCGATATTTCATGAAAAAGAGAGATGAGCTGAATCAGCTGACCGATATCCTGAAAAAGCAGCATCCTGAACAAGCGGTAAAAAATGCGAAAGATGAATTGCAGCAGCATGCAAAGGTTTTACGGAGGGCCATGGAAGCCATCTATCGGCAAAAATCACAGCAGTTCGTCCATATTACAGCCACTTTATCTGCCCTCAGTCCACTAAAAATCATGGAAAGGGGCTATGGATTGGTTTTTGCTGAGGATGAGACATTAGTGAAAAGTACACAGCAAGTATCAAAAGGGGATAAGATAGCGGTTTCGATAAAAGATGGAACTCTTGAATGTGAAATTAAAGAAATAAAGGAGCGGATTGAATCATGACAAAAAAACAGGAAGCTACATTTGAAGAAGCGATGGAGAATCTCGAAAAAATTGTAGAGCAGTTGGAAGAAGGCGATGTGCCCTTGGAAGAAGCCATCTCCATATATAAACAAGGAATGGATTTATCTAGGCTTTGCCATTCAAAGCTTAAGGCAGTTGAAGATCAGTTGACTCAAATTTTACGCGAAGATGGGGAACTTGAAAACTTCGCTGTACAGGAGGAAGAATGACATGGGTACGGCGTCCTTTGAAATGTTTTCTAAAGAATATAAGGCAATTATAGAACGGGAAATCGTGGAATATGTCAATAAACTTAAAGCCCCGGCAGTTGTCAAAGAAGCCATGATCTATTCTCTGCAGGCAGGTGGTAAACGGATTCGCCCATTATTGGTCTTTGCGGTTCTGGAGGCCTTTGGAAAAAGCTTAAGGATGGGGATTCCTGCAGCGGCAGCCATTGAAATGATTCATACATATTCTTTGATTCATGATGATCTTCCGGCAATGGATGATGATGATCTCCGCCGTGGAAAACCGACGAACCATAAAGTGTTCGGTGAAGCGGTGGCAATACTGGCAGGTGATGCGCTTCTTACATATAGCTTTCAATTGGTGACGGAAATGATCGATCCCGAGGTGACGGCTGACATGAAGCTGAACCTTGTAAGTGAAATTGCGAAGTCTGCCGGAGCCGAAGGAATGGTTGGAGGTCAAGTTGCCGATATGGAAGGTGAAAATAAACAGCTGACCCTTCAGGAATTGGAGTATATACATGAACATAAAACAGGGAAGTTATTGACTGCAAGCATCCTTTCCGGTGCTATATTAGCAGGGGCGAGTGAAGAACAGCAACTGCATTTGCGTGACTTTGCATACCACCTGGGGCTTGCTTTTCAAATTCGCGATGATATTCTGGATATTGAAGGGTCAGTCGAGTTGATCGGCAAGCCGGTTGGCAGTGATGTGGGGAATCATAAAAGTACATATCCTTCTTTACTTACCCTTCAAGGGGCAAAGCAAAAGTTGGAACATCATATAGAACTTGCCCATGCAGCTTTGGGAAAAACAGCCTTACAAACGGGTTTGTTGAATGAACTAACTGATTTAATAGCGAACCGTAACCATTGATTGTGGCTAAATTTGTTATCAATTGAGTTTTTATGGTATACTCATTGTGCAAAAATATGTGAAAATCAAAATGAATTTTTTAATTGAGATACGTGATAAAATAGGTATAATAAGCCGCCGAAATCACCTGGGTGTTGGCGGCTATTTTTTAACTTAAAACCAATTTTTCGGTCAAGTCTTCCATAGCCCTCTTTGTATGAGGCTTTGTTTATGCCTACAACCGAAAATGACAGAAAGTGAGTGGTCCTGTTTGGATCTTCTATCTATAAAAGACCCTTCTTTTTTGAAGAAGATGAATAATGAAGAACTCGTCGAGTTAAGTGTGGAAGTACGTAAATTCCTTGTGGAAAAATTATCGGTGACCGGTGGGCACATTGGTCCCAATTTAGGTGTCGTCGAGTTGACTATAGCCTTGCATAAAGAATTCGACAGTCCGAATGATAAAATTTTATGGGATGTCGGACATCAATCCTATGTCCATAAAATCCTGACTGGCAGAGCAGGAGAGTTCGACACCTTAAAGAAATATAAAGGTCTTTGCGGTTTTCCTAAAATGATTGAAAGCCCCCATGATGTTTGGGAAACCGGTCACAGTTCGACTTCCCTTTCAGCTGCAATGGGAATGGCGGCTGCCCGTGATATCAAAGGTGAAAGCAGTTTTATTTTGCCTGTAATCGGGGACGGTGCCCTAACAGGGGGAATGGCGCTTGAAGCGTTGAATCATATCGGTGATGAAAAAAAGGACATGATCGTTATCCTCAATGATAATGAAATGTCAATAGCCCCCAATGTAGGTGCTTTACACACGATATTGGGAAGATTGCGGACAGCGGGTAAATATAACTGGGCAAAAGATGAATTGGAGCTGCTTTTGAAAAAAATTCCTGCAGTCGGTGGTAAACTGGCCGCTACAGCTGAACGCTTGAAGGATAGCATGAAGTACTTATTGGTATCAGGAATCTTTTTCGAAGAACTCGGTTTCACATACCTTGGGCCAGTAGATGGACATAATTATGAAGAATTGCTCGAGAATTTAAGATATGCCAAGAAAACGAAGGGACCCGTACTGCTGCATGTCATCACGAAAAAAGGCAAGGGATATTCACCTGCCGAGTTGGACACAACAGGGAACTGGCATGGGACAGGCCCATACAAGATCGAGACAGGCGATTTCGTGAAATCCCCTAGTAAAGGTCCTGCTTGGAGCGCTCTTGTAAGCGATACTGTCAGCAGGCTTGCCCGTGACGATGAACGGATTGTCGCGATAACACCTGCAATGCCAGTAGGTTCGAAATTGGTGGGCTTCTCTCAAGAGTTCCCAGAGCGTTTCTATGATGTAGGGATTGCCGAGCAGCATGCTGCAACTTTTGCAGCCGGATTGGCAACACAAAAAATGAAACCTTTCCTGGCCATATATTCAACCTTCCTGCAAAGAGCTTATGACCAGGTGGTGCATGATATTTGCCGGCAGAATTTGAACGTATTCATAGGGATCGATCGTGCCGGATTGGTTGGTTCCGATGGTGAAACGCATCAAGGCGTTTTCGACATTGCTTTCCTACGCCACGTACCGAATATGGTGTTGATGATGCCGAAAGATGAAAACGAAGGTCAGCATATGGTCAATACGGCCTTAAACTATAATGATGGTCCGATTGCCATGCGTTTCCCTCGTGGAAATGGTTGGGGAGTTGAGATGGATGCTGAATTACAGCAGATTCCAATCGGTTCGTGGGAAGTTCTTAAAGAAGGAACGGATGCTGCCATCTTAACGTTCGGTACAACGATTCCCATGGCTCTTGAAGCGGCAGAACTGCTCGAGAAAGAGGATTATTCAGTTAAGGTGATCAATGCCCGGTTCATTAAGCCTTTGGATGAGAACATGCTAAGCAGTCTCCTAGGTGAAAAAATGCCTATCTTGACAATAGAAGAAGCGGTTCTTCAAGGTGGTTTTGGTAGTTCTGTTCTTGAATATGCTCATGATCAAGGATTTTATGGGGCAATTATAGATCGAATGGGGATACCTGATTATTTCATTGAACATGGAAGTGTCGATGAACTTCTTGAAGAAATCGGTTTGACGACTGAGACAGCCATCAAAAAGATTAAAATGATAACACCCAAAAAAGAAAAAAGGGCCTGAAAATATGAAAGTGATGAAAGAAAGAGTGGATGTATTGCTTGTAGAACAAGGCTTGGCCGATACACGTGAAAAAGCAAAGCGTATGGTTATGGCAGGCCTTGTCTACGCAAATGAAGAGAGGTACGAAAAACCGGGGGAAAAAGTGCCGGTCGATCTCGAATTTACGATCAAAGGAAAAGTCATGCCTTACGTTTCAAGAGGCGGTCTTAAACTTGAGAAGGCATTAAGGGAATTCGATTTACAGGTGAATGGAAAAATACTGCTTGATATAGGATCATCAACTGGCGGGTTTACGGATTGTGCTTTGCAAAATGGCGCCATAATGTCTTATGCGCTTGATGTCGGCTATAATCAACTTGCCTGGAAGCTTAGGCAGGATGAGCGGGTAAAAGTAATGGAACGGACCAATTTCCGTTATGTTACACCCGCCGATCTCGATGGGGAGATGCCAAACTTTGCAAGCATTGATGTTTCTTTCATCTCGCTTACGTTAATTTTACCGGTGCTAAAGACCTTGCTCGTCCCGAATAGTGATGTCGTTGCCTTGGTTAAACCGCAATTCGAAGCTGGGAAGGATCAAGTGGGTAAAAAGGGGATTGTTCGTGATCCAAAAATCCATAAACAAGTGTTGGATAAGATCATTTCTTTTTCTTTAAAGGAAGGCTATGATATTAAGGATGCCTCCTTTTCACCGATTACCGGTGGTGATGGAAATATTGAATTCTTACTTCATTTACACTGGCAAGGGTCGAAGGAAGATGGAGCGATGTTGCTTTCGAAAACGGTTGATGACATCGTTGGAGAGGCCCATGCCCAATTTAAAAAAGAATAGCTAGAACTTTGTATGGGCTCCTTTGGCTGAACGGTTGGCTAGAGGAGCTTTTTGACTATACATAGTGCGTCATGAACTTGAATCATATATGGGTGGCTACATAAAATAGGTAAGTGCAAAAATTAGACTTGTATTCATTTTAGAGAAAAAGTTGTACAATTGCATAAAAATCCGATAACATTAATATTAGCCACTTAGTAAAGCGGCCTATTTGCACGTACTGATGATACCGAAGCAAATTGGGACAGCTAAGCTTTAGTAAGAAATGAAAGTGATACCATTACCATTAAATGAGCAACAGTTGAGAAGAGGTGCTTCTACTTATGAATAAAGGACAACGACATATAAAAATAAGGGACATTATAACGAATAATGATATCGAAACCCAGGATGAGTTAGTTGAAGAATTGAAATTAGCTGGATACAATGTAACTCAAGCCACCGTTTCGAGGGATATTAAAGAGCTTCACCTTGTAAAAGTTCCTTTAACGGATGGAAGGTATAAATACAGTCTGCCGGCCGACCAACGTTTCAATCCACTTCAAAAATTAAAGAGAATCCTTGTCGATGCATTTGTACGCATTGACTCAGCCAACAATTTGCTGGTTATGAAGATGCTACCAGGTAATGCCCAGGCAATCTGCGCATTGATTGATAATTTAAATTGGCAAGAAATACTCGGGACGATCGGCGGCGACGATACTTGTTTAATTATCTGCCGTTCTGAGGAAGATGCAAAGATCATTTCCGGCAAATTCTTGGACATGCTCTAATAATGTTGTGAGGTGACCTAGTTTGTTAACAGAACTATCGATTAGGAATTTTGCGATCATAGACAGCCTATCCGTTTCATTTGAGAAAGGCTTGACGGTCTTGACAGGAGAAACAGGCGCAGGGAAGTCAATCATAATAGATGCGGTCCATCTTTTGGTTGGGGGACGTGGTTCTGCAGAGTTCATTCGGCATGGTGAGTCGAAGGCTGAAATAGAAGGATTATTCCAAATTGAAGATGAAAAACACCCGGTCTTTGCCAAAGCGGAAGAGTTTGGCCTTGATATGAACGATGGGATGGCGATACTACGAAGGGATATCTCACAGAGCGGCAAAAGCGTTTGCAGGGTAAATGGGAAGCTTGTAACGATTTCCACTTTACGGGAGATAGGGCGGACATTGATAGACATCCATGGTCAGCATGAACATCAGGAATTAATGGATGAACGACTCCATCTTCCGCTGCTCGATCAATTCGGCGGTGAAAAAATCGCATCTGCACTCACTGAATACCAAAAGCTATATAAACGTTATGAAGCCGCTTCTAAACAATTGAATGGCTTGAGCCAAAATGAACAGCAAATGGTCCACCGCCTTGATTTGATCCAATTTCAATTCGATGAAATCCAAAAAGCTGATTTGAAATTACGCGAAGATGAAGAATTGATGGAAGAGCGGAAGAAAATTAATAATTTCGAAAAAATCCATGAAGCGCTGCAAACCAGTTATAATGCTTTAAATGGTGAGCAGCATGCAATTGATTGGCTTTCCGTAGCCATGAATAATCTGGAGGAAGCGGCAGGGCTTGATGAAGGTTTAAAGCACAGCTCTGAAACCGTTTCAAATAGCTACTTCCTGCTTGAAGAGGCCGTGTCAAACATCCGGGACCAATTGGACTCTTTGGATTATGATACGGAACGTGTGGAATTCATTGAAAGTCGACTTAATGAAATAAATCAATTAAAGCGTAAATACGGGCGGACTATCGAGGAAATCCTGGAATATGGGGCCGCTATTGAAGAAGAAGTCGAAAAGCTGCAAAATAGGGAAACCCATATTGCGAAGCTTGAAAAGGAAATGAAATCCATCAAGGCAGATTTAATTGTCGAAGCAAAGAATCTGTCTGAACTTCGCCAGAAATTCGCTCAGCAGCTAACCAAAAAGATTCATCAGGAATTAAAAGATTTATATATGGAAAAGACAATTTTCGAACCTCATTTCCTTCAAACGGCCTATACTTTCGATGAATTGTCAGATAGGGGCATTAATCAGTCAGGGCTGGATTCAATGGAATTTTATATTTCCACCAATCCAGGTGAACCGTTAAAACCTCTTTCTAAAATCGCATCCGGTGGAGAACTGTCAAGGATCATGCTGGCTTTGAAAAGCATTTTCTCCAAGCATCAAGGCATAACGTCCATTATATTTGATGAAGTGGATACAGGTGTGAGCGGAAGGGTTGCACAATCCATTGCCGAAAAGATCTATAAAGTGGCAACTGGATCACAAGTATTGTGCATATCCCATTTGCCGCAGGTGGCAGCTATGGCGGATACTCACCTTTTCATAGCGAAAAATGTAAGGGCCGGACGCACGAATACCTCGGTCAAGCCATTAATTGAAACAGAAAAAATAAAAGAAATTGGCAGGATGATTTCGGGAGTGGAGATAACGGATTTGACGAAACAACATGCCAATGAATTAATTCAGCTGGCCAAAAGGATGAAGATCACATCTTGATGGGCCGGTAGGAAGATTATTTAAACTTAACATTAAGCATTCATTGTAAAGCTATCCAAAAACGGATAGCTTTTATTTTTTGCACCTGTTATAAATGACTGTCATGAGGGCTAAATTAAAGGTGTAGCCATAAAGTTTCAGAGAGCGAGGAGAGTGAATGGATTGAAATTTACATGGATAAACAGGATCATCGGTGGAATTCTCCTTGTTTCGCTATTAACATTAGGGTTATACCAGCCATCTCGTGAATATTTTTTAATTCCAAATCATCTTGTACTATTTGAAGGAAGTCAATATAGTATTTCCAAATCATTGCCTGTTTCTGCAAAAACTTCGGGATCCAGTGATGGAATTTCCCTTCATGATGAACAAGCTTCGATTACGCTTGGTGCTGAGAAACCAGGTACGAATGAAGTGTTACTCGATGTAGCAGGCTTGCCTGCCAAAAAGGTCGACATCAGGGTGTTAAAAGACTTTAGAGTCATGCCTGGAGGCCAATCCATTGGAGTAAAGCTTAATACTCTTGGGGTGCTCGTAGTAGGTCATCATCTTATTGATACGGCGCAAGGGAAAAAATCGCCGGGAGAAAAAGCAAAAATTGAAATCGGTGATATTATTACAGAAATCAATGGTCAGACGATAAAGAAGATGGGGGATGTAACCCCTTTTGTTCAGCAGGCAGGCGAAAAGGGTGAGGCGTTGAATCTTGTCATTAACCGTGATAATGAAGTGCTTCATAGTACCTTATTACCTCTAAAAGATAAGAATGAAGGAACCTACAAATTGGGTTTGTATATCCGTGATTCGGCAGCTGGCATCGGAACAATGACGTTTTATCACCCGGATTCAAAAAAATATGGGGCATTGGGACATGTCATATCCGATATGGATACAAAAAAGCCGATTGTTGTTAAGGACGGACAGATCGTTCAATCGACGGTCACATCCATCGAAAAAGGAAGCAATGGTGATCCGGGAGAAAAATTGGCACGCTTTTCTTCCAATAAAGAAAAAATAGGAAATATCAATCGCAATAGTCCCTTTGGCATTTTTGGGAAATTAAATCAAGATTTTAAAAATGGAATTAACGACAAGCCGCTCCCCATCACCCTTTCCCATGAGGTAAAGGAAGGACCAGCAAAAATCCTTACAGTGGTGGATGGTTCTGAAGTGGAGGAATTCGATGTCGAAATCGTCAGTTCCATACCACAGAAGTTTCCTGCAATCAAAGGAATGGTCTTAAAAGTGACGGATAAAGAATTGCTTCAAAAAACGGGTGGGATCGTTCAAGGTATGAGCGGAAGTCCCATCATACAAAATGGGAAATTAATCGGTGCAGTCACCCATGTATTCGTTAATGATCCTACAAGTGGGTATGGAGTCCATATCGAATGGATGTTAAACGAAGCCGGTATAAATATATACGACAAAGATAATTATGAAAAGGCAAGCTAAGAAACCGGGTATCCTTTTGGATGCCCCTTTTTAATGGAAATTTATGATTAGCTGAGTTTTGGGGAGAATTAATTTTGATTTCTTCAAAAAATAGAGGTTTTTTTGAAACGATGTGATAAAATGAAAACGATATGAAGATTTTTCGACAAACGGTTTATTCGAATAGCAAACGAAGTCGAAAACAAGAGATATCCGGAGAATAATATTGAATTCCTTATATTTTTTCAAAAATAAAAGGAATTTAGTTTCCATTGTCGAAAAGTTCAATTACAATAGAATTTAGTCATATAGAAAAAAAGACCAATTGTAGTTGAGGAGGAAATCAAGCGTGAAAAAAATTAAGGTGTGCGTTGTAGATGATAATAGAGAACTTGTTGGCCTTCTGGAAGAATACATTTCTGCACAGGAAGACATGGAAGTGATTGGGGTGGCACATAACGGTCAAGATTGCCTGGGAATGCTTGAAAGCGTTGATCCGGATATATTGATCCTCGATATTATCATGCCTCATTTAGATGGGTTAGGTGTACTTGAAAAACTTCGTGAAGTAAAACGGGGTGCCATGCCTAATGTGATTATGCTTACTGCATTTGGTCAAGAAGATGTAACGAAAAAAGCAGTTGATTTGGGTGCGTCCTACTTTATCCTGAAACCATTTGATATGGAAAATCTGGCCAATCACATACGTCAGGTAAGCGGTAAAGGGCAGGCGGTTTTAAAAAATCATAGTCAATTTAGCTATCGTCCCCAAAATGAATCCAAGCCGAAGAACCTTGATGCAAGCATCACAAGCATCATTCACGAGATTGGAGTGCCTGCACATATTAAGGGCTATTTGTATTTAAGGGAAGCCATATCCATGGTATATAATGATATTGAACTATTGGGTTCGATCACCAAAGTTTTATATCCGGATATCGCCAAAAAATACAATACTACGGCCAGCCGTGTTGAACGTGCTATCCGGCATGCGATTGAAGTGGCCTGGAGCCGTGGAAATATAGAATCCATATCCTCTCTTTTCGGATATACCGTAAGCATGACAAAGGCAAAACCTACAAATTCCGAATTCATTGCCATGGTTGCCGATAAGCTGCGCCTCGAACATAAAGCTTCTTGACAGGGGTAGGGGAAACACCGGTTGTTAAGACTCAAGGTACAATTGACCTTATAAAGGCCAGAGCCGCTAAATATAAATAGGAACTCTCCGTCTGGAGGTAAAGGACAGGAAGAAGTTGCTTCGTGATTTTTTCTAATCGGCAACTTCAAATCTTTTTACGCCGGTTAAAAAAATTAAACGCCTTTTATTTATTGGATTTTGCAGCAAATCCCATAAATAAAAGGCGTTTTTGTTTGTTTGAAAAAGCGGCACAAATTAGCTTGGAAAAGAAATTAAGTGACTATGCAGAAAATAATCATCTGCATTTTGATTAATGTATTGATCTAGATGAAAATAATTTGCTGTTTCTGTTCATAAAATTGGGGTATAACAATTTTGGGGAGAGGCGGCGTTTCATCATGACCTTAATCTTTGCACATCGAGGCTCTGCAGGAACACATCCGGAAAATACGATGTCGGCGTTCAAGGAAGCTGCCCGTGTCGGGGCGGACGGAATTGAAACGGATGTCCAGCTCTCGAAAGATGGAGAAGTGGTCATCATCCACGATGAAAAGCTCGATCGGACCACGAATGCCTCGGGGTATGTAAAAGACCGGACCTTGATGGAGTTGAAAACCCTTAATGCGTCAGCAACCCATAAGGGTAATTTGGGTAAAGAAAAGATTCCCACGCTTGAAGAGCTATTTATTTGGCTTAACGATAATCAGCTTTTTTGCAATATTGAATTGAAAAATACGGTTTTTCTGTATCCAGGCTTAGAAGAGAAAGTCATCCGGCTCATCCGTACTTACGAAATGGAGGAAAGGATAATCCTTTCTTCTTTCAATCATTACAGTTTGGTCAATTGCCATCAATTGGCACCTGAATTGGAAACGGCACCGCTATATAGGGATGGCCTGTACATGCCGTGGATATATGCCAAGGCAATAGGAGGAAGTGCAATACACCCAAATATCCGGGCTGCCCCTGATGCACTAATTCAAGCATCCGTGAGTATGGGTGTTCCTGTACGGCCCTATACCATTAATGAAGAAGCCCAGATGAAGCGGTTATTCAAATTGGGGTGCAGCGGCATCATAACCGATTTCCCCGAAGCAGCCGTACGGGTCAGAGAAAGATTGAAATCAAGATAAAGAAAGAAGGTGCCAAACGATACATGGCACCTTCTTTTTGCGTTTAAAATTTATTGAACCTGCTTTGGACCTTATTTTGTTTTCGATCTCGATGAAGGACGAAGCCGGCGATAAAGGCTATTCCGCCAATCGTAATGAGCAATCCTATTAAAAATTGCAGCCAAAGGACCGGATAGGGAGGCTGTAAAATACCGAACACCATGTCCCTCATTATTTTTATGCCATAGGCAGCAAAGGCACCGGGTATAAAAAGAATCAAAAAAGCGATTAAACGTTTCATGCGGTCAAATCCCTTCCGAAAATTCCGTCTTTAAAAAATGATAAAGGATATAAATTATTTGTCAAGTATCGGGAATCCAGATAATGACTGGGAGGTGGTGGCTGTTTTTAAAGGGGGCCGATATGGTAAAATGGTGTGGAGTATGAAAAAAATTGCAGGGAATGATCTATTAAAAGGGATAATTATATCTTAAGGGGGATGGCTGATGCAAAAGGTCATGATAGTAGGGGGAGGAGTGGGAGGGACAACCGTGTTGAAACTCCTATCCGAAAGTGAAGTATTCTCCATTGTTTGTATGGCTGATACGAATGAATCCGCTGAAGGGATGCTTGCTGCGAAGGAACGAAGGATTCCTACTGTGACTAATTGGAGCATGGGATTGGAGTGGGATTTGGACATCATTTTTGATACGACCGGTGACCCTTCTGTCTATAAAAAGATAAAAAGGGACATGGGCGAACAAACGATTCTCATACCTGGAAGTGTCGCCCTAATTATGACTAAGTTGTTTGAAGAGAAAAACCGTTTAATTAGTAAATTGGAGAATACCTCGGCAAAAATGGACTTGATCCTTAATACGACCAGTGAAGGGATGGTAGTGATTGACCATGAAGGATTCATCATCATGTTCAATGATAGTGCGGAACGTGCATCTGACACAAAGCGCGAGGATGTTTTGGGCAGACATATCAAAGATTTCATCCCTTCAACAGGATTGCTGAGAGTGATGCAAACGAACCAAAAAGAAGTGAATCAGGAAATCACCCTTAGCAATGGGATGGAACTCATAACGACAAGGATACCTCTGGTGAATGCCGAAAAGGAAATCATAGGGGCTTTTTCCGTGTTTAGGAATAAAACGGAAGCTGTACAATTGGCGGAGCAGATCACTGATTTAAAAGAGATACAGACCATGCTCCAGGCAATCATTCAATCAAGTGAGGAAGCCATATCTGTTGTGGATGAGCAAGGAAGGGGTCTTTTGATCAATCCGGCATATACAAGAATCACTGGCTTAACAAAGACCCAAGTGATCGGTAAGCCGGCTTCCATTGATATTTACGAAGGTGAAAGTATGCATATGAAAGTGCTTCAGACAAAAAAGCCTGTTCGTGGTGTCAATATGCGTGTCGGCCCGAAACATAAGGAAGTGATCGTAAATGTTGCTCCAATCATTGTGGATGGGTGCCTGAAAGGAAGTGTTGGCGTCATTCATGATGTATCGGAAATTCAAGCCTTGACCCACGAACTTAATCGGGCAAGGCAGATCATCCGTACATTGCAGGCTAAATATTCCTTTGATGATATAATTGGGGCTTCCGAAGAGATGAAGCTTCCCATTGAACAGGCGAAATTATCGGCAAGAACACCTGCTACTGTCTTATTAAGAGGGGAATCAGGGACTGGTAAAGAGTTATTTGCACATGCCATCCATAATGCGAGCGATAGGAAGTTCAATAAATTCGTTCGGGTAAATTGTGCGGCCATCTCGGAATCATTACTTGAAAGTGAACTGTTCGGTTATGATGAGGGAGCCTTTACAGGGGCAAGCAGGGGCGGAAAGGTCGGTTTTTTTGAAGAGGCAAATCAAGGGAGTATCTTTTTAGACGAAATTGGTGAATTACCAGCCAACATCCAAGCTAAATTACTTCGGGTTTTACAAGAAAAGGAAATCATCAGAGTGGGGGGAACGAAGCCGATTCCCATCAATGTCCGGGTCATAGCCGCTACGAATATCAATCTTGAACAGGCCATCGCAAACGGATCATTCAGGGAAGACTTATATTTCAGGCTGAACCGCATGCCTATTTTCATTGCTCCATTAAGAAAGAGAAAAGAAGATTTGAAAGAATTGGCGGAGCATTTGATTAATAAAATCAATCAGGAGTATGGACGGAGCATTGAGGGAATTACCACCGCAGCTATACATAAGATGCAAATATACAACTGGCCAGGCAATGTGAGAGAACTGGAAAATATCTTAGGACGGGCAATCATTTTCATGAAATTGAACGAGACGATCATTGATATCCATCATATTCCGGATTTTATCGAAGAGATTCCAATAAATCAAGAGAAATTATTAATGAAGCCATCCGGCTACGTATCGGGGAAACCGCTATCGGAGATAATAGACCAGTATGAAGCCGAAATCATTCAGCAAGCGTTCCAAACCCACAAGGGGAATAAAACACTTACAGCAAAAGCGCTGGGGATTTCAGTTAGAAATCTATATTACAAAATGGAAAAACTAAAACTGTGAAAATTTTTGCATGCAATTATTTGCGCGCTGTGAAAAAAACTGCACAGAATTTTCTGATTTATTTTAATTTAAGCGAGACTCCACTTCTAACATGAAATTTTTTTAAATTTGTTATAGGCTATAGTTGCCCAACATATTAACCAGCATGTCCTTTTTTTGGATAAAAAGGCTCTCATTATGTATTTTATTGGCATGTTATTTGCATATTTAAAGGTGCATGGGTTTTTCAGGGAACCATTCCCCATGGGGAAAATATCATGTGAGTAGCGGATTTTATTTAAAATGAACGTAGGAACAAATAAGAATGAGGAGAAATTTAGTGTCTTCATATCTCCACATGCATTAAAACATCTAGGGAGGATTCCTTTATGGAAATTTTTAAATATCTTGAGAAATATGATTACGAGCAACTGCTATTCTGTCAGGATAAACAATCGGGTTTGAAAGCGATAATTGCCATTCATGATACAACATTAGGGCCTGCGCTTGGAGGCACAAGGATGTGGACATATGCATCCGAAGAAGAAGCCATTGAAGATGCCTTAAGGCTTTCGAGAGGAATGACATATAAGAACGCAGCTGCCGGCTTGAATTTAGGCGGGGGGAAAACCGTCATCATCGGTGATCCGCGTAAGGATAAAAATGAAGAAATGTTCCGTGCATTCGGTAGGTATATCCAAGGGCTGAATGGCCGATATATAACAGCTGAAGATGTAGGTACAACGGTTGAGGATATGGATCTCATTCATGAGGAGACGGATTTTGTCACTGGGATTTCCCCTGCATTCGGTTCTTCGGGTAACCCTTCCCCAGTAACGGCATATGGAGTATACCGAGGTATGAAGGCTGCTGCAAAAGAGGCATTCGGAACTGATTCTTTAGAAGGCAAGGTGGTTGCAGTCCAAGGTGTCGGGAATGTTTCTTATAACTTATGCCGTCATCTTCATGAGGAGGGCGCCAAGCTCATCGTTACGGATATCAATAAAGAGAGTGTGGCCCGTGCGGTTGAATCCTTTGGGGCGACTGCAGTGAATCCAGATGAAATTTATGGAGTCGATTGTGATATCTATGCACCTTGTGCATTAGGGGCTGTCATAAATGATCAAACAATCAATCAAATCAGGGCAAAGGTCATTGCAGGTGCTGCCAATAATCAATTAAAGGAACCTGTGCATGGCGATCAAATTCATGAAAAAGGTATTATATATGCTCCTGATTATGTAATTAATGCAGGTGGAGTCATAAACGTGGCCGATGAGCTTCTAGGGTATAATCGGGAAAGAGCCCTTAAGAAAGTGGAAACTGTTTATGATACAATTGAACGAGTCATCGAGATTGCAAAACGTGATCAAATCCCTACTTATAAAGCAGCTGATAGGATGGCAGAGGAGCGCATTGCCCGCATGAGGAATTCAAGGAGCCAATTCCTGCAAAATGAAAAACATATCTTGAATGGAAGAAAATGAATGTAGTATTACAAGATATAGATTCCTGTGTTTTTTTAAATAAACACAGGAATTTTAAAGATGGATAACGTAATAAACATAGGACAAGTAAAAATGGTGACTAATAGTATGTATTTGTGAGGAGGAGTGGTTTTGGCTGAAGAATTTGACCTCGTTATCCTCGGAGGAGGAACAGGCGGGTATGTGGCGGCAATAAGGGCTGCTCAATTAGGATTGAAAACGGCTGTCGTGGAGAAAGGCAAGCTCGGCGGAACGTGTCTACATAAAGGCTGTATCCCTTCGAAAGCACTTTTAAGGAGTGCGGAAGTTTATCAGACTGCAGTGAAAAGTGAGGAATTCGGTATTGTTACCGGGGATGTAAAGGTAGATTTCCTTAAAGTGCAGGAAAGAAAGAATAAAGTGGTCGATCAACTCTATAAAGGCGTTCAGCACCTGATGAAACAAGGAAAGATAACGGTTTATGAAGGGTTAGGACGTATACTTGGTCCTTCTATATTTTCACCGATGCCTGGGACAATTTCCGTGGAAATGAATAATGGCAGTGAAAATGAAATGCTCATTCCACAGAATGTCATCATTGCTACAGGTTCACGTCCGAAGACACTGCCCGGTTTGGCTATTGATGGGGAATTGGTGCTTACATCGGATGAAGCTCTAAAGCTTGAGAGCTTACCAAAATCAATGATGATTGTAGGCGGTGGAGTTATCGGCATTGAATGGGCATCGATGCTCAATGATTTTGGTGTGGAAGTGACAGTTCTGGAATATGCAGATAGAATCATCCCGACTGAGGACCATGATATTTCCAGTGAAATGCTTCGTCTCCTAACGAAAAAAGGCGTCAAGTTCGTTACGGGTGCGAAGGTATTGCCTGAAACCCTGAAAACGGATGTTTCAGTATCCATTTCTGCTGAAGTCAAAGGTTCGGTAGAGGAATTCACAGCTGAAAAAATGCTGGTTTCCGTAGGCAGATCAGCAAATCTAGAAGGGATCGGCCTTGAAAATACGGAAATTGTGAAAGAAAAAGGTTTTATTGAAACCAATGACTTCTTCCAAACGAAGGAATCACATATCTATGCGGTCGGTGACTGTATCGGCGGTCTGCAATTGGCTCATGTTGCCTCCCATGAAGGTATTACGGCCGTTGAACATATCGCGGGCCAAAAGCCGGAACCGCTGGATTATTCGCTCATTTCAAAGTGTGTGTATTCAAGCCCTGAAGCTGCAAGTGTCGGTTTGACGGAAGATCAGGCAAACGAGGAAGGCTATGACCTTAAAATTGGGAAATTCCCATTCCGTGCAGTTGGTAAGGCCCTTGTCTTCGGGGAAGCGGATGGTTTTGTCAAAATCATCGCCGATAAGAAAACGGATGATATACTGGGCGTTCATATGATCGGCCCACATGTTACGGATATGATTTCAGAAGCTGGACTTGCAAAAGTGCTTGATGCGACACCTTGGGAGATAGGCAAGACAATTCATCCGCACCCAAGTCTATCCGAAGCAATCGGAGAGGCGGCCCTTGCTGTCGATGGACGTGCCATTCATTCATAAAGAATAAGGTCAGGAGGTTTTATGATGGTAGAAAAACGTCATGAACAATTAGGCTTAAATGAGGAAACGGTTTTAGATATGTACCGGACAATGCTTTTGTCCCGCAGAATTGATGAGCGCATGTGGCTTTTAAACCGATCCGGGAAAATTCCCTTCGTGATTTCCTGCCAGGGGCAAGAAGCTGCACAGGTTGGAGCTGCGTTTGCACTTGATCGGGAAAAGGATTATGTACTGCCTTATTATCGGGATGTCGGTGTGGTGCTTACCTTCGGAATGACCGCAAAAGACTTGATGCTCTCCGGTTTCGCGAAAGAGGAAGATCCCAATTCCGGCGGGCGCCAAATGCCTGGTCATTTTGGTCAAAAGAAAAATAGGATCGTCACTGGTTCATCGCCTGTAACGACACAGGTCCCGCATGCAGTTGGAATTGCCCTTGCAGGGAAGATGGAAGGTAAGGATTTGGTGACATTCGTAACGTTTGGGGAAGGTTCATCCAATCAGGGCGATTTTCATGAAGGGGCCAACTTTGCAGGTGTGCATAAGCTACCGGTCATTTTCATGTGTGAAAATAATAAATATGCGATTTCCGTTCCTATTTCGAAACAGCTATCGTGTGAAAATGTTTCCGACAGGGCGATTGGCTATGGGATGCCTGGCATAACGGTGGATGGCAATGATCCATTGGCAGTGTATGCAGCGGTGAAAGAAGCGGCTGACCGTGCACGAAGGGGAGAAGGCCCAACACTGGTAGAAACCGTTTCATACAGGCTCACACCTCATTCAAGTGATGATGATGACCGAAGCTACCGAACGGCAGACGAAGTGGCCGAAGCCAAAACGAAGGATTCCATAAAGACATTTGGAGCCTATTTAAAAGAAGTGGGAATCATGGATGACGACCTTGAGAAACAAATGAATGATGAAGTAATGAAGATAGTCAACGAAGCAACCGATTATGCTGAAAATGCTCCATATCCAAAGGCTGAAAGTGCTATGAATCATGTGTATGCACAAAAGTAAGGGGGTAATAGAATGCCAGTGATTTCTTATATAGATGCCGTGACAATGGCAATGAGGGAAGAGATGGAACGAGATTCCCGTGTATTCGTATTGGGAGAGGATGTAGGAAAAAAAGGTGGGGTCTTTAAAGCCACTAATGGTTTATACGACCAATTCGGTGAAGACAGGGTCATCGATACCCCGCTTGCAGAATCTGCAATTGCAGGAGTTGGAATTGGAGCCGCCATGTATGGGCTTCGGCCGATAGCTGAGATGCAATTTGCTGATTTCATCATGCCTGCCATTAACCAAATCATTTCAGAGGCAGCCAAAATCAGATACCGTTCTAATAATGACTGGAGCTGTCCTATGGTAATCCGTGCTCCATATGGAGGAGGGATTCATGGAGCTCTTTATCATTCGCAATCGGTTGAAGCGATCTTTGCCAATCAGCCGGGCTTGAAAATCGTGATGCCTTCCACTCCGTATGATGTAAAGGGTTTGCTTAAAGCTGCCATTCGCGATGAAGACCCAGTGCTTTTCTTTGAACATAAACGCGCATACCGCTTGATCAAGGGTGAGGTACCCACTGAAGATTATGTACTTCCAATCGGCAAGGCGGATGTGAAAAGGGACGGGGAAGACATTACTGTCATCTCCTATGGCCTTTGTGTGCATTTTGCCCTTCAGGCAGCAGAAAAATTAGCTGCAGATGGAATTTCTGCACATGTTCTTGACTTGCGTACCGTGTACCCTTTGGATAAGGATGCCATCATAAAAGCAGCTTCTAAAACGGGGAAAGTATTACTCGTTACGGAAGATAATAAAGAAGGAAGCATCATGAGTGAGGTCGCAGCCATAATTGCCGAGCATTGCCTTTTTGATTTGGATGCCCCTGTAAAACGATTGGCCGGGCCTGATGTACCTGCCATGCCTTATGCGCCTACGATGGAAAAACAATTTATGGTGAATCCTGATAAAGTGGAAAAAGCAATGAGGGAATTGGCCGAGTATTAATGACTGTTAAGAAGGAGGAACGAATTATGGCTATGGAATTAATGAAGATGCCTCAACTAGGCGAAAGTGTCACAGAGGGAACCATCAGTAAATGGCTTGTGAAGCCTGGGGATCATGTCACGAAATATGATCCGCTAGCTGAAGTGATGACGGATAAAGTAAATGCTGAGGTTCCTTCTTCCTTCACCGGCATCATCAAGGAATTGAAAGCGGATGAGAATCAAACATTGGCAGTCGGGGAAGTCATCTGCTCGATTGAAGTTGAAACGGCAAAGACGGATAACGAAAATGCTGGGCAAGTTTCTCATAGTGAGGAAAATGTTGCTGCACCTGTTACGCAGCAAGCGGCCAAACCATCAAGGGAAGCTCGCTATTCGCCAGCTGTGTTAAAACTTTCCCAGGAGCATGGAATCGATCTTTCAAAAGTTAAAGGAACGGGGAATGAGGGACGGATCACCCGTAAAGATTTACTGAAACTTGTTGAATCAGGGAATCTTCCTAAGGCGGATGAGCCTTCCGCAATATCCGATTCGGCTCCTGAAGTGGTCGCCCCTCAAGTCAATCGTCAAACAAGTCCAGTAACTAACGTGCCGACTGCGGCTGGTGACAAGGAAATACCGGTTACAGGCATCCGTAAGGCAATTGCATCCAATATGTTGAAAAGTAAGCACGAAATTCCCCATGCTTGGACGATGGTGGAAGTTGACGCAAGCAATATGGTGAAGTTGCGTGATAATCTAAAAACCGATTTTAAACAAAAAGAAGGCTATAATTTAACGTACTTTGCCTTTTTCGTTAAAGCGGTTGCTCAAGCCCTTACGGAATTCCCAGAGCTGAATTCGATGTGGGCCGGCGAAAAAATCATACAAAAGAAAGAAATCAATATATCGATAGCCGTTGCGACTGAGGATGCCTTATTTGTACCGGTCATTAAAAATGCAGATGAAAAATCAATAAAAGGTATAGCAAGGGAAATACAGGAACTTGCATCAAAAGTGAAGTCAGGTAAGTTAAAAGCAGAGGATATGCAAGGTGGTACGTTCACTGTTAATAACACTGGCTCATTCGGATCTGTCCAGTCCATGGGAATCATCAATCATCCACAGGCGGCCATTTTACAAGTTGAAACGATTGTAAAACGCCCAGTGGTCATAAATGACATGATTGCAGTACGGGATATGGTGAATCTCTGTTTATCACTTGATCATCGTGTTTTGGACGGACTCGTATGCGGTCGATTCCTCGCGAGGGTTAAAGAAATCATCGAAAAGATTTCCAAAGATAACACTCCCATATACTAAAATGAAGAAAAGGAAGGCCGGAAGGTCCTTCCTTTTCTTTTTTGTACTTCACTTTTCCGTAGAAAAACATCGACAAAAATTTTATTTTTGCTATTATTTTATTAAGAGCTGTTCTAATACAGAACTGGGGCTGTACTTGATTTATAAAGAGTAAAATAGGCTAGTGGTTTCCCTAATAACAGATTTGCTAATTTCTATTGTCTTAAAATTCAAGAAAATTATGGTAGAATGTTAGTATAATCCAGATCAAATTGACGGGAGGGTGGTTTTCTTATCCAAAACTGACTGAGCGTTCGTTCTCCCAATGAAGGAACAGGGCGTATGAGGCGGCAGAAGATAAGAAAGCGATTACAGATGGAACTGAAAGATGTAAAAAACATAACCTTTCCTAAGCCTTCTTTTGAAGAGTGGAAAGAAGCTGCGGAAACAAGTTTAAAAGGGAAAAGTGTAGAAAAGCTAAAAACGAATACATATGAGGGCATCACTTTACATCCACTCTATACAGAAAAGGCGGAATCAAGGGAAAAAGTAGCTGAATTACCAGGATTCTTCCCCTTCACCCGAGGAACGTCCCCAACGGGATATCATGAAAAACCTTGGCTTGCCGTTCAACCTGTAAGCGGTATCACGGCTGAAGAAGCAAATGAAAAGATGAAGGCTTCATTCAAGCGCGGTCAAAATGTTGTGGCATACCCTGTACGATTGCTTTCCGATGGAGCAAGGGCTGAAAAATTGTTTAAGGATATACCATTAAAAGAAATACCGGTTTTCATTGACCTTAAGGGGAAACAAAAAGGATTATTCCCTCAATTCAAAGCTGTTGCCGAAGCACAAAATACCCAATTGACAGGCGTTATTGCTGAAGATCCCATTGCAGAATGGCTCATTTGCGGTCAGCTGCCAGAAGATACGGATGACTATTTTGCAGACTGGCTGAAGACGATCCAGGATTATCAGAAGGTAGGCAGTGATTTAAAAACAGTTTTGGTTAATACGGCAGTCTACCATAATGGAGGAGCCAATGCCGTACAGGAAATAGCTTACGGATTATCGGCAGCCGTCCAATATCTATTGGAAGGGCAAAAGAAAGGGCTTTCTATTGCTTCGGTTTCCGAAAAAATAGTATTCTCTTTTGCTGTGGATTCGAATTACTTCATGTCCATCGCTAAACTGCGGGCTGCCAGAAGGCTTTGGGCAGGTCTTGCAGAAGCTTTCGATACAGCATCGGACCATTTTAAAATGGCGATACATGCCGTTACTTCCGAGTTGACAGAAACGCTATATGATCAGCACGTCAATATTCTTCGGACCACGAACCAAGCATTCGCTGCAGCTATTGGAGGCATTCAATATCTTCAAATCCATCCATTCACACACGCAACTGGTGAAACCGATGAGTTTTCAGAAAGAATTGCCCGTAATACTCACTTGATTTTAAAAGAAGAAACAAATATCACAACAGTGGTCGATCCTGCTGGCGGTTCATGGTATGTTGAGCAACTAACGGATGAATTGGCTGAAAACGCTTGGGCAAAATTCCTTGAAATCGAAGCAGCTGGAGGGATTCTAGAGCTAATTAAACAAGGCACCCTTCAGAAAGAAATAGCTGAAGTTCACCAAGGAAGAGTTCAAAATGCGGCTTTCAGAAAAGAAAGCATCATCGGAACGAATGTATATCCGAATCCCGCTGATAAGATTAAAACCACGACAAAGGATAACCATGTGTCATATATGAAAGTTGAGAAGCCGGTCGGCATTACCCCACTTGACTTGGATCGGGTATCGATTCAGTTCGAACAGATAAGGCTGCGCAGTGAAAAGTTTAAAGAACTAAGTGGAACGGCTCCAGCTATCGGTTTAATTAATTTGAAAAATCTCAAATCCTATAAACCTCGTGCAGATTTCGTTAACAGTCTTGCGGCGGCAGGCGGTATTGAAACAATCGGCAGTAAGGGATGTCAAACCGTTGAGGAAGCAATCGATTATGTAGCTGCGACCAAGCTCCCAATCTATTGTGTTTGCGGCAGTGATGGTGACTATTCGGAATTAGCGCCAATCATCATTAAAGAAATTAAAAAGCAATTCCCTGACATCACTATTTATAGTGCCGGTAAGCAGCAAGAAGAATTGGAAATTACACTAAGAGAAGTCGGGGTCAAAGATTTTATCCATGTTAAAACGAATGCAATATCCATTTTACTGGAATTATTGCAGAAGCTAGGGGTGAACTGAAATGAAAAAACCGGATTTTTCTGCTATAAATCCTGCTAAGTCTAAGATGGAAGGTACAGCGGAAGCATGGAAAAAGGAAGCCGAAAAAGCAGTTGGGAAAAACATTGAGGATCTTCTGTTTGAAACCAATGAACAAATAAAAATCAAACCGCTTTACGTTGAGGAAGATATTCGCGACCTGGAGCATATGGAAAGTGTGCCAGGCATCGCTCCTTTTACAAGGGGGCCTTATCCTTCGATGTATGTCAATCGTCCTTGGACGATACGTCAGTATGCAGGTTTTTCGACTGCCGAAGAATCCAATGCGTTTTACAGACGTAATCTGGCGATGGGGCAAAAAGGGCTCTCAGTTGCTTTTGATTTAGCTACACACCGCGGTTATGACTCCGATCATCCACGCGTTATCGGTGATGTGGGTAAGGCGGGAGTTGCCATTGATTCCATTCTGGACATGAAAATCCTGTTCGAAGGCATTCCGCTTGATCAGATGTCCGTGTCAATGACGATGAACGGCGCTGTATTACCCGTCCTTGCATTTTATATCGTGACAGCTGAAGAACAAGGTGTAACACAGGATAAGCTTTCAGGCACGATTCAAAATGACATCCTAAAAGAATACATGGTTCGGAATACGTATATTTACCCGCCTGAAATGTCCATGAAAATCATAGCTGATATATTTGAGTATACATCCAAATATATGCCCAAGTTCAATTCCATTTCCATCTCCGGTTATCATCTGCAAGAAGCGGGGGCGCCGGCTGATATTGAACTTGCCTATACGCTGGCGGATGGGCTTGAGTATGCACGTACCGGAATGAAAGCAGGTATGGATATCGATAAATTTGCACCACGCTTATCATTCTTTTGGGCTGTAGGAATGAACTATTTCATGGAAGTGGCGAAAATGCGGGCGGCTCGTTTCATTTGGTCAAAACTGATGAAACAATTCGAACCGAAAAATAATAAAGCGATGGCATTGAGGACTCATTCCCAAACCTCCGGCTGGAGTCTCTCCGAGCAGGATCCGTTTAACAATGTCGCAAGGACCCTTATTGAAGCGCATGCGGCTGCACTTGGACATACACAGTCCCTGCATACGAACGCATTGGATGAGGCCATTGCCCTGCCAACGGATTTCTCGGCGCGCATAGCACGCAATACCCAGCTATATTTGCAGGAGGAAACCGGGATCACAAAAGTAATCGATCCATGGGCGGGTTCATACTATGTAGAATCGCTCACTAATGAATTAATCGAACGGGCTTGGGCTCACATAGAAGAAATCGAAGGCCTGGGAGGAATGGCGAAGGCAATTGAAACCGGCCTTCCAAAAATGAGGATCGAGGAAGCCGCTGCAAAGCGCCAGGCTAAAATCGATTCTCAAGATGAAACGATCGTAGGCGTCAATAAGTATCGTTTGAAAAAAGAAGATCCGATTGAAATACTGGAGATTGATAATACAGCAGTTCGCAAAAGTCAGCTTAAGCGTTTGAGCGAATTAAAAGCGAAACGTGATCAGGCAAAGGTGGATGAAGCTCTTCAAGCGCTTTCAATGGCTGCCAGAACTGGCGAAGGTAACCTTCTTGAACTGGCTGTGCAAGCTGCAAGAGTACGGGCTTCATTAGGTGAAATCTCCGATGCGATCGAAGAGGTGGCTGGACGTCACAAAGCAACGATCCGTTCTATCAGCGGCGTATATAGCTCGGCATACTCAAAAGAAGCGGAAATTGAGGAAGTTGTCCGCATGACGGAAGAGTTCCTTGAAAATGAAGGAAGAAGACCGCGTTTGTTAATGGCTAAAATGGGTCAGGACGGTCATGATCGTGGAGCTAAAGTAGTCGGAACGGGGTTTGCGGATTTAGGCTATGATGTCGATATCGGTCCATTATTCCAAACACCGAAAGAAACCGCCATCCAGGCCGTGGAAAATGATGTGCATGTAGTCGGAATGAGTTCGCTTGCTGCCGGCCATAAAACATTGTTGCCGCAGCTTATGGCGGAACTGAAGAACTTGGGCCGTGAGGACATCATAGTGATCGTAGGAGGCGTCATCCCTGCACAGGATTATGATTACCTAATGGAAAATGGCGCTACAGCCATTTTTGGACCTGGTACGGTCATTCCGCAGGCAGCAAAGAAAGTGCTTCAGGAAATATACAATCGCCTCGGATATGAGGAAGTGGCCCAATAATGAGTGAAGACAAGAAGCCGGAATGGGTCGATCTTAACAATCAGGAAGGTTTTGCTTCTTCATTAAAGCCAGGTGTGGAATTAGCAGCCAGCCAAAACAAACCAACAAAAAGCAAATTCGTCAAAAAACATAATGTAAACATACCGGTCCATGAACTTAAAGAGGGAATCATAAAAGGGGACAGGGCCAAGCTAGCTAAAGGGATTACATTGATTGAAAGCAATGCATCCCACCACTTAGATCATGCACAGGAATTATTGCATGCCATCCTTCCTCATACAGGGAACTCCTTGCGCATCGGGATTTCCGGAGTGCCCGGTGCCGGGAAAAGTACCTTCATCGAGACGTTCGGTACCTACTTATGTGATAGGGGCCATAAGGTTGCTGTTCTAGCCGTCGATCCAAGTTCTTCGATCAATGGCGGAAGTATACTGGGCGATAAGACAAGGATGGAGGAACTGGCTAGAAACCCCGATGCCTTCATAAGACCCTCACCATCCGAAGGCACTCTAGGCGGAGTTCACCGCAAAACGAGGGAAACGATGTTGCTTTGTGAAGCGGCAGGATTTGATGTGATCCTGATAGAAACTGTCGGGGTCGGTCAGAGTGAAGCTATAGTCCGAAGTATGGTCGACTTCTTCATGCTTCTTGTCCTAACGGGTGCCGGAGATGAATTGCAAGGGATGAAAAAAGGGATTCTGGAACTTGTGGACGGAATTGTTGTCAATAAGGCCGACGGCGAGAACATCCCGCTGGCGATTAGGACAAAATCCGAATATAGCAGAATCTTGCACTTCCTTCAGCCAGCAACAAAGGGGTGGGCAGGAAAGGCATATACTTGTTCCGCTATAACCGGTAAAGGAATTCCTGAGCTTTGGGATGTATTGAATGAATTTTCCCATATGACCAAGGAATCGGGTGTTTTTCAAGAACGGAGAAGAATGCAATCTAGGGAATGGCTTTATTCATTGATCGATCACCAGCTTAAAACAATGTTTTATAAAAATGAAACCGTCAAGAGTCTCCTCCCTATACTAGAGAATCAAGTGATGTCAGGGAATAAAACGGTCACTGCTGCCGTTAAGCAGGCCTTTCAATCTTTTAGCGAAACATTTAAGTCAAATTAAAAAAGAAATGAGATGAGGCAGGCATGGATTCTCTCCCACGCCTGCCCCATCCTTTTGTAAGTCTTGTTGTTACACATATAATTCCCGCTCCCTTTTCGTTTTAAACCTGTACGGAACAGATTATGCGGTTTTAACAGGTAAATTTATTGAATCACGAAGAGGCAATTGTTATGATAGGATTGAAGAGAAAACTTGGAAGGAGCAAATGCCATGAATATGGATTTTAATTTTTTAATGAACGACGTAGTCAAACAGGCTCGCGATGAGATAAAGACTGCTGGATATACAGAATTGACCACTCCCGAAGAAGTAGAGGAAGTATTTGCACAAAAAGGAACGACACTTGTTATGGTAAACTCCGTTTGTGGCTGCGCTGGGGGAATAGCTAGACCTGCAGCTGCTCATGCAATCCATAATGATAAACGCCCAGATCAGCTTGTAACCGTTTTTGCTGGGCAAGATAAAGAGGCGACGGAGAAAGCCCGTGATTATTTCGAAGGATATCCGCCGTCATCCCCATCATTTGCATTGCTGAAGGATGGAAAAATCATCACCATGATAGAGCGCCATGAAATTGAAGGGCACCACCCGATGTCTGTAGTAGAAAAATTACAAGACTACTTCGATCAATATTGCGAAGAAGTTTAAGCCATAGTGACAACCTAAAAACCCGCCCAACCGGCGGGTTTTTTTAGGTTGTCGGCAAAAAGAGGTTCGGAATGGTCTCATCCCGAACATGATTTTAAAACAAGACTAGGTGATCCTTCATGTTTTTTCAGTAATCCCTAACGGCTTAATGAAAGGAAGAAATTTGCGATACTCCTGCCGAGTAACTGGCTAGCCGAGACCCCACAGGCGCTTGCGCTGAGGAGGCTTGGCAGACAGTTGGCGGAAAGGGAGCAGATTTCTGGAATCAACAGTAATATTTTTTTAGAAAAAAACCATATGAAAACTGGCTTGTGTTTGAATTTGTCTACAGTCTGATAACGCCAAATCGGCGTTTTTTTATTCATGAAATTGCATAAGTCAGGAACTTTTGGGAAAGAAGATAGATAGGGAAGCCGATATATTCCCTTTGGAGAAAAGAGTGAAGCCCAGATGTAAAATTATAATAATATTCTGAAAAATGAATCTATTATTTACATTATTGAATAATTATTAGAGTGTGTTAAAATACACATTAGTGTATGAATATTAGTTATTCGAAATTTAACTAACCTAATTTAATAACAAGAGAATTGAAAATATCATTTTGGAGGAATAATAATGAAGTTGAAAAAGCAGTTAGCATTGTTGCTTACTTCTGTTTTATTAGTAGGTATTTTGGCGGCATGCGGAACATCAGAGAAAGAAGATAAGAACACAGCTGACAAAGAAGACAAAAAGGTCCTGGTAATGGGAACATCTGCGGATTATCCGCCATTTGAATATGTTGAAACATCTAAAAGTGATGAAATCATAGGATTTGACATTGATATCGCTAAAGCAATCGGAAAAAAATTAGGTTATGAGGTCCAAGTGAAGGACATTGACTTTAATAGTCTTGTGCCTGCTCTGGAAAATAAATCGGTCGATTTCGTTATCTCCGGAATGACTCCAACAGAAAAACGTGAGCAATCAGTCGATTTCAGTGATATTTACTATACAGCTAAAAACATGATCATCACGACAAAAGACAGTAAAATCAAAACTGTTGAAGATTTAAAAGGGAAAACGGTTGGCGTACAGCTTGCATCCATTCAGGAGACATTGGCAAATGACTTGAATAAATCCCAAGATATCGGGATGAAAGTTGAAAAAAGGAATCGTATTCCTGAGGTTGTTCAAGAAATGTCAACAGGACGTTTTGACGCTGTGATCATGGAAGATACTGTGGCAAAAGGCTACTTGAAAGATAATAAAGAATTGGTGGGGCATTTGATCGAGTCAGGTGAACAAGATGCCGGTTCGGCAATCGCTTTCCAAAAAGGAAGCAAGTTAACTGAAGAATTCAATGCCGAGTTGAAAAAAATGTTAGAGAATGGTGAAATGGAAAAATTAATATTAAAATGGTTCGGTGGCAGTGAAACTGAATAATGCAGAGAGACGAAAAGCGTTCAGAAGAGATTTGGTATGCCTTCTGAACGTTTTTCCGCGCTTTATTGTTAATGAAATGAAGCAGGAGGAAGGCCATAAGATAACGGCCTTCATAAGAGAGGATGAATGGAGTGAATCTGGAATTTGAAAGGATTATGCCTTCCCTTCCATATATCCTGGAGGGAATACCGACTACATTAAAGGTTGTAGCGGTAGCGGCAGTAATCGGATTTGTTTTGGGAATATTATTATCTATACTTAAAATCAGCAGAATCAAGCCATTGAATTGGATTGCTGACTTTTATACATCCATTTTTCGCGGTACCCCTTTGGTACTGCAATTAATGCTGATTTATTTTGGTTCACCACAAATATTAGGGATTCAAATCGAAGCGTTCCAAGCAGCATTTTTAGCATTCGGGCTAAATTCAGCGGCATACATCTCTGAAATTATCAGGGGAGGCATTTTAGCGGTCGATAAAGGCCAACGAGAGGCTGCACTTGCACTTGGGGTTCCCTATTCAGGGATGATGCTTAATATTATCCTTCCGCAGGCCATCAAGAATATCTTGCCATCCCTTGTTAACGAATTGATTTCCTTAACGAAGGAATCGGCCGTTGTCACAATTATTGGATTAGGGGATATCATGCGCCGTTCTTATATTGTCGGCGGTGAGACATATAAATTCTTCGAGCCGATTTTATTTGCCGGTCTCATTTATTATGTGATGGTCATGATTCTCACCATCTTAGGCAAAGTGATTGAAAGGAGAATGAGACGCAGTGATTAAAATTGATGGACTCAAAAAAAATTATGGTAAGCTCGAGGTTTTAAAAGGAATCAGCACCGAGATCGGACAGGGTGAAGTGGTAGCGATCATCGGTCCATCCGGTTCGGGAAAATCAACTTTCTTGCGCTGCATCAATATGCTTGAAACTCCAACTGATGGTCAAATCAGGTTTAAAGATCAAATCATCACTGAAAAAAAGACCAATATCATGAAAGTGCGTGAAAATGTCGGAATGGTATTTCAGCATTTTCATTTATTTCCACATAAAACCGTACTGGAGAATCTGATATATGCACCTATGAAGGTGAAAAAATTATCAAAGGCCGAGGCTGTAAAACAAGCTCGTGAGCTCTTGACTAAAGTCGGTTTGGCCGATAAAGAGTCGACTTATCCGAATCGTCTGTCTGGCGGACAAAAACAAAGGGTTGCGATTGCACGGGCATTGGCAATGAACCCGGAAGTAATGCTTTTCGATGAGCCGACTTCGGCGCTTGATCCCGAGATGGTAAAAGAAGTGCTCGAGGTCATGAAATCACTGGCACATACGGGGATGACCATGCTGATCGTAACGCATGAAATGGGATTTGCCAAAGAAGTGGCCGATCGAGTACTATTCCTGGACGGTGGTCTGCTCGTTGAGGAAAGTGCTCCGGAAGAATTCTTTTCCAATCCGAAAAGCCAGCGTGCAAAAGACTTCTTGGAAAAAGTTTTATAAGCTAAAGCAAATAGTATATAATTGTGAAAAAAAGGTAACGTTTAGTTACCTTTTTTATTTTTTTCCTATAATGTATTTTTGCGTACATGTATTTAGAAAAATTGGAAATTTAACTCGCAAAGGACTGTAAAAATATCTGAATTCCTGATAGTATTATAATAGATAGAGAAAGAGCCAGGTGATACATAACAATGTTTAAAATCGGATACAGGACGATTAAAACTGCTTTGGGGGCCACCCTGGCAATTATTATTGCACAAATGCTTAATCTCGAATATTTCTCTGCTGCGGGAATCATTGCGATCTTATGCATCCAAGTTACAAAAAAGAAGTCGGTGTATGCCTCCTGGCACCGGTTTTTAGCTTGTTTGATCGCAATGGCCTATGCATCCCTATTATTTCAGTTCATCGCATTTCATCCGCTGATAATAGGTTTGATTCTCTTGATTTTCATTCCAACGACAGTTGCCTTGAAGATTAATGAGGGGATCGTGACGAGCAGCGTCATCATCATGCACCTATACGGGGCGGGTGACATCACTTTTTCCCTGCTGATCAATGAAACGATATTAATTGCAGTTGGGGTTGGAGTGGCGCTTGTCATGAATCTGTACATGCCCAGTGTCGATGACAAACTGCTGGCCTATCAGGAAAGCATCGAAACGAACTTCAGTGCGATCTTGATGGGAATTGTCCGCTATTTGAGGGATAATGATCACACATGGGATGGTAAGGAAATCACCGAAACAGCCAATCTTCTTAACCAAGCCAAAAGCCTTGCCTTCAGGGACGTGGAAAATCATTTTTTAAGGGAAGAAGACCTGTATTACCATTATTTCAAAATGCGTGAAAAGCAATTTGAAATAATTGAACGAATTCTTCCCCTTGTCACGAATATTCCGTTGGTCGTCAAGCAAAGCGGGATAGTGGCTGAGTTTATAGAAGATTTGGCAGAAAACGTCCACCCACAAAATACGGCGATCCTTTATCTGAAGAAGCTTGAAGAAATGGAGATTCATTTTAGGGGAATGGCACTGCCGCAGACACGGGAAGAGTTCGAATCCAGGGCCGCATTACTGCAGCTCATGAAGGAAATGGAGCGCTATTTATTGTTGAAGCATTCCTTCAAGGGATTACCCAAGCTGACCGGCAACCGAATGAAAAAGAGGCACTTGGCTTAAACTAAGCAAAAAGTAAAGGAATTGATACAAATGAAATGGATCCTTTCTTTGTTGCTTATGCTATCTTTGTGGCCTTTACAGGTACAGGCCCAGCCTCAATCGGTTATGCCTGGCGATCCGTTTATCATCATCAATAAAGCCAACAATAAAATGGCGTTCATTGATGATAACGAGGTCAAGGAGATTCTGCCGGTCGGTACCGGAAAGAGTCAGGAACTGACACCAGAAGGGATTTTCACGGTCAAAGTAAAAGCGGTCAATCCATATTACCGGAAAAAGAATATTCCTGGCGGCGATCCAAGGAACCCTTTGGGGTCGCGGTGGATTGGATTCGATGCACGAAATACCGATGGGAGGATTTACGGCATACATGGTACGAATCAGCCATCATCGATTGGGAAATATATTTCAAATGGCTGTGTACGGATGCATAAATCCGATGTGGAGCGTTTGTACGAAAAAGTCCCCATCGGCACTAAGGTGTTGATCACCATATCGAACGAGGATTTCAAAACGTTGGCAAAGAAAAACGGAGCGATAAAATAAAGAGAGGGAAGCTTTTTGCTCCCCTCCCCAATACGGTGTCTATTACAAAAGAAATGCGATACCTGATAATAAGCTCGTTAATAACATTGAGATAAGCATTAAATACACGACGATCTTTCTGATTTTCTTGTTTCCCATATGCTCTCTCCCTTAATACAGTTTAATTGATTTTATTTTAACTTGAACATTTAGTAGAAACAAGTAAAAGTATAATGTTCATATTATTCCGAATCTTAAAAGGCTTTAATGCAAGATTAGTAGTATTTTAATGGAGTCTTCCAATAATACATAGCATGGGGGTTTTTATGATGATTAAAAATATCGATCATATCGGTATTGCCGTCAAGTCACTGGATGAAGCCTTGCCGCTTTATACGGAAACGTTGAAATTGAAACTTGAAGGAATCGAGACAGTGGAGAGCCAAGGAGTGAAAGTGGCCTTCATCCTGGCAGGCAATACCCGTTTGGAGTTGTTGGAAGCGTTGTCACCTGCAAGCCCAATCGCCAAATTCATCGAAAAACGCGGTGAAGGGATTCATCATGTGGCACTTGGCGTCGATGACATCGAAGATAGAATAAAAGAAATCAAAGAAGCTGGATTGCGCATGATTGATGATTCATCAAGAAAGGGAGCGCACAATGCGGATGTTGCTTTCGTTCATCCGAAGTCTACCGCGGGAGTATTATATGAGCTATGTGAACAAGCATTATCAAAGGAGGAACAGAAATGACAGACATATATGATACGATCAATGACCTATATGATAGACGCCGCAAAGTGGAAATGGGCGGCGGTGAAGAAAGAATCGATAAGCAGCATGAAAAGGGCAAACTTACTGCAAGGGAAAGAATTGAACTTTTAGTTGATCCAGGTACTTTCATCGAGCTTAATCCTTTTATCAAACACCGTAATACCAATTTTGGCATGGAAAAGGAAGAAGGGCCGGGAGAAGGGGTTGTCACCGGTTACGGAAAGGTCAACGGCCGCGACATTTATCTGTTTTCACAGGATTTTACTGTTTTTGGCGGTGCTCTCGGTGAAATGCATGCTCTGAAAATTGCCAATGTTATGGATTTGGCAGCGGAAAATGGAGCCCCTTTCATAGGTTTGAACGATTCTGGTGGGGCGCGTATTCAAGAAGGCGTAGTTTCGCTTGACGGATATGGCCAAATATTTTACCGGAATTCCATTTATTCAGGGGTCATTCCACAGATTTCGGTTATTATGGGACCTTGCGCAGGCGGAGCTGTATATTCCCCGGCAATAACCGACTTTGTCTTCATGGTTGAAAAAACGAGCCAAATGTTCATAACAGGTCCTAAAGTCATTGAAACGGTTACAGGTGAAAAGATTTCTTCCGAAGGATTGGGCGGAGCTACTGTACATAACACCATTAGCGGTAATGCTCATTTCAAAGGAGCATCAGAGGAGCAAGTATTGGCGGACGTTAGACGTCTCCTGAGCTATCTTCCACAAAATAATGAAGAGAAGCCGCCGGTTTTGGAAGCGGATGATGGGGATGACTACCGGCCGGACTTAACGGATGTAGTCCCTTATGAAGGGATCCGTCCATATGATGTTCGGAAAGTATTGGAGCAAGTTGTCGATGAGGATTCCTTTATGGAAGTCCAAGAGGGCTTTGCGAAAAACATAGTGGTCGGCTTGGCGCGGATCAAAGGGAAATCAGTGGGGCTTGTCTGTAACCAGCCAAAGGTGTTGGCAGGGGGACTTGATATTGATTCATCAGATAAGGCTGCCCGTTTTATTCGTTTTTGTGACTCGTTTAACATTCCGCTTATTACGTTTGAAGATGTTTCAGGTTTTTTCCCGGGCGTTAAACAAGAACATGGCGGGATCATTCGCCACGGTGCAAAGCTGCTATATGCTTATTCGGAAGCAACAGTACCAAAATTGACGATCATATTGCGTAAAGCATACGGAGGAGCTTACGTGGCTCTTAATAGTAAATCCATCGGTGCGGATCTTACGTTTGCATGGCCGAATGCTGAAATCGCTGTAATGGGTTCTGCTGGAGCTGCAAATATCATTTTTGCCCGTGAAATTCAAAATAGCCAAGATCCGGAGGCGACACGGGCAGCTAAAATTGAAGAATACCGTGAGAAGTTCGCCAATCCATATGTTGCCGCAAGTCTTGGAATGGTGGATGATGTTATTGATCCCCGTGAAACCAGGATTAAGATCATTCAATCTCTTGATATGCTACGCAACAAAAAAGAAACTCGACCATGGAAAAAGCACGGAAATATCCCGTTGTGATCAAACATTGCAAGGAGCCCAAACGATCTGTTTTGGGCTCTTTTCCATACTGGGGAAAGATATCATTTTGAAAGAAAACATTTACAAGTCATCATTCACTTTTTAATACGGCCTTTAGGATCAGCATGCCACATTATTTGCCGGGGCGCCGCTTTTAGAAGTATAATTAAAGAGGAAAACTTTTTTGGAGGTTTTATTTTATGATTAATGAAGAACGTTTAGTTAATGAATTTATGGAATTGGTGCAGATTGATTCCGAAACGAAAAATGAAGCAGCCATCGCCAAAGTGCTGAAAGAAAAATTCGGGGCACTGGGTGTAGAAGTTTTTGAAGATGATACAACAGCAGTCACCGGTCATGGTGCAGGGAATTTAGTATGTACTTTAAAAGGAATGAAAGAAGGCGTAGATACCATCTATTTCACCTCCCATATGGATACGGTTGTACCAGGTAATGGAATCAAGCCTTCCATCAAAGATGGATACATAGTGTCAGACGGAACGACCATTTTAGGGGCGGATGACAAAGCTGGATTAGCGGTAATGTTAGAAACGCTTAAAGTATTGAAAGAACAGAATATCGAACATGGAACAATCGAATTCATCATAACTGTCGGTGAAGAATCTGGCTTGGTAGGGGCAAAGGCATTGGATCGCTCACTTGTAACGGCTAAATTCGGTTTTGCACTTGATAGTGATGGAAAAGTGGGCAATGTGGTTGTTGCTGCACCTACTCAGGCGAAAGTGTCAGCAACCATTTTAGGCAAGACTGCTCACGCTGGTGTCGCTCCTGAGAAAGGCGTTTCGGCCATTACGATCGCTGCCAAAGCAATCTCTAGAATGCCATTAGGCAGAATCGATGAGGAAACGACAGCCAATATCGGACGTTTCCAGGGGGGACAGCAAACCAATATTGTTTGTGACCATGTTGAAATCCTTGCAGAAGCAAGATCCTTGATTCCTGAAAAAATGGAAATACAGGTAGCGAAAATGAAAGAGGCTTTCGAGACTGCAGCCATTGAAATGGGCGGACGAGCTGAAGTTGAAGTTAACGTCATGTATCCTGGTTTTAAATATGGTGCTGGTGATCATGTAGTCGAAATCGCAAGAAAGGCAGCAGAGAAAATCGGCCGTCCATGCGAGCTGGTTAAAAGCGGCGGAGGAAGCGATGCAAATGTCATTGCAGGCTTTGGCATCCCTACTGTCAATCTCGCAGTGGGCTATGAAGATATCCATACTACGAATGAAAGAATTCCAGTTGAGGAATTAACGAAGCTAGCTGAAATGGTCGTCACTATCATCAAAGAAGTATCAGGTGAATAATCACTCATAATAGGCAAGGTGTTCAAAGTATTGAAGGAATATATGTGCAGTCATCAATAAACATGATGGCTGTTTTTCTTGGAGTGGATGCATCTTTCACCGCGGTTACCAAAGATAAATAGGGGTACCTTAATAGAAATGTGTTTTTTATTTTTACAAGGATGTGACGGTCAAGCATGAAGGACATGTATCCCAAAAATGGCAGGGTCATTCTCCATGTAGACATGAATAGTTTCTATGCTTCAGTGGAAATGTCATATGATGTTTCATTGAAAGGCAAACCGCTTGCCATTGCAGGCAATGTTGAAGAGAGAAGGGGCATAATCGTCACCTGCAGCTATGAGGCGAGGAAGTTCGGGGTTAAAACGACCATGCCGATTTGGCAGGCGAAAAAACTATGTCCTCAATTAGTCATTCAGAAACCGAATTTCGAGCGCTATCGAAAGGCATCACTGGCTATTTTCGATGTTTTGAGGCAATATACAGAGATGGTTGAACCGGTTTCGATTGATGAGGGGTATCTGGATATCAGTGAATGCGCCGGATTGGGTTCGCCTTTAGATATTGCCAATAGCATTCAGGAAAGAATTTTTAATACGATGGATCTTCCTTGCAGCATCGGGATTGCCCCTAATAAATTTTTGGCCAAAACTGCTTCCGATATGAAGAAACCAATGGGTATCACCGTGTTAAGGAAACGGGACATTTCGGAAAAGCTCTGGCCTTTACAAGTGGGCGAAATGCATGGCATCGGGGATAAGACATCGGAAAAGCTTCAAACTATCGGGATAATGACGATCAGGGACCTTGCACACGCCAATGATAGTCAACTTAAACAGCTTCTTGGGATTAATGGCATCCGTTTGAAAGATAGGGCTAATGGAATCGACCCAAGGGTAGTGGATCCCGAAGCGATTTTTGAGCATAAGAGCATTGGAAACTCGACAACTCTTCCGCATGACTCCACCAATCAAAAAGAACTGATCGGTGTATTGGAAAAGCTTTCAGGGAAAGTTGCCGTCCGTTTGAGAAATAAACGGCTACTTGGTCAAAAAATAGGTGTGACGATCCGTTACAAAGACCGTCGCACAATAACGAGAAGCAGAACGGTCCCAAATCCGGTTTTTGAAAAAAAGGATATTTTGGATGGAGCTATCGATCTCTTCATGAAAAATTGGAATGGGGAAGGAATCAGGCTTCTTGGTGTCACTGCCTATGATGTCATCGAAAAAGAATCGGCCTTCAAGCAACTGGATATTTTCTCCTTTCAAGAGGATGCAGAAAAAGAACCCCTGTATGAAGCGATGGAACACTTGCAAAATAAGTACGGAGAAAATATTATTAAAAAGGGATTACCCTTGAAAAACCGTTCAATTGGAACAGACACTAGCTTCAGCAAAGATTTCTTTGAGCAATCCAGGAGGAATGATCCTTCTTTTGACAAAGAATAGCGTACAAGCTGTGTAAAGATATAGAGAAGGGAAAGATGAATCATGACAAAACAGCAGATTGGCGTTATCGGACTAGCCGTAATGGGCAAGAACCTTGCGTTTAATATTGAAAGCAGGGGATATTCAATTTCCGTATATAATCGCTCAGGATCAAAAACGGACGAAATGATGAAGGAAGCGGAAGGCAAAAACGTAACAGCCGCTTATACGCTTGAAGAATTCGTCAATTCCTTGGAAACACCACGCAAAATTTTATTGATGGTTAAAGCCGGAGCGGCAACGGATGCAACAATCGAGCAATTAAAACCGTTGCTTGATAAAGGTGATATCGTTATTGATGGAGGGAATACCTTCTTCAAGGACACTCAGCGCCGCAATGAGGAACTAAGCAAGCTTGGCATCCATTTCATCGGTACAGGCGTGTCAGGGGGCGAAGAAGGAGCTCTAACAGGTCCTTCCATCATGCCTGGAGGTCAAAAAGAAGCATATGAACTTGTTGCACCGATCTTGAAGGACATTTCAGCTAAGGTCGATGGTGATGCTTGCTGCACGTATATCGGACCGGATGGGGCAGGTCATTATGTGAC
>NZ_JBIWES010000001.1:0-18818 GCF_044762665.1 Peribacillus sp. NPDC096622 | reverse complement strand
GAAAATGGTACATAATGGTATTGAATACGGGGACATGCAATTGATTTCCGAATCTTATTTCCTTCTGAAAAATCTCCTTGGACTATCTGCTGAAGAATTCCATGAAGTCTTCTCTGAATGGAATGAAGGGGAACTTGATAGCTATTTGATTGAAATTACTGCTGATATTTTCAAAAAATATGATGAAGAAACTGGCAAGCCGATGGTCGATGTCATTTTAGATAAAGCTGGCCAAAAAGGTACAGGGAAATGGACAAGTCAAAGTGCGCTTGATCTTGGTGTTCCGCTTCCAATCATTACGGAATCCGTGTTTGCCCGGTTTATTTCAGCAATCAAGGACGAGCGTGTCGAAGCGAGTAAAATCCTTCGTGGTCCAAAAGCTGAATCATTTACAGGCGACAAAAAGGCTTTGATTGAAAGTATCCGAAAAGCACTTTATATGAGCAAAATCTGTTCATATGCACAAGGATTTGCACAAATGAAAGCAGCATCAGAAGAAAATGACTGGAACTTGCAATATGGGGAAATCGCGATGATTTTCCGTGGTGGATGTATCATTCGTGCACAATTCCTCCAAAAAATCAAGGAAGCGTACGATCGTGAAGCAAACTTGAACAACCTTCTACTAGATCCTTACTTCCAAGGGATCGTCGAAAGCTATCAAGGAGCTTTGCGTGAGGTAGTGTCAACGGCTGTGATGAACGGAATCCCGGTTCCTTGCTTGTCATCGGCACTTGCCTATTTCGACAGCTATCGTACAGAAACGCTGCCAGCTAACCTGATTCAAGCTCAGCGTGACTATTTTGGAGCCCATACTTACCAACGCATTGATAAAGAAGGAACGTTCCATACTGAATGGATGGAAAAATAAAAGTTCAAGCCGGCTTAAAAGGGATTCCCTTTTAAACCGGCTTTTTTCTATCTCTGATGCTCTACAAGGTCAATGACCCCTAATGCAACATGTGCCAAACCTAAACCAAAAACCGTATTAGCTACCATTTTGTTTGAGCCCCGGGTCTGCTTCATTGCATAACCCGCAGCTGTCACGGATGTGCCCAAGGTTTAGCGATACTGTCACTAAGGGTCTTTTTTAGTGTAACCTCAAGGGCTTACCATTCTTTTTAGATAAGGGGAAAAATGGTGAGAATGAACTAGTTGTAAATAGTTCCAATTAATTTACCTTTTTTAGGGAAAATGTAGTATGATGTATGACATTCATCCTTGCTTTTTTAGGTTTAAACTCCTGTGGAAAAAGGAATATAAACATTGAAAGAGCTGGACGGACCGTAGGATACAGTAGGCAGAAAGAGAGAAAAGGAGCGGAGGACTTTATGTTCATCATCTGGTGGGCTGTAGCCATTTTTTTATTTTTCATTGCCTTAGAATCCGGTGTTTCATTTTGGCTCAACTCGGAAAAAGAGGAAGGAATATCCAAGTCCAAGGAAATGTTTCATATTATCCGGAATAAATTACTTAGGAAGAGTGTTTCATGAATGAAGGATGCAGATACAAATCTGCATCCCTTTTTCATTTTATTCATTATTTTCGTTTTTCTTGACTTGCCACCAAATATGTCCATCTTCGGCAAGGAGTTCATCGGATGCAAGTGGACCTGTGGATCCCGCCTCATAGTTAGGGAAAGACTCGTCTTTAGTATTTTCCCATGCATTGGAAATCGTATCGACGAACTTCCATGAGAGGGCAACCTCGTCCCAGTGCGTAAAGTTTGTAGCATCCCCGCGCATGCTGTCAAACAATAATTTTTCATATGCCTCGGGAGAATTGATGTGTTCGATCCCTTTGTTCGAGACGGTCAGCTTCATTGGCTTTGTATTGGATGTCGTCCCGGATTTCTTAACATTTAAGTACAATGTGATACCTTCGTCAGGCTGGATATTGATGACGAGAAGATTCGGGTTCAGCGTTTCTTCCGTTTTATAATACAGATTCATGGGGATATCTTTGAATTGAACAACGATATTCGTTGATTTGACATCCATTCTCTTACCGGTACGGATATAAAAAGGAACACCGGCCCAACGGAAGTTATCAATCATCAATTTACCCGCAACATACGTCTCAGTGTTGGATTCGGGATTTACGTTATGTTCATTGCGGTAGGCCGGAAGTGTTTGTCCATCTATCGTTCCTTCACCATATTGGCCACGGACGAAGTATTGATTGACTTCGTCTACTTTCATTGGTCGAAGTGAACGCAATGCCCGCACTTTTTCGCTTCGAATCTCTTCTGTCGTCAAAGCGATCGGGGGTTCCATGGCAAGCAAGGCTACCATTTGCAGAAGATGGTTTTGGACCATATCCCTTAGGGCACCGCTGGTTTCATAATAACGTCCGCGTTCTTCAACGCCAAGTGTTTCGCTTGAAGTAACCTGGATGTTGGATATATATCTGTTATTCCAAAGCGGCTCGAATAGGGCATTGGAAAAACGGATGACCTCGATATTTTGGACCATTTCTTTACCTAAATAATGATCGATGCGGTAGATTTCATCTTCAGCGAATGCAGTCCGAATCTGCTCATTCAATTTTTGTGCTGTTTCGAAACTGTGTCCAAATGGCTTCTCGATGACCAGGCGCTTATATCCATCCGTGTCACTCAGGCCTTGAGCTTTAATCTGTTCGGCAATCGTTCCGAAAAACTCGGGTGCCATCGCCAAATAGAAGATCCTGTTTCCTTCTAATTGATATTGACCGTCTAATTGTTCGGCAATGTCTTTTAATTGCAAGTACGATTCTGAACTTGAGACGTCATGGGAGTGATAATGGAAATGGGAAATGAATTCGTCGACCTTTTCTTCCGCATGTCCGAACGTGAGAATCGAGTCCTTGACACTTGTTTGGAACTCCTCGTTCGTCAATGGCCTCCTTGCCACTCCGACGACCGCGAACTTATTGATTTTCTCTTTTTGAAATAGTCGATATATGGAAGGAAACAATTTCCTTTTCGCTAAATCTCCGGTAGCACCAAAAATCATGATCAATGCTGTGGGTTTATTGTTTTCTGTCATGTTAAAACCTCAACTTTCCGTTAAATCTGTCTATAAAGTTGGAATTCCCGTATGTGTACCAATTTCTAATTTTACGTTTAGCTTTCCCTCAAAGCAATCAATTTGCGCATTTTTTCTCATATTTCATTAAAAGTTTAATTTGCTTTCGGTTTTAATGGGTCATAAATGAAAGAGCACCTTGGTTATGCTATAGTTAAGTCATAAAGTATTTGCAACGGAGGTAGTATCGTGGATTTCGTTTTATTGGGTACAGGCGCTGGCGTTCCGGCCAAAGCGCGTAATGTGACATCAATCGCCCTTCAATTATTGGAAGAACGAGGGACGGTTTGGTTATTCGATTGTGGGGAAGCGACACAGCATCAAATATTAAAAACGGCGGTCAAACCGCGAAAGGTTGAAAAGATCTTCATCACCCATTTACATGGTGACCACATCTTCGGACTGCCTGGTTTTTTAAGCAGCAGATCTTTTCAGGGCGGAGTCGATAAATTGACCGTATATGGTCCACATGGCATAGATTCATTTATTAAGACGAGCTTACAGGTGAGTGGAACTCATTTAAAATATCCCTTGGAAATAATCGAAATAGAAGAAGGCACAGTGTTTGAGGACGAACAATTCACAGTGACTGCCATGACGCTTGATCATGGCATTTACAGCATCGGTTATCGGATTGTGGAAAAAGATCGGCCGGGTAGCTTACTGGTCGACCGGCTGCGGTCTGAAGGAGTGAAGCCGGGGCCTCTTTTTAAAGCATTGAAAAATGGACAAACGGTCTGTCTCGATGATGGCCGTGTCTTAAATGGGAAGGACTATATCAGTGCTCCGCAAAAAGGCCGGATCATCACGATTCTTGGTGATACAAGAATGTGCAGCAATGCGCTCATTCTTGCTGAATCGGCGGATTACCTTGTTCATGAAGCTACATTTTCAGCGGAAGAATCTGAAATGGCATCAGCTTATTATCATTCGACCACCGTTCAGGCTGCAGAAACGGCTTTGAAAGCGGGAGCTAAGCATCTAATCCTTACGCATATCAGCTCACGGTATACTTCAGAGGATGCTGTGAGGCTAAAAGAGGAAAGCAAAGCGATCTTTGCAAATACGATCATGGGTGAAGATCTGATGGCAATTAAAGTTCCTTTGTATTCAGAGGAATCGGGCTGCTGAAATCAAAGCCAATGTTTGATATAATTAATCAATTGTTCATTGGATATTTAAAGGAGTGTAAATATGACTGACAAAAGTGACCTACATACTAAAGCAATGGATTTTCTCCTGAAAACAAGCCGGACTTTTTTCATTCCAATCAGCTATCTTCCAAAGGGATTGCAAGAGGCTGTTGGAGCTGCATACCTTTGCATGCGCGCCATCGATGAGATCGAGGACCACCCAGGTCTTCCTGCAGATATTAAGGTTTCCCTGTTACAGGCCCTTAGTGAGCTTCCGGATGCGAATTTCAAGGAAGATGATCTTCAAAAGTTATTTGAACCATATAAGGATGATCTGCCCGAGGTGACCCTTTTTCTTTCGGACTGGGTTGAATTTTGTCCCCCTGGTGCAAAAGACAAAGTACTGGAGTCAACAAAGGAAATGGCCGAAGGCATGGCAAAATGGGTTACTAAGGACTGGCAAATCCATAATGAAGAGGAACTCGATGATTACACTTATTATGTTGCAGGTTTAGTGGGGGTCATGCTCTCCGATATGTGGAACTGGTACGATGGAACCGAAACGGACCGTGAACTTGCCATCGCATTTGGTCGCGGACTCCAAACGGTCAATATCCTGCGTAACCGTGAGGAAGATGCAGAACGTGGTGTGAATTTTTATCCGGATGGCTGGGGTTTCGACGAGATGCTTGCCCATACGGAGCGTAATCTTGCATTAGCCGATGCGTACATTGGAGAGATTGAAACGAAAGAGATCACCCAATTCTGTAAAATACCCTTGGAATTGGCAAAAGCCACATTGAAAGCCTTAAAAGAAGGCAAAGAAAAAATTGATCGTGCTACAGTTACCGAAATTGTCAGCCAGGTTGTCGAACATTGATTTTTCAAAAAGCTGCTGTGAAAGATACCATACCTTTCACAGCGGCTTTTTTCATGTTTTACATTTAGAACTCAAAAAATTCTAAAAAGTTAAAAAATATATTGGAATAATTGGGACTAAACGATTATAATTTAGGACATAAAAGCGAAAAAAGCTGGCACCGTTAGTAAAACATTATTTTAAATAAGGAAAAAGCGGGGGGAAAATATGAAAAAGAAATTATATTCAACTGCAGCTATGACATTGGTCGCAGGTTTATTATTGGCTGGGTGTGGAAATGAAAAGGAAAAAGATGCGGCAAAGGATGAAAGCGGAAAGGATACATTAAACATTGGGGTAACACAAATCGTTCAGCATGATTCCCTGGATCAAGCATACGAAGGCTTCCAGGCGGCGTTGAAGGATAGTGACATCAATGCGAAATATGATCTTCAAATTGCACAGGGTGACCAAAACAACAGTCAAACGATTGCCAATAACTTCGTTGGGGATAAAGTGGATCTGATATTTGCGAATTCGACTCCTAGTGCCCTAAGTGCTTTAAATGCGACCAAGGATATTCCGATCGTCTTTACATCGGTTACCGATCCTGTAGCGGGGGAGCTTGTCACTTCATTGGAAAAACCAGGCGGAAATGTGACGGGTACGACGGATTCCCATCCTGAAGCCATTGCAAAGTCAATGAAATTCCTAGCGGAAGAGCTTGGCGCCAAGACGATTGGAACGGTTTATAACACAGGGGAGCAAAATTCAGTCGTCCAAATAAAAAATGTGAAAGCGGAAGCGAAAAAAGCTGGATTGAAAGTCGTGGAAGCATCCGTCTCGACTTCAGCGGATGTTAAACAAGCAACGGAATCATTAATCGGAAAAGCGGATGCTTTCTATATCATTACTGATAATACAGTTGTCTCGGCACTGGAATCGGTCATTTCCGTGGCGAAAGATCAAGATATCCCATTGTTTGTCGGCGAACTTGATTCCGTGAATGCGGGCGGTTTTGCAGCATATGGCTTCAGTTACTATGATATTGGTTATGAAGCGGGGCAAAAAGCGGTTGAAATCCTGAAGGATGGTAAAAAACCTGGAGATATCCCGGTTCAATATCCACAAAAACTGAAATTGGTCATCAATGAAAAAGCAGCAAAAGATATGGGTGTTGAAATAAAAGAAGAATGGAAAGCAGATGCTGAGTTTGTAAAATAAACTCTGCTTTTGTTCGGGGAAGGAAGAAAAAAATGTTCTCAGCCTTATTCAACTCTTTTGAGTCGGGAATGATTTATGCGATCATGGCACTTGGTGTCTATTTAACATTCAGGATTCTCGACTTCCCGGATATGACAGTGGAAGGCAGTTTTGTGACAGGGGCCTCTGTTGCCGCGATTATGATCGTTAACGGTTACTCGCCGATCGTTGCCACGTTGAGTGCCATGGTGGCAGGGTTCATCGCTGGGACGATAACGGGGTTCCTGCATACCAAAGGGAAAATCAATCCTCTCTTGGCAGGTATCTTAATGATGATTGCGCTTTACTCGATAAATTTGAGGATCATGGGTGCATCAAACATTCCGTTGCTTTCCCAAACAACCATTATCACGAATATCCAGGATGCCTGGGCTGGCACCGGGCTGGACAATTTGTTGAATGGTCTTTTATCATTCGTGGGTCTCGGTGACAGCCTGCCAAAAACATGGGCCATATTAATCGTTATGCTTATTGTGGCTGTAGTCATCCAAGCAGGAATGTCAGCTTTTTTAAAAACGGAAATTGGTCTAGCCTTACGGGCGACTGGTGATAATGAAGCCATGGTCAAGAGTTTTTCCGCCCATACCGGCAACATGAAGATTCTCGGACTAGCAATCGGAAATGCACTTGTTGCTTTTTCGGGATCCTTGGTTGCCCAATATAACGGTTTTAGCGATATAGGCATGGGGATTGGAATCATTGTCATCGGATTGGCATCCGTCATAATCGGTGAGGCTCTATTTGGTGCAAAAACGATTGCACGTGCGACGCTTGCGGTCATTGGAGGGGCGATCATTTACCGAATCGTCGTAACCTTGGCACTTCGCGTTGAATTCCTTGAAACAGGGGATGTTAAATTAATTACGGCACTTATTGTGGTCGGGGCACTTGTTATTCCAAAAATTTCCGATAAACAAAAGGAAAAAAACCGGAAGAAAAGGCGGCTTAAAGAAATACAGATGCGTCATGATGGCACTTTACCGAAAGGGGGGGAAGAATATGCTTCGGTTAAATCAGATTTATAAAGTGTTCAATGAGGGAACTCCAGATGAAAAGCTAGCTCTTGGAAATCTGGAATTACAGATGACAAAAGGCGAATTTGTAACAGTCATCGGAAGTAATGGAGCAGGTAAATCGACTTTGATGAATATGATTTCCGGTAAGATTCTCCCTGATGCCGGTGAAGTCATCATCGATGGTGAAAACGTATCGTCCATTGAAGAACATGCCCGTGCAAAAATGATTGGACGCGTTTTTCAGGATCCCATGCTGGGTACGGCACCGCATATGACGATTGAAGAAAATATGGCAATTGCCTATGGCAGAACCAATAGAAGAGGTTTAGGCTTTGGGGTGACAAAGAAACGGAAAGAACTTTTTAAAGATTGTTTGGGCACCCTTCATTTAGGCTTGGAAAACCGGATGACTGCAAAAGTGGGATTATTGTCAGGGGGGGAGCGTCAGGCACTATCATTGCTGATGGCGACCTTCACCGATCCTAAAATCCTGCTTCTTGATGAACATACTGCAGCGCTTGATCCTTCGCGGGCAGAGCTTGTTACAAACCTGACGAAGGAAATCGTCGAAAAGAACCAATTAACGACGTTGATGGTGACTCATAATATGCAGCAGGCAATCGATCTTGGAAATTCCCTGATCATGATGGATAAGGGTCAGATCATTTTTGAAGCCAGAGGCGCTGAAAAGCAGAAGTTAACTGTCGAAAAACTGCTTAACGAATTCCAACGCATCAAAGGCGAAAAAATGATCAATGACCGTGCTGTGTTGATTTAAGATGATGAAAAAGGCCCGACCCAGGTGAGATTTGGGTCAGGGCCTTTTGTTTTGGGGTAATTAATAATATCAGGTCCTATTACTGAAGAAATGCTTTGCATAACTAAAATGGTTATCGCGGGGTGCTCATGAACGATCTTGATAAAAGATGTCAATCGCTGTCGGCTGTGCTCCATGATGAACTATCGTTCTTTCTGTTTCCAAAAATCATTTTTATGAATGGCCTTTTTTTCGTCTTTTTAGTGGCAGCAGCTTCTTCAGCCGCGAGGTAATAATCAAAGTGCTGACCCGTTGGTGTTTCTAACGCTTCGATACGGGCTTCGAGTTTCTTAACGAGTTTGTGCATTTCTTCCATTTCACTTCTGTGCTGTAAAAGCTGATAGGATACAACATCGTCCGCTTTTGTTTTCAGGCCATTTTCAAGCCTGATGACCCGTTCAAGCAGTTGATCATGTTCTTTATTCGGTTCGGAGTGTTTCTGGATGGTTGCTTTTCTAATCTTATTCTCTGAGATGCTGACTTTTTGGAGAATGATGCCCTCGTTCAGCTGATCTTGAACTTTTCTCAATAATGCAATGTCTTCATCCGAAAACTGGTAGTGGCCAAGCTGATTCCGTTCTACTTCCATGTTCAATTGGGTGACCCAGCGTTGAATCGTACTATGGGAAACATTCAGTAACCGGGCAACTGCACTTGTATTCATCGAGATTCCCCCCTTTTGGTTTTGAATTCGATAAGTATGGGGGAATTCCTTTACAGATGACAAAACATGTATTCATTCGGCAAAGAAAGTGGAATTCCTACGTAATTTGCATGAGGAGCAATCCAAAGTGAATCCCCTGTGAAGCTTTTTGCAAATTCTTTTAGAAGCATTTGTTATGGTGTGGATGATGGTCAATCAAGCTAAAAAGGGAAAAGTGATCCAGATGTCGAATTTACCCTTAAAACATGGAAGAAGGAGGGCTAGCATGAACAGGATCAACATTATAACTTTAGGTGTCAGGGATATTACTGAATCATTAAGGTTTTACCGGGACGGGTTGGGATTCCGTACATTGATAAAAGAGGACGATCCCGCAATCGTTTTTTTTAATAATGCCGGAACGAAACTTGCTTTGTATCCTTTAGAGGAACTGGCAAAAGACATTGATGAGATAAAACCGCCTAAGAAAAATGGTTTCCCGGGTCTTACGCTCGCTTATAATGCTAAATCGATTGAAGAAGTGGATGAAGTGATCAACAAGGCTGAAAAGTCTGGGGGAACAATCGAGAAATCACCTCAGGATGTTTTTTGGGGAGGATACAGCGGATATTTTTCAGACCCTGATGGTTACTATTGGGAGGTTGCGTATTCGAAGGATTGGAGTTTCGATGAAAATGATATGCTGATTATAAAGTAACGCTCACTTCAGAAGGTTTACCCTTTATAAGATGTCTGGATCATAAAAAGGGCTGTTGCCTGGCCATTGCCGTAGGAGTGGCCAGGCACAACAGCCGGTCATCATCTTGCGGCTACTGCGAAACTACATATTTGGCTAGTTCTTTACTTATTTGATTGCCCATTCGCTTTGATTGCTCTGTCGCTTCTTGTACACAGGCAATGAATGCATCTTCCACTTGATGTGCTTGTAGTGCTTTCAGACCTGCTTCAGTCGTTCCGCCTGGTGAAGTTACTTCCTTTCTTAGTACGGCAGGCGTTTTAGGTGATTTCTGTAACATGTCGGCTGCGCCCATAAGTGTCTGAAGAATCAATTGCTTAGCGGTTTCGGAATCGAGACCTATTTTTTCTGCCGATTTTTCCAATGCCTCGACCAAGTAATAAATATAAGCAGGACCGCTGCCTGATAAGCCTGTTACCGCATCTAGCTGGGTTTCATCGACCACTGCCACCGTACCTACCGTTTCAAAAAGGGTAATCGCCGTTTGTAATTGCGAGTCTTTCGTATGACAGTTAGCCGCAAGGGCCGTTGCTGATTTTCCTACAGCTGCTGATGTATTAGGCATGGCACGGACGATCGAAAACCGCTTGTTGGCGATTCCTTCCAAACTAGTTGTATGAACACCGGCAACAACGGAAATGAACTGCATTTCTTCACGGATGTATTCTTTTATTGATTGCATCGTTTCTAAAATATCTTTCGGTTTCACCGCCAGTACGACAAGGTCTGCATCCTGTACTAATAGCTGCAGCGATCTTGTTGCAGTAACACCATATTGGTCCTTTAAATAAACGAACCGATCATCATTTGATTTATTGGTTACAAAAATATTTTCTGGTTCAATTACCTGTTGGGTCACCAGCCCCGAAATGATTGCCTCTGCCATCGATCCAGCTCCGATAAACGCGATTTTTTTCATATTTCCCGCTCCTTTTTCTTTTAAATTTTCGGCCTTTTTTCGAAAAACAAAAAGACCCCTCATCCAATAAAGGACGAAAGGTCTAGCTTCCGTGGTACCACCTTTGTTCAACCTTTCCGTAATAAATAAACAGAAAAGCTGCACTTGAATCCTCTAACGCGGGAATTACGTCAGGTTTTCCTGAAGGCTCATAAGGTAGGTTCAATAATGAGGGGGCGATGAAGCCTTTCAGCACTTTCCGAGCTTCACTCTCTTTACGCCATCAATAATTTACTTGGCCTTAATCAAAGCCATGCCGTCTTTAATTACTTGTGATTATGAAGGATATATCAGTACTCTGTCAATGATAATATATGCATGGACGATAAAAAATAGACATGAATTATGTGAAAATAATGACAGTAATTAAAAATACATGTAAAATGGTAATTATACATGATAACTATACTTAGAATCCTGGTTAGCGTATAAAAAGATTTATATAAATATAATTATTCTAAGGTGGAAAAGATTATGGCGAATTGGAATGGAGATATTGCAAAAATTGCTTTGCCCACGCCCTTTGCAGTGGGTGATGTGAATGTTTATGTAGTTAAAGGGGATGCTTTAACGTTAATCGATACTGGAGTGAAAACAAAACGATCAAAGGAAGCCTTGACTAACGGGCTTGGGGATTTAGGTCTGAAACTGACTGATATCGAACAAATCATTTTAACACATCATCATCCCGACCATGCTGGTGCACTCGATTTCTTTGAAAAGGAAATCCCGGTTTATGGACACAAAAACAATCAGCGCTGGCTTACTATCAGTGATGATTTTCTTGAAACCCATAATCGTTTTTTCCTTGATTATGCCCAAAAGTTCGGAGTAGCAGAAGAGCTGAAAAATAAACTGATCCATAACCGAGACGAAATCGGTTTCCTTAGTGAACGGAAGCTGCATGGATATTTGGCTGAGGGAGATGAGCTTCCTGGTCTTCCAGGCTGGAAAGTGATCGAGACTCCGGGTCATGCGCAAAGCCATTTATCCTTTTACCGGGAAAGTGACGGGGTCATGATCGCTGGCGATCACTTGCTTGCCAAGATTTCACCTAACCCATTAATGGAACCACCTTTACTTCCCGGAGGCATGAGGCCTCGCCCATTACTGCAATATAATGCATCACTTCAGAAATTATTGGATTTTCCCATATCCACAGTTTACTCCGGACATGGATCTGAGGTGGAAGGAGATGCGGTTGCCGACTTGATTCAATATAGATTCGAGCGGCAGCATAACCGTGCCATGCAGGTGAAAGGCATGCTTCAAGATAAGCCTTTATCTGCCTTTGAAGTGTGTCAGCAGCTGTTTCCGAAAGTATACCTTCAGGAAGTGGGACTGACACTTTCGGAAACGGTCGGTCAGCTGGACTATTTAGAAGACTTGGGTGAAGTTCAAACAGAAATCCAATCAGGGGTCATTCTGTATTCAATCGCTTAATGTTCGTAAGGAGGCCGCTTTTTTTGAATAAGTTGCAAGGTAAAGTTATTGTTATTACCGGTGCTTCCGGAGGGATTGGCAAGGAACTTGCCATTCAAAGTGCAAAACAGGGAGGACGTCTCGTCCTCTTGGCCAGAAGCATGGATAAATTACTTCTGTTAAAGAATGAACTGATCACCCAATATGGGATTGATGCATATGCCTATAAGCTTGACGTTGCAGACACTGATCAGGTGACAAATGTTTTTAATGACATCCATGAGCAAATAGGTGAAGTGGATGTGTTGGTCAACAATGCGGGTTTCGGCACGTTTAAAGAAGCGCAGGATACGGAATTAAATGAAACGAAAGCAATGTTTGCTGTCAACGTCATTGGGCTAATGGCCTGCACAAAGCTGGTTTTACCGTATATGAAGCAGAGAAAATCGGGGCATATCATCAATATCGCTTCACAGGCCGGTAAAATCGCCACTCCTAAATCAACATTGTACTCTTCTACCAAGTTCGCAGTTCTTGGCTATTCAAACGCACTTCGGCTCGAGCTGATGGAAGATCATGTTTTTGTGACCACCGTCAATCCTGGCCCTATAGAAACGAATTTCTTTAACATTGCGGATGAATCAGGTGCATACTTAAAGAACGTTGAAAAATTCATGCTTAAGCCTGGAGATGTCGCTGCTAAAATCGTAGCGGCGATGCTGACCAATAAGAGGGAAATCAATCTCCCTGGCTGGATGAATTTAGCTGGGAAATGGTATAACATGTTTCCGAAGATCACCGAAACATTAGGAAAAAAAGCATTTTTTAAAAAGTAGGCTATACTTTCGATACCGGACAGGTCAAAGATGGTCTAATATTAGGTAAAGGGGAATGTCGATGACATTCCCCTTTTTTGAAATAACCGAAGTTTTCATTTGAATTGGTAACTATTTCATGGGGAATCCGTCTATTTCTATTAGGAGGGATTTTCATGAAGATGATTGTAAACCTTTATATATATATATTCGTCGCCTTTATTCTGGGTAGCTGTCAATCCCCCGATTGGAACATGGATGAACCCATTGATAAAGGGGAACAAGGTTTCATTACGGATCTTGACGATAAAAGGGTTTTGATTAAAGGGACGTACTATAAGGTGACCAATGATACATATATTCAAGATCAACATGGTAATGACCTCGATTATTCCGACCTGGAAATCGGGATGAAAGTGAAACCATGGCACCGGGGCGGGGTGAAGAAATCATTTCCTGGGAAAGCGGAAGCAAAAATGATTCTTGTTTTGACGGATGAAATCAGCTTAGCCGAACAAAGGGCGGTCACTGCTGCTCTCGATCATGTCAGCAAAGCGGAAAGCCAGCGATTCATGGTTCTCGAAGTCGTCCATTTACCCTCAGAGCATGTTTATAATATCGAAATGATGAATCGTTCCAACTTGGATTCTTCATTCATTGTGACAGTTGAGGATTTAACGGATGAAATATTATATATAAAATAAAACAACCGGACTGATTCACTTCGAATTCTGTCCGGTTGTTTTATGGGATATCACTGGATTTTATAAAGTTTTTGCACCTAAATATTTTGGTTTCCAATAAGAATTATCCATATCCGTGATGGTTATTCCTTTAGAAGACGTAGCACTGATGAATTGACCATTTCCGATATAGATCCCAACATGGGATACTCCTGTTCTTCCAGAAGAAGTATCAAAGAATACAAGATCACCCTTAGCTGGTGAAGATACTTTTAAACCCGTATTGGAATAGAGCAAGGATGTTGTACGCGGTAAGGTAATCCCTTGTGATTTCTGGAATACGTAATAGACGAAGCCTGAGCAGTCAAATCCAGTTGGTGTTGTTCCGCCCCATTTGTAGGGTTTGCCTATTAAGGTTTTTGCATAGCTGATCAAGCTAGTATTATTGACATTATAAACACCAAGCGCATTAAATGTGTTGCGGCCGGCAATTCCGTCGGCAGTCAACCCTTTGGCTTTTTGGAATTTTTTTACTGCGGATACAGAATAGGTGCCGTAATATGTAGTCAGTGAACCTGAATATGTGAAATAACCTTTGGTTTTTAATAGTTGTTGTAGTTGTTTGACATCACTATGTGTCATTCCGGGTCTGAGGGTTTGGTCTCCAATGTTGGCAAAGGCTTGCAGTGGGGTTAGCATCATGGCAGATGCAACAGCAGCTGAAGCGATCCATTTCTTCATAATTTTCATTTCCTCTCTATCTATCTTTCTATTATTTCTTAACAATATTATCCTACAATACCATTATGACAATTAGACATAATTTTCGTTACATTTTCATTACAAAAAATGAGCATTAAGACTGGATTTTAAACAGACGAAAGTCTGTTGAAAAGGGTGGGGGAAGTTAAAAAAACTGAGTATATGGACCTATTGGATATTAATCAAGCTACCAATTGATCTTTTTCAAAAAAACTATTTGGATACTGAGTTTAAATTTGGAATTTCACCCATTTTTAGTATCTATTATATTTTTCAAGGAAATTACAATAAAAAGTAGAAATTTGTATGAAAACTTCCATTGAATAAGAACGTATATTCGGTTAGAGTTATGAATATAATAAAGCGAACGTATATTCTTGTTAGGGTGAAGAGATGATGGATTATGGGACGATGCCGAAACAATCAATTATGTGTATCGATATGAAAAGTTTTTATGCAAGCTGTTCAGCGGTCATGCTTGGGCTGGACCCGCTTGATTGTTATCTGGCGGTGGTTGGTGATTTGAAGAGGACAGGGAGCATTGTGCTTGCGGCTTCTCCAAAGATGAAGAAGGAATTTGGCATCAAGACAGGTTCGCGGATGTTCGAGATTCCGAATGATCCGAGGATTGTCGTCGTTGAACCTAAAATGGCGACTTATTTAAGGGTCTCGACGGAAATCACCCGCTTGTTCAACCGTTATGTGCCCAAAGAAGCGATTCACGTATATAGTGTGGACGAAAGTTTTGTGAAAGTCGATGGTGCCGCTTCTTTATGGGGAGATGCCCGCATGATAGCTGAAAAGATAAAAGATGAAATTGAACGGGAATTACAGCTCCCCTGTGCCATTGGAATTGGACCGAACATGCTTATGGCAAAACTTTGCCTTGATTTGGAAGCCAAACATAAAGGGATTGCGGAATGGAAGTATGAGGATGTACCAAGCAAACTTTGGCCGATTTCCCCGCTGCGTGAAATGTGGGGGATCGGCAGGCGCGTAGAAAAAACCCTTCATGGAATGGGCATATTTACGGTTGGGCAGCTTGCCAATTATGATCTTGAATTACTTGAAGCGAAGTTTGGAATTATGGGCAATCAGCTTTACCACCATGCCTGGGGAATAGATTTATCCGATATGGGGGCAGCGATCATCGAAGGGCAGGTCAGCTTCGGTAAAAGTCAAATCCTGCTGCGGGATTATAAGGAGGAACATGAGATAAAGCAGGTCATGCTGGAAATTTGCGAAGAAGTTGGAAGAAGGGCACGCACCCATCGTAAGGCAGGAAGGACGGTGAGCCTAGGCATTGGTTACAGCAAGGATGAGTTTGGCGGAGGTTTCCATCGTTCGCGTTCGATTAACGAGCCGAGCAACATTACGCTGGAGTTATATAAAGTTTGCCTGGAGCTTTTTCATGAGAACTATAAGCAAAAAACGGTTCGAAGCATAGAGGTCAGACTCTCGAATATTGTAGATGATAACGAAATGCAGCTGACTTTATTTGATGCTTCGCGCTGGAAGAAGCGGGAATTGAGTTACACGGTTGATCGAATCCGCCACAAATATGGAGCCAAATCGTTATTGCGTGCAGTTTCGTATACAGAAGCAGGTACAGCCGTTTACCGAAGCAAGCTGCTTGGCGGGCATAAGGCGTAAGGTTGACTTTGAAAGGAGGAAAAAGAATGATTCGTGATCGCGGCCGTATCAAATGGACATCGATGATGTTGCCGGAACATGTGAAGATGCTGCGGGATTGGGTGGTGGAGGATAGCTATGAAACGAAGCGCATCCTGGATGAACAGCAACTGGAAGAAATGAATGCGGTGATGGGGGAAGCGATGGAGGAAAGAAAGGATGTCACGATTGCTCATTATGAAGGAAACCGGTATCAGCTGTTAATCGGCAGGATCCATTATTATAATGAGCTCACCCAAAAGCTTCATATCGTTGATCGGTTTGAGCAGGCTCACTATATCAGGCTTTCCGATATAGCGGATGTAAGGATAATGGAATGATGAGCGGAAGGGCTGTTCCCCAAGGGACAGCCTTTCATTTTCGAAACGGCATCGTGATGAAAGGAACGACGTGGCATAAGAGAATCGGCATTGGTTAGAACGGTCCATGAGGAAAGTGATTTTCGTGAGGGCTGATCTTGCAAAAGGAAGCAGGCAGTTTCGTTAACAGAAACGTTTTTATCGTTTATAATGGAGGAATGCAAAGACACCGGGAGGCAGCAATCATGTATATTGAATGGACGGAAACAGCGGCTGAGAAAGTAGCCGGTAAGGTACAGGGACAAGAAGGATATTTACAGTTGAAATATGATACTGATGGCTGTGGCTGCGTGGTAAGTGGTGTGACGGCGCTATGGTGGGTCAACGAACCTGAAGAAGGTACTGAAAAAGTGGAAACGAACGGAATCCCGCTATATGTTGAGAAATCAAAAATGATTTTTCTTGATGAAGTCATGAAAATAGACTTTGTTCCGGAAGCGAACAGCTTTCAATTAAAAAGTCCGAATCAAATCTTAAATCCGAGGATGAGCTTTTTTAATAAAATCTAACTAAAAGCAAAAGAGGGATCTTGGATACCCTCTCTTTTCTTCTCAGACAAGTTTTAGAAACTGATCGATTTGATCTTCATATTCTTTTGGATTTTCATTATAAGATTGAGCGTGGGCCCCTTTTTTAGCGATGTACAGCTGCTTTGGGCCCTCTTTTGCTGCATATAATTCCGCTGTCATGGAAGCGGGAATGAAACTGTCATTTTCACTATGGATGAAAAGCACGGGTTTTCGGATATTTTTCATATAATCGATTGGGGACACTTCATTGGTCCAATATCCGTCACGGAGTTTGATGAACGTACGCCCAAGCGGAAACACGGTCCAAGAAGGAAATGGGACTTCATGCTTGAGCTGGTGTTTGATCTGATCCTCGAAGTTTGAAAATGGACAGTCGGCAATATAAAAATCAGCGCCATCTTCAAGCATTCCGGCATATAAAAGCAGAGTTACGGCCCCCATGGATTCTCCATGAATGCCAATATGAAGGTCGGGACCTTTACGTCTTTTCAATTCATCGATTACGGCCTTCAGGTCGAATTTTTCATAATGTCCATAACTGCTCGTCTTGCCACCGGAATCCCCATGCCGGCGGTGGTCATAAATGATCGCATTGAAGCCCCGCTTAAGAAAAATGTTCATGTACTTGATCGAATTGACTTTGTTCTCCGTCACACCATGAGAAATGACCACCCACTTTTTGGTGTCATGCGGTTCGATAAACAAGCATTTCAAGGAATATCCTGATGGTGACGATACCCAAATTTCCGATTTAGGCAGATTATCAAAATCCTCCGTGATCAGGCGTTTAGCCATGATTTCACGATTCTGGATAAAATCATCTTCCTTCTTTTTCATGTACATGATCCGATTGGAAAAATAAATGCCGACGCCGATGATATACGATAGGATTCCAGCCAGTGTAAACCACCATTTCTTCATGAAAGGTCCTCCTCGGTTGATTTTCTTTATTTTACCATGAGGGAAAAGGGAAAACACTGTTTGAAAACCATGATGAGGAAAACGGCAGTCATGATATAATAATTTCATAAATGGCCAGGAGGTTTTAAGGATGAAAAAGAAACAGCCGCGAAAACAAAATCAAAGCAAAAACCAAGATAAAGATTCATCTTCATTGAAACTCGGTGATATGATCAATCAAGATATCATGTCCCAGCTTCGTCAAAAGCAAAAAGAACTTAATGAGGCTGAACAAGAGAAAAGGGCAGCGGAAGAAGAAAAAAAACGTGAAGAAAGAAAGCGGCGGGAGAAGAATAAATCATTCGAAGAACTATTGGGTGAAAGCAATCTGAACTGGAAGAACTATAAATGAAGAACAGGGAGCAGTTAAAGTTTTAAAAGGGCTGGCTCCCTTTTTCCGTTCAGGAAGATTTATTCCTTGCTGATATTCCTTTATTTTATAAAGTATAACGATTATATTAAAGATAAGTTCGATATGATTGCATATCGGATGGACTACTATTAGCTGGTGATATGATGCAAAGTAAAATAGAAAAAGTACTGGAAGACCAATTATGTTTCCTGCTTTATGCAAGTTCGCGGGAAATGACGAAGAAATATAAACCGCTGCTTGATAAACTTGAAGTGACATATCCTCAATATCTTGTTTTGCTTCTATTATGGGAACAGGATACACTTACAGTAAAAAAACTTGGCGAGCTCCTTGCCCTCGACTCAGGAACGCTTACCCCCATGTTGAAACGAATGGAGCAGAATGGCTTGATTGTCCGTGAACGTTCAACTGAAGATGAACGTTCTGTCATGATTAAGTTGACGGAAAAGGGACTTGGTTTACAGGAAGAGGCCTGTTTCATTCCCGATCGCATTTCGGCTATGTCGGGTGAGGATAAGAGGGTGGTTGAGGATTTAAAAGCTTCGCTGCTCCAACTATTGAAAACATTACAGCAATTTTAGTGAAGAAAAGACGCTTGGTAACCCCAAGCGTCTCAGTTTGTAGACAAAAGGGGTTCGGAATTTAAAAAATTCCGAACCCCTTTTAAAATTCCCTTGAAATTTTGACCAAAGGATAAGAGATTTGGGC